>NZ_CP038800.1:1460239-2190358 GCF_024400535.1 Treponema denticola
TTGAAGGTACGGTTAATATCGCAATTTCAGGCATATATTCTTTGAATTTTTCTTCTAACTCATCCATTCCAAAAATGGAAAGTCCATGGATTTTTTTTCCGATTTTCCTTTTATCGGAATCAAAGGCTGCACAAATATTTAGACTGTGTTCTCTAAATCCCTGATAGCCTGAAAGAGCCGTGCCCAAACTTCCGGCCCCTATTACAAAGGCTTTTCTTTCCCTATTCCAGCCTAAAAATTTTTCGATGGCTTTTATTAGGTCTTTTACGGGATAACCTTTTTTGGGTTTACCTACAATTCCTGTAATTGTAAGATCTTTCCTAACCTGAATAGGTTCGAGTTCTAATTCTTCGGCTATAACAGTTCCCGAAATATACTCCAAACCTTCATCATCCGCTTTTTTTATAAGATGAAGATAGGACGGCAGTCTCCGCACAGATGGAGCCGCCGATACTTTTTGTTTTGTCATAAAATCCTCATAAAATAAAAGTATTTACTCTATAATTCTACATTCAAATACCTGTAATGTCAAGGAAGCCGAGAATTTTAATTATCCTTAAAAAAATGAGGCTTTAGTATTGACAAGCTCTCCATTTTGTAATATTATTAAATCCATACTATTTTATTTAAGGAGAGCCGGAATGCCTTGCGGAAAAAAACGAAAACGAAAGAAGATGTCGACGCATAAACGAAAGAAGAAGCTTAGAAAGAATCGACATAAGAACAAGAAATAAATTAGGCGGGTTTTCCCCTAATTGTTCAAATATCTTTAACTTTCAGTTAAACGGAAAGGGGGCTCGGTTTTGAAGCCCCTTTTTTTAGATTTTTGTGGAATGTAATGACAAATAACACCTTATTAAGTAGAATAAAAGGCCCTGAGGACATAAAGCTCCTTTCCTATGATGAACTTAAAGCCCTCGCTTTAGAAATACGAAAAGAAATTCTCACTGTAGTAGGGCATAACGGCGGCCATCTTGCAAGTAATCTTGGTGTAATTGAACTTACGCTTGCAATTCACAGGGTTTTTTCCAGTCCCCATGATGCGGTAGTCTGGGATGTAGGTCATCAGGCATATACACATAAGATGATAACAGGCAGACAATCCCGCTTTTCTACATTGCGCCTTTGGGAAGGTCTTTCCGGTTTTCCTAAAAGAGAAGAAAGTGTCCATGATGCCTTTAATACCGGTCATGCTTCAACCTCCATTTCTGCAGCCCTAGGTATTCTTGAAGGAAAAAGACTAAAAAACGATACCGGAAAGGTTATAGCCGTTATAGGCGACGGTGCTATGACCGGCGGAATGGCTTTTGAAGCTCTTTCGAATGCCGGAGAGTTAAAAAAAGATTTAATCGTTATAATAAACGATAATAAAATGTCCATAAGCAAAAATACGGGAGCTTTTTCCGAGTATTTGAGCCGCCTCACGGTACATGAAGGCTACCAGCGTTTTAAGTACCTCTTTGACAAGGCTGTGGGTTCAATTCCCCTTGTAGGAAACAAACTTAATTCTATAATTTGGCGTTTAAAAAGAGGTATGAAGGGTATCTTCTACAAAAACAACATTTTTGTAGATTTCGGTTTTGAATATGTAGGTCCGATAAACGGACATAATATAAAAGAACTTGAAAAGGTTTTAAAAAATGTAAAAAAATTAAACAGTCCCGTTGTAATGCTTGTAGAAACTATCAAGGGCAAGGGCTATCCTTTGGCGGAAATAAATCCTGCTGCCTTTCATGGGGTAGGGCCCTTTAATATTGCCGATGGCAAGGTAGAAAAAAATGATGCGATTACATTTACTCAAGCCTTTGGAAAAGCTTTGGTAAAAGAAGCCGAAAAAGATTCCGGAATTGTTGCAATAACAGCTGCCATGGAATCGGGTACCGGCCTTTCTCTATTTCATAATAAATTTCCTGAAAGATTTTTCGATGTAGGAATCGCCGAGGGGCATGCCGTTACCTTTGCAGCCGGGCTTGCAGTGGCCGGTATGAAGCCCGTTGCGGCAATTTACAGCACTTTTTTACAGCGTGCAATAGATCAGGTTATACATGACACTTCAATACAAAATTTACCCGTAATTTTTGCTATAGATCGTGCAGGTCCCGTTCCGGCAGACGGAGAAACCCATCAGGGCCTTTTTGACATTGCCCTGCTGCGCCCTGTTCCAAACATGACAATCCTTTGCCCTGCCTCAGAAAAAGAGTTGAATTTAATGCTTTCTTGGGCTCTTATGCAGGATAATCCTGTAGCAATAAGGTACCCCAAGGCCGATTGTCCCAAAGAAATCCCCGAGTTTTCTCAAAATATAGAAAAAGGCCGCGGCGTACTTATAAAGAATTCCGATAAGAGCTGTATTTTAATAGCCTGTACCGGAGGAATGTACAGGGAAGTTAAAGAGGCTTCTGCAATCCTTGCTCATAAGGGCATTTTTACGGATATCTATAATGTTAGATTTGCAAAACCGATAGACGAAAACTATTTTTTAAACATTACAAAAAACTATTCATACATTCTTTTTGTAGAAGACGGTATGAAGATAGGCAGTTTAAGCTCATATTTGGAATCCCTTGTTTTAAGGTATGAAAGCAACAAGACAGGATTCCAAAATAACAAAACCGGATATCAAAATAAAAAAACCGAGGTGCTTGCCTTTGAAGATATGTTTTTTCCGCATGGTACCCGCTCTGAAATTTTTAAGGGTGCAGGCGTATCGGCAGAACACATAGCACAAGCAGCAGAATTGCTTTTTACCGAGACTAATACCGTTTCGGGTTCTGCCGCTTTGCATATAAATGATTTACCGCTTCGCGGATATGAGGAGAATATTTAAAATATGGAATTTATTAGAAACATTACAGCTTTTTATTCTTCCTACTTAAGGCCTGTTTTTGATGTGCTCTTACTTGCATTTTTGATGTACAAGGCCTATCAAATTTTATTAAAAACTCAGGCAATTCAGCTTATAAAGGGTGCAATGTCTATATTGGTGATTTATGCAATTGCCATGATTTTTAATCTTAAAACTCTTTTATGGATTTTAAATACCTTGAGTCCCGGACTTGTTATAGGTGTAGCCATCGTATTTCAACCCGAACTTCGTAAAATATTTTTAAAGATAGGGCAGAGCAACTGGCTTAGAACAGGAAAACACTCCAACCATAGTCATATAGACTCTATTGTTACGGCTGCCGAAATCTTATCCGATAAAAGGCGGGGAATGTTGGTAGTTTTTGTACGCCGAAATAGTTTAAAGGATATTATAGATACGGGCACAAAACTAAATGCGGATCTTTCATCGAGTTTACTTGTTACTATTTTCGGACATGATACACCGCTCCATGACGGAGCTGCTGTTGTACAGAACGGAATGGTAGTTTCGGCCGGTTGTTTTCTTCCGCTTTCGGAGCAGCAGGATATAAGGAAAAGCTTTGGAACCCGTCACAGAGCGGCAATCGGAGTTTCCGAAGAAACGGATGCCGTTGTTCTTGTCGTATCCGAAGAAACAGGAGCTTTAAGCCTTGCCTATGATTCCCACCTTTATTACGATTTGAGTGCCGATGAAGTTGTAGCTCAGCTTGAGCAGCTTTTAGAAATAAAAAAATATTTTGTTCAAGAAGAATCCTTAGATTTAGCGGAGGCCTTGCAGGATGAAAATTAAAAAAATATTTGACCGCTTAACAGAGAATTGGCTTGCAAAGGTTATAAGTTTTGCCCTTGCTATAGTGCTGGTACAGCTTTATAAGGGCAGCCTTTTGGAAAAGAAGTATTTTTATATTCCCCTCGTAATAGAAAATTCGGGAGACCTTGTTCCGGCTGTTAATATTCCTAGACTGGTCAAGATTTCGGTTTGGGGGGATTCGACGGTTATAGCTCCGATTATGGAAGAGCACATTACTGCTTATATGGACTTATCTTCAATTACAAGCCCGGGAGAATACCGTATTCCAATTCAGGCAAAATTAAAAGGGCTGGCTTCAGATGTAAGCGATTTTGAGGTACAGGTGGAGCCTTCAGAGATAAAACTTGTTCTTGAGCAAAGTTTATCAAAAAGAGTAAATGTTTATCTAAGCTTAGGCGGAACTCCTGCTGAAAATTATGAAGTATATGAAAGAGATGTGGACCCTTCTACTGTTGAGATTAGGGGGCCGGTTTCAGTAGTCAGCAAAATTGAAGATTTATCTACCAATAGCGTACAAATTGATAATAGAAAAACAGGTTTTTCAGGATATGCCGATATCTTTACTCCTAATCCCCTTATTTCAATAGTTGGGACTTCAAAAATTGCCTATTCATTGAAGATTAGAGAAATTGTTACTATTCAAAAATATGAAGATATTGTTTTGTATTTTGATAACCTAAATGAAACCCTTGAAATAATAAGCGAAATTCCTTTAGGAAATCTCAGTGTAAGAGGCGCTAAATCCATCATTGATTCTTGGATACCTCCTTCTACGGTTTTACGCGTCAGCTGTGCGAATATAACAAAGCCCGGCGTGTACAGCCTGCCGGTTCAGGCCGTAGTTCCCGGAAAACTTTCTCTTATAGATGCTGCCCCTAAAAATATACAGTTTGAAGTTAAACTGCGCGAAGCTAAATCTTCCGACTAAAACTTATGATACTCGGGCTTGGAATAGATATAGTTGAGGTTTCCCGCCTTGAAAAATGGCTGAAGGATAATAAGCTGCTTCAAAGGTTTTTTAGTGAAGAAGAAATTGAATACGTGCTTTCTAAAGAGAATGGAGCAGCCCGTTCTTTGGCTGTCCGCTTTGCTGCAAAAGAAGCTTTTGGGAAGGCTCTTGGAACGGGTCTCGCAGGCATAAAGCTAAAAGATATAGTTGTTGTAAATGATAGAACAGGACGGCCTTTTTTAAAAGTTTCCGGAACTGCCCTTGAAGCTTTAAAGAAAAAGGGCGGGGCAGCTCTTCATCTTTCACTAAGCCATGAAAAAACGACCGCCGCCGCCGTTGTTATAATCGAAGCTTGAGCTTTTATTAAAAACTCCTTTTTTTTCGTATATTTTAATATTAAAGGATTATTTGAAGGCCTAAAAGATTATCGGGTATAATAAAAAAGGCACTCAGATGAGTGCCTTTAAAAAAGATTAGCAGGGAGAGGACTCGAACCTCCGACCTCCGGGTTATGAGCCCGACGAGCTGCCAACTGCTCTACCCTGCGATGTGGGGGAGAGTATAGCATATAAGCAGCATTATGTCAAGGCCTTTCTACAAACTTTCTCAAACTTATTTTGTTAAATTTCTGATTTTATCGTACCAAGCATCTGTGGTTTTAACTAGTTTTGTTTTTTCCGTGTATTTGGGATACATTCCTTTTTTGTCGGAGTCTTTTATTTTAAAAATACCGGGATTATTTGCCGTTTTTTCGGAGGTAAGAGCCTCCTGTATTTTTTTCTGTTCTTCGGGGGACAGGGTCTTTGTATTCATGACTATTGGGGCATTTAAAACCGGAATTGATTGGATTATGGTAATTTCGCTTCCGGGAAACTTGTCAAAGGGTTCTATAGCTCCTTCTACAACCTTATAAGCGGCTCCTGTTTGATAGGCTTCTCCTTCAATTAAATCATAGACCCCTATTGTTTGAGGAATTGCAAAGGCTGCGGCATCTGCATCCTTTCTAAATAGATTAACTTGAGAGCCTTGATGGGAACCAGCAAATAGCACCTTAGAAAAAACGGAATTTCCTTGAATAAGCTCATCGGTACTGTTTATGCCGAATTTTTTTACGAGCAGGGTCGCAGGAATTACAAAGCCAGATGTAGAGCTTGTAGAAACAAATGAAATGCTTTTTCCTTTTAAGCGGTTTAAGTCATAGCCGGCTCCATCTTTATATTGAGCTGCGTCTTCCGTTCTTACCGCTATAAAGCTGTAGTATAGTGCATCTTCCAATGTACCGCTGGGCCCTGAATTGGTTACTACCGGTACAATGGCCGGATTTCTTTTATGGGCATTTATATAACCCTCGGCTCCGATATAAGCCATGTCTGCATTTCCGGATATAATTGCTTCTAAGGCTATGTTATAATCCGTTGTCGTTTTGATTTCGACGGGACGGCCTACAGCTTCGCTTATTATTTCCATAAAAGCTTGCCGAGCATCTTTCATGGCATCGCTTGATTCATTCGGCAAAAATACCATGGTAACCGGTTTTTGTGTTTCGTTTTTGGTGCAACCGAAAAGGAGGCAGATAGCTGCCAAAAATAATATAATTTTGTGTTTCATAAAATTCTCCGGGCCGCATTCTATCATATAATACAATAATATGCTATACTTAATTATAAATATTGGGAGGACAATATGAAGATAACAACGACCGAATTCGGAACTTTTTCAAACGGAAATAAGGCCTTACTATTTACGATTTTTAACGGTAAGATGATACTCTGTTGTACTAATTACGGATGCTGTATTACGGGAATTCTTTTACCTTCAAAAAACGGCGGCTTTGACGATGTTGTTTTAGGATATTCGAGCTTTATCGGCTATATAAATAATTTTCCGCATTTCGGCTCTTTTATAGGCAGATATGCAGGCAGAATTTCAAATGCGGAATTTACTTTAGGGAATCAGCAATATCTTTTAACGCCCAATGACGGCGGTAAACACTGTCTTCATGGAGGTTATCCTTTTTACGATAAAGTCTTATATGAGGCAAAAACATTTAAAAACAGACAAGAAGCGGGAGTTGTTTTTTCGCGTACCTCTCCCGATGGAGAGCAGGGCTTCCCCGGAAATTTAAAAATTGAAGTAAGCTATTCTCTTACGCCGGATAATGAGATTATTATAAGATATAAGGCCGTGTCCGATAAAACGACACCGGTTAATTTTACAAATCACAGCTATTTTAACTTAAATCCTGCCGGAATGCAGTCTAACGGTTCCTATGTTTCGGTCTTAAATCATGAAGTTCAAATATTTTCCGAGCAATATCTTGAAACTAATCAAGAGCTTATTCCGACGGGTAAATTTTTAAAGATAGAAAATACGGGCTATGATTTTAGAAAACCGCGGCTTTTGAGCGAGGGCGTACAAGAAATAGGCGGAAGTTTTGATAACAGCTGGGTTATAAAAAAAGAAGTCAGCGACCATAAAACCTTGGCCGCAATAGTAAAAGAGCCCGTTACCAAGAGGATATTAACCGTCTACTCAACCCAACCTGCTCTTATAATGTATACGGGCGGTTTTCTTAACAATGAACTAGGTAAAAACGGAGACGTCTACAATAAATTTGCAGGCCTTTGCCTTGAAAGTCAATCCTTCCCGGATTCGTTACATCAGCCTCATTTCCCCAATACCGTAATTAAGCCGGGCGAAATTTATGAACACGAGACTCTTTGGCACTTTGCATTTTAAAAGCTTATTTTATATGTAAGGCTTCCTTTTATAAAAGGTTCGGCGGTTTCCAATACTATTTCTCCCTTAAAAGAATTTGATGTCAGCTTCGTCTTTTTTATAAATTCTGCCTGAGCGGAAAAGCTAAAAACTCCTTTTTCCCAAACTATATATGGGCTATTATTTATCTTTACTATTTTATTTTTTTGCATAAAAGAAGCTGAAAGATCTATATTGAAACTCTTGTTAAATTTTATTTTAATATCCGATAAAAAAGAATAGTTTTTTGCTATAAAGGGATTTTTTGATTTTTCTTCCAGTTTTGTACTCCCTTCTATTGAAAAGAGAGTGTTGAAAAAAAGGTTTATAGGAATTTTTATTTGTCCTTTAATATCCCATAAAGCGTCATCATAATAAACTTCTCCGGTAAATTTACATTTTGTAAAGCTAAGACCTAAACCCATTCCTCCCGAATGAAAATTTTTGAACAGCTTTTTCTTTTCAAAATACTTTCGTAAAAAATTATAAGATAAGCCCAAATCCAAAGCATCAACCGAAATTTTAGGTTGAAAAAAGGCTTTTAAAGTTCCATCATTTTCAAATATGGTCCCAGTATTAGCCTCAAAATACTCGCTTTGAAAATTGTACTCGGCCTTACCTAAAAAGTTTAAATCGAATTTACCGGTTTCCGATGTTTTTTCATAAGGAATTTTTATTCCGCCTGCAAGTAAAAATACGGAAGATACTATTCCCCCTATTTCGGCTAATATAAATTCTCCCGAATAAAATTGATCATAAGCAGGTGCCTTTAGATTAAATTGAGAGTAGGCTGAATTCGTTAAAGAAGAAAAAAGGCTCATATTGAGCAACATGTCCTCATTTTCTTTTTTATAAGCCGTACAAAAAGAAATGTCCGGCCATAGTTCTTTCGGCTTTTGTTCTGAAAAAAACACCAAATTAAAATTTTTTATTGCAAATTCGGCACCTAGACTTGCATCGAATTTGGATTTTGAGATACCTATTAAATATTTAGGTGCAAAGCCTATTCCTTTATAAAAGGGCTTTTTTTCAAAATTATCCTTAAAAAGCAGAAGATTTAAAAAGCTTGATTTTGTGATGCCCCCATAAAAAAACGACAGGGCAGGATAAAGCTGTTTCTTTTCCTTGTATAAAAGGGGACTGAATTTTAAGCTAAAACCTTGCGGCATAAGAGCAAATTTAGGAGAATCATCTGTTTTTGCTTCCGCATAAAGCTCAAAAAAAGGATTTTTTGCTTCCGCTTTCAGGTTATAATTAAGGTTAAGATCAATACTCTGTGTAAGAGAAAAATTTGCTTTTTCTACAGGTATTTCAGACTGTAAACGGATATTGCATACAAAAATTAAAATTGAGCAAATCCCGATAAATTCTATAAAAAAATTTTTTGTTTTCATACCTATATATATTGTTTTTTTGTATTTAAGGCTAATTTTTTTATAATTAAATATGTTTATATTGCTGTAAAATATAAATTATGCTACAATACGGCACAAGGAGATTTTCTATTTTATGGAAAAGTTATTTAAACTGAAGGAGCACAAGACTACTGTGCGGAAGGAAGTTATTGCCGGTATTACAACTTTTTTGGCAATGGCTTATATTTTGGCTGTAAATCCCGGGATTTTGAGTGAAGCCGGAATGGAGAGGGGGGCTGTTTTTACCGCAACCGCTCTGTCCGCCGCTATTGCAACCCTTGCTATGGGCCTTTTGGCTAATCTGCCTGTTGCCCTTGCTTCAGGAATGGGATTAAATGCCTTTTTTACATATAGCGTTGTTATCGGCTTAGGTTATTCCCCGTCTACGGCATTAACGGCCGTATTTTTAGAAGGCGTTCTTTTTATTTTACTTTCAGCCGTAAACATCCGTGAAGCTATAGTAAAATCCATACCTCTTAATCTTAAAAAAGCTGTAGCCGCAGGTATAGGTATCTTTATAACATTTATTGCTTTTCAAAATTCGGGCATAATTGTCGATAATCCTGCGACCCTCGTAGGACTAGGAGAATTCACTTGGGGCTCTCCTGCCGTTTTAGCCCTTATCGGTTTGGTTATAACCTGTGCTCTTTTTATTTTAAGGGTACCGGGAGCAATCTTAATAGGTATTTTAATTACAACCATCATAGGCATTCCCTTAAAGATTACGGTTCCGTTTGGAGGCTGGGATGGCTGGTCTCCCATAAGTCTCCCCTCGGCTCCTGCCGTACTAAATTTTGACTTTTCAAATGTTCTTTCTTTTAAGTTTTTTATTGTATTTGTTTCATTCCTCTTTGTAGATATTTTTGACACGGTCGGAACCCTCGTAGGCGTTGCAACTCAGGCAGACCTTGTAGATAAAGATGGCAATATTCCAAAGATTAAGCAGGCCTTTTTATCGGATGCTATCGGAACGGTAGTAGGTGCAGCTCTCGGAACCTCAACGGTAACAAGCTATGTAGAAAGTACAGCCGGTGTTGCAGCCGGAGGAAGAACCGGTTTAACATCTGTGGTTACAGCCGGTATGTTCATCATTGCCTTGTTGTTTTCTCCGATTTTCTTATTGATTCCTGCTGCGGCCACCGCTCCTGCTTTAATAATAGTAGGCTTTTTGATGATGACCCAAGCAGGGGAAATAAACTATAAGGATCCTACAGAGGGTATCCCCGCATTTTTGACTATGATTATGATGCCCTTTGCCTATAGCGTTGCGGAAGGCATTGTATACGGAGTTTTATCATATGTTATTTTAAAATCTATAAAAGGCAAATTTAAAGAAATTCCGGTAGTTACATGGATATTATTTGTTATCTTTATTTTAAGATTTTTTGTTAAATTTTAAAAATATGAGCTGGGCTGTCTATAAATAGGTCTTTTTAAGGCCGTACTATAGGCAGCCTTTTTACGAGCTTACCGGCTCCTACTGAATACAAGCTTTATGTTATATTTATTTTTTCAGCTTCTATGCCAAAAAGGCTTTTTATTACGATTTTAAAGCGATCGGGCAGGGGAGCTGTTATTTCGAGAGGCAAGCCATCTAATAAACTTTCTTTAAAAATAAGCTTATAAGCGTGGAGAAAGTATGTGCCAGAGACTATTTTTGGAAAAGCCGGAGATATTTTTTTTTGCTTTGGGTTGTGTTTTTTATCGTTTAATAAGGGTGTTCCGAATTGGGCACATTGTATTCTTATTTGATGTTTTCTTCCGGTTATCAAATTAAAGAGTACAAGGCTTAAATTTTTTTGTTTTGAAAATTCTATTACATTTACAAGGCTAAGACATTCTTTTCCATCTATTTTATTCCTAAATTCTTTTAAAGAAGGCTTCCCTTCAGTTATACCCAGATATATTTTGCTTATTTTACCTTGCCGGAGGGCTTTTGAAAAGAGTTGGGCTCCTTTTAGGCTTTGAGAAAAGGTCAAAATTCCGCTTGTATCCTTATCCAGACGATGCAGGGCTCCGGTCTTAAAAGAAAGGCTTTTTTCCTTAGGAGGAAAATATTTTAATACAGCCTCGCAAAGGCTTTTTTCTCCATGTATTACCTCTCCGCTCCTTTTATTGATAAAAAGCAAATCATCGGTTTTTAGGATTATATCGGGTTTTAAAAGAGGTTTTGACTCTTTTTTCTTATTCAAAGCCTTTAAAACATTATCATCTGCTGATTGTACCGGATCGAAAAGACTGTGATCTATCAAAATTTCGTCATCCTTTTTAGTCAAATATGAGCCTTTTTGCTTTTTTCCGTTTATTTTTATCTTCCCTTGTCGGATTGCAGAATATATGCCTGAAAGAGGTATATTTCCTAAAAATTTTCGGACAACCCTGTCCAATCTTCTGCCTGAATCGTCTTCACATATAAAAAAAATCTTATTTTCTCTACTCATTTCTATATTATATACCATTTACAGACTTGACAAAAGAGCTATTTTGTAGAGAATTAGTGTTATGTTGGAAACAATGTATAAAATGCAATGGACCTTATTTTTTTCTAATCCGATTTTTTTGTCGGCCATAACAAGCTGGCTTATGAGTCAGGTTATAAAGACTATTTTTGCATTATTTAATTCTTCAATAAAAAATCCCATTGATTTTGTAGAGCTCGTGCTTTGGAGGACAGGAGGCATGCCTTCCAGCCATTCTGCTCTAGTAGCTTCTTTAACGGTAAGTATAGGAATAAGACAGGGATTTGACTCTGACCTGTTTATCTTTGCTTTTTTTATGGCTGTTATAGTTATACGGGATGCTGTGGGTGTAAGAAGATCAAGCGGATTGCAGGCTAAGGCTTTAAACGATTTAGGCTCAAAATTTATCGAAAAAAATAAGGAGTATAGTTTTAGACCTGTACGCGAAATTCAAGGTCATAAACCGGTTGAAGCTGTTGCAGGTATAATTTTAGGTATTATTACCGCAATATTATTTGCATATTTTGGATAAAAGTTATGAATCAATCTAAAAAGTATATATTCGGTCTTGATATTACAGCCGGTTTTTTATTGGTTATCTCTTTATTTTTTTTAATTTTTATTCCTATTTTTTCGCAATCTACCGTATGGAAAAATTACCGCATCTTATTTTTGCCTATGGAGGCAAATGAGGCTTCTATTTTGGAGGCAGCAGAAAAAAACGGGATTACTGGAGTTATTTCTTCTGAAACTATCGAAAAAAGGTTTATAAATTTAGAAGAACAAGGATATACGGGCTTTCCTTTTACGGATAAGGAAAGATATTCCCAGTGGTTTATTAATGATCAAGAAAATATAAGATATATGTATATTCCTTCAGATAGGACTATAACCAAAGATTTTTTTACTTTTTTAAAGCAGAATGTAGAGTATTTTTACATAGAAGATAATTCAGTTTTTTCAGTATTTCAATTTTTTGTTGTTTTAATATTCTTTTTTATAACCTTTTTTTATACAGGACGAAAAAAAAATTACCTTACCTCAGTTATTCCTTTTATTATATATGCAGCTTTCCAAAAAGGAATTTTAGCACTATCATCTTCAATTCTAATTATGTATACGATAGTTTTTTGGCTTGAAGCTATAGGAACATCCTTAAAATTTACTAAGGAACAGCTTTTATTGAGGATAAAGAAAAATCCGCTTTTAGTCTTTTTCCCTTTTGTAGCTTTAATAATTGCAAAATTTAATAGTAATATTTCATTGATACTTTTTATTTTTGCTTTAATACTTGCAGCTTCTTTAAACTATATTATTGAAAGATTGAACTTTTTTATATCTGAGAAAATAGATAATCAAAAAATTCATAAAACAATAAGGGCCTATGTTATGAATCCTGAATCAATCGCAAAGTTTTGGAACACAAAATACCTATTCATTGTTTCGGCTCTTACTATGTTTTCTATTGTTTTTTCAGCATTATTTTTACACTTTAGCTTTAATAAGACAATTAAAGCTTATCAAAATACCCTATATCTCCCAATGCCAGCATCATCGGTTAAGTTTGAAGGTTTTTCCAAAGAGACATTTGATGAACTTAAGGCTCTGCGCAAAGGAGATGAGCTTCCTGATTTGGGTAATCTTATATCCGACTCTTGGAATGAAAAGATAATTCCGTTTATTAGGTTAGATTCTTCTTCGGAAGATAAGGATAGGGTAAGTTTTAGCGATTTTTCTGTTGATGAAAAAGGTATTGTAACCGAAACTGACGGGCTTATATTTAACTTGGATGATGAGTTTATACATAGTATTATATCTTTTAGAATAAGCCCGTCAATTGAAGATTTGCTTTATATGCAGGGGCATTTTATAACAGCCTCCTATGGATCGAAAAAGTTTCCCCTTAATCGGTATAATAGTGCGGCCTTGCTTGTAGCCCTTGTTTCGGCAGTAATGCCTTTAATGATTATATTACTGAGAGTGTTTGAAAAATGACAGATTTTTTGACGTTTAAGCGGGGCAGAGAGGTTTTAGAGTATCCTAAACTCTCAGCCTCATTTGAAGGCAATGCTTTTTTGCCTCCAAGGGCTTTTATCCCAATAGCCGTAGGAACCAAGAGTGCTCCGGAACCTCTTGTAATGAGAGGTGAATCCGTTAAAGAGGGACAGATTATAGCCCGTACCGAGGGGCCTTTTTCTATAGGCATATATTCTTCGATACCTGGAATTTTATATGACTTTGTGAATTTTAGTCTTCCTAACGGAAAAAAAATATATTCTGCAGCGGTAATACTTGAAGGTTCTTTTGATATACTTGGACGGCCTTCCGCTGATTATTCATGGAAAGAAGCCTCTTATTCTGAAATTATAAATGCAATAACTTATGCCGGAATTATAAATACGGCTCATAGTTCCAATATTCCTTTAGCATACCAAATAAGAAATACCTTAAAGAAAGGACCTGCCGATATTTATATAAATCTTTTTGATAAGGATCCGTCTTCGGGGCTTGACTCTATATTGTTTGATAATTTTTTTGGAAAAGTTGCCGAAGGACTTGGCATAATAGCCAAGATACTTAATGCTGCTTCCGTTACATGTATTCATAAATTGAGTAAAGCTGAATTGCCTAAGCTGGAAAAAATATCCGCTTCTTGCGAAGCTTTTTGCAATGTAAAATTTATAAATGCTTCAAATTCTTATCCATTAGTCCAAAATAATTATTTAAAAAATGAGGGAAATATTTTTTTAATCGATATACCTACGGCAATTTATACATATGAGGTTGTAAAGACAAATAAACCCATTACAGCCGTATATGTACTTATAACGGGAAAGGCTGTAAATGAACCTAAGGTTTTAAATGTTAGAATAGGCACTCCTATAGGAAGCCTTATTGAAGAATGCGGAGGTTTTAAAACAAAACCTGAACAAATTATTTTAAATGGGCTTGTAGGGGGGCTATCGATAGACAGTTTGGATATTCCTGTAACAAGTACATTAAAATCAATTCATATTTTGGGTAAAGAGATTGTAAAAAAACATTCTAGTTCGGAATGTATAAATTGCGGACTTTGTTTTAACTCTTGCCCCTTATATTTGGAGCCTAAAAAAATTGTAAGATATATCGAATCTATAGGATCTATCGAAAGGGAAAATTTAGACTCCGATATTTTAAAACAAATAGAAATTTGTACAGGATGTGCTTGCTGTTCAGCTTGTTGTCCTGCAAGGATTCCCCTATCTGCTCTTATAGTAGATGCCGCTGCCAAACTTAAAAAAGGAGGTTTTTGATGAAAACCTATTCGGACATAACTTTAACTGCTGCTCCATTTGTATATACCCGATTGCCGGCTTCTAAAATAAATATCTGTATTCTTTCTCTTTTAGGAATTCAAATTTTAATCCTTGCCTTAAGTGCAGACCTTTATGCTCTCTTAAATATAATTTTTTCGGTTTTAGGCGTGATATTTATTGAAAATTTAATCAGGTATTTAAACGGTTCAAAGCTAAGCTTATCTCTTGAAACTATAATCTCAGGAGTTTTGATAGGCTTTTTTATGCCTACAGAAATAGGATTTATTTTTGTTTTTGCTTTAAGTGCTTTTTCATTATTTATTACAAAAACAGTTTTTGGAGGTATAGGCAAGAATTGGATAAATCCTACCGCCTTTGCTGTATGTATTGCATATATTTCACATCCTGAAGCCTTTCCTCCTGTTCTTGCAAATTTTTCCCTTTTAAGGGAAAACGGGAGCTTTTTTGCCGTCATGGAAGCTAATGGTCTTATACGGCTTAAAGCTGATTTTACCATTACCTCTTTTTTTAATTCTCTTATATTGCATAGTGTAGGTGTAACCCTTCCTGAAGGTTATATAAGTCTATTTTTAAATTCCACATCGGTTATACCGGCATTTAGGTATAATATAATTACCTTGCTTTCTTCAATTGTGTTATTTTCGGTTAAGGCTGTTGATTTTATTCTTCCGGCAGCATTTATTGCCGTTTATTCTTTGTTGGTATGGGTTTTCGGCATGGTCCCTGTTTCACATACATATTTTACGGGCGATATACTATCGGCTCTTTTGACTGGAGGCGTTTTATTTTCTGCTTTTTTTGTTATGACAGAGCCTTCATCTTCTCCAAAAACAAAATATGGAAAGCTTATGGTCGGGACTTTAATGGGGCTCTTCGGGTTTTTTATTTGTGTTCAAGGTGCTTCTCCGGCAGGCATTTTTTTTACAATAATTCTTACAAATATTATCTCCCCTTTAATTGAAAGACTGGAGATAAAAATACAGGCTAAAAAAAGGAGCCGATATGAATAATGCAAATACGGAAAAAATTAAAAAATATGCCTTACTTGTTTCTTTTTTTATTGCAACCGGACTTATATTATGGGGCAGCTCTTATATAACGGCAGGGTTAAAACGGTCTGCATATTTAGAAGAAGCTGAGTATATTATAAAAAAATCTCCTCTTTGTGAAAATTTTCGTGATATGGAATTTATAAAATCCGTAAACCCCGAACATTTTAACATGACTTTTTGTAATGCAGTTTTTGAGGTTAAAATAAACGGAAAAAAAGGCTATCTTTCTTTTGTAAATATGAGCGGTAAGTATGGAATTTATCAGGGAATGTTTTTATCTTGGGAAGAACAAAATATAATGGAAAGTTCTTTTTGCGGTTTAGCCGGACAGATTTCTGATAGACCTCATTCCTATTACGGTATAACTTCTTTTACGGTAAAAATTTGGCAAAAAAAACTGGATACGGCCTTTCAAAAAGCTTTGTTGCATGGCTTAATAAATAAGGAGAGTTAATAAAATGACGGCAAATAAAAAACTGATTGTGTTTATTTTCGGCCTATGCCCTATAATTCCGGCTGCAAGTAATTTTGCATACGGCCTTGTTTTGACGGTTTGTTTATGGATTATCTTTTGTTTAGGCTTTTTAGGAACATATATCTCTAAACTTTTAGAAATAACTCATTTTAAATATATCTTTGTAAACTTATTTATGATTGCAGGAGTAGTTATGTTTAATTCTCTACTTGGAGGCCTTATACCCATAATACAAGGAGGAATACAGGTATATATTTATATATTAACATTTTCTTATATTGTTTTTTTAGGCCTAAAGAGCTATTATGAAGATTCCGAGTCATTGGATATTCCTATATGGTATTCATTATTGATTTTACTTGTATCTGCTTTAAGGGAATTTTTTGCTTTCGGTTCAATTTCTTTTCCTGTTTCATCGGGGTTTTTATCGCTTCGCCTGCCTTACTTTTCCGAACATCAAGCATTCCGTTTTTTGGGCTCTACAGCAGGCTCATATATAATACTCGGATTAATGATATGGATATATTTTTCGGTTACTAAAGAGAAGTCGAACTTTATTAGGAGAGACAAATAATGAACTTTTTTTTAATAATTTTATTGTATACATTTGTTTCTTCTATACTTTTTGTATATGGAATAGGCCTTGAACATATTTATATACATATTGAAAATCCTAAAAAAACTTTTTCATTTTTAATAAAAAATATTACCCATATATTTTTGTCTATAACCTTTCTTTGGTTTTTATCGTATTATGTTTTAAATCCTTTAAGTCTTAATTTTTTACTTCCGGTTTTAACCGTGTTTTTTTTAGAGTTTTTTAATTTTATCTTTACGCTTATATTACCTAAATATTATGTTTTGGAACATGAAGAAAAGGTTTTTAGCTGGGGTCTTGCCTTTTTTTGCCTTTATCAAGCCGCAACTTATAAAGAGTGCCTTGCAATGATTTTTGCAGGCATTTTAAGCTTATTTGTTTTTTTATTTATTTTACATGTAATAAAACAAAGAGTAGAAAATAATGAAAACTTTAGCGAATGGCAAAAAGCTGCTCTATTATTGATAAGTCTAGGTTTAATTTTATCGGCATTTTATCTTACGGATATTTCCCCATTTTTCTTAATTGCTAATGATTGACAGGGCTTATGTAATAATTTATAATTAAAAATTGTAAAAGGTGATTTTGTGGAAAAAAATAATAAAAAAAAGCTGGAAATATGTTTTGCTGTTCATGCAGATTACAGTATAATCGATGAGTTTTTAAAAGAGGACTATACTCAAGATTATAAGGATATTTTTTCTAATTTATATTCATCTCCCTCTATTCCGTTTACTTTTGCTTTAAGCGGAAGGTTTTTAGATTGGACACAGCGGAAAAACTCTTCTTTTTTTGATGTTATTTATGAGATGCATAAACGGAAACAAATAGAAATTTTAGGGAATGCTTTTTATGAACCCTTTATTTCGATGGTTCCCTCATCAGATCTGATAGGTCAGATAGAGTATATGACAGATACATTGCGTAAACACTCGTATAAACGGCCCCGAGGGATGTATCTTCCTTACTTTGCATGGAATCCCAATATTATTTCCAATTTACAAAAATGCGGAATGGAGTATTGTCTGCTGGATTTCCGTTTTTTTCTTAAATCCGGTTTGAACACATTTGCTCCCGTATGTATGGAGGACAGCGGTAAAATTATATTCGGTATTCCCGCAACCTTTGAATTTGAGAATACGGATTTGCACCCTGCAGCTTTTTATGATGTTCTTTTTAGTTATGCCAGCGTAAATACGGAAACAAGTATTGTAATATTTTTATCGCGTGAGACGGCTGTCCGATTTTTAGATAAATCTGAAGGTAAAAAATCATGGATGGAAGAATTTGAAACCCTTACTTTGCTGCCTGACTCAATAATTTCTCTTAGTAATTCAGGTCAAATCATTAAAAATAAAAAAATATACCAAAAAGGCTTTATCGCCTCGAATGTTATCTTCTCAAACCAGCTTATAAACAGCTCAGTTAAACAGCTTTTAGCCAACAAACCGAATATTTATTCTATGTATGCAAAGATGATTTATGTGCATAGTCTTGTAAATCAGGTAAGAGGCGATAAGGCTCGTAAAAATAACTCTTCCTTGGATTTGTGGAGGGCGGAGAGCGGTATTCTATTTAATTTGGATTTAAAATATGAAAAGTATAACAGAGAATTAAGAAATAATTGTTACCGCAATCTGCTTCTAGCCGAAAAGCAGACCAGAGTTCCGGGAATGTTTGCCGATTCCTTAAGCAGCTTGGATTTTGATTTTGACGGTGTTAAAGAATTTATATCTCAAAGAGAATACCTTAATATGTATATTCATTCTTTGGGAGGAAAAATATTTGAACTGGATGTCTTTTCCGCTTATAAAAACTATGCAGATATATGCTCGGAAGAAACAGGCTTATTTATAGACCATCTTATATCTAAAGATGAACTTGAGGTAATCAAAGAGGGTGATTTTCAGTCGGCTATTGCGAAGCCTGTTTTTTGCGAAAATTTCTATCAGGATATAAGATTTGATAGACTTAAATTTGAACTTTTAATGAAGACGGAAGGAAGTTTCCGAAGCTTTAATCAATCGGTTTCTTTAAGAAAGCAGTTTAATTTTAATGACCAGGGTGTACAAGTTCAGTATATTTTGAAAAATGAAAGTCCCTTTAATCTTTCGGCATACTTTATGGTAGAAATAGATATATCGGTTAGTCCGATCGAAAATAAGTCCCCGATTGTTTCAGTTTATGCCGATGATCAAAAATATGAAGCTTCTCAAGAAAAAAATATTTTCTCAAAGGTTTCTTGGGTTCAAATAGAGGAGTCTGAAGGAAAGACAATATTTACTGTAGAGTCTAACGAATTGGCTGGCTGTATTATTCTTCCGATATATGAAAAAATTTCAGATGCTAAAAACCCAATAATGGGTTTACGGAATCTGTTTTATTGGAGAGTCGATTTAAATTCCGGTTTTGAAACTGAAAAGCTTTTATTTTTTAAGGTAGATGCAAAAAAGGCCTCAAAAGAAAAATAAGCTCTTCCCCTCTTGACCGTGAGGCTTTTGTTACGTAAACTGTAGGTATGCGACGGGTTTTGCCTTATGCTCTTTATATATTAGGGCTGGTAGTAGAAATAATCAGGATTCTCCTATTTGTTTATGTTGAAAAGGAACAGCCTTGGCCTTTGAGTATTGTTGACTGGTCATGTTTTGTCTTTTTATGTATACCGGCTTTATTTTTCTTTTTATTGCTTCATGGGGAAAGAGAATTCCATTTACTTTTAAGAATGATAGCTCTAATTAAATTTTTATCGATAATAGCATCATGGTTCTTTTTGATAAAAACTGCAAGTTTTGTAAGTCTAACGGATTGGACGGCTGACATGTTTATTTTACAGACACGGATAACAAGGTTATTTTTGTATATTGATACTGTAATATTAATTTTATGCTTAAAAAGGGAGAGGTCTTTATGCAAATAATTCCTATTGCCAGCGGAAAAGGCGGTGTAGGCAAGAGTCTTATAGCAGCAAACCTTGCAATTGCCTTGGGACAGGCCGGAAAAAAAGTTGTTTTGGCCGACCTTGATTTGGGTGCATCTAATCTTCATTTGGTCTTAGGTATTCAAGGACGCAAGAACGGAATAGGTTCTTTTTTAATTAAGGCTGCCGAATTTAAAGATATAATAGTTGATACCGACTATGAAAATCTAAGATTTGTACCGGGAGATTCGGAAATTCCGGGATTTGCAGCCTTAAAAATATATCAGAGAAATTCTTTAGTTAAAGAGCTCTTAAAACTTGAAGCGGATTTTTTGATCTTGGATTTGGGAGCCGGAACCCACCTCGGTATACTTGATTTCTTTTTACTATCACCCAAAGGAATAGTCGTAACTTCACCCACAGTTACCTCTACGCTTGATGCCTATGTTTTTTTAAAGAATATTGTGTTTAGGATGATGAGTTCTTCATTTCCTGCAAAGTCTAAAGGATCCGCTTTTTTTGAAAAATTAAAAAATGATGTTCCGAGTATGCAGCGTCTTTATATTCCCAGCATCGCAGAGGAGTTGATGTCAATTGACCCTGAAAATACAAAGAAATTTTTAAATAAATTTTCTCATTTAAAGCCCCGTATTATAATGAATATGATCGATGATCCGAAAGATGCTGAAAAAGCTATGAAGATACGCCGCTCAGCGAAGCAATACTTAAATATTGATATAGAACATTTGGGCGTGATATACACCGATTCTGTTCAAGACAAGGCCCTTGCTTCAAGGCTGCCTGTAGTAAAATATAAGCCTCAATCTATGATTTCACAAGCTATATATAGAATAGCTGATAAACTTATTCAATCCGATGCCGAAAATTATAATGATGAGGATTTTAAAGAACTTTCGGATTCTTCTTTTATATCTGCCGAAGCGGAAGCTGAAATAGATTTTAAATCAAAAATGGAATATCTGGATGAGCTTATAGGAGGCGAGGTTTTATCTTCCGGTGAAATGACTGAAATTATAAAATCTCAGCAGTTTGAAATTAGTGTATTAAGAAATGAAAATTTGCTTTTAAAGACTAAAATTGCAAAAGCTCTTAAGCAGGGTTTTAAGGTATAGGAAAAAAGTATATGGAAAACAGAATCTGGAATTTGAAGAAAAACAAGAACAATAAGTGGTTTTTAACCTTTACCGATCTTCTGGAATCTTCAAATTGCCCTTCAGCTGATGATGTGTATCATGAAGCTCAAAAAAACGGTATAAGGAATTCAATTCTTATAAGTAAAAATACTATAGAAACTTACTTAAAAAAATGTTGTAATTCAGGTATAGAACCGGCTCCTCTAAGCCTTGAGTTAGATCCTAACTTTGATGCAAGGATTACGACAAATACCGATAAAACTGCAGCTTATCTTTATATAAGAAAAGCTGCCGATTCTCCTAATGAAGTCGATATGTCCACTATAAGCAGGCTTATCCAGAGAAGTAATATAGCAAATATTGACACTGCAAAAATAAAAGAAAGTTTAAATGAATTTATAAATTCTCAAGATATGGAATTATCGATTCAGATTGCTGAAGGAATTCCTCCTAAAAGGGGCCCAGATAAAAAACTTATAACCCATTTTGAGCAGATACCAAATCATGAAGTTCAGCGTCTTGCTGACAGATTAAAGCGGCCTGACTTGCGTACTACAGATGTGGAAAATCCTACGGCAGACCAAGATTACCCTCTTTCCGAGGCTGAAACCCTTACAGTTGTCGAAAAGGGAGATTTAATATATGAAGTAGAAGATGCCGGATTAGGCGAAGCCGGTACGGATGTATATGGCCACTCAATTCCCGGCCTTCCAGGTAATGATCCTTTTTTCTTAGATTTAAGAAACATAGTGCAAAACCATTCCGAGCTTCGTGCAGGTGTTACGGGGCTTTTATTGATTGCAAATACCGAAAGAGGTTTAAAAATCCGCATAGTCCCATATAGAGATGCAAGGGTTAGGGCTGTAATAAGCCGTGACAAAATGGAGGCTTCCCTAATTTTGCAATCCGGTTTAGGTGCCGGAGAAAGACTTTCTGTGATAGGGGTAAAAACCGCCTTAAATGAAGTTAATCTTTTAGATGCAATTTCAGAAGATAAGATAAATGAAATTATAGAATCGGCTAGAAAGGTTAATGATGAATGTGAGTTTGTTATATTGCGCGGATCGCCTCCTATTGCTGCCGGTTCCTACAAATTGGAATGGGCTATAGCTTTTAATGAAGAACTTCATACGGCAAATGTTAAAAAAGATGAGCTTATATTGACAGCTCTCCTTTTGCCCAAGGGCGAAAAAGGTAAAAATGTGTTCGGAGAGCCCATAGATCCGAAAAATGCAGAACCTTCGGATATACCTGCTAATAACGAAACTATAAAAGTTACCGAAGAAAAACATGTAATTAAATTTTTTGCAGCCGAATCCGGAGAGCTTTCTTTTTTTAATAATGCTCTTTCAATTTCATCTCTTAAAACAATTCAAAGCGATATAGATGAAAAATTCGGCGATATCAACTTTCCGGGAAATCTTATAATTACCGGAGATATTAAGGATGATGTAAAAGTTAAGTCAACAGGTGAATTGACAATAACGGGGACCGTAGAAAAGTCTCTTATATATTCTGAGGCTTCTCTTACTCTAAACGGCGGTATAAACGGAAAGGGAAGAGGGACAGTTTGGGCTAAGGACAAGACAACCCTTCAATATGCAGAAAATGCACGGGTTTTTTCCGGAGGAGATATAAATATAGCCTCTTATTGTTTTAAATGCTTAGTAAAAACAAACGGAACCGTTCATTTAACGGGCAGCCCGGGAGTCTTACTTGGAGGAAGTATCCATGCAGCGAAAGGGGTATCGGTTCATGATTTAGGTGCCGAAAAAACAATAAGGACTATTATCTCGTTCGGGCAGGATTACTTAATAAAAGATGAAATTGAAGTCCGTGAAAAAGAAATAGAAGATAATAATGCCGAACTTGCAAAAATCGAAAAAGACTTACAGGCAAATCCTCCTGATGTCGATGCCTTAAGACAGCAAAAGGTTAAACTCTTAAAAAGAAACAGTTCTCTTACGGTGCGCATATTTAATCTAAAAGAAAATTTTGAATTTCATATTCCTTCAAAAATTAAGGTAACCGGTTCGGTTTATCCCGGAGTCGTCCTTGAAAGCCACGGCCGTTATTTTGAAGTTATGGAAACCCATCATAATGTGTTTTTTGAGTTCGATGAAAAAACGGGACAGATTATATGTTCACCGATAAGAGAAATCGAAGTAGAATTAGAATAATAAGAGGTTTAAAGTGCTTTTAGCTATACAATATCCTTCATGGCTTCATCCCGAAATTATTCCGGGATTGCCTTTTTTGCGTTGGTACGGTCTTATGTATCTTGTTGCCTTTGGCATAGCCTATTTTTTGTTTTCTTATCAGGCAAAGCATGGCGAATTTGAAAAGTATTCAGGCTGTCAAAAGGCTATGACACAAGATGATATTGCAAATCTTTTTATCTGGGGAATTTTAGGTTTGATTTTGGGGGCGAGAATTTTCGGAACCCTCGTCTATAATCCCGAAACCTATTTAAAAGCCCCTTGGCTGATTTTTTGGCCATTTGCAGGAGATGGAGCCGGAAAACTAAACTTTACGGGTTTTCAAGGGATGTCTTATCATGGAGGCTTTATAGGCGGTTTTTTGGGTGTTGTTTTTTGGGCAAAAAAATATAAATTTAAATTTGCAGCAGTTGCAGACCTTATGGCTGTTTCAATTCCTCTAGGCTACACCTTCGGCCGTCTGGGTAACTTTGCAAACGGAGAACTTTATGGTAGAATAACAACTAGCAATATAGGAATGATTTTTCCTCAAACTCCTATTTCGGATCGATTTTATCTGGCCGAAAGCTGGGTAAGGGATTTTGCAGAAAAAGCAGGTATTGCCGTGCAAGAGGGGGCTGCAATGATAAATCTGCCCCGTCATCCAAGCCAGCTTTATGAAGCCTTTTTTGAAGGAATTGTGCTTTGGCTGATCTTATGGCTTCTCCGCAAAAAAAAGCCCTTTGACGGTTTTTTGGTCTGTGTTTATACGCTAGGCTACGGTTTTTTTAGATTTTTTATCGAATACTTCCGCCAGCCGGATGCCAATAAGGGCTATCCTATATCCTTTGGAAAAGGGGCCGCTAATATTTATGTTTATGAATCGTGGACAAATATATCTACAGGACAAATTCTATGCAGCTTGATGATTCTAGGTTCTCTTGCCGCTATGTTCATTCTTTATATAAAAGAGAAAAAAGGAAAATAGATGGATAAAAAAAAAGGATTTAATTTTTGTATTGAAGAACTGGGCTTTTACCGTATTGCCGTTTCATCGCCTAAAATTTCTCTTGCAGGTATAGAAGAAAATGTAAGTCTTCATCTTCAAGAGATAAAAAGAGCGGAAAAAGACGGTGTGAATCTAATCCTTTTTCCTCGGCTTTCAATTACGGGGGCTTCCTTAGGTTCCGTTTTTAAACAGTCTCTTTTAATCGAAAAAGCCCTTGATGCGGTAAAGATCTTAGCCGAAAAAACTAAGCAGTTTTCTATTGTGTCTGTTATCGGCCTTCCTTTTTTATATAGGCAAAATCTTTATATCTGCTCGGTAGTAATAAGCAGCGGAAAGCTCATAGCCCTTGTACCTCATCTGCCTTCAAAGTTTTTATGTTCTATTTTTTCCGATTTTGAAAATGATCCATGTCTGATTCCATTCTGCGGAGAAAATATTCCCTTTGGAAAGGAATTTAAATTTATTGTAAGCTATAAGAATTCTTGCGGTTTTAACACAGGCTTTTCATTTTCTTTTGATTCTTCTTCTTGTGCCGATCTTATTTTAAATCCTCTTGCAGAGCCTTCAAAGCCTCTTGGATCTTCTGCTATGCGGCAAGGGTATAAGGCTCTTTCAGCCGCAAAAAAATCGGTCATTGCTTTTGCAAACTGCGGAATGGGGGAGTCGGTTTCGGATTATGTTTTTGCAGGCGAATGCGGTATTTTTGAAAACGGAAAAGAACTTGAGTTTACATCATTTGCAAAAGATTTTTACATAGCTTCCGACATTGATACGGAATTTTTAAATATACAAAAATTAGGCTCAAGATTTTCGAAAACTACTGATTCCGATTGGGAAATTGTAATCGAAAAAGAACGCTCCAATACCAAGAAGACCTTAAACTATCATGTACAAAAAAATCCTTTTTTACCTGATTGCGATGAACTTCATAAAAAGTTTATCTATAAGAATTTCTTTTCGGAACTTATTTTTTTCCAAAGCTCTGCTCTTTCAAGGCGGCTTCAGTTTATAGGCTGTTCAAAATGCCTTGTAGGTATTTCCGGAGGCTTGGATTCTTCTTTGGCCCTCCTTGCAAGTGCCTATGCCCTTAAACTTTTAAATATTGATTTTAAAAATCTTTATGCCGTTACCATGCCCGGTTTCGGCACAACCGAAAAAACAAAGAACAATGCCTCGGCTCTTGCAAAGACCTTGGGCTGTACGCTTTTGGAAATCCCTATTGAAAAGGCTATGATGCAGCACTTTTCCGACATAGGTCAGGATATCGATAATCATGATATTGCTTATGAAAATGCCCAAGCCCGTGAGAGGACTCAGATTTTGATGGATAAGGCAAACCAAATCGGCGGTATAATGGTGGGCTCAGGTGACCTCTCTGAGTCGGCCTTGGGATGGATGACCTACGGAGGGGATCAGATGTCGATGTACGAGATTAACTCTTCAATTCCAAAGACTCTTCTAAAAGATTGTATACTTGCTTTTGCCGAAAATAAGATTTTTTTTGAAGATGAAAAGAAAAACACCGCATTTTTAGAGCTTCTATCAAATATAATAAATACGCCTGTAAGTCCGGAACTTCTTCCGCCTAAAAATGGAAAAATTTCTCAAAAAACCGAAGATATAATCGGTCCCTATGAACTTCACGATTTCTTTATTTATCATGCAATAGGAAACGGTTTTTCGCCTAAAAAGGTTTATTTTCTTGCTTGTGAAGCCTTTAGGGATTCCTCTTATTCCAAGGCCGAAATTTTAAAATGGCTGAATCTTTTTTATAAGCGCTTTTTCTCCCAGCAGTTTAAAAGATCCTGCAGTCCAGAAGGAGCTTCGGTTACCGGTTTTTCGCTTTCTCCCCGGGGTGAATGGCTTATGCCTTCCGAAATATCGGTAAAAATATGGCAAAGAGAGCTTGAATTTTTAGTTAAAATTATGTAACATAAACAACATGTTGATGGCGTTTTTGAACTGGATAGGTAACTATATAACTTATTTCCCACTTGTGGCTTTTATAGGTCTAATCTTAGGCGGCTTTAATCTACCTATTTCTGAAGATGTACTTGTTGCGATGTCTGCTTTTCTTTCTCACGGCAAAAAAGCTTCCATCCCTCATTTTTTATCGGCCCTTTATGCAGGGGCGATAATAAGTGATTGTATGGTTTACTTTTGGGGAAGACTTATTGCAAAGGGAACTATATCTATCCGGCTTTTTTCTAAGATTATCACAAAAGAAAATACCTACCGCCTTTTAAAGGCCCTGCAAAAACATGGGATTTTTACCTACATCGTTTGCCGCTTTATACCCTTCGGAGTCCGCAATGCGGTATCGATGACTAGCGGATTCGTAAAATATCCCTTTTATAAATTTTTTATTTATGATTCAATCGCTGCAATATGTAATATTACCGTATTATACAGCCTTGTTTACTGTTTCGGCAGGAGAGGAGGCGATTTTATGAAGATATTCGGAATAGTAATGTTTGTCCTTTTTTTGGCTGCCGGTGCCTATCTTGTAACTTCCGGAAAGCTCTTCCAATTTGCTGACAAAAAACTCGACCAAGAGAAAGAGAAAAAATTAAAATTATTCAGATTTGAATTCCCGCTTCCAATTTGGAAGCAGCCTCTGCCCAGTTTTCCGAAAGCTCTTCAGCCCTTGCCCTTAGCTCTTCTATTTTTTTCTGGACGGCCTTGCTTTTTTCGCCGTTGGAGTATACTTCGGGCTCTGCTAGGAGGGCTTCATTTTCCGCTATTTCCGTTTCGCATTTTTCTATTTCGTTTAAAAGCCTTTCTTCTTCTTTTTCTAATTTTCTTCTTTCCGAGCGGAGGCGTTTTTGTTCCTCGTAGGATAGGTTGGCTGAAGTCTTTGAAGGATTGTTGTTATCGGTTTTTCTTACAGCCCCGTTTTTATCTTCGGCCTCTTCTTGTGCGATTCGATAAAGATAATAATCGTATGTTCCCGGAAAATTCCTGATCCTTGAGGGATTTAAGCCTTCTTCATCAGCCTTGAGTTCCAACACCCTTGTAGCAAGGTCTTGTATAAACCCCTTATCGTGAGATACAAAAACTATAGTTCCGTCAAATCGTTTTAAGGCATCTAAGAGAACATCTTTTGAATGTAAATCCAAATGGTTTGTGGGCTCATCCAAGATTAAAAGGTTCAAGGGCTTTAAAAGGAGAAGGAGGAGGGCAAGCCTCGATTTTTCACCTCCCGATAGAACCGAAAGGCTTTTATAAATATCATCTCCTCGGAATAAAAAGGCTGCAAGCATATCGTAAAGCTTAGGAACAAGATCGGTAGGAGCCGAGCGTTCGAGAAGGTCTATTATGCTTTCGCTCCCTGTAATGGTCTCGGATTCATCTTGAGAAAAATAGCCCATTTTAACTCCGGCACCTTCTTTTAAGCTCCCTGTAAAGTTTTTATCCTCTCCTGCAAGGATGCGCAAAAGGGTTGATTTTCCTGCTCCGTTTTTTCCTGCCAAAACAAGGCGTTCGCCCTTTTCGACGGTTAAATCCAAATTTTCGATTACCCTGTGAAGGCCGCCGGTTTGGCCAAGGGATGGGCTTACAGCCGGGCCAGAGGCCATGCTATACGCCTTGCTTATTCCTTCTGCCTGTAGGACTATTTTTCCCGAATGAGGCGCCGGAGGAAAGCTAAAGCGGATTTTTTTTAGGTGTTCGGGAAGTTCTATTCTTTCCATTTTTTCGAGCCGTCTTATTCTGTCCTGCACCAAGGCTGCACGGCTTTCGGTATACCTGAATTTACGGATAAAGTCTTCGGTTTTGGCTATTTCTTCCTGCTGCTGCTCATAGGCCTTTATAAGGCCTTCAACTTCGATGGTTCTTATCCGCTCATAATCGCTGTAGGTTCCCTTATATTTTTTTAGAGTTCCCTTAAAAAGCTCGTAAGTTTCGGTTACAGTTTGATCCAAAAAGTAGCGGTCATGGCTTACAAGCAAAAAGCCTCCCTTAAATTTTTTAAGCCAAAGCTCAAGCCAAGATCGGGCTTCGATATCGAGGTAGTTTGTGGGCTCATCAAGAACAATTATGTCGGCATTTTGTAAAAGAACCTTTGCAAGGGCTATACGCATTTGCCAGCCCCCTGAAAATTCTTCCGTGTTCTTATTAAAATCCGCTGAAGAAAAGCCCAAGCCCCTTAAGGTTTCGTCAATAAGGCCTTTTTTTGAATTCCAGCCGGAATTTTCAAGCCTTGTCTGCAAGGCATGATAATCGTTTGCCAAGGCGAGGAGTTTTTGCTCATCTTTTTCGGTTTTCATCTTTTCGCCGACCTCGTCCATGGCCTTGATAATATCGTAGCCGTAGGCAAAGGCTGTTTCGGCCTCTTCAGCCAAGGTCTTGCCCTTGTGGACAATGCCGGATTGAGGTAGGTAGGCTATTGATGTATCTTTTTCTGAGGCTATCTCCCCTGAATCCGCCTTTATTTGGCCTGCAACAATCTTCATTAAGGTAGACTTGCCGCAGCCGTTCGCACCGGTAAGGGCTGCCTTTGTTCCGGCCGTTAAAATGAGGGTTATATCTTTTAAAATGTCCCTGTCACCGAAGGCGAGGGAAATCTTTGAAAGCTGTATAAAAGGCATAGTCTTATTTTGCTGCAAAGAATAAAATTACAGGATTCAAACTTCGGCGCATCACGATATTATCCTTTATTCCCGAAGATTCTACCGCTTCAAGGCGGAGTCCCTTGGAGGAAATACTGTACATAAATACAACCGGTTCGGCCGTTTTTTCAAATTTAAAACTTAAAACACCATCATAGTCGGCTGAAAGTTTTTTATCTAAAAAATATTTTAAGCTTACTTTTCCGGAAGAACCTGCTCCGGAAGGTATAATTGAAGGGGATATAAGGCTATATCCGCTCCAAATAAATTGCCCGTCAGGCAGTATCTTTAAAGAGCCGAAATTTTCCGATGTAAATTCGGATGAAGTTTTAGCTATCCTTTGTATGACAGCTTCTCTTCTTTTTATTTCGTTATTGATAATATTTTCAGGTGCTGCATTTAGGGTAATAAAATTTTCCTGCCTGAGTTTTCCGTTCATATCGGAAAATTCGAGAGTTATGATATCCTTACCCCTTATCTGCATTGAAAGATTAGAGCCCTCGAAGAGATATTTGTTTCCTGATTTTATAATCCGCGTGTATGGAAAGGAAAGCCTTGTATTTTGAAGCTCTACTCTTGCAATACCTGACCGTAAACCCGGAAAAAAGCCCCAAGTAAGGCTCATTTTATCGAGATCAACCTGCCTGTTGTTTATCATTTTTCGGTAATGCTCTGGATACCAAAATTCGTTTAAAACAGCCTCAAGCTCTGCATCTTTTTCTTGGGTTAAATTCGTGTTTTCGGAGGATTCGCTTTTTCTTTCATCATAGATATTAAGATTATATGAAAAGCACCAGCCCTGTATGCCGTCCTCAGTTAGAACTTCGTACCACTGCCCATCCATAGGTTTTCCGCCCTTTAAAACCGGAACTCCTTCTCCTGACCATAGAATTTTGACAAGTTGTCCTAATTTTAGGCGGTAAACCTGATTTGAGGTGTTGTCAGGATTTGAACGCATTGGAAGACCGTCTAATTTAACCCTTGCATAAGCGTGTTTATGCTCACCCAATCTTGCTTGAAATTTAGCTGCATCTTTTTTTGATTCAAAAAAAGTCAGCTGCCAAAGAGGAATTTCAAATCTTACCGCAGTTTTTTCGTTTAGACCTACAATATAAACCTTTTCGATATTTGATTTTACATAAACCGGAATTATATCTCCTGCAGTGAGGTTATATTCGGGAATTGACCAGTTTACTACACCGTACCCCAGCTTTTTTGAACAGGAGCTAAAAAAAAGAGCTGATGCTGTAACTAACACTGCTATAAAAAGAATCAGTTTCCATTTTTGAGAAAAATTATTCATGCAAATACCTCAAAATATTTCTTAAAATATTTTTTTATAGAACGTAATTGACTCCGGCCTTCCACATATCGAGGCAGAGCCTTGTGCGTTCTTTTTCTTCTTCCGAATCCCTTTCTCTTATAACTACATTATTTTCGGGATGAGGCATGAGACCGAGAACATTTCCTTGGGAATTGCATATGCCGGCTATATCTGCAAGCGATCCGTTAGGATTAAAAGGGTACTCTCCATTTGCCGGGATTCCCTTATCGGCTTCCCTTCCTCCGTAAACTAGAGCAACCTGTCCTTTTTTAAACAAGTCATCGAGAGTTTTTTGAGAGTCAGTCAAAAAGCGGCCTTCGCCGTGGGCTATGGGACAGTGTATATTGCCTTTTAGGTTCTTTGTCCAGATACAGTTTGATTTTTGGGGAATCATAGTTGTAAACCGGCACTCAAATCTGCCTTGTTTATTGTAGGTTAGGGTGGCCTGCCTGTTTTTATAGCCGTCTTTATCTAAAATTACCTTTCCTTCTTTTTCTTTTCCGGGGAGGATGCCTGATTTTACCAAAATCTGAAAACCGTTACAAATGCCTATAACCGGCTTTCCTGCCGATACAAATTCGCTTACCTCATCAAAAAAGTAATTGCTTAAATCGAGGGCAAAGAGTTTTCCGGCTCCAAGAGCATCCGCATAAGAAAAACCGCCCGGAATTACAAGAATCTCATAGTCTTTCCAATTTTTTTCTTTTGCTTTAAGCTTATTTATATGGACTATCTCAGGCTCTGCTCCTGCAAGTTCTAAGGCTCTTGCCGCATCTCCGTCTCTATTGGTTCCTGTTGCATGTAATACTAAGGCTCTAGGTTTTATCATTATTCTTCCTCACCGTGTTTGCATAAAAATAAATTTTTAATTTGATAAAAATTTGAAGTGTCCAAAGGAGATTTTGTTCTATCGTCTGCCTCTAATTCAATATCAAATGAAAAATTAGTAGGATCAAAGTCTTCTTTTTCAGCTTTTAGGACAAAAATAAACTTTTCCGTATCTCCTGCGTTTTTTGCGGGAATCGATTTTGGACAAAATGTATAAGCTCCCGGGGTTTTGTCCGATATTGTATAAGGATTGTCCCAAAGAATACTCATCTGAGGTACAAGCTCCCCATTCATTTTCAGGCTTATTGTAACATTTTCCATAGGTCTAAAATTGCTTCCGTTTAAAATATTTCCGGTTATTGCCGGGAAATTAAAAACAGGTGTGTTTTCGGTTTCCAATACAGGTTCATGGTCATGAGGCCTTTTTGTAGAAAGAACCTTGTGCATACCTTCAATTACCAAACTTGTAATATCGGCCATAATCTGAATTTTTTCTGTTTTTTCAAATTTTAAAAAGTGAGCAAGACCTCTTCCCGATTTTATATATCGTGGTTTAAGCCGGTTGAGTACATAGCACATGGTGTCAACTCTGCATTGCATACAGCTGCATGTAAGCCAGTCTTCTTTTTTTTCTTCGGCTTCGTCAAATAATTTGTTGACTTCATCATATACCAAGTCTTCCATAACATTATGAATGATCATAAATACTCTCCTTAAGATCAATTAGCTCATCGCTTTGTCAAAACAGCTAACCCATTTTACCCTATATTTAAAAAATCGGCAAGATTGTTTGCTTAAGATTTATAACTTTTTTATAAATTTTCTCGTGGACTGCAATTCTTATTTTTCTAAGGGACGGAACAAGGTTTTGTATAAATTCGTTTGAAAAGACTGTAGAGCTTCCGCTAAAGATTCTTTTTTCATCACAAATAAATAGATCCGATTCAAAAGAAATTTTCTCCGGTATATCTATAATAATATCCTCATGGCCTATTTTTAGGCCCGTTTTGCTTGAAAAATGCTCTGCTAAGGTTTTTTCTGCTTTTAAACGCTTATTTAAGTTTTCTAAGTCTTTATGTCTTGGATTTTTGTCTTGAAAAGCTTCTTCAAATACTATTTTATAAATTTTTCCAAGCCTTAAGTCTTCGGAAAGTTTTTTTTCAGGATAGTTTTTCTTCTCCAAAAGGCGGAAAATATCATCATCGTTTAAATTGTATAAATCGTCGGCAAAAACTTCTTTTTTTTCCATACCCATAAAGATTGCTTTTTTCATCATTGCTGTAGCTATGCGCACATCTTTATGCCAATAGACTGACTTATACATTAAATATTTTGAAAATAGGATGCTTTCAACGCTTATAATGGCCTTAGATTCTATTTTTATCCCGTTTTTTTTATCGGGAATCAACTGGGAAAGGATAAAATCGGTATCTTGAATACCGTAAGGTACTCCGCAATAAAAAGCATCTCTGTTTAGGTAGTCTAATTTATCAGGATCAAGGACACCTGAAAGAAGTTTTTGAAAAAAAAGCGTTTCAGTATCTTGTCCGTCTTTTTTTGTAATAATTGCAGATACTTGCTCAGGGGCAGCTCCGGTTTTTGCAACTATTGAGCTAAAAGGCTCTTTTAAAATGAGCTCGCCGGTTAGATCTTCATGTTCTCTTAGGTCTAATTCTTTTAAAGAATGAGTAAAAGGAAAATGGCCTAAATCATGGAGGAGGGCTGCCGCTAAAAATGACATAGCCCCCTGTGTTGAAACCCAAGCATCAGCTCCTTTTTTTAAAAGAATATCAAGCATTTTTAAGGCTGTATTATAGACTCCTATACTATGAGAAGCTCTTGTATGGCTCGCTCCCGGGTATACAAGCTCTGCAGGTCCTAGCTGTTTTATCTTATATAGGCGTATAAAAGGTTCTTGTTTTGTTATTGTATACAGATCATCGTTCATCCATATATGTTTCCATATCGGATCGCGTACCGCTTTTGAAAAATTATTTAATTCAATCATAAGGCAATTGATATTCTAACATAAATTTGATATAATGTCGATAACAGAATTTTATATTTAAAAAACTGTAGAAACCGGTTGAATTTGCCGATACTTACTATGTGGATTTATTTTGAGGAAAATATTGTTTTTGGTTTGACAAATAATGCTTTTTCCAATATAATACAACACAGAGTTTGAAACGAAACAAAAGGAGTTATACATGAAACATGGCGGTTTAGTTTTTGCGGGTATTGCTTTAGCACTCTTGCTCGCATTTGCACCTTTAACGGCGCAGAGTAGTTCGATTAATTATCAAACTTATATGGTCGATACATTTGATGATCCTGACGGTCAAGATTGGGCATATCATGCAGTCGGCAGTAAATTTGTTACTGAAGGATATCCTGTTTTAAAGTATATTGACGGAATGCCTCATTCGGTTAGAGTAATGCAGGAAGATCCCGAAAAGGCTAAATTTCTTGGAATGCAAGTGAAATTTAACCGTAAAGGCGATAATTGGGTCGATATTATTCCGACAAAAAAAGGAGATAAAGGTGTAGAAGCCTATGAAATCCCTTTTAAAGGACGCATTCATCGATTGGATATGTGGGTTTGGGGGGCAGGATATTATTACTATATAGAAATCCTCGTACGTGACTGTGAAGGAAGAATACATGCATTGCCTTTAGGTTATGTTAACTTTAAAGGCTGGCAGAATATGCATGTTACAGTACCGACCAATATTCCTCAAGCCTCCAGATATCTTGGAAATAAAAATAAATTGGCTTTTGTAGCTTTTAGAATTAGGACATCACCCAGCGAAAGAGTAGATGACTTTAAAATTTATTTTGATCAATTTAAGGCTTTAACTGATGTATTTGTGGACTCATTTGACGGCTATGAATTGGGTGAAATCGATTTTGAAAAACAGACTGAATAGAACGGAGGTTAAAGTATGAAAAAGAGTATAGCTATAATTTTGTTTTTAATAGGTTTGGTTACGTTTTCTTTTGCTCAGCAAAATTCAGCAGAAAATGATTTTTCTAATGTAGATGCCGCAGATCCTACTAAGATCGGCGTTGATTCTGCAGAGCAGAGAATTAAAGAAGTTTCTATTGACAAATTTGAAAACGAAGGTACATGGTACGCAAAGATGTCAGCTGATGAAGGAGTAGTAAGCTCCAGACTCTTTAACGGCAATCCCTTGAATAAGAAACCTATTCCTGCAGAAGAAGGCCTTGAGCTTACAGATGATAAGGTTCTCGGGGTAAAAGTTTCTTTTTATCGACGCGGATATAACTCCTTTGAAGTTCATGCAACAAAGGCTCTCCCTGTAGAGGGAATTGCAAAAACAGCAAGTGTTTGGGTTGTAGGCCGAAGCTATCCCCATACAATGAAACTCATCGTAGAAGATTTTTGGGGAAAGAAATTTGAGCTTTATGTAGGAAAACTAAATCATTCAGGCTGGAAGCTTATGACTGTTGCTATTCCGCCGCAGAATTCTGCAGGAAAAACAGGTATTATCCAAAAGGATTACCACTATGGAACAAGCATGGGGCTTAAGATTGTAGGATTCCGAGTTGAATGTGATCCTGAAGAAGCTTATGGTCATTACTACATTTATTTTGATGATCTTCGCGTCGTAAGCGACTTATACGAAGTTGATATGCACGACAAGGATGATATGTCGGATAACTGGTAAAAAAAATATCTTATAAAATTTAATTTTATTATAAAAAGGGTTGAAAATTTCTTAAAGATGTTTTTAACCCTTTTTTTATAGATTTTTAATTTTTTTGTACAGTGTAAACCTGTCTCTTTTTCCGGCAGCCTTTATAATGCCTGCTTTTTTTAAAAACCAGCTTGTATAAGAAGCGTATTTTTTTGCTCCCAATGTTTTTAGATCTTGGTTTGTGAATTCTTCGGGAAGAAGGTCTAAGACTTTTTTGCATATAGTCCTCATATTTTTATACTCTTCAGTACTATGTATTTCGATTAGTTTTTTATTTATAACTCCGGGCCGGTGAGCTTTTCTTTTTTTCGGCCCTGTATCGGTTTTTATAATCTCAGAGCTTATGTACACCAGTTTAAAACTTAAGTTTTTATTATCGATTAAATGATAAAGTCCTGAAAGTTCCTTAAAAATTTGGAAAAAGATACCATGTTTTGGGCTTTTTCTCCTGTATTTGATTGTTCCGTCTTTATTTAGAACGGAAATATAAGAATTTTGAGCTATGGGATAAATAATCTCTACTTTGTGCTCTGATAAAAATTTTTCAAGTTTTAGTCTTAAAGCACTTAGATTTGAGGTTTGAATTTCTATGATTTTACCGTCATTGCACAGAATATCACAAATGCTTCCTAAAAGAGGCTGCTCGGTTTTTCCGTTTTTAGGGCAAAAGTATTCTTTAAGGCTTTTGTGTAAGTCGCTTTCGTTATAGGTATTTATCATCAGCTTTAGCAGGCCTTAATTGTTTAAACATAGTCTAAAAGTTCTTCTGCACTAAGCTGTTCGAGGATGTATATGGTTTGAATGATTCCCCTATCTTCGATAGTACGCTTTCCTTGAACTTGATAAACAATCATCTTATTTGTAGGTAATTGATGAGGAAGAATTCTTCCGTTTATATCTAAAAAGCTTCCTGCAGATACAGGGCCGTCTATTTCCTGTTTTTCTCCATCTGGATAAATAATATAGTATTCATATAATGTCATGGTCTTAAGTCTATACTCTTTTAAAGAACTTGTCAATTTAGTGAATTAGACATTTATAGTCTTTACATTTTTTTTTGAATGAGATATTATTTACGTTATGAATAAATTGGCTGAATTCCTTCCCGCTTTTATGCACTTTTCACGGATTGAAAATACAAATCTTATTTTACTATTAGGGATAATTTTGCTTTTAGGAGCCCTTGGCGGGACTTTGTTTAAAAGACTAAGAATTCCTCAGGTTGTAGGTTATATTGTTATCGGTATTATAATAGGGCAGTCCGGTTTCCAGGTTTTATCGGCTCAAATAATTACTGCTTTAGATCCTTTGTCCAGTATAGCTCTTTCTCTTATAGGTTTTTTGATTGGAGGAGAGTTGAAGACTAAGGTAATAAAAAAATACGGAACCCAGTTTGTAGGCATATTGATTTTTGAGTCAATAGTTCCCTTTATCACGGTATCTATTTTTGTTTCTCTTGTTTCATATTTTGTTACAAAAGATTTTGCAGCTTCTATTTCTTTAGGTTTAATTTTAGGTTCAATATCCTCTGCAACGGCTCCTGCCGCAACTACCGATGTATTGCGCGAAAATAGAACCCGAGGCCCCTTAACGACTACGGTTTTAGGTATTGTTGCTATGGATGATGCTGTAGCCCTTGTGTTATATGCTCTTGCTTCTTCGATTGCAGCGTCTCTTTTGGGAGCTCAGACGGCAAGTTTTGGAAAACAGATTCTTTTGCTTATTTATAATATTTTCGGCTCTATCTGTTTAGGAAGTATAATAGGATTTTTTTTAAGTCTGATTATCAGAAATATGATGACGGATTCAGGCCGTATTTTAGGTTTTTCTTTAGGAAGTCTTCTCCTTTCTACAGGTATTGCTTATCTTCTTGATCTTGATACTATCTTAGCCGCAATGGCTTTAGGCTTTTTTATGGTAAATTTTGCTCCTGCAAAAACCCGCTCCACATTTACCTTAGTTGAAAATTTTACGCCTCCTATCTATGTGCTTTTTTTCGTTTTGGTCGGTGCTAAGTTAAATATTTGGAATGTTACTCCCTTTGTTGCTATTTTAGCTCTTTTATATGTTTTTTTACGTACATTAGGAAAAACCATAGGTTCTATTTTCGGTTCATGGCTTACAAAGGCTCCTGAAACCGTAAAGAAATACTTACCGTTTTGTCTTTTAAGTCAGGCAGGGGTTGCTATAGGTCTTTCTATTTCGGCAGGTCATGATTTTTCGGATACCATAGGCCCGACTATCCTTCTTATAGTTACAGCCACAACTTTTATAGTACAGCTGCTCGGCCCTATTTGTGTAAAATACGGAGTGAAAAAATCGGGAGAATGCGGGCTCGATGTTACCGAAGAAGATTTGATGGGAACATTATCGGTAGAAGATGTTGTCTTAAATGGGAAACCTATTTGCTCTCCAAATTCACCTGCAATTATTCCCGAAAATTTTCCATTGAGTGCTATCATAGATTCATTTAGCCGTAGTCCCAATTTAAATTATGCCGTTAAAGATAGTGATGGAAATATTTCAGGCATCATAAGTCTTGATCATTTAAAAGAAACATTAACGATGACAGCTATTTATGATTGTGTATTTGCTATGGATATTATGCAGCCTGCCGCTATTGTTTGTTCGGATAAAACCGGCCTTAAAGATTTATATGAATTGTACATCGAAAAAGACTTATATGCACTTCCTATAATTGGAGAAAATGGAAAACTTCTTGGAATGGTTGAAAAAGATACTGTAGATCATTTTTTACATCGAAAAATAATAGAATTGCATACGACTGCTTATGATGCAGAATAAGGCTTCATATTTTTTTGTGTAACCTATTGAAAGTCTTTGTTTTTTGTTGTATTATCACGATGTATTGAAGTTTTCCGGCATTGGAATCTGTTTCGGCGATCTTTTGCAGGCAGCTGGTCATTTGTTTTAAGATGAGCTTTTTTATAAAAAATATAAAAAAGCAAAGGTTTTTTATGCTCTTTTAAAAAAAAGAGCTTTTTTTATGTACAAAACCTTTTCAAGCTGACTGTGAAAGTAAAATACTTTTTATAAGGTCTAATAATTATGGAAAAAAATTACTTTGTGCATGAGTCAAGTTATGTAGATGAAGGTGCAGAAATAGGTGAGGGAACTAAGGTTTGGCATTTTTCACACATAATGAGCGGCGCTAATATTGGAAAAAAATGTTCAATAGGTCAAAATGTAAATATAGGCAGCCGGGCTGTTATAGGGGACGGAGTTAAGATACAAAACAATGTTTCCGTTTATGATGATGTTATCATAGAAGATGATGTTTTTTGCGGGCCTTCTTGTGTTTTTACAAATGTTATAAATCCCAGAGCTTTTATCGAAAGGAAACATGAGTATAAAAAAACTTTAATAAAGAAGGGTGTTTCCATAGGAGCAAATGCGACGATTGTCTGTGGTGTTACTGTTGGTGAATATGCCCTTATAGGGGCCGGTTCTGTGGTAACAAAAGATGTTCCTCCATATGCCTTAGTTTATGGTAATCCTGCTCGTATACATGGAAAGGTAAATAAAGAAGGGGAGAAAAAAGTAGAATAAAAGCTGTGAAGTCTGACAGGCTTGTTTTACAGTTTATCTTTTAACATAAGAGTTTTCGTTACTTATTGATTATTTTTACTTTTTTTGATAGTATGGGTCAGTTTAAGTGCTTTTTGCTCGAGTAAATCTGTTTCGGCGATGATGAGGGCGGGGTATGGTTATGCTTTTTATGTGAGCTTTTTTTATAAAAATGATAAAAAAAATGCGGGGTTTTATGCTCTTTTTAACGAAAATGAAGAAGATGGGTGTTTTTATGCGTATGTCTTTTATAATTTGCGCGTTTTTAATATTTTTTTTATCTTCACAGTCAAAACTACCTTCTCCGCCTAAACCCTTTTTCGGGTTGGATAAGATTTTTCATAGTAATAGCTTTCGGCGCCTTTGCCTTTACACTGACTTTTTGGTTTAAAACTGAAAAATGGATAAGTAAGGCACAAAAATATGTTTTACTTGTGATCTGTATTACCGTCTTATACGGTTTAAGTGATGAAATACACCAGTATTTTGTTCCTAATCGAAGTTCTTCTGTTTACGACTTGTTAGCTGATGCTCTTGGAGCTTTTTTAGCTGTGGGCTTAAGACTTCTATTGATAAATAATTTTTACTTAAAGAGGAAGAATGTATGAAAATTGCCTTAATCGGCTGCGGACGAATTAGTTTTAAACACATTGAAGCCTTTGTTTTTATGAAAGGTAGGGTACAATTCGTTGCTGCCTGCGATCCTATTTTAGAGCGTGCTGAGGAAAAGCGGCTTGAATATAAAAAATCTCTTCCTAATGCAGATGTAAAAATTTTTGCAGACTACAAGGAAATGCTTAAAGAATGTAAACCCGATGTAGTAACAATTGCAACCGAGTCGGGTAAGCATAAGGATATAGCCGTACATTGTCTTAAAAACGGAGCCCATGTTATCTGCGAAAAGCCTATGGCTCTTTCTACTTCGGATGCTCAAACGATGATAGATACAGCTAAGCAAAACAATAAAAAATTAGCCGTTTGCTTTCAAAACCGCTTTAATGCTCCTGTAGTAAAAACACGGGAAGCCTTGGAGAAGGGACGCTTCGGTAAGATGCTTCACGGTATGATTCAGGTACGTTGGAACAGGAATGAAGGTTATTATGCTCAAGCCCCTTGGCGCGGAACTTGGGAGCAGGACGGCGGTACCCTGATGAATCAGTGTACTCATGGTATAGATCTTTTACAGTGGATGATGGGGGAGGATGCCGTAAGAGTTCAAGCTCAAACAAGGCGTTTTATGCGTCCTATTGAAGCCGAGGACTTCGGCTGTGCTATCGTAGAATTTGCATCCGGTGCTGTCGGTATAATAGAGGGCACCGCCGATGTTTACCCTAAAAACTTAAATGAAACCTTGAGCCTTTTCGGCACGGACGGTTCCGTTGTAATCGGAGGTCTTGCCGTAAATAAGATGGAAACGTGGCGTTTTGCCGATGCCGAAGAAGTAGGCGATACTGAAGAAATGGTTTTAAATCCTAATGAAAAGGATCCGCCTACGGTATACGGCTTCGGTCATACGGCTCTTTTTAATGATTTTATAGATGCAATAGAACAAGACCGTGAACCCCTTGTTTCCGGAGAAAAGGGTAAAAAAGCCTTAGAAATAATACTTGCAATTTATAAGTCCCAAAAAGCAGGGCAGCCCGTAAATCTGCCTTGCGGTTTTTCTACCATGGAAATGAAAGGGGTGCTAAAATGATGAATGTTCCGTTTTATACTGCAACAAGAGAATATAAAAATCTGAAAAATGAATTTGATTCTGCTTTATCATCCGTATTGGAAACAGGAGACTTTATTTTAGGAAAGGCTGTTAAAGATTTTGAAGAAAAAATCGCCTCTTATACGGGAGCAAAATATGCTGTTGGAGTTGCAAACGGAAGCGATGCCTTGGTGATCGCTTCGGATATCCTTGGGTTTAAAAATGGTGCCGAAGTTATTACTCCTGTGTTTACATTCTTTGCTTCAAGTTCTTGTATAGCTCGGCTAGGCGGTAAGCCTGTCTTTTGTGATGTAGATGAAGATACCTTTTGTATGGATATGAAGGATGCCGAAGCCCGTATTACAAAAAACACGGCAGGGCTTCTTCCAGTTCATTTATTTTTACAAACTGCCGACATGTCTTCCTGTATGGATTTGGCAAAAAAGCATAATCTTAAAGTACTTGAAGATGCGGCTGAAGCTTTCGGTATGAAGGAATTTTATAACGGTTCTTTACGCATAGCCGGAACCATAGGGGATATGGGAATCTACTCCTTCTTCCCGACAAAAACTTTGGGAGGCTACGGCGACGGCGGAATTATAATTACAAATAATGAAGAGTATTATCTAAAGGCAAAAAGTCTCCGCGTCCACGGAGCAACAAAAAAATATCATCATGATTATGTAGGATATAACTCCCGCCTTGACAGTTTACAAGCTGCGGTTTTAAGTGTAAAGTTAAAATATATTGATCAGGCAATTGAAAAAAGAGCGGCACACGCTAAACAATATCAAGAGCTTTTAAAGAATGTACCTCAGGTAAAAATTCCTGTTATAAAAACTAAAGGAAAAGAGGTTTATTATGTCTTTAATATTTTAGCCGAAAATCGTGATGAGCTGCAAGCCTATCTTACCGAAAACGGAATCGGCACAACCGTTTACTATCCTAAATGCTTACATGAACAGGAGTGCTTTAAATATCTCGGTTATAAAAAAGGAGACTTCCCCGTTGCCGAAAGACTCTGTGCTTCCGTTCTTGCTCTTCCTATGTATCCTGAGCTTACTCAAGATGAAATCAGCTATGTTTGTGAGAAGATAGGGGAGTTTTATAAAAGATAATTTTAAATTGATTTATAGACTTAGCGGGTTTAATCTAAAATGACGAAAAAATATATTGATAAGTCCAGAAATAAGATTAAGGTTTTGGATTGGAAAAAATATAGACCGGAAGGTTTTAATTCTGTTTCCGATTCCTATTATGTAAAACTTTCTTCTAGGATTTATAAAGAATTATTGGCTTTTTCGCCTGATACTGCGGTTTGGACTAAGGAATGTGTTAGAGAAATTTCAATAGTTTCATCTTCATACTTGGAGGATGTTGTATCTAATCTTGGAATTTTTAAGTCATTCAGGGATAAACATGAAGAGTTGTACGGTTCTAAACTGCCTTTTTTCAAAACAGGCAAAGATTATTTTGAAGATGCTGTTAATTATGTAGATGTATTGTTTTTAGTGTGGTATATTTCCTCGTTGCATATTTTTACTGACGGTTTTTTATTCCCTTTTGGCGGTACTGTTATAGATTTAGCCGATATTATTTATGATATCTTAGAAGATGAGTATGACGATGCTCCTATAAATAAGACTTATTCTGAAATATTTGAGGCTCTTGAAACTGATGATCCTGCTATTATGAGACTTGCTTGTTTTGAGATTGCAAGGTCGAATTATCTTTATGGGCCTGATATAATTTCAAGATTTAAAGATTATCTTGATGAACATATGGAAATTGCAGAAGATGATATAGAGGCTGCTTCTAATTATGCTTATCTGTTTCAAGTATTGTTTTCTTTTAAGGTAAGGTCTTGCTTACTTAGTATGGATATTTTTGAAATAGCTGGGCGGCTTGCCAAACATCATGGTAACGATGATATTGAGGTTTTTTCTGTCGAGCCTGAGTCTTTTATTTTTTCGCTTTTTGAAATTTTATATATAGGTGATGAGTACATAGAAGCAAGGCATTTTTCTTCAGGTGCTGTTATTCGGATTGTAAAGGAAACTTTTAGAGGTGCTGAATCTTTAAAACCTAATTTAAAATTGTTGTTAGGTGTTGTCAAAAAGTCCGAAAATTGGTATTTTTGCGGAGTGAGTATTTCAGGGGCTTCTTATGATGGTTTTAGTTATAAAAGGTATGAAGCTCATATATTTAATGATCATATGCGGCAAAGCACTGAAGAATCTTTGCAAAAACTGACCGATTTCTTTATTGAGAGGTATAAGGGAAAAATGTTGTTCCTGAGTCCTGAAGAAGCTCAAAAAATACCGGAAGATTTTTTTAAAGCATATAACAAAAAGAACAGTTTAGAAAAAAATCTGGATTATGATGAAGATGCTTCAGATTTGAATGATGGAATTGAAGAGTTGAAATTCCCCGGTACTGAAAAATATAACTGTTTATTTTAATTCAAAGAGCGGTTTTGAGTTTTATAATGGAGTTGCAGAGTGTATTGATGTGAAAGGAAATCCTTTTTTCAAGGAGCTTGATAAATACTGTGTTATGCACTTAATTTGTAGTAATCGTTATTCAACCGAGTTTTATAATGAAATTATTGATTTATTTTTTGTAAAAAAAGCTTTAAAAAAGATAAAGGACTACAATGAGTTTTCACGCAAGGAATTCGATTTTTTTAAGAGATTCTATTCCAGCGATAAATATAAGACAAAGCCTACTCTTGCACTTGTGAATGTAGTTGGGTAGATTTAATATGATGACCAATACCGAAAATATCCGCTGGAAACAGTGATTTCAAAATTTTGAAAAAGCTTTTTTTCTCTTAAAAGAAATTGTCGAATCGAAAGATGATTTATCCGAATATGAGGCTATTGTTCAGGAGGGAATTGTACAGCGGTTTGAATATACTTTTGAGCTCACATGAAAAACTCTAAAAGATAAGATGGAGTTTGACGGAATTAGTTTTGAAAGAATATCGTCTAAGTATGTTTTTAAGGATGCTTACAAGAGTAAATACATAGATGATATTGATATTTGGATTGAAATGACAAACAGCAGGAATCTTATGAGTCATACCTACGATTCTTTAAAGCTCCCCGAAATATTAAAAGACATAAAGGGAATGTTTTATCCTGGGATATTGAACATTTACAATTATTTTGAGAATGAAATATAAGTTTATGGATTTTGGCCTGACAGAATCTCAAAAAAATATTGATCGGTATTTTACAAAAATACATTAAGAGTGGAGAAGTAATAGTCTTTGGTTCTCGCGTAATTGGTACCAATACCGAAAGAAGTGATATAGATATAGCATTAAATAATATTGTGTTTTTTTCGCCTTATTCACTAGGCGATTTGATTGACGAAATAGCCGAGCCGGATTTCCCATATTTAGCTGATGTTGTGATTAATAAGGATATTACTAACCCTGCTTTGAAGGTTCATATTGATAGGGTGGGGCGGGGTTTGGTAATGATTGGTGATATATAACGCTTAGTATTTTTTTTTGACTGCCGAATTTAAAAGGGTTTTGATGGATATTGAATATATGGCTAAAATTATTTTGTACATGAACCAAGCTATGTGAATGAAGGTGCCGAGATAGGCGAGGGGGACAAAGATTTGGAATTTTACTCACATTATGAGCGGCACTAAGGTCGGTAAAAAATGCCCCATCGGACGGAATGTCAATATCGGCGGCAAGGCGGTTATCGGTAACGGTGTAAAAATTCAAAATAATGTTTCATTGTATGATGATGTTATAATCGAAGATGACGTGTTTTGCGTACTGTCCTGTGTATTTACAAACGTGATAAATCCTCGTTCTTTTATTGAACGCAAGCACGAATATAAGCAAATAAAGTATAACCATAAAACCTGTATCATCATTGAATGTGATATTTATTATTTACTAAAGTTAAAAGATAATTGATAGTCAAAAAAGTAAGGATAACAAATACTGTTTGGTTCATTTGTTGATTTTTGTGTAGGAGGTTTTATGAAAAGCGAAAATATCGGATGGTTTTTTGTATATTTTAAATCAGAAGCGGCTGCTAGTCGATTTATGTTAGATGATACTTTGGAAGTATCAAAGAATAATTTCGTTTCTACTACGTCTTTTTTAGCATATGCTAATTTTATTGATAGATTTAAAGATGATCATATATATATCGATATGGATGATTGTTTTTATTTGCAAGATGGCGTTGTATTAAATTGTTTTGGGACTCTTGGTGATAAAATTGTACATTCTGAAACTAAATTATTTTGGAAAAATTTTTATGGGCCTTTTGCTGGTGTTAAGTTTGATAAGAGAAATAAAACTGTTATAGCTTATACAAATCAGACAGGGGAAAAACCTGTTTATTACTTTTCTAACGAAGAATATTTTATGCTTTCTTCAAGTGTATATATTGTATCAAAAATTTTGCAGAAAAATAATTTACAATATACATTGAATGAAAAAACTGCAAATTTTCTTCTTACGTATTATCATACATTATTGGATAATACGATCATTTCTGAAGTTAAAAGATTGCGAGCAGGTCATTATCTTGTGTTTGAAGATAATCAATTAATAATAAAATCATATAAGGTGTTTGCACATCACATTGATGAAGCAATAACTGAAGATGATGCTGTTGAAGAAATTGATCGTTTATTTATGCGAGCTGTCCAGTATGAATTTAAGAAAGATGTTCAATATGGGTATAAACATTTTGTAACCTTAAGTGGCGGATTGGATAGTAGAATGACGTGTATGGTTGCCCATGAATTAGGCTATACCAATATGCTGGCTTTTCATTTTTCAAGTGCTGATTATTTTGAAGAGAGTATTGCTCGAAGAATTGCAACTGATTTGAGAATTGGTTATTTATATCGCTCCTTGAATGATTGTGAGGTCATTTATTCTTTAACAGATCTTATAAAATTGAATTACGGAAATGCGATTTATTCTGGTATTGGCGGTAGTTTTTGGGCTTACAAAAATTTGTATGAAAATAATTCGTGTTATGGTACTGTCCACACGGGACAAATCGGTGATGTGATTTTAGGAGGTTCTTTTTTTGAAATTCCAAAATTAGCAAAGCCTAATGATAAAAAAGTAGAATCAAAAATTATAGAACCATTTAAAATTGATTGGTCTCTTTATGAAAATGATGAACAAAAAGATATATATGAGCGGCTTTTTTCCGGAACTATAAGTGCACATCAAGTAACACAGCATTTTACAGAGGAAACTTCTCCATTTCTTGAGCCTGATTTTATGGATTTCTGCCTTTCTCTTCCTATTCGAATGAGATATAAAAATAATATATATCAGAAATGGATATTTAAAAAGCATCCTGATGCTGCCAAATATATTTGGGAAAAGACAGGCAAAAAAATAGATACTCTTTCAGTTGATTATATTAATAATATGAAAGTAGCCATGAAAAATGCTTCTTATATGCAATGGCTTGTGAAATTATATAGGTATACTAGAAAGAAAAAAATATTATATAAGGAAAATATGAATCCTTTTGAAAAATGGTATTTGGAAAATCCTATTTTAAAAAATTTTATAGATACTTATTATATCAACTACATCAGTAAAACTGATAGATATCCAAATGTAAAGATGGAGTGTGAGAGGGTTTTTGAGCAAGGAAGCGGGCGTGAAAAGTTGTTTGTATTGACGGTATTGGGAGTGATGAATCAGTATTTTTGATATGCAAATATGTAATTTTTTTAAAAAAATATTTAACCGAGGTGGTCTTCATATCTTTTCTGCAGGTATTATAAATAAGTTTCTTTCTTTTATTTCCATTTCGGTAATAGTTCGTGTATTGTCAAAAAGCGATTATGGTGTATTCGGTTACAGTTATAATCTTCTTGACTTTTTTATATTATTTCAGGGACTAGGATTACAGCATGGTGTTTTGCAGTTTTGCTCTGAATCGAATGATTTACAAAAGCAACAGGCTATTGCGGCTTTTACATTAAAGACGGGTACTGTATTTAATGTAATTCTGATGTTTTTAGGTCTTTTTTTTAGTTATATATATACTTTTAAGGTAAATACTGCTGTATATGTTTTTAGAAGTATTGTTGGACTATTATTGCTCTCCTATATGACGGTATGGGCGGAATCATATTTACGTGCAAAAAGTATGAATAAAGAATATGCATTGCTGACTAATATATCCTCAATTCTTATATTATTATTTTCTGTTACAGGAGCTTACTTTTTGGGGCTATTCGGTTATATAAGTGGTAGATATATTGGAAATATAGGAACCCTACTTTTTTTGTTATATCTTTTAAAAAAAGAAGTATATGTAATATTTACAACGAAAGTACACTCTATAGAAGATATAGAAAAAAAAGAAGTCTTAAAGTATTCCGTTGCTTGTATGGTTACGAATGCAATTAGTCATTCATTATATTTAGCTGATATATTTGTTATAGGAATAGTGAGTCCTGATCCTGTAATATTAGCCGATTATAAAGTCGCTACACAAATACCTTTTGCTTTGTATTTTGTAACGATGAGTATTGTTATTTTCATTTATCCGTATTTTGCAAAAAATAGACTTAATTTTAGCTGGCTAAAGACTAACAGTATTAGATTGTTAATGAGTAATTTTATCTTAAACTTCTGTATAGGTTTGTTTTTGGTTTTGTTTGCTAAACCTATTATTGCTATTGTATATGGAGAAAAATATGTGACAATTCTTCCGATTTTTAGAATATTAATAATCTCATATATAACGGCAGCTTCTTTACGGATACCCATAGGTAATATTTTGACTATGCTTCGGTGTGTAAAATATAATCTTATAAGTTCAATTTTTCTTGGTTTGATAAATATTGTATTAAATTATTATTTTATAAAATCAATGGGTGCTATAGGAGCTGCATGGTCAACTTTATTAACAGTTTCATTGTCCGGAGGTATGGATTTAATGATGTATGTATTTATCCTTGCTAGGCTTAAAAACAAAAGAAATATCTATGATGCAGACCGTTCATAAATTCCTTATTACAGGTAATAGTGATACTTTTTATATTCGATCATTTATAGAGTATGTCCTCGTACCGCTTGGTTATGATATCTATGTACAGCAAGATACTAAAGGCTTTGTGGAATTTTATGATAAGTATAATGTTCATTTTATTAAAACAGCACCTAAACGTTTTATATTTGCGCTTCCTAAGATTGGTACTGTTTTGCGTTTTATTTTAAATACATATTATCTACTGCGTGCAAGACCGTTTGAATTCATTCATATACAGTTTGTTACAAAGCGTTTATTGAAGCAAGCTCTTTTTATAAAAACGGAGAATACGAAAGTGGTTGCTTCTTTTTGGGGAAGCGATTTATTGCGACAAAAGAAAAAATACCTATTTTCTGAATTGGATATGCTTAATAAGCTCGATTTTATTAGCGGTGATGCCTATATACTACAAGATAAATATAATGAAATTTTCCCCTCTGCAAAGAATGCTCTTAATGTTATATACTATGGGGTGACATTATTTCCTTATATTGATAAATGTCTTTTAACAAAAGATACGTTAAAGCCCGAATTGGGCATATCTAAAGATAAAATAATAGTTTCAATTGGATATAATGCCGGTTGGTTTCAGCAGCATGATAAAGTTATAAGAAGCCTTATGACTCTTTCGCAAAAAGAAAAAAACAGATATGTACTTTTTTTGCAATTATATGCTGCACGCACTGATGAAACATATTTTGCATCGCTACTGAAAATGCTCGAGATTAGCGGATTTGAATATAGAATTTATGATAAATATATTTCAAATGATGATATGGCTAAACTGAGGGTTGTAACGGATATTTTTATTAATGCGCAAACGACTGATGCTTTTTGCAATACAATAAAAGAATATATGTATGCTTATACCCATATAATCAATGCTTCTTGGCTTCATTATCCCGAAATTGATAAATTTGGACTTAATGTTTTTGAATTTAAATCTTTTAGTGAAATCCCTGCTTTATTAGATAGCCGGTTGTCGGATAGAGAGCTTGAAAGCAATCGTGCTATAATTGCAAAAGAAGGTTCGTGGGATACATGTCGTGAAAAATGGACGGCAGTATATTGCCGAAAGGATCAATAATATGTTTAACCTTGAAAAATTTATTTCTCATAATGTGATTAAACGCAATGAGAGTCTTTTTCAGAAAGATGTGGATGCGAATGGCGAGAAATTAAAGCAAGCGATTTCTAATAAGCGTCTGCTTGTTATTGGAGGGGCAGGAAGTATCGGCAGTGCTTTTATTAAGGAGTGTCTTTTATTTAAACCGAAGTCATTAGTCGTTGTTGATATTAATGAAAATGGTCTTACTGAACTTACACGTGATTTAAGAAATACCTCCGGATTGACTATTCCTGATGATTATGCCTTTTATCCCATCAGCTACGCATCTGATGTTTTTAGAAAAATGTATCAAAATCGTGGCGGTTTTGATATTGTCGCAAATTTTTCCGCACATAAACACGTGCGAAGTGAAAAAGATATCTACTCCATAGAAGCTATGCTTAAAAATAATCTTCTCGATGCCCGTAACTTACTTGATTTCCTTGTAAAACTGCCGCCGCGTATCTTTTTTTGTGTTTCAACTGATAAAGCTGCAAATCCGGTCAATATTATGGGCGCAAGTAAACGCGTTATGGAAGATATGATATTTTCTTATTCAAACTATTTTTCAATAAAAACGGCTAGGTTTGCTAATGTTGCTTTTTCTAATGGCTCATTACCGGCAGGTTTCCTTAATAGACTCGATAAGCTTCAGCCTATTAGCGCTCCCTCTGATGTAAAACGCTATTTTGTGTCTCCTAAGGAAAGCGGGCAAATTTGTATGTTAGCCTGTATGCTGGGGGAAAATTGTGAGATTTATTTTCCTAAATTAAAAGCGGAAGAAATGCTGACGTTTTCAAATATTGCCAGTGCATTACTGACTGAAAAAGGTTATTCTGTAGATTATTGCGATTCCGACATGGAAGCATTAAGAAAGTCTGAAAGACTTAAGCTTGGTAGTATGGACTATCCTGTGCATTATTCTTCTAGTGATACAACCGGAGAGAAGCAATATGAAGAGTTTTATACGAGTGATGAAATAGCAGATATGAGCCAATTTTCTGCTTTGGGCGTGATAAAAAACATTACTATTCCTTCAGAACAAAAAATAGATTTATTGTTTAGTAAACTTCATGCAGTACTGAAAAAGCAATGTTATGATAAAGCTGAGATTATCGAAGTGTTTAAGTGGTATCTTCCTAATTTTGCACATGAAGAAAAAAACAAGTCACTTGACGGAAAAATGTAATAGATTGCAACGATTATAGAGGAGAAATAATAAATGAAATATCAGAATGTAGTTGATTTTATTAGACAATTGTATAAAAATTCAACTTCAATTTTTCTTCATAATCCTATTTTTCTAGGTAATGAGAAAAAATATTTAAATGATTGTATTGATAGTACATATGTTTCGAGTGTCGGTGAATATGTTACTCGTTTTGAAAATGATATTGAAGCATATACCGGTGCAAAACGTGCTGTAGTCTGTGTTAATGGTACTATGTCTTTATTTATGGCTCTGAAACTTGCTGGTGTAAAACCTAATGATGAAGTTATTACGCAGCCACTAACATTTATAGCAACAGTTAATGCAATTGTATACTGTTATGCAGAGCCGATTTTTTTAGATGTTGATGAAGAGACCATGAGTCTGTCACCCATGAAAATGAAAACATGGCTGGAACGAAATGCTGAAATTAAAAATGGTGTATGTTATAATAAATTAACGGAGAGAAGAATTTCTGCTTGTGTGCCGATGCATACTTTTGGTATGCCTGCAAAATTAAATGAGCTTTTGGATGTTTGTGAAGAGTGGAAGCTTACATTAATAGAAGATGCTGCTGAAAGTATTGGAAGTTTCTATAAAGGTAGACATACAGGGACGTTGGGAAAAATAGGGTGTATGAGTTTTAATGGTAATAAGACTATTACTTGTGGCGGTGGTGGTATATTATTATTCAATGATAAAACTTTAGGTGATTATGCAAAACACATTACAACACAGGCAAAAATACCACATCGATGGGAATTTAAACATGACGCAGTTGGATATAACTTTAGAATGCCTAATATTAATGCGGCACTTGGGTGTGCTCAACTCGAATGTTTAAGTGAAATTCTTCTTAACAAGCGTACTACAGCTGAAGAATATAGAAAATATTTTGCAACGTGTTCTAATATAGAATATTTTGATGAGCCTAAAAATTGTAATTCAAATTTTTGGCTTAATTCAATCTTGCTGAAAAATAGATATGAAAGAGATTTATTCTTACAAGAAACAAATGATAATGGGATTCAAACACGTCCTATATGGGCACTGATGAATACACTCCCAATGTTTGCTAATTGTCAATGTGACTATTTAGAGACGGCAAATATGTTTGCGGACAGAGTTGTTAATATACCTAGTGGGTATAGATAGTATGTAGTGGAGTCTTATTTCATTGCCCAATACACAAATTGAATATATTTGCGATAGTGTGAAGGAAGTACTTGAGTGATACAAGATCAAAAAATAACAGCTATACTAATTTTTGTTAATACAAAGCTTATCGAGGCATTAAAGAGAATGGATGAATCTGGTCATAAGTTACTGATAGTGATGGATGGCGATTTATTTTTTGGCGTAATTAGTATTGGTGATTTACAGCGGTGTATACTTAATTGTGTAGATTTAAATTCTTTTGTCAAGGATTATATACGTAGTGATATTATATTTGCGTATGATAGTACTTCTGAAGAAAAAATTAGAACCCAAATGATTAAATTCCGAATGGAATTTATGCCGATTATAGATAATTCGAGACATCTTATTAATGTGATTTTTTGGGAAGATTTATTTTCTTCAGAAATGGAGAGTATTGCCTTGACTGAAAGCTGTCCGGTTGTGATTATGGCCGGCGGTTTAGGTACAAGACTTCGCCCCCTTACTAATATTATTCCGAAACCTCTGATTCCAATAAATGAAAAAACGATTATTGAATATATTATCGATCGTTTTAAAAAAGTCGGCTGTAATGACTTCTATTGTTCTATAAATTACAAGGCTGAAATGATCAAATATTATTTATCATCTGTGGGGATAGAAATTTCATATTTTCAAGAGCCACATCCGCTTGGCACTGCAGGTTCTTTGTATTTGTTGAGAGATAAACTTACTACCACATTTTTTGTGATAAATTGTGATATACTTTTAGATATAGAATTATCAGATTTATTGGCATTTCACCGAAGCAATAATAATATGATAACACTTGTTTCTGTTGTAAAAAATTTTCAGTTGCCTTATGGTGTCCTAAAAACGAAGGATAATGGGGAGCTTTTTGAATTGCAAGAAAAGCCTGAGACTATTTATCAAATTAATTCCGGTTTGTATGTTGTGGAACCTGCTGTATTCGATTTTATAGAAGATAATACTTTTTTACATATTACAACTTTAATTGAAAAACTGATTAAAACCGGTAATCGGGTAGGGGTTTTTCCTGTCAATGAGCACTCGTGGGTTGATATGGGAAATTGGGATGAATATCTTAAATTAATTCAAGTAAGATAAGTGCTATTGTTGATATTATCATAAAGTATAATATGAGAAAAGATAGGATGTTATATGCGTATAATAATAATTACACAAGGTATTTCTCCGATTGTTTATCCGCTTTTAACATCTAAATACGATGTTGTAGGGATTATTGAATGTGCTCCACGCGGTTATACTAAAAGGAAAAACAGCTGTTTTCTATTAAAAAAGCTGTATTATTTTTTATTTCGGATTGCAACATTGAAAGCTATTTCGAAAAACAAGCAAATACCATATTATTTTATGACATCTGCTGATGATGTGCAATTACAAACATGGGTAAAAAATCTGTCGCCGGATTTAATGGTTGTGTTTAGTATGTCGCAATTATTAAAACCTATTATTTATAAAATTCCAAAATATGGAACAATAAATATTCATCCGTCAATTTTACCTAAATATAGGGGACCAAATCCTGAATTTTGGCACTATATGAATATGGAAAAAGAACAAGGAATAACCATTCATTATATTGATGAAGGTGAAGATACCGGTGATATTCTTTATCAGCAGATTGTATCGGTGCCATTAGGCATGAAGTCTCCAGAAAGGTTAGACCTTTTGATAACGAATACTGCTGTTCCTGCTCTTTTTGATGTTATTGATGGCATCCAAAATAGTACTATAGTGCCACATGTACAGCCGGTAGAATCTCCTACGCCTCGTGCACGAAATATAAAGGAATCTGAGCATAGTAAATGTATTGACTGGAATATCTGGTCTGTTGAGAAAATCTGGAATATATTACGCGGCACAGAGTTATGGCTTAATGCATTACCTGCACCTACGGGTTTCTATACTGGAAGCCGTTGGATTATTGATGATTTTGTAAAAATACCGATAGAAGACCAATATGAATATGGTAAAATATATAAAAATAAAAAATGTCATTATGTTGTATGTAAGGATGGAATTATATATATTCATCGCGAGTTTAAACTGATGAATTTAATTAAAAGGTATATCATCTCGTGTTTCATGTAATAATATGACATCATGGATATCTAATCAAAAGATAGGGGTTAAACCTGTTGAAAAATATTTTGATACTAACATGGATGAAGATCGATATTATATGATTTGTAATTTTAAAGTTAAGGAAAAATAAATGTCTGAAATATATAAAATAGGATATTATGATAATTACCCGCTTGCCTTGGATGGTTGGCTTAAATGGAATGAAGAAAAGTGGAATGTTAAAGCCGAACGGGTTGTGTATACAAAAAATGGAAAAGAATATCCTCGTATTGAAGGTGTGATTTATATTAATAATAATGGAAATGTTGTAATGCCTCCGCGTAATCCGTATTTACCATTTCAATTTTCCGCTTTGACCATAAAAAATGATAGACTGTATGTTGACTATCAAGATGTTATGCAGTTGTTTGTCGAGGATTTATTGAAGCACGGAGTTTTTGGCGAGATTGCATTACCTCCGGGATTTATTGACGCGCGTCCATTCCAGTGGAATAACTTTATTGTAGAACCGCGATATACTTTTTTGCAGAACATGACTAATGAGTATGAACATGCAAAGCATATAAAAAAGAATATTAATAAAGCTTTCGAGAAGGGCTATATTGTTGAACGTTCTGGTGATTGGGGAGCAATTGCCGATTGTTTAAAAGGAACTGAAGATGTAAAAGGTTTCTCGCATCATACTTCTTCTGAAGATTTAAAAAAATGTGATGACTTACTAGGTAATGATATTTTTAGAGGTTATCTGGTAAAAGATGCTACAGGACAGCCCGTTTCCGGAGGCTTGCGCTTAGTGCTGAAGGATGGAATTACTATTGATTGGTCTCAAGGTGCAATACGTGAGCATTTAAAAAATGGGGTTAATCAGCTTATTTATGATTTTGTTTTACAAGATGTAAAAGATTCCGGGGCTATTGGCTTTGATTGGGTTGGAGCTAATATACCTCCGGTAGCATTAGCAAAATCTGCCTGGGGTGTACCACTAGTACCGTACTTAGCAATACGTCAAAAAAACTTTCGGTATATCGGGAGTGTGTGTAAATCATATATAAAGTCTGCAATTTTCAAGAGATAGTTGCGTATGTTAAAAATACAAATTCCAAATTTTTGCGTTTCCGAAATTGAATATGCCTGTTCCGTTGTTTTTACCGAATGGCTTGGCATCGATTATGAAATTACAACTACAGAACAAAATACTATTTTTATATCCTCCGGTAATAATACATTGCGGCTTAATGCGGACTTTTTTATCAAAGCTTCATCGGATTGGCTTGGTAATACTTCAATGCCTGCTTTACCTCTAGAGTGGTACAATTTGAATGGGTTAAAAAATACTTTATCAAATGAGCTTCATGTTTGTGAGACAGAACTTCCTGTTTTATATGGGGTGCCGGAAATAACGATTGCTGAAAATAGTATTGATTGCAGAATAGATGTTTTAGGCAGCATTTTTTTCATGCTTTCCCGTTACGAAGAAATTGTTGTAAAAGAACGGGATCAACATAACCGCTTTTCTGCAAAATCTTCTATAGCATATAAAGAAAATTTTTTATTTCGTCCTATTGTAAATGAGTATGTGGAACTTTTATTTACGTTGCTTCAATATTTATTTCCGCAGATAGAGCGAAAAAAAATGCAATTTAGAATATCTCCTACTCATGATGTTGATGTACCTTTTTTATATTTAAATACTCCTTTTTTGTGTATAGTTAAACATATGGGTGGAGATATTATAAAAAGAATGTCACCAAAAGCAGCTTTGGGTACTTATAAAAATTGGAAAAAAATAAAAGTGGGGGATAGTAAAGCTGATCCTGCATATTCATTTGATTTTATAATGCAGGAAAGCGAAAAGCGTAGCTTAAAAAGTGCTTTTTAATTTTTACCTTCAAGCAGTCCTGAAATGAAAATTAAATATCCTGTAACACTTCCCGAAATGACCTCTCTTTTAAGAGGAATTGATAAACACGGACATGAAATAGGTATACACGGTTTTTATGGAACCTATTTGGATAAAAAAGCTTTTAATGATGATATAAGGTTGTTGCAAAATACTTGTGATTCTCTTGGAATTGAACAAAGAATAGGGGGCGGTAGACAGCATTATTTGCAATGGCAAAATCCTGATACTTTTAATGTTTGGGAAAGTGCAGGCATGGAATATGATTCAACTTTAAGTTTTGCCGATATGCCCGGATTCCGTTGTGGTTCATGTTATGAATATTCAGTCTATGATTGTGTAAAGCGTAAAAAGCTAAAACTTAAAGAGCACCCTCTTATTGCAATGGAATGTTCAATTATTGCGGAAAGGTATATGAATTTAGGTTTAACTGATCAAGCATTAGAAGTGTTTAAACAGTTAAAAGCTAAGTGTAGGTTTTATAAGGGAAATTTTGTGCTGCTGTTTCATAATACTGAGCTAATAGCAGATAAGCAAAAAGAATTTTATATAAAAGTTTTAGATTGTTAATGGTAAAAACAGGAAGTTTTTATGCACATACTAACCATAATCGGTGCTCGACCGCAGTTTATTAAAGCCGCGGTGTTGAGCCGTTACATTAGAAATAATCCTCACTTGGGTATAAAAGAAACTCTCATTCATACAGGTCAGCATTATGATCAAAATATGAGCGATATTTTTTTTGATGAGATGGATATTCCGTACCCCGACTATAACTTGCAAATCGGTTCCGGTTCTCACGGAAAGATGACAGGGCTAATGCTCGAAAAGATTGAGGCATTACTGTTAGACTTAAAGCCTGATGCGGTGCTGGTCTATGGCGATACTAATTCTACGTTAGCCGGAGCCTTAGCTGCGAGTAAGTTGCATATTCCGGTAGCACATGTGGAAGCCGGTTTACGCTCCTATATGATGGTAATGCCGGAAGAGCAAAACCGTAGACTTACTGATCATCTTTCAACGTGGCTTTTTTGCCCGACAGATACAGCTGTAGACAACCTCAAGAAAGAAGGCATTATTTCTACGAGCAGCTTACCGTCTGCGGATAATAAAATCGTATGCAAAACGGGCGATATTATGTATGACGCTTCGCTTTATTACCGCAAAAAAAATGTTTCATTGCAAACGCCTAACGATTTTATTCTCTTGACTATACATCGGGCGGAAAATACCGATGATCTGGTTCGTTTAAAAAGTATTGTAAACGCAATCAATGCTGTTTCTGAAAAAAAATTTATTTTTCCTGTTCACCCGCGAACAAAAAAAATCCTTGCTGAACAAGGTTTGCAATTTGCTTCTCATGTTAAGCTGATAGACCCTGTCGGTTATTTGGAAATGCTTAAATATGAAGATGTTTGCTCTGCTGTGCTTACCGATTCAGGCGGTGTACAAAAAGAAGCTTTCTTTTTTCAAAAGCCGTGTATAACTATGCGGGATACTACCGAGTGGATCGAGCTTGTCTCTTCCGGATGGAATACGCTTACTGGTGCTGATACTGAAAAAATTGTATCGGCTATTCGAAATATTCATATTCCGGAGAATTATCCTCAACTTTACGGTGAGGGACATACGGCAGAAAAAATCATAGAGGTTTTACGAAAATAAGTATGAGTAAAATCAGGATAAAAGATTTTGGACCTATTCATTCAGGTTTTCAGAAAGATAATTTTTTTGATATTAAAAAGCTCACTTTGTTTGTGGGACATCAAGGTGCAGGTAAGAGTTCCGTTGCAAAATTGGTTTCTTCTTTTGAATGGCTGGAAAAGGCTCTTTTACGGCGGGATTTACCTTCAAAAATACTTTCAGAAAATACTGTAAAGACAAGTAGTTTTTTTAAAGAGTTATTTAACTACCATAATATTTTATCCTATTTTTCAGATAAAACGGAAATAGATTATATAGGTCAGTACTATCATTTTACTATCCGAGGGAAGAATTTAACTTTAGAAAGCAAAAAAACGGAAGATTCTATTTATGAAATGCCTAAGATTATATATATACCTTCGGAAAGAAATTTTATTTCTTCGGTTGAGTCTCCTGAAACAATATCAGGTATTGCTCCCGCTTTACATACTTTTCTTGAAGAAAGCCTTAAAGCCGGAAGGAATCTTGATGGTATGAAATTTAAGTTGCCCATTAAAAATATTTTTTTGCAATATAATAAAGACAAAAAAGAATTTTTTATTATGGACAATAATGCAAAATACAAAATTAACTTAACAGAATCTGCAAGCGGCTTTCAGTCATCGTCATTATTGTCTCTCGTAAGTACATATCTTTCCGGTTGTATTGATAAACCTGACTTTGATTCAAAACGAAAAATGCCTGTTGAATTACAGGAAAATGTAATTGCAAAATATAATAAGTTGTTAAGTGGTATGGGAGTAGCAGCTTCTCTTTTAGGAGTTGTTTTGTCTAGTTCTTTTTTAATACCCGCCGGTTTAATGGCTATACTTACAGCGGCCGGTATTAGCTTACCTCCTAAGAAAAAAAAACAATCCGGTGATGATAAACTGGCATTTACAATAAGAAAATATTTTGATGGAGTAATACCTCTCTATTTTTTTAATATTGTGGAAGAGCCTGAACAAAATTTGTTCCCTAACTCTCAAAAGGATGTAGTTTTTCATTTATTGGAATGTTTGAATAAAAATACAAACAACAAGCTGCTTGTTACCACCCATAGTCCCTATGTGCTTGAAACTTTCAATAATTGTATTTATGCAGGGGTCTTGCAAAGAAGAAGGATCGATGTAAAACATATTATCGCTTTGCCGTATCAAATCCATTATGATGACGTTGCCGCTTATGCAATAAAAAATGGAAGTATTATTGATATAAAACGAAACGATTTATATCAAATCGATCCTGCTGAGATTGACTTGTATTCTTCTGAAATTAATGAAGTGTATACCAAATTATTGGATGCCGATTATGAAAGAACTGATGAAAAAAATACCTGATGAGTGTTGTGAATACTATGGTAATGATAAAATATTGGTATGCCAGGAGAACAAGCGAAAATTTGTAATGCACAATAACTCCGGCAGAAACCTTATCAAAATTCGTGTTGACGGTTGCTTGATTACTTCAGGTACTCGATGTGATTTTGCTGTAGATGATAATAGTACGAATGTGTATTTGATAGAGCTAAAAGGTAAAGATTTACGGAAGGCTTGTATTCAGTTAAAAACCTCATATAAGTATTTTAAGAAGAATTTTAGTTATAAAACTATACATTGCCGTGTGGTTCTATCAAAAATCTCGAGCCCGGCGGTGACCTCATGTGAATTAAAAGAGATGTTAAAAATGGTTAAAGAAGAAAAAATATCCTTTAAATATAAAAATGAGCGTTTAGATGAAATTCTTGAATAGATAAAAATATATTCTTGAAATTGCTTGGTTTAGTATGTACAATAAACTTTAAGGAGTTAAATATGTCAAATTTTGAAACGATCATAAAAAAAATTGAAAGCAAGACCGAAGTTGTGGGTGTTATCGGCTTAGGTTATGTCGGCTTACCTCTTGCCGTGTCTTTTGCAAAAAAAAATGTGCTGGTTTTGGGCTTTGAAAAGAGTATGAAAAAAGCAGAAGCAGTGAATGCCGGAAAAAACTATATCGGTGATATAAAAGATGAAGATTTAAGCCGTGTAGTAAAAGAAACAGCAAAGCTTTCTGCAACAACTGATTTTTCTCGAATTAAAGAATGCGATGCGGTCATTATCTGCGTTCCGACACCGCTTGATCATTTTAAGAAACCTGATATGAAGTTTATCGAACAATCTTGTATAGATATTGGAAAAAATATGAAAGCAGGTACTTTTATTTCGCTTGAGAGTACTACCTATCCGACGACCACCGAAGATTTTATGAAGCCAATTATCGAAAAAGAATCAGGCTTAAAAGAGGGTAAAGATTTTTGGCTTTGTTTTAGTCCCGAACGGGTTGATCCGGGGAATAAAGATTATAAGACTGATAATACGCCGAAAGTAGTTGGCGCTTTGGGTGAGGATGCACAGAAAATTGCGGTTGCTCTCTACAGTAAAGCAATTCATCATCTTTATCCTGTCTCAAGCCCTCGCGTAGCGGAAATGGTTAAAATACTTGAAAATACCTATCGATTGATCAATATTTCACTTATCAATGAACTGGCTCTTTTAGCAGGTAAGATGGATATCAATATTTGGGAAGTGATAGACGCTGCAAAATCGAAACCCTATGGCTTCCAAGCCTTTTATCCCGGACCTGGTATCGGCGGGCACTGTATTCCGCTCGATCCGTTCTATCTTGAACATATCGCAAAAGGTTTTAACTTCGATTTAACGATGATAAATACTGCCGGTAATATTAATAACCAGATGCCGCATAAGATGATGAATAAGATTATGTATGCCCTTAACCGTAAGCAAAAAGCAATGAATGGTGCAACAATTCTATTCCTTGGTGTTGCCTATAAGCCGGATATTGATGATCCTAGGGAAAGTCCTGCCTTGCTCGTCATGGAAGAATGTGCTAAAAAGAGAGCTAATGTTGTCTACCATGACCCTTATATAAAAGAGTGTATTGATGACAATGGTAAAAAATGGATTGGATCTGATTTAAGTGATGAACTTTTGCAAAATGTTGACTGTGTTGTCTTTACTACAAATCATAGCTGTTTTGATGTTGAACATATTGTAGAAAAATCAACGTTAGTAGTTGATCTACGAAATGCTGTTAAGACTGTGCATATTGAGGATGGAAAGGTGTTTAAATTATAATGAAGAAAATGAAACACGGCTTATATATTATAAATTTTGGCTATAAGATTACTGATGATGAAAAAAAAAGAAATGGCGTATTAAAGAAAATTGTAGGGCAAATCAAGGTTTTTAATAACGCTGGTTTTAAAGTTGATTTATTAAATGTTTCAGAAAATAAAAGCAATTATATCTCTAAATTTTTTTATAGTTTGTTTTATAAAAATCAATATTTATTAAATAATTATGATGCTTTCGAAAATATTGATTTTGTATATGTCAGACATTTTTCCCCGGTAAATAGAGGCTGTCTGGGGTTGTTGTCATATCTTAAAAAGAATGGATGTAGAATTATATATGAAATACCGACATATCCTTATGATGGTGAGCATAAAGGCTTTAAAGGCTTTATTTTTTTAATTATTGATAAAATATTTAGAAAAAAATTAAAGAGTTATGTTGATTGTATCGTTACCTATTCGCAAGATAATACTATTTTTGATATTAAAACTGTTAAAATTGTAAATGGTATAGATTGCTCGGCTATTTCACCTGTGGATATAACAGAATACCGACAGAATACCGACAGAATACCGACAGAGGCTGCTATTCGGCTGATAGCGGTAGCTCAATTTGCTAAATGGCATGGGTATGACAGATTAATAGAAGGATTGTATGAATATTATAACAATAATCCTAAAAAAAAGGTCTTTCTTGATTTTGTAGGTGATGGTAGCGTATTATCGCAATATCAAGAAATGGTGAATAAATATGGGGTAGCACAGTATGTTGTTTTTCATGGAGTTTTAACGGGGGCTGCCTTATCGGCGGTGTTTAACCAAGCCGATGTCGCTGTCTGTTCTTTAGGATGTCATCGTATAGGAATATTTTTAGGTTCTTTTTTAAAAAGCAGAGAATATATTGCACGCGGATTACCTATGATTTCGTCAACTAAAATCGATATATTACCGGATGATTATCCATACATACAGTATGTACCGGAAAATGATACTCCAATCGATATGATGACAATTTTAAATTTCTATGAAAAATTACAACAAAAAGACACAAAAGATATTCAGATTAAAAAAATCCGTTGTTTTGCTGAAGAACATTGTGATATGAAAGTCGTGATGAAGCCTGTTATACAGGAGCTTATTAGATAGGAGGATATGTAATATGAACGATATATTACTTTCAATTGTTATTCCTGCATATAATGCAGAAAAATTTATAGGTAATTTACTTGACCGTTTAGTATCACAGTGTACAAATCTTACCGAATGTGAAATTATTGTGGTAAATGATGGATCGATAGATAGAACCAAAGAGATTGTTCAAGAGTATGTTACACGTTATCATTATATTCACTTAATTAGTCAGGGGAACAAAGGAGAATCAGGTGCACGCAATACTGGGATAGATCATGCTATTGGAAAGTATATATATTTTCTTGATTGTGATGACAGTGTTGAAGATGATACAATGGAATTTTATCTAAAATGTATACGAGAAAATTCTGACATAGAATTGTTTTTATTTGGTTACAATTCTTTTTATAAAGGAAAAAAATTAAAATCATATATTGATACAGAATACAATGAATATATCTTTAAGACAAATCAGGAGTTTTTACATGCTTTTTTATCAAAAAAATTAAATAGTCATATTTGCTCTATTATAGTGGCAAAAAATTTAATAAAAGACCATTCATTATATTTTGTTGAGGGTATGAAGATTGGTGCTGATCTTAATTTTTTATTGAGGTTATTTAAACTGGTAAGAATGGTTAAGTACAGTGCAAGACCTTGTTTTAAATACCAGATTCGAGATGATTCTATAATGCAGGGATATAAAACATATACTATACAACAATATCAGGCTTTAGAAAATTTTCAAGGTATTTTATTGTCAGCTGATTATCAGATACCGGAGCTTTCCTGTTATTCTAATTTTTGGATAGAAACTATGTTGCTTTATAATATTCGCTGTTATTTACGTTCGGATATAAAAGATGAAAATATTACTCAGAAATTAATTCATGATTGCATTTTACTGAAAAGACCTGTGTCTGATGGAAAGATAAAGCATAAAGTGGCTATTTACATTGCAAAAATCCTGCCGATGAAATTGTTACTGCAATATTTAAAATAAGTAATGGATTTGTTTTAGATTATATTATGTTTTATGTATGTTTTATCGGAATTGTTTTTTGTATACTTATTTCTGCAAAATTAGATGCGCTTTTGTTGAGGGTGTCATTATTTATTTTTCTTATAATGATTATTTTAATTGCGGGATTGCGATATCAAATTGGAACAGATTATGCTACATATCGTGAAATATATATTAATCTTTCATTTGATAATCTTTCATATCTTGAGCCGGGATATAGATATGTAAACTTATTTTTTAAATATATAGGGCTGTCTTATGAAGCTAGTGTTTTTATTTTTGCAATAATTACCAATGTTTTATTCTATCTATTTATTAGACGCTATAGTGTATCTGTACCGGTATCTTTATTGTTGTATCTATGCTTAAATTATTATTTTATTGCTTTTAATACTGTTCGCCAAATGATCGGGATTGCTATTTTTCTGAACGGTATTGATTATGCATTTAAAAAAAAATATTTATATTTTTTTTTAATAACTGTTTTTGCGGCACTGTTTCATTATACTATCTTTATAGGTATGTTGTATCCAATATTCAAAATAAACAGAAAAAGAATGTATATGATAATATGGCTTGCTTCTATTCCTTTTATTGTATTGCCGATTCAAAATATTATTATAAAACTGATTCCTGCATCATTTAAATATGCTTCATATTTTACATCTTTTTTTTTTACTAAAACGTCTAGTGCTGCTGTTTTTAAGCTTATTGTTCCAAATATGTTTGTTATATTAATATTGTATTATATATCAGTTTTTGATAAAACGACAGAAAGATTGTGGGTAAATGTATTTATTTTTTCTGTCGCATTTGCGAATATCGCGCATGGTGTTAATGTTTTAATAAGGTTAAATTATGTTTTTCAAATTAGTGAAATAATTTTTTACCCTCTGGTTGTTTCTAAAATTCAAAAATTCCAAAAGCCAATTGTCTCATGGTTACTGCTGGGATATTTTGTTGTATTTTATATTTTTACTGTTCTGGTGCAGGGGGCTCAAGGTGTTGTTCCTTATCAATCTGTTTTATTTTTATAAATTTTTGTGGTGTTAAAAATGTCTATATCAGTTCTAATGTCAGTTTATTATAAAGAAAAACCGCAGTATCTTGATGAATGTTTTCAGAGTTTGTTTGACCAAAGTGTATCGGCAGATGAGATTATTTGTGTAAAAGATGGAGTTCTTACACCTGAATTAGACTTGATATTAGATAAATGGTCGAAAATATTACCTCTAAAAGTGGTAGGCTATGAAAATAATCATGGACTGGCTTATGCTTTGAATTTCGGATTACGTTTTTGTTCAAAGGAGTTAATAGCAAGGATGGATACTGATGATATAGCAGATAATATGAGATTTCAAAAACAATTAAATTTTATGAGAAGGAATCCTAACGTTGTTGTTTGCTCAGGTTATGTTAAGGAATTTTATAGTAGTCCGACGGAAGAGGGGTTAATAAAAAAACTTCCTATAGCACATAAAGATATATATGCTTATGCTCATTTTAGAAATCCATTTAATCATATGGCTGTATGTTTTAGAAAAGAAGTTATTCTTGCAGTGGGTGGTTATGAGGAGGTTACTTTTTTTGAAGATTATGATTTATGGATTCGTTTGTTGCAAAAAAAAGTTATAACTGAAAATATACCGGAAATTCTTGTTAATGCAAGAATTGGGAATGATATGATTGGAAGACGGCATGGTTTAGATTATGTTAAAAAGGAATTGTATTTCTTGAAAAAACATTTTTATTCAGGTTTTTTTTCTAAAACAGAATATATAAGGTTTGTTATTTTTAGAATAATCCCTAGATTATTACCTAAAAGAATTTTGAAGTGTTTTTATAATTTTTTAAGAAAGTAATTATTTTATGATTTATTTGACAAAAGATTAAAACAAATGCACATAGCAATAATAGGCGGTTCCGGCTTTATAGGAACAAGATTAACAAAAAGACTCCTCTCCTCAGGGCATAAAATTAAGATCCTCGATAAGCAGGATAGTAAGTATTACCCTGAATTGAGAGTCTTTGCAGATGTAAGGGATATAACTTCTTTAAAAAAAGAATTATCTTCTGACTTTGATTGTGTTATCAACTTGGCGGCAGAACATAGGGATGATGTTGAACCTAAGAGTCTCTATGATGAGGTAAATGTTGCCGGTGCCGAAAATGTATGTAAGGTGTGTTCCGAATGCGGTATAAAAAAAATTATTTTTACAAGCTCCGTTGCCGTTTACGGTTTTGCACCGCTTAACACAAATGAGACAGGTAAGATAAATTATTTTAATGATTATGGCAGAACAAAGTGGCTTGCCGAAGGAAAATATCGTGCGTGGCTTGAAAACGATAACGAAAATTCGCTTACGATAATAAGACCTACCGTTGTATTCGGCGAGCAAAATAGGGGCAATGTTTATAATCTATTAAGACAAATAAGTTCAGGCTTTTTCCCATTTGTCGGAAACGGTAAAAATAAAAAATCAATGGCCTATGTTGAAAATGTAGCTGCCTTTATCGAATTTTGTTTAAATAACGGACCAGGTGAACACTTATTTAACTATATCGATAAGCCCGATTTTGATATGAATTCTCTTGCCAATGAAGTTTATAAAATATTAGGAAATAAGAATCATAAAATTTTTCATTGGCCCTATTGGCTGGGCTATTTCGGCGGTCTTTGCTTTGACTTACTTGCTAAAATAACGGGAAAAAAATTAGCAATCAGTTCAATCAGGGTAAAAAAATTCTGTGCCGATACTCTTTTTGATACGATCAATATACCTAAAACCGATTTTAAAGCTCCCGTATCTTTAAGCGATGGCTTATACAATACTATAAAATATGAATTTATCGACAAGATAGAAGATCATGTTTTTCATACGGAATAAGCTATCTTGCCCAATCTAAAAAAATATTGTAAAATAAAAACTATGAGTGATTTAATACAACCGAAAGTTTTAAAGGGATTTAGGGATTTCCTTCCGGCAGATGAGATTGAAAGAGCTCTTCTTATGGAAAGACTGGTAAAGGTTTTTAGGGATTACGGCTTTGTGCCTATCGACACCCCTGCCTTGGAATATTCCGAAATTCTATTGAGAAAAAGCGGAGGGGAGACCGAAAAGCAGGTTTTCCGGTTTAACGACAATGGCGGACGGGATGTTGCGATGCGTTTTGACTTAACAGTTCCCTTAGCCAGATTTGTAGCAGAGCATAAGTCCGAGATATATTTCCCGTTTAAACGCTATCATCTGGGAAAAGTTTGGCGCGGTGAGAAGCCTCAAGCAGGCCGTTATCGGGAATTTTTGCAATGCGATTTTGATACATTGGGTTCCGATTCGGCGGCTGTAGATTTTGAAATTTTGCGCCTTATTAAAAAAGCCTTAAACGAATTAGGAGTTTCCGGTTTTAAAATTCACGTTTCCCACAGGGGTATATTTAACCGTTTTTTAAAGTCTTTAAACCTATCGGAAGACAGCGAAGAGGTTTTACGCATTGTAGATAAACTTGCTAAGATAGGGGAAGACGAGGTTTTAAAACTCCTTACCGATATAAGCTCCGAAGAAAGTGCAAAAAAAATATTGGCTTATATTTCCGGTGTGAGCAAGGATTTAAAAAGCGAAGACTTTGAAAAGACTCTTTCCCACTTGGAAAACCTTGCAGGCGGCCCCGACGAAGATACAAAACGCATGAGGGATATTTATGCCTTGGTAAAGGCTGTAGGTATTGAAGATTCAATTGTTTTTGATCCTTCAATTACGCGAGGCCTGGATTATTATACCGGTGTTGTATTTGAGACCTTTTTAACCGATTTACCATCGATAGGCTCTGTTTGCTCAGGCGGAAGGTACGATAACCTTACAGCTCTTTATATGAAGGAGTGTATTACCGGAGTGGGTGCTTCCATAGGGCTTGACAGGCTTTTAGCTGCCCTTGAACAGTTAGGTCATCAAAAAACAAAATCAAGCTTTACCGATCTCCTTATTTTTTCTTTACCTGAAGATGATCAGGCTCTTTCATATAAGATAGTAAACTTTTTTGAAGCCGAAAAAATAAATGCTGAAGTATATCCTGAACCGAAAAAGATGAATCATCAGTATACCTATGCCGAAAAAAAAGACATAAGATGGGGGCTTTTCTTAGGTAAAGATTCTTGTGTAGAAGAATTTGACAAAAACCCTCAAGAGTTTAAGATAAAATTAAAGGATATGACTGATAGAACAGAGGATGAAATGCCTCTTAGCGAAGCCGTAAAAAAGATAAGAGCTTCAAAAAATTAAACCTCTTTTTTCCGGCTTATTTCGTATAATAGAATGCCTGCTGCGACGGAAACATTTAGGCTGTCAAGTTTTCCCTTTGTCGGAATTGACACTATTTCGTCGCAGGTTTCTTCTACAAGGCGGCTCATTCCCTTGCCTTCGCTTCCCATAATAAGAACTGTCTTTTTTGGGAATATTAGATCTGGTAGAGCCTTGCCTCCTGCATCTGCCCCATAAATCCAAAAGCCTTCCTTTTTTAGCCTTTCTACGGTTCTTACCAAATTGGTTACTTCCACGAATGGAACCCAGGCTAAAGCTCCTGCACTTACCTTGCTTATAATCTCAAAGCCTCCCGCACTTTTGTTTTCCGGAACTATTATTCCATCTATTCCGAACTGGTCTGCGCTTCGTATAATGGAACCGGTATTGTGAGGATCCGTAACGGAATCAAGTATTACCACAAAGGCCGAGTCTTTTTCTGCAAGCCTTGCAAAAAACTCATCGATGCTCATTCCTTTTTTTTGATTTTCAGCCTCCGTTACAAGAACAATACCCCTGTGATCTCTTAACTGTTCCGGCAAGGTTTTGGTAAGGGAATCAAGAAATTGATTGTCTTTTTTTTCAATTTTTAGATTCAATTTACGAGCCGCTTCCAAAATTTTCTTTACCCTTGGGCCTTCTTTAGAGTAAAAAATTTCAAGGTTCGGCTTCCGGTTCTTTTCTTTTTCTATTTTAAGTTTTTCCGCTCTTAAAATCTCGTCTATCGCATGAAAACCCGTAATTGTTTTTTTCATCATTTTTTAGTCCAAGCTATAAATTTCAGCGTATTTTACCGTTTTTACATCATTGTAACCGTTTTCCTTTAAGTATTGGGTAAAATAAGTTTGAGCCTTAGGTTCTCCGTGAACCAAGAATATTCTTTTAAGTTTAGGATTCTCCAAAGAATCAAGCCATTGAGTAGATTCAAAATAGTCGGCATGAGCACTGAAAGCGTTTATCTGCAAAATTTCGGCCCGTACTTGATGCCATTCACCGAAAATTTTTACTTCCTGTTCTTTATTTTGAAGTCTGCGGCCGAGGGTGTCTTCTGCCATAAAACCTACAAGCAGTACCTTTGTCGATGGCTTTTCGATATTGTTTGCAAGATGGTGGGTAATTCGTCCGAATTCGCACATTCCGTCTGCACTTATTATAACCATGGGGCCGTCAATATTGTTCAATTCCTTGGACTCCGTTACGCTTGTTATAAATTTAAGCGAGTTAAAGCCGAAGGGGTTTTTATGATGAATTAAAAATGCCTCATGCGTTTGTGCATCATAGCATTCTGGATGTACCTGAAATATACTCGTTGCGTTTACGGCCATGGGAGAATCTACATAAATCGGAATGTCGGGAATTATTTTTTTATCGGCTAAGAGGTGAAAATAATAGACAATTTCCTGAGTCCTTTCAACGGCAAAGGCAGGAATAATCATCTTTCCCTTATTTTGTACAATTTCCTGTGTTTTTTCGGCAAGAAGCTTTAAGGCATTGTCGGTTTCCTCGTGGCGCCGATTTCCGTATGTGCTTTCAATAACTATATAATCTACAGGCGGAATAATGTCCGGATCGCGGATAATGGCCTTATTTTTTCGGCCTAGGTCTCCTGTAAAGGCTATTTTTACTTCTTTTCCTTCAGAATCCTTTGCAGTAATTAAAGCCATTGCAGAACCTAAAATATGTCCTGCATCATAAAATTCAAGCTGAACATTAGGGCCTATCCATGCAGGTCTATGATATGAAATTGTTACAAACTGATTGACGGTTTGAATTACATCGGCTTCATCAAAAAGAGGCACCCATTTAAAGCTTTCTCCTTTTTTTGCAGCCTGTTTGGATAGATACTCCCTGTCCCTAGCTTGAATTCGTGCAGAATCCATCATAACAAGGTTAGCTATATCTCTGGTAGCAGGGGTTGCATATATATTGCCTGTAAATCCATGCTTTCCCAGCAAGGGTAATAAACCGCAATGGTCATAATGGCCGTGAGTTAAAATCACGGCTTCCAATTCGGAGGCAGGAACATTAAAATCTCTATTTTTCTTGTCCGCTTCTGCTCTTTTTCCTTGAAAAGCTCCGCAGTCTATCAAATACTTATGCCCGTCAACTTCAAGAATGTGTTTAGATCCGGTAACTTCTTGTGCAGCACCGAGTGAGTAAAACTTAATCGCCATAGCTTAAGCATACATCATAATAGGCGAAAAATCAAGTACCATTTTTGCTATAAGCGGTTATTGCCATAGATGGTAATTATGAACATTTTTTATAAAAAATATCGTACTTAAAATAAATATTGTAAACCCGATACTTAGCAATAAATAAGAGGAGTTATAAAGTAAGATAAAATATCCGATTAATGTCCCCATAAGAGATATAGCTGCAAACAGATATTCTTTTATATTTTTTGTAAGATATACAAAAAAATAGTTGACACATGCTAGGATTGCAGCTGTTAAAAACAAGTAAATATAAGAATGGCCGGCTTTTATATCCGAAATAAAATATCGATTTATGTAAAAATTATTTATCGGCATGGATAGGCATATTAAAAAAGATATAAAAAAGATAAAAAAGAATACGGACATTATTTTTCTTGTTATTACCTTATTTGCAAAAATACCTGCCATAAAAAGGGACATAATGCCTGATAATCGGAAAAAATATACTAAACGTGAAAGATTGGCAATTGTTTCAAGCACTATATTTGAAAAATTATATAACGGAAAAATAAGTCTTATACTTTCAAAACTCATACAAAAAATAAACATAGCAAAAAATGAAATCTCCATTGCATGAGTTTTTTTAAATGTAAAATATACAAAAAGGAAAAATGATAAAGATAAGACCGGAAATAAAAATATACTTATCAATACGGCAAAGCTATTATACTGTCCTAAGGAAAGTTTTAATATAAATTTATTAAAAGATGAAGCTGCTCCCAAAAGGGAATTTGCTTCCGATTCCGAATAATTATCAAGATTTCCTGAAATAAGAATCCCTACCATCGAGATTATTGCCGTTATGAGAATTAAACCTATAATCGATATGGCTACAAGCCTAGCTCTATTTCGTCCTGCAATTGTCATACTGAAGTAGTATACATTTAAAAAATATATTTGTAAAGAGCAATTATTCAAAAATTACTTGATATATTGAGTTTTTTGTGATAAAATACCCCTTATGAACTTTGTTTTAATTTTAGTCTTACCATTGCTTTTTTTACTCTATGTTTCGTTTTCAAAGGAAGGGAATGGAAAATTTACAGCTTTTTTATTCGGGCTTGTTGGCGGGATCGTTTCTTTAATAATAGTTTCATTATTTCCATTTTCGGGTTTGCAGATTTCAGCATCTATAGGGGCTCATTTATGGCGCTTTTTCTTTCAATACTTTTTCTTAAATGCTTTTTTCGGATTGACTTTTTTATTTTTAGTATCTTTTTCGCTTTCTGAAAATATTCTAAATAACAGTTTTTCGGCTCTTTTTGGTGTTTTTAGCTCAGTATTTGCATATTTATTCTATAGAAATATTAGTATTCCCGACTCAGGTGAGCTGATTCTTTTTATTCTTATAATTTCCGGCTCAATACTTATTTTTGATTTTGTATATTATATTTTAGCATCTAACTTAACCATTGCTTCCGATTTTATTGTTTATTTTATTTCTTTTATTTCTTTTATCGTATTCATTTTTTTAGGCTCTTATGCTCTTGCATTGAGGTACTTGTCTCAGTCTTCGTCTATGCATGTTTTTATTTCATCAGGTATATTGCTTTTAGGAATAAGTTTAAACATTATACGGAATAGGTTATAAGTTTTTGATTTTATGAATCTCGATTTTTTGTCTTTATCGGATAAACATAATTCGGTTGTTGTGCTGGGAGCTACAGCGACGGGAAAAACATCCTATGCCGTAGACCTTGCAAAAGAGCTTGGCGGAGAAATCATTTCTGCGGATTCAAGGCAGGTTTATAAGGGCCTTGACCTAGGTACCGGAAAAGACTTAGACGAGTACGGCGATGTGCCCCATCACCTAATTGATATTTGCACCTTGGAAAGGGAGTACAATGTTTTTGATTTTCAAAATGATGCTTACAAGGCTTTTGAAGATATAAAGAGGAGAAAAAAGTTTCCCATTTTTGCGGGAGGAACGGGACTTTATCTTGATGCTCTTATAAGGGAATATGAACTCATTCCTGTTCCAAAAAATGAAGAATTGAGGGCTTCTTTGACCGATAAGGATTTGACGGAACTGCAAAAGGTCTTTTTTGAATACAATGTTCCGATGCATAATAAGACCGACCTTGAAAATATTGATAGGCTTATGCGGGCTATTGAAATTGCGGAATATAAAAAGGCCCATCCCGATGCTGCCGAAATCTTAAACGCTAACCGCCCCGATATCCGCCCCCTTATAATAGGCCTTAAATACCCGCGGGAAATTTTAAGGGCAAGAATAAGGCTTAGACTCTTAGAGCGCATAAAAGACGGAATGATAGAAGAAGCCGAGAGCCTTCACAAGGAGGGCTTTTCTTGGGAAAGGCTTGAAAGTTTGGGGCTTGAATATAAATTTACGGCCCAATATCTTCAAGGCAAAATAAAATCTAGGGAAGAGTACATTGATTCTCTTTACCGTGCCATTTGCCAGTTTGCGAAACGGCAGGAAACTTGGTTCCGCCGTATGGAAAAAAACGGGGTAAAAATAAACTGGTTATTGAAGTGAGTTTTTAATATAGTGTTGGAGGGAAATTTGACTTTAAAACAAAATGTTCAATATGTTTTTATAGACTCAGGCATAGGGGGGCTGCCTTATTTAAGGCATTTAAAAGAATTGGAGCCTCAAAGTTCCTGTGCCTATGTCGCAGACACAAAACATTTTCCTTATGGAGAAAAAACACTCGAAGAGGTAATAGAATTTACCGAAGACCTTGTAAAAAAAATAATCGAAAAACTTAAACCCTCCGTTATAATAATAGCCTGTAATACGATGACGGTTTCGGCTCTTTCACATTTGCGTAAAAAATTCGAGATACCCTTTGTGGGCACCGTTCCTGCGATAAAGCCTGCGGCCTTAACAAGTAAAAATAAAAAAATTGCCGTCCTTGCAACCGAAAGAACGGTAAACGATATCTATGTTCAAAATCTTATTGAGGAATTCGGGGCCGATTGTAAATTTTTTATGCGTGCAGATTCCGTTTTGGTTTCTAAAATAGAGAACACATTATTGTCAGGTTCTAAGGAAGATAAGAAGGCCGGAATCCGTCCTGCGGTTGAGTTTTTTAAATCGGCGGGAACGGATACTGCCGTCCTAGGCTGTACTCATTTTCTCCACCTAAGAGATGAGTTTAAGTCCGAGTGTGAACCGGATATAAAGATTGTGGACTCTTTGGATGGGGTTGTAAATCAAGCCTTAAAAATATCTCCTCCTCAAAAATCAAAAACGGATGAAAAATTAAAAAATATTCAAAAAGATATTTTTTATATCACATCGGAAAAAACTGAAGAGAGTACAAAAAAATATTCCGCTTATGCGGAACTCTTTAATATGACTTTAGGTTACTTCTAAAATGAAAGGATTGGTTTTAAAAGGATCTAATAATATTTTTTATGTTGAATGTGAAGACGGAAAATTCAGAAGCTGCTCCATTAAGGGGAAGGTTCTAAAAGATTCTGCTCTTTACTATAATCCTCTTGCTGCCGGAGATTTTGTAAATATTGAGCCCGATACTCATTCTGGTGATGAAGGCTTAATAACGGGTTTGATAGAAAGAAAAAATTCTTTTTTACGCTTAAACCAAAAACTTAATATGCCACAGCTTTTAGCTGCAAATATCGACCTGCTTGTTTGTGTTGTTTCTGCTGCTAATCCTCCCTTCCGTCCCCGCTTTGTAGACAGGGTTTTAGTGCAAGCCGAGATTCAAAAGATTCAGGTTTTAATTGTTATAAATAAGTGTGATTTAAAAATCTCGGCTGATTTAAGAGATAGAATAGAGGACTGGAAAAGATTGGGCTATAAAACCATCGAAGTATCGGCAAAGGAGGGCAGGGGAATGGATAAGTTGATTGAAAGCCTCTCTGCTAAAACTTCTGCCCTCGTAGGACAGTCGGGAGTAGGTAAAAGCACTCTCTTAAATTTTATCGCACCCGATTTAAATTTAAAAACTTCTGCAATTTCGGATAAGTATGACCGAGGCACCCACACGACAACACAAGGAGAGTATTTTAAAATAAAGGCTCTTACTTCAAAGGAAAAAGAACATTCGATAAACATAATTGATACGCCGGGTGTTAGACATTTTGCCATTTACGGCATCGAGCCTGAGGATACTGCCCTATATTTTCCCGAAATGGAAAAACTCATAGGCTCATGTAAATTCGGCCTTTCCTGCACCCATACCCATGAACCAGGCTGTGCCCTTTTGGAAGCCCTTCAAAAAGGGGATATTTATAAGGATAGGTATACGAGTTTTGAGCTTATACATAAAGAATTACAAGAAACGGTAAAGAAGTATTAATCTACATAGGAGTAAGATATGACAGAGCATACGCTGGAAGTTTTACAGTTTTCGAGGATAAGAGAAATTATTGCCTCCTATTGTGTAACTGATGAAGGAAAAGAATTTTGCTTAAAAAAGAATCCCGATACGGATATTAAAAAAATAGAAGAAGAAAAAAAATTAGGGATTGATTTTTTAAGTCTTTTAAGAGCATATAAGGCTCCTCCAATAAAGTACAGGCCCCCTGTTCTTCCCTTTCTTGAAGGAATAGAAGTTGAAGGTGCTGCCCTTGATATTGAAGGCGTTTATTCGGTCGGGCTTTTAGCCTTGTCCGTTTTTTCTTTGCATGAATGGCTGAGTCCTTTTTTAGAAAATGAAGACCTAAATGAAAACTCGATTGTTTCCTTTGTAAAAAAAATACCCGATATGCTCCATCTAAAAAATCTTGTATTTTCTTTTATAGATGAAAACGGAGAATTGCAAGACCTTCCTTCTTTGAGGGCAATAAAAAACAAGATACGCTCTATAGAGGACGACATAGATAAAACTATGCGGAATTATTTTACAAATGATGCAACCCGTCAAATGCTTCAATCCAATCTTCCTACGGTCAAAGACGGAAGACAGGTTATAGCCGTAAGATCAAATTTTAAAGGAAGAATTCCGGGTATAATTCATGAGTATTCTCAATCGGGACAAACATTTTATCTTGAACCGGAAGAAATAGTTTTAAAGAATAATGACCTTATCGCCGCTCATGGCGAATACGAGCGTGAGCTTTTAAGGCTATTGCAGGACTTGACTTCCCAAATTGCAGAGCATACCGAAAACATAAAAGAGGCCTGTGAGACAATCACAAAATTGGATTGTGTTGCCGCCGCTTCCAGATGGGCTCATTCCAATAATTGTGTCTTTGCAGGCAGTATAGATTTAAGTTTAAGGCACTCAATAGACAAGGACGGCAGCCCTGATTCAAAAGGCTCTCCTCTTGCTTTTTATCTTCATAAAGCCCGGCATCCCCTTCTTGGAAAATCGGCAGTTCCTATAGACCTAAAATTATCTAAAGATGATAGAGTGCTTATTATAACGGGCCCGAATACCGGAGGAAAAACCGTAAGCTTAAAAACGGCAGCTCTCTTTGCTTTGATAAACCAAACAGGCTGGCCCGTTCCTGCAGGCTCTTTGACCCGTCTTCCTTACTTTGATTTTATAGCCTGCGACATAGGCGATGAGCAGTCTATGGATCAATCCCTTTCTACATTTTCGGCTCACATGAAAAATGTTTCCGAAATTATAAGGAGGGCAGGGGATAAAAGTCTTATAATTCTTGATGAGCTTGGAAGCGGTACGGATCCTCAAGAAGGCTGTGCAATAGCAATGGCTGTTCTCGATGATCTTTTAGAAAAAAAAGCCTTTGTCTTTGTTACAACCCATCATGGTGCCTTAAAAAATTACGGCTATAGTAAGGACTCCTGTGTAAATGCCTCGGTCGAATTTAACCAAAACACATTGAGTCCCACCTATCGGATACTAATGGGCGTTCCCGGAGAAAGCCATGCCGTTGACATAGCTAAGCGGAACGGTCTTCCGGAACATATAATCGAAAAAGCTCACACCTATTTGGGAAATAACAGGGCCGATGTTTCCGATCTTATCAAGGGGCTTATTCAAAAACATGAAGACCTAAACGAATTTGAGCTTCAAAAAAAAGAAGAAGAATTAAAACTTAAAGAGGATAGGCGGCGTTCCGATTTAAAAGAACTTCAATTAAAACAAAAAGAATTGGAGCTGAAAAAAGACGGAATAAAAAGGCTCGATCTCTTTTTTGAAGAAAAAAGAAAATTCCTTGAAAACCTTGTACGGGAACTGAGAGAGGGAGAGCTAAGCCGAGAAAAAACTTTAAGCGTCAAAAAATGGATTGACGATTTTGAAAAAGACTTGGGCAAAGAACATGAAGCACTTAAACTTGAACAAACAAAAATAGATGAAAGACTTCATTCTTCAAAAGAAAAAAATAAGGCTCCTCAAAATCCTGAGCTCCGCGAAGGCACAAGGGTTATAATAAAAAGCCTCAACCGTAACGGAGAGCTTATCCGTGAAGAAAAAAAAGGAAAGTGGCTCGTTGCCGTAGATAACTTAAAACTTACTATTGCCGAGGACGATATGGAAGCTTGCGAAAATCAGGAAAAGCTTAAGCTTTCCAAACCCATTGTCAGCATTATAAGCGACACAAGTGCTCCTTCTTCCCGTCCTTCTTTTGAGCTCCGCCTCTTAGGAATGAGGGTTGAGGAAGCTCAAAAGGCCTTGCAGGATCAGATGGATCTTGCCTTAGTACACGGTATTACCGAATTTGCCATTATTCATGGAAAGGGGCATGGAATTCTTCAAGAATTATCTCACGATTTTTTAAAACGAAGTCCCTATGTAAAGGCTTTCCGCTTTGCAAAGCCGGAAGAAGGCGGTTCGGGAAAGACTATAGTAAGCCTCGGCTAAGTCCATGCTGCGGCTAACGAAGTCTAACGTAAGCTAATTTGATTCAAAATTTTCTATTACGTAAAAATCTACGGGGAACCAATTTTCAGGAGCCGCTATTTCATCGGCTATTTCTCCTATAGGAACATGGGCCGTAGTTTCACAGCCTAGATAGGTTTTTCCATTGTGAGTAAAACAGGTTCCGCTTCCCGAACAGTCTACTGCGGCTATGGCATGGGACTTATTCGGAGAAACCAAAAGGACGGCATCTATGTTCATCTGTTTTAACATTAGCACCATAAGAAGAGCCCTGCTGTCGCAGTCGCCTCTTTTTTCTGTAAGGGCTTGAGGCAAATTCATAAAATCGCTTCCTTTTCTGTCTCTTTCATAGTTAAAATTTTGAACTAAAAGAAGTAGTTCCTTTGCCGCTTTTTCGGCAAATTCGCTTTGATTGTTTTCATCAAAGAGAGAAGTATATACGGCAAAGGAAGCAGGAGCTATGCGGTTCCATGCATCCCTAAAAATTATCTTATAAAAACGCTGCCAAGCTGCGATTAAATTATCATGATTTAAATACATAGTCAAAACAGAAAATTCCCTGTCAATTACCGACTTGTTTGCTTCCGCATCGGATTCGTCTATCGTAAAGGATATGTTTTTATTGTTAAAAGTATACTCGATAGTTTTTTCCTTTGTTTTAGGATAGAGGGCTGTTGTAACCGGCCCGGGCTCAAAATAAGACATTGTATCCGTATAAACCGTGTCAAGAGAAGAAATCATGAGGTTCTCGCATTCCTTTGCCTTATCCTTGTCGGTATAGGTCAGAAGAACCAGCCAGCCTGTTTTATTGGGCAGCTCAAGGCTTAAAACCCAGCCTGAAAGCTCCTTAGGTTTATATTTTTCGGAAGGCGAATATAAAAAAGATACCGACGATAAAAGAGCTTCCTTATTTCTCCATATAAAAGGAACATCCTTATGAGTCATTTTTAACTGTTTAAAAACATGTTCGGCCGCTTCTTTTATGCTCTTAAATTGGGGCTCTTCATATAAGGCAATTTGCAAATCAACCGGCAGAATAGCATGCTGAAAAAGATATCTTTCATTTCCTTCTCGATTGGCTAAAACAAAATCCTCAGGCAGGTCGAGTGCATAGCCCCATGAAGGGGAATACATTTGTTCCGCCGAAAGAGAAACACTTAAAAAAAAGAAACAGCTTAGAAACAAAAAAAATAGTAAAATGTTTTTCTTTTTAACTTGCATCTTTACCTCTGCAAATTTACAATAAAGGGCACCAAGATTTTTATCGGATTTTGTAAATCCTTTGCTTCTTGGCGCCCTTAGATTAATAAACCGCTACCCATTAAATCGGAAGCCGATTAATGGGTGATGCTTCTATTTTTTTATAGGGCATCTTTAGCGTTTTCTGAGGTTGTGGTTGGGAGAAGATTCCCTGAACGATCGATTATTTCAACCTCCGAATTAGGCGTAATCTGATCTACATAGAATGTGTACATAACAGGCTCAGAAACATTACCTACATTATCGATAGCTTTAACTTCAATTTTGTAAACTGCATTTTGTGTAAAGCGTACAGGCTCGACATATTTGGTATATTCACCGTCATTAACCTTGATATAGATTGCATCAACGCCTGAAAGTTCGTCTTTTGCAGCAAATGAAACGGTTTCGCTGGTAGAAACAATAACTCTGCCTTCTTCATCTACAACGGTATCACTGGGGAAAACCATATATTCTTCATCTTTATTGATAAGGCGGTTGGAATTTGCAATACTTACAACGGGAGCTGTCTTATCAATTGTAACTGCAAGCATCTTAATGGGGGCAAGGTTGCCTACATTGTCTATTGCAGTGTAATAAAGGTTTACAGGTCCCTCTCCATCTAAAGAAACATAAGTTTGCTCCGACTCTTTTCCGTTTCCGGACATTTTAAGAGAGTTAAGATCCGTTCCAATATAACCGGCAGCTGTACCTGATCCGCCTAAAATATCAGCAGCAGAAACATACCACTTTGTATTTGATGAACAATAAAGGATAGCTCCATCGTTATAAAGAGGCTCTGTTGTCTTAATCATGGTATCGGGTGCGGTATTGTCAACGATTACAGAAAAAGTTTTGGGTAATTCCAAATTACCGCTATTATCAAAACCCCTATATGAGATATCGTATTTTCCTTCTTCAAGAAGCTGGAAGGGATTCTTATATCTCATAAAGTTTCCTCCATTCAATGCAAATTCTACAAAGTCAAGACCTGTTTCCTTATCCATTGAACGAAGTTTAAAAAAGACATCGCTGTTTACATAGCTTGTTTCACCATTTGAGTAATGTATGGCAGGGCGCACATAATCGGTTCCTACAATGGAAGGAGCCTGTGCCCAGACTGAAATACATAAAAGTGAACATACGGTTGCAATAAAAATTTTTTTAATCATTAGTTTACCTCCAAAATGATTTTTAATTTCATAATGTCTATTCGACACTGCGAATTTCTACTCTTCTGTTCTTGAAGCGGTCAGTAATTTCTGAATGGGATCCGGCCGGTTCACGAGCGCCTTTTCCCTCAACAACTATGCTGTTCGCATCAAACAATTTCATTTTTTGAAAATAGTTTGCAACAGCTATAGCCCGCTGTAATGCAATACGATCTTCATCCTTTTGCGTGTCCAGTTTTGCACTGTGGCCTGAAATAACGATTTTCTTAACATTTTTAGCTTTAAGATCTTCAGCTATTTTTTTTAAGCTTTGTGCAGTGAACTGATCGATTTGATAAGATTGCGGTGCAAAATATACTGTATAGTAATCTTTTGAATCCGTTTTCTTGACCGGTTCTTCCTTTACTACTTCTTGTTCTTGAGTTTTTTCAGGTTCAGCCGGCTTTTCTTCTTTCTGCTTTGGAGCAGACTTACATGAAAACATAAAAAGAACAGACAAGAGTAAAAGTAATACTCTTATTTTTTTCAAAGAAACCTCCTTAAATAATATTCTTACTATATATTATCCGGTTTTTTCCTTTAATAGTCAAGATAATTTTGAAGTTTTCTCTAATTTCCTTATAAATCACTGTTCTTTTGCTTCCGCAACAAATGTCGTATATTGTGATAAAAATTAAAGAGAAACAGTACCTATCGGGCCGTTTCGCTGTTTTGCTAAAATAAGCTCTGTCGGAATGGGTTTTGCAGCATCTCCGCTTGTATCTTCCCTTTCACGATGCAAAAACATAACAACATCTGCGTCCTGCTCTAAAGAACCTGACTCCCTTATATCGGCAAGTCCGGGTTTTTTACCTTCCGCATCTCTGGTCAACTGAGAAAGGGCTACCACCGGAATATTCAGCTCTCTTGCCAGGCTCTTTAGGGAGCGGGAAATTTCTGCAATCTGTTCATGCCGCGGTATAGAAGCATTTTCTCCTGTAATAAGCGTAATATAGTCTATGAAGATAATCTTTACATTATATGGAGGGCTGCAAAGCTGGCGGGCGATTGCTCTTAAGTCCAATAGCTTCATATTAGGCATATCTACAAGATAAAAAGGGGCCTCATAAAGGGCTCCGCAAGTTTCAGAAACCTTGCTAAAATCCCTCGCAGTTAAATTTGCAGATCTTATCCTATTTGAATTTATCTTAGACCTTGAAGCAATCAATCTTTGAACAAGCTGCATATCCGACATTTCAAGAGAAAAAAAGGCTGTCGGAATTTTTTCATCTATAGCGATATGAGCTGCTATAGTCATTGCAAGGGCTGTTTTTCCTACAGAGGGTCGCGCTCCTATGATAATAAACTCGGAATTTTGAAAGCCGTAGGTCATATTGTCTAAATTAGCAAAGCCTGAGGGGACACCCGTATATTCTCCCTTGCGTTCATGCATTTTCTCTAAAACTTCCAGTGTCGGCATTATAACTTCTGCAAGAGACTTAAAGGTCGCCGAATTTCCGGCTTCTGTAAGGTCAAAGATGCTTTTTTGAGCTTCTTCTAAGACAGTCCTGCTTGATATACTGTCATCAAACACATCTGCAGAAATTTTATTGGAAACTTTTAACAAATTTCTTCTTATAGCGGCTTCCAACACGATTTTTGCATAAAATTCGTAGTTTGCAGAGCTTGGAACCTCATCCGTAAGCGATGCTATATAGCTTGCCCCTCCGACTGAATCCAATTCATTTGCCGAGCGAAGATAGTCTGTCAATATTAAAATATCTGCCTTTTGGGACTGGGTATCTAATTCTGCAATAGCCTTATATATTTTTTGGTGCTGAGGAGAATAAAAAGCTGACGCATCTAAGATCGGTCTTATAAAGGTAAAGACATCAGGATCTATTAAAATAGCTCCTAAAACAGCCTTTTCTGCTTCCATATTGTGAGGCGGAAGCTTGTTTTTTAAATTTTTTACACTATCCATTAAAAGCCCTCTCAAGCGAGGGCATTTTAACAGATAGTAAGATTAAAATCTAGCCTAAAGAAAACTTAAATTTTAAAAAGTTTAATATCGACGCTTTTATTTTCTTTAATTTCTATTTTTAGCTTGTTAAATCCCCCGGGCCTTCCGCCCTTATGGTTGCCGTATCCTACAGGTTCCTTAGGCATGCCTAAAAAGTTTCTATCCAGTTTATCGTTTTCGTTAAGGTCTTGATAAACAAAAAAAACATATTCTCCCTGAGGAAGTTTTTCCGTTATTGTCATATCCTTACCGTCTACCTGAACGCTGATCGTCTTCAAAGGCTCCTTTTTCTTAAAAGATTGTGCATCTTGGTAAATACTCAAAAACAGCTTTCCTTCGATAGTTTCGATGTTGGTAATATTAAGAGTAACCTCGAATTCCGGCTTTGTTTCTTCCGAATACAGGCTTGTAAAAACCGCAAAAAGAATTGTAAAAATAAAAATAAATTTTTTCATCAGATTTCTCCCGTACTTTTCTATTCGGCATTAGCAATATAAATCTTTACCATGATTTTGGATTAGGGAAGTTTAAGTCTTATTTTTTTTTGTAAACATATATGGAAATAAAAGCAGCCTTTTTTGTGATGCGGTTACCCTGAATGTTCCGTAACGCATAGTTGACGGTGCAGCCCTTATTTTGTATAATCATACTCTATGAAAGTATTATATTTAGGCGAGGAAACTTTGAGGGAAGTGTCTAAACCTGTTGAAAAAATAGATGAAAATATCAAAAGCCTAATTGACGAAATGTTTGTTACCGTAAAAAAAGAAAACGGTATAGGCTTGGCGGCTCCGCAAGTAGGGGAAAACATAAGGCTTTTTATCGTATTTATAAACGAACAAAAATATGTTTTTATAAACCCTGAAATTATTGAAACCTCTCAGGAAATGTGTTTAATGGAAGAGGGCTGTTTGAGCATACCTAAGGTCTATGATGAAGTTATGAGACCTTCAGCCGTAAAGGTACAGTTTTTAAACATTGACGGCAAAATAAAAACCATAGAGGCCTCAGGGCTTCTTGCAAGAGTTATTCAGCATGAAAATGACCACTTAAACGGAATTCTTTTTATCGACCGTTTAAGTGAAGAAAAAAAGGCCGAGGCTATCGAAAGGTTTGAGCATAAAAAGGCTCTTTTTTCAAAGAAGAGGATCCGCCTGAGATGAGAATTCTTTTTGCGGGAACCCCCTCCTGTGCCGTACCGGCCTTAAACCTGATAGCTCGCGAATTTGACCTTTGCGGGGTCTTGACTAATCCTCCGGCTCCTGCAGGGCGGAACAAAAAGATGCAGGATTCCGATGCAGCTCTTGCAGTAAAGGAGCTTATAAAGGAAGGGGTTCTGCCGGAAGATTTTCCTGTTTTGACGCCTCAAAAACTTGATGATAATTTTAGAAAAGAACTTGAGGCCTTAAAACCCGATCTTTTGGTTTGTTTTGCCTACGGCAAAATTTTCGGGCCTAAGACTATGGGGCTTTTCCCTTTGGGCGGAATAAATATTCATCCCTCTCTTTTACCAAGGTGGAGGGGCTGTGCTCCGGTGCCTGCGGCCATATTGGCAGGCGATAAGCTTACCGGAATTACGATTCAGACCCTTGCTCAAAAAACGGATTCGGGAAATATTTTGGGGCAGCTTGAAATTCCTTTAAATAATTCCGAAACAACGGAAAGCCTTTTAGCCGATTGTGCCGATAAGTGTTGCCCGCTTTTGCGTGAAGTCCTTTCTGATTTTGAAAATAAATTAAAGCAGGCAAGACCTCAGGAAGAGGCAAGTGCTCTTTATTGCTCCATGCTAAAAAAAGAAGACGGGCTTATAGATTGGTCAAAACCGGCTGAAGAAATAGAAAGAAAGATAAGGGCTTTTACCCCATGGCCTGGCTGCTTTACCTTTAAAAATAACGAAAAAATAAACATAATTGAAGCTGATTTATATGAAGATTCTTCAAATGAAATGACAAAAAATAAAAAATTTGGTACAATACTGGGTACCGATAAAAAATGCGGTATTTTAATTCAAACAGGGAATGGAATACTCGCTGTTTCGGTATTGCAAAAACAAGCTAAAAAAAAGCTTGGATGGAAAGATTTTTTAAACGGCTCTCCTAATTTTTTGGAAGGCTGTTTTGAAACATAAATTTTAAAATATGGATGGTATAATAAATGGGACTTGATAATATTTCAGACAGTATAGAGGGTAACGGAAAACTAATAGTTATTACCTCTTTGGTAATGCTTTTGTTTTTTGTTCTTATTTCTACAATAGTGTTTTTTATGTCGGTAAAAACAGCCGATCAAGTTTTGGTTCCTAATATTGAAGGTGAAAAATTTGAAGATGCCGTTCTTAAACTTCAGGTCAAAGAACTCTATCCCCGTCTTCAATTAAGATTTTCAGATAATCCCGAAGATGCAGGAAAAGTTTTAGAGCAAAGTCCTCCTGCAGGAACTATTGTTAAAGCCGGTAAACGAATAAATATCGTGGTAAGCAGCGGAGCCGTTCTTGACAGGGTAGAAAATTATGTGGGTAAAACCTTATCGGAGGTACAACAGCATTTTGCTTCTCTTTTTACTGCAGGACGAAAACAGCTGATTTCCATAAAAGAACCGGTTATGTATAAAGCAAGTTCAATTCCTGCCGGTACGATTTTAGAGCAAAATCCTTCTCCCGATACTCAGATTTCGGAAGAAATTTTAATAGAATTCATAGTGAGCAAGGGACCTGAAAACGAAAAAGTGTCCGTTCCCAATATGGAAGACTTTAAGCTTAACGATATTTATTCTGCAATAGCTCAAAACAAGCTTTCTTTTAAAATAAAAGCCGAGGTTAACTCTTCTATAGATAGCCCTGTTGTTATAAGTCAAAGTGAACCGGCTGATTCCTCTGTAGATGCTTACTCTCAAGTTGAATTAGGTATGCAATTCCCCGAATCTACCGAAAAAGTAATCTATGGTGTTTATTCGCCTATTCTACCCAAATATCCTTATCCTGTAAAAGTTGTCGTAGATGCCGTATATCCTGACGGAAAAAGAACTGAACTTATAAGTTTTAACCATCAGGGAGGAAAATGCGATATTCCTTACGGACTTCCCCAAGGAACGGTTCTTGTTCTTACCGTATTAGACAAACAGGTTCAAATGTTTGAAGTAAAACAATAGGTTTTGTAACTAGGATAGAACTCATATTGTTTAGAGTTTGTGTTTTATAAAATAAATTATGGAGATATAGAATGAATAGAAAATTTTTAATTATTTTAAGTGCAGTTATGTTTTTAGTTTTTTGGGGTTCATGTAAAACAGTGCCCAAAAATGATCCTAATTTTTTAGGCGACTTTTCTCCTGTAGAGTTGGGAACTCTTATTGGAGGTTCCGTTAAAAGAATTAAGGAAGAGATAAAACCTACCGAATTTAAATTTACTTTTTTCCCCCGTACAAATATTGTATCGATTCAGCATAAATTTATGATTGATAAGGTTGAAATATTTTTGGATCAAACAGATAGAGAAATATTGATTAAGGCAATGGAAACTTATATATCTTCTTATAATGATAAAAATTTGAGTGCTGCTAACGCAAAAAAACAAGCTTTTTTCGGGAAGACAAAGATATTTATGTCTTGGGGCCTTTTTGTCGGAGGTGCACATGAGGCTGAACCGACATTAAGGGCAGAATATCAATTACTATCGGAAAATAAACCTTATTTTATATTAGGTAATGCAACAACAAAGGCTATAGGGGAAAAGGATGATGCAAGCTGTCCGGCTTTAAGATTGGCATTTTCTCCTGCTCAGTGCGAAAATTTTATAGAGCTTTTAAAACAAGATAATCTTGTTAAAATTGTAGAAGATATGCAAAAAGATTTTGACCGTTTTGAGCCCTCAAATAAAACTGAAAGCGGACGCAAAGAAAATACGGAAAAAGATAAGGTAAACTATGACGGTTTTTAACATAAAATAAACCGCAAAGGTTAAGAAGAGCACAAAGATTTTTTTAGGATGTTTTTTAATCAATTATTCTTTGCGCTCTTGCGGGGTAATTTTATAATATAATTATTATAAAGACTTGCTATATATCTTCTATATTTCCATCTTGGTATACGATAAAAACCCTTGGAGTATTTTTTGTAAAGAAACCATTTTCTACTACACCGGTAATCTTGTTTAAACTTTCTTCCAAGGCCTTGGGATCTACATCGGCGGTTTCAGGCCATCTTATATCAATGATAAAGTTTCCGTTGTCGGTAACAACAGGCCCCATTTTTTTTATGCCTTCACGCAGAACTACTTCGATGCCTTGAGCTTCAAGGGTTTTTGAAATGCTTAAGAGTGCTTCAGGTATAATTTCTATCGGAAGGGCAAAGCCTTTTCCCATAGATTTAACTTTTTTTCTTTCATCGGCAATGACGACAAATTCTTTTGAGTTATATGCTATTATTTTTTCTCTGAGGAGGGCGGCGCCTCCTCCCTTGATTAGGTTTTTATCGGGATCGATTTCGTCTGCTCCGTCTATGGCAAGATCTAAGCTTCCGCCGATTTTCTGGGAGCTTAAAGAATAAATAGGAACACCTAGTTTTTCACACTCAATAGAGGTTTGAAAACTTGTAGGTACGGCATATACTTTTTTTAACTTACCTGACGACAATAATTGGGCGAGATGGTGTACAGCCGGCATTGCCGTCGAGCCTGTGCCGAGTCCTATCTTCATTCCGTCAAAAATTTTCCCTTCGGAAAAAAGAGTGTCGATTGCATGATAGGCAATCTTTTTTTTAAGTTCTGACATGTCCATTATAAATACTCCTTTCCTGCAAAAGCTTTAAACTGATGATAGGCTTGATATTCCAGCATCTTATAGCCGTTACAAACTTGACATCCTGCAGCTCTTGCTCTTTTTAATAGCTTAGTGGTTTCAGGTCTATAGATTAAGTCAAATACTTTCTCTTTTCCTGTAAATGTATAAAAATTAAGAGGGTCGATATCTATGTTAGGCTCCATGCCTGCATTTGTTGTTTGAATTATAAGTTCCGAAAAAGCATGAAGCTGTTTTATATTTATAGGATCCAATAGAGCCCACTTAAATTTATATTTTTCGGCTATGTTTTTAGCTTTTTCGGCCGTACGGTTAAAGATACAGGCTTTTCCATGGAGAGAGCTTATTACTTCTGCAACAGCTCTAGCTGCTCCTCCGGCTCCGATAATTGCAACCTTATAAGAGTGTAAATCTTTTTCATTTAAAAATTCCATTAAAGATTGTTGAAAACCTTCAACATCGGTATTATAGCCGAACCATTTTTTGTTTTCGTTTATCAGAGTATTTACGGCTCCGATAAATTTAGAGGCTTCGGATAAGGAATTTATTTGAGGTATAATCTCACTTTTAAAAGGGGCCGTAACCGAAAGACCTTTTATATTGAGAAGATTTGCAAAATCCAAGGCCTCTTTTGATGAGACTGCCGATATGGGAATATAAACCGAATTAATACCTTTTCTTTTAAAACCTTTATTGTGAATTGCAGGACTTAAACTTGTGTTTACATCATTGCCTATAATTCCATAGATATTTGTCTGGTTATTAATTTTTGAAAAGCCATATAAGTTTTCTAAAGTTTCAGGATCTATGAGTTCTTTTTCAAGTTTATTTTTCTTTATATATTCCGGAGTAAATGTATAAACAATTTGGGAATTTAATTGCTTTGATAAAATACGGGAGCTTAAACCGTAGGTGCCCATAACCGATAAGATATACAGTTCATTTTTTATCCGTTTTGAAGCTTTAAAAAGTTCTGAAACATCGTTTATGGAATTTGCAATAAAGGCCAATTTAGGAATGTCGGTTTCAAAACGGATTAGGCCTTCTATGGTTTTTACAATATTTTTTACCGGAAGCTTACTGTGAAGGCTTCTTATTATTTTAATATCAAAGGTTCTTGCCGCTTCTTCGATTCCCGATGACTCAAAGTCGCTTTCCAAATCGATATAAGCAAAATTTTTTATCGGGTCGGAGCTTGCATAGGCCAGGCCTCGTGCAAAGATTGTCATCCTTGCACCTTCTCCCCCCGTAAAGTTTCCGCCGTCAGATTTTCTCCTGACGGTTAAGATACATGGGATTCCGGCCCGTTCAGGGAAATTTCTTAAATAGAGAATCTCGCTTTGATTAAGATAATCTACGCGAAGCTCTGCAAGATCTATAAATTTCTTATACTTTTCCAGTGCGGAAAGATTTTTTTCTATTGTTTTTTCGGTTAAAACAAGACAGACCTTTGTAGACATAATCAGCTTTTTTTTCGGTCTTGGGTTACATAACTTCCTTCAAAGCCCTTAATTTCTTTTATTTTTTTAAGCCAATATTCGGCCTCGGTTTTGTTTTTAAATGGACCGACTCTGACTCGGTGGGTAAGACCCGTTGCTGTTTCTTTGGTAAAGATTTCCGCCTTCATGTGTTTTGAGGTGAGGGTATCTCTTGCTGCCTCTGCATTTAAGCGGCTTGTCAAAGAAGCTGTTTGAACCCAGTACAGTGTGGAAACCGTTTTTTGAGCAGGGCTTGTTTTTACAGCAGGTTTTTCCGTTTTTTGAGGAGCCTTATTTTCAGTTTTAGGTTTTTGAACCGTATTTGAGCTTACACCTTTTACTGAAGCTACGCCCGTATTTTGATTAGCAGTTTTTGCAGGAGGAGGAGTTTGTGTTTCGGTATCGGACGTTCTTTTCTCGCTTTCTTGGTTTGTGTTTAAATTTGCAGCAAGATTTTCCGGTAAACTTGCCGTTTTTTCATCTTTTTGAGTATTCGTTAAATCGCTTACATTTATTGAGGTTTCTGTCGTTCCGGTTTGGCCCTCACCGTTTACAACGGTTATATTGTTTGCAATATTTACAAGGGTAGGGGACTCGGATTCAAGCGGAGGAATTGAGTCTGGATTTCGTGTCCATTGAAGAGGATCAACGCTTGTATCCGTTTTGTCTGCTTCTATTTTGCCTAAATCGGATATTTGTGCCGCAGTCATGGTGCTTTTATTACGGAATGGAGCATATAGATATAAACCTACACCGAATATAATTAAAGCAAACAACGAAATAAAAAATACTATCCATAAAATTTTTTTCTGTTCCATAAATCAACCTCAAAAACCTCTTTTTTGAACTTCCTGCAATAGCTTTTTTTTTAAACCTGCAGAAGACCAAAAGTTCTTTACTACTATTGTATCGGCATTTAAAAAAAAGTATTGAGAAAAGAATTTCTTTTGTTTTGAAAATCTTAACCGAATATTTTTTAAAGGCAGCCTGTCCCTTTTTTTTGCCCTTATGAGCCTTAAAATAAAAGGAGCATCTATGTACAATATAAAGAGACATTTTTTTATAAGGCTAGTCTTGTGAAGGGTAGGGGCGTTTAAAAGAATGGGGCGCTCAGGTTTTTCGGTAAATGCCATTTTAATTTCTTCCCATATTTTTTCTTCGATTATCGGGAGAATAAAGGCTTCATGTTTTTTTAAAAGTCCTTCATCCGAAAAGACCAAGAGGGCAAAGGCTTTTTTGTCGATGCCCTTTTTATTTTTTAAATTTATGCCTCGTTTTTCGGCCTCGGCTTGAAAGAGATTTAAAATTTCTTTTTCATGCTCTATAAAAACTTTTCTTGAAACTACATCGGCATCAATACAATAAAACCCGTAGTCTTGTAAAATAGCACTTGCCGTGTTTTTACCCGAACAAGAAGGCCCTGAAAGCCCTATTAAAATCGGTTCTAAGGGCGCATCGAGGCTTTGCCGGCTTTGCCTGCTGTTTAAAACACTATCCATTAGTGGAACTCTCCCCAGCTCATTCCCGATTCTATACTTACCCTTAAGGGTACCGAAAGTTTTATTACGCCTTCCATTTTTTCTTTTACGATGGACATGACTTTTTCCTTTTCAGATTCGGCGGCCTCTATTATAAGCTCATCATGAACCTGCAAAAGGATGGAGGCATCAAGTTTTTGTTTTTTTAAGGCCTTATCGGCTTCGAGCATTGCAAGTTTTACTATATCGGCGGCTGTGCCCTGAATCGGGGTGTTTACTGCAATGCGTTCGGCTCCGGCCTTTTCTACCTTGTTTTTGCTGTTTATAGCCGGAAGATAACGTCTTCTTCCCATTATGGTTTCTACATAGCCTCTTTGTTCGGCTTCTTGACACACATTTGCCATAAAGCCGGATACACCGGAATAGGTGGCAAAATAAGCCTTTATAAACTCATCAGCTCTTTTGCGGGGAATTCTTAAAGAAGAAGCGAGGCGGAAGGCACTCATTCCGTACATTACGCCGAAGTTTATGGTCTTTGCTATGCGTCTCATATCCTGACTTACATCATTTATGTCTACGGCAAAGATTAGGCTTGCAGTCTTGGCGTGAACATCTATTCCCTTATTAAAGGCTTCTACTAGGTTTTGATCTTTTGAAAGATGGGCAAGGATTACAAGCTCAATCTGCGAATAATCTGCAGAAATAAGAACCCGCCCCTTTTCCGCTTGAAAGGCTTCCCTTATCTTCCGCCCCTCGTTTCCGCGTATGGGGATATTTTGCAAATTGGGGTCTCGGCTTGAAAGGCGGCCTGTAGCTGTTCCGGTTTGAATAAAACTTGTATGGATTCTTCCGTTTTTGTCCGTCATCTTGGGAAGGGTATCGGTATATGTGGATTTTAACTTTGCAAGAGCCCTGTAATCCAAGATTTTTGCAGGTACGGGATCCTCCGAAGCAAGGTTTTCAAGAACCGAAGTATCCGTAGAATAACCCGTCTTAGTTTTTTTGCCGGGGGGCAGTTTTCTTTCTTCAAATAAGACTTCTTGAAGTTGTTTAGGCGAGGCTATATTAAACTCATGGCCTACGAGGCGGTAAATATCCTTTTCGCAATCTTCAAGTTCTTTTCCCAATTCTTTTGAGTAGGCAGTAAGTTCTTCGCCCTTTAAAAAGATGCCCTTTATTTCCATCTCGGTTAAAAGTTTTGTGATAGGCATTTCGAGGTCAAAAAAAAGTTTTTCCAGATTATTCTTTTTTAAGAGGGGTAAGAATTTTTTATAAAAGCGGAATGTTATGTCGGCATCTTCTGCAGCATAAGGACAGGCTTCTTTTAAGGGAATATCCGAAAAGTTTTGTCCCGTCTTTACAAGGTCTTTAAACCTTATGGTTTTTACGCCTAAAATACTTTCTGCAAGTTTATCCATTCCGTAAGAAGAGCGGGCAGGGTCTAAAAGCCATGCGGCTATCATTGTATCAAAAAGACTTGCCGAAATGCTGCTTGCAAGTTTTGATGAAAGGGCTGCTTGAATGTCGAATTTGCCGTTATGCATTATGAGAGTCATCTTCGAGTCAAAGAGCTTTGTTACGGCCCTTTGGGCATCCTTAAAGGCTATGAGTTTTGGAGCTTCCTCTCCAAGTTCGGGACATGGTGCCTTTAAGGGGAAATAATAGGCCTCTCCTTCTTTTAGGGCAAGGGAGAATCCGCAGACTTCCGCATTTAGGGGATCTTCACTTGTGGTTTCACAGTCATAGGCTGCAAGCCCCTGTTTTAAGGCTTCGTCTACTATTTTAAAAAGTTCTTCCGCTTCGTCTACAAGTTTGTAATCGCCCTTGTTTTGAGGAAGGGAGATTTCTTCTCCTGTTCCTAATTCTTGAGGGAGCATTTCGGGAGAAGTTTGTTCAGAATTTTCAAAAAGGCCTGTCTCTTGTTTTAAGTTTTCTTTTGAAGATGGAGTATTTTTTTCATGTTTAGACAGAGCTTTTTCGGCAATTATTTTTTCGGAATATAGCTTTGCAATATTGGGAAGCTCTTCGCTTATAAAAAGACGGGCGGCCGCCTCATAATCCATTTGCGAAGTAGAGTAGGCGTTTAAGTCTTTTTCGACTGGAACATCGAAGCGGAGCCTTATAAGCTCTTTAGAAAAATAAGCCGATTCCTTTCCTTCTTCTATTTTTGTTTTTAAAGCCCCTTTTAAGTTTCCTGTATTTGCGTAGATGCCGTCGAGGGTTTTGTACTCTTCAAGGAGTTTTACGGCTGTTTTCGGGCCGACCCCCTTTATGCCGGGAACATTGTCGGCACTGTCGCCTATAAGGGAAAGAAGGTCTAACATTCCGGCGGGATAAACGCCCCATTCTTCTTTTACGTTTTCGGCATCGAAGCCCTCCCAAGCCTTAATCTTCCCCGGTTTAAGCATTGTCGTGGTTTTTGAAACAAGCTGCATTAAATCCTTATCGCCCGAAATAATCACACATTCCCTGCCTTCCTTTTCTGCAAGGGCGGCTATTGAAGCTATTACATCATCGGCCTCAAAGCCGTTACAGCGGACTGCAGGCAGTTTAAATGTTTTTAAAATTTCTTCTATTTTGTCGATTTGCGCATGTAGGTCATCGGGCGTTTTATCCCTTGTAGCCTTGTATTCTTTGTACATCTCGTGTCTAAAAGTGGGTGTAAGGGAATCGAGGGCAGTAACAAAGAGTTTAGGATTATATTCTGTAAATATGGAATGAAGGCTTTTAAAAAAGCCGAAGATAGCCGAAACATTTTCGCCCTTAGAGTTTGTAAGAGGTCTTGAAATAAAGGCAAAATAAGAGCGGTAAATAAGCCCATAGGCATCCAAAACATAGATTGTATCTTTCATAAAATGACCTCCGTTCGGGAAAGGATTATACTAAAAAAAAGCTCCTAAAGCAAGAGAATGGACAAGATATCCAGGATTGTGTAAGTAATTTAGAATTTGTAATCCTATTGACTTTTTTGTTTATTTTTGATAAAGTTTTTTTTGATCAAAATCAACTTGCCAACTTAGCTCACCCGGCAGAGCAGCACCCTCGTAACGTGCAGGTACTCGGTTCAAGTCCGAGAGTTGGCTTTTTTTATTTCTAAATAGTTTTTTCTTTTCATTAACAATCAGCTAAATCATTGAAAATTTTAATGAAACCGCAAGTAGCGCGGAGAGTGCAAAGGGAAGTAGGAAGTTTTTAAAAGATTTGATGCATTGTGATTGCAAAAAATATTAAGACTTGACAAAAGTAAACATTAATGCTAACATTTATATGTGAAAAGAGAAATAAAATTTTATAAAACAAAGGATGGAAAATGTCCTGTAAAAGAATTTATAGATACTCAGCCTGGAAAGATTGCTCAAAAAATAACATGGGTTTTAAGATGAATTGAAACACAAGAAAAGGTGCCTAGAACTTATTTTAAGAATTTGAGTGGTACAAAAATATATGAATGCAGAATAGAATTTGGAGGAAATATATATAGAATTTTAGGCCAGTTTTATCAAGGTTATTTTCTTTTATTGAAAAATGGATTTCAGAAAAAAACACAAAAAACACCTAAAAATGAAATAGAATTGTGTAATAAAAGAATGGCAGATCAGATTGAAAGAGGGGTAAAGTATGAGTGATTTAGAAGAATATATTGCAGAAAGGAAAAAAAGAGATGTCGAATTTGCTGAAGACTTTGAAATAGGATATGAGCGGTTTAAAATAGGTGCTATTATCAAAGAGATGAGACTTGAACAGGGAATGACACAGGAACAGTTGGCAGAAAAATTGGAAACAAAAAAAAGTGTTATTTCTAGGATGGAGAATCATGCTGAAGATGTTCGACTCTCAACATTAGAGAAAATAGCAAATGTGTTTGGAAGACAGCTGAAAATTTCAATGTTATAGAGATACAATTTTCTCCCCTTGCTTTTATTAAAATCATCGTGTATACTTTGGAAAACAAACATTATCATGCTTAAAATTTTAAGCTGTTTTTTAAGGGGTTAGTATGTATGATTTAATCGTTTTGGGCGGAGGCCCGGGCGGCTATGTTGCGGCCATAAAAGCTGGAAGGGCAGGGCTAAAAACCGCTCTTATCGAAAAAAACAGGCTTGGAGGAACTTGTTTGAACAAGGGCTGTATTCCGACAAAATACCTTCTTCACACAGCCGAAGTTTTCGGAAGCTTTGCCGAAAACGATCTCGGTCTTTCAGGTGAAAACTTAAAATACGACATCAAGGCCATCTACGAGAAAAAAAATGCTGTTGTGGATAAACTTGTAGGCGGTATCGAAAAACTCATCGAAAACGCCGGCGTTGATTTTTATAACGGGGAAGGCAAAATCACTTCAAAATCTTCTGTAAGTGTAAATGGAAAAGAGCTTGAATTTAAAAACCTCATCATCGCAACAGGTTCTTCTGTTTTTGCTCCTCCGATAGCCGGAATAGAAACTGCTATGACATCTGACGATATTTTAGGAAAAGAGCCTGTCGATTTTAAGAGCGTTATCATCATAGGCGGCGGCGTTATAGGCATTGAGTTTGCCACAGTCTATGCAAATTTAGGTAAGGAAGTAACCATCGTCGAACTAGAAAAAACAATTCTTCCTCCCTTTGACAGGGATATTGCAATGCAGCAGGCCCTTGTTCTAAAAAAGAGAGGAGTAAAAATAATAAACGGAGCCATGGTAACCAAAATCGAAAAAACGGGCTGTACATTTACCCTTAAAGAAAAAGAAGAAAGCATTACAGCCGATGCCGTAATCGTTTGTATCGGACGCATTGCCGAAATAAAGGATATCGGTCTTGATTCTGCCGGAATCGAATACGATAAACGGGGCATAATTACCGATGCCTGCATGAAGACTAATGTCGAAGGTATTTACGCCATTGGGGATGCAGTAAAGGGGAACGTAATGCTTGCCCACAATGCCGAAAATCAGGGGCATCTGGTTGTCGAAAACCTTGTAAACAATACTAAACACGAAAAACAAGATGTTATTCCTTCCTGTGTATATTCCACACCGGAGATTGCAGGAGTCGGTCTTTCCGAAAAAGAAGCTGAAGCCAAGGGAATTACCGTAAAAATCGGAAAAGTTCCAATGGGTTCAAACGGAAAATCGGTGCTTTCAGGCTTGGATGTAGGCTTTATTAAGGTTCTGTTTAATGAAGAAGACAGGATTGTAGGCTGTCAGATGATGTGCGATTCGGCTACCGATATGATAGGTGCCATAGGAACTCTTGTAACAAACAAGGCTAAGAGGGAAAATATCTTAAAATCCATGTATCCTCATCCTACGGTAGTAGAAGCCTTTTATGAGGCTGTAGAAGATGTCGAAAAGTCGGCTACCCACATGATCTATAAAAAATAATTATAAGAGAGCCTTTCAAAACTTCAGTTTTGTAAAGGCTTTCCATGATAGCTTTGCGATGTTTTTCATAAGTCATTGATAAGTAAAGACTTATGAAAAACTCGTCAGGTAATTATAAAAATCAAACAAGATTTTTATAATTACCTGACGGCAAGGCTTATTTTAGCTTTGCCGTTTTTGATTTTATAATTAAAGCAATATTTTTTTATCTATTTGCTATTGCTTTTCTTTTATATCTGGTGTACAATATGAGTAATTAGGAGGCCGTTTTGAAAGAACAAAAAAGCAGTTTTAAAATGTTTTTTACAATAGGATTGCTGCTCTTAATTTTTATCGGAGCCTTTGTTGTTATAAAAACTGCAGATGCGTCTGTAGAAGGCGGATTATTAAAAGTTAAAGGAATTTATGGTGTCAGCATACCGATTTCCGAAATCAGAGAGGTCAAAAAACTCGAAACTCTGCCTTCTTTAGGAGTAAGAAGGGTAAACGGCATAGGTCTTGGACCGATTAAAATAGGCTATTTTAGATATAATGAATTAGGCTCTGTGAAACTATGTATACTAAAAAATGAAGCTCCCTATATATTGGTTATAACCGATGAGCAAAAAATTCTTATAGGCTTAGGCAAAGGAAAAAATGAAGAGCTTTATAATAAGCTAAAAGACAATTTGTAATTAATAATTTGTAATCAAAACATTACACATTATCCATTACAAATTAAAATAAATTTAGGAGGATGAGATGAAAAGAACACCCTATTATGAAACCTTGCTCGCTAAAGGCGGCAAGTTTGTTGAGTTCGGCGGATATGAAATGCCCATTCAGTTTGCCGGTATCTTAAAAGAGCATCTTGCAGTTCGCAATAATGTAGGACTTTTCGATGTTTCACATATGGGAGAGTTTTATATTGAAGGCGACAATGCCGAAGCTGCCGTAAATGCCCTTATTACAAACGACATTCGCGGAATGGCTGACGGAGATGTACGCTATACCCTTATGTGTAACGAAAAGGGCGGAATCGTAGATGACTTCCTTGTTTACCGCTATAATCAAAAGAAATTCCTTTTGGTTGTAAATGCCGGAAACCATGACAAGGACTATGACTGGGTAAAAAAGCATTTGGATAAGAGCGTTACCTTTACAGACCGATCTTCTGAAATTGCCCAGCTGGCAATTCAAGGCCCCAATGCTCCTGCTGTGGTAAAAAAGTTTATTGATCCTTCTGCAATGCCCTCCGCTTACTACACCTTTAAGACCTTCCAATGCCCCAAGGGCGAAGTAATCGTTTCTCAGACAGGTTATACCGGTGAAGACGGTTACGAAATCTACTGCCCCAAAGAATGGGCTCTTGAGCTTTTCAATCAAGTTATGAAAGCAGGAGAAGAATTCGGAATAGAGCTTTGCGGTTTAGGCTGCCGAGACACCTTGCGTCTTGAAGCCGGAATGCCATTGTACGGCCATGAAATGACCGAAGAAACCTTGGCAACCGAAGTAACCTTAAAGCCCTTTATCAAACTTGAAAAAGAAGACTTTATCGGTAAAAAAGCTCTCGAAACCAACGAAGCCAAAAAAATCCGAAAAGGCTTTAAGATGATTGACAGAGGTATTGCCCGAGATCATGACAAGGTTTTCTTAGGCGACAAGGAAATCGGTTATGTTACCACCGGAACTTCTTCGCCCTCATTAAAGGTCGGTATCGGACATATGAGAATCGACCGAGGTATTAAAGATGAAGAAGTCTTTATCGAAGTACGCGGTAAAAAGCTCAAGGCTAAAATCATGCCTACAAGTTTCTTAAAAGAAATTAAGGGCTAATTAAAAAGGTTTTATAAGTTTTTGGTAAAAACTTAAAAATAAAATATAGGAGTTAGATATGGAAATTAAAGAAGATGTAAAATACTTGGAATCACACGAATGGTTCAAGAAAGAAGGAAACATCGGTATTATCGGTATCAGCGATTATGCTCAAAGCGAAATGGGAGATGTCGTATTCATCGAGCTTCCTGAAGTAGGAGATGAGGTAACAGCCGATAAGGCCTGTGCTACAGTAGAATCCGTAAAGGCCGTTTTCGAAATCATCAGCCCCATGACAGGAAAGGTTGTTGAAATAAACGAAGAGCTTTTAGATGCTCCCGAAAAAATCAATGAAGATGCCTTCGGTTCTTGGTTCTTTAAGGTAGAACTTAAGGGAGAATCTTCAAAATTAATGGATGCAGGTAAATACAAAGGTCTCTGCAAATAATTAAAAATAAGTGAGATAAACAGTTCGGCACACTTGGTGACTTGCTGTTTATCTGCCGGCTTTATGGTATGCAGTTTTGCAAAAGCAAAACTGCATGAAAAAATATTTTTCGGAAACTAATGTTTCCTGCAAAATATTTTTATTGGAGGTAGTATGTCAAATTATATTCCTCACTCCGCTGAGGAAACAAAAGAGATGCTTGATCTCATCGGTGTCAAATCGATTGATGATTTATACAGCTTTGATAACAAGGGCTGTAAAAAAGTTGATATAGGTGAGGGGAAAACTCAAGCAGAAGTTGAAAAGTTTTTTCAAAATTTAAGCAGTGAAAACACTGTCTTTAAATCGATATTAAGAGGTGCCGGTGCTTATAACCACTATGCACCTGCCGCTGTAAGGCACATGGCTTCCAGAGAGGAGTTTTTAACAGCCTATACACCCTATCAGCCCGAAATGAATCAGGGCGAACTCCAAGCAGGTTTTGAATATCAGTCAATGATTTGCGAGCTTACGGGAATGGATGTTTCCAATGCCAGCGTTTATGACGGAGGCACGGCAGTTGCAGATGCCATAGTTATGTCCTTAGGACGAAAACAAAACAAGGTTTTGATTTCGGAATGTGTTGAACCCAGCTCAATCGAAATTGCTAAAACCTATTTAAAGCACAGCGGCGTAGAATTCGTAATGATTCCCCGTGACGGCTATAAAACTGATGTTTCGAAGATTAAGGACCTTTTAGATGAAAGTGTCGGAGCCGTTGTTATGCAGCAGCCTAACCGTTTCGGTACAATCGAAGACTGCGAAGCTGTCGGTAAACTTGTAGAAGGTACCAAAACTCAGTTTGTAATGAGCTGCAATCCTATTTCTTTGGCAATCTTAAAAACACCGAAAGAATGCGGTGCTTCGATAGCCTTAGGCGAAGGGCAGGCATTAGGACTTCCTCTAGGTGCAGGCGGCCCCTATCTCGGCTTCCTTTCTACAATCGAAGCCAATATGCGAAAAATCCCGGGACGAATCATCGGTCAATCAACAGACCATGACGGCAGAAGAGCCTTTGTTCTAACTCTTCAAGCCCGCGAACAGCATATCAGGCGCGAAAAAGCCAGCTCCAGTATCTGTTCAAACCAAGCTCTTTGTGCATTAAGAGCTTCTATGTTTATGACAGCCTACGGAAAAGAAGGCTTAAAAACCGTTGCAAATGTTTCCTTAAGCAATGCACATTATCTTGCAGATGAGCTTAAAAAGATCGGCTTAACCGTAAAAAATAACGGAGAATTCTTCCATGAATTCGTAACTGACGGAAAAGGAAAGGCCGATGCAATTCTTTCAAATCTTGAAAAAAACGGCATTTTAGGCGGTTTAAAGATTTGTGATGATGCCATTCTTTGGTGTGCAACCGATGTTCTTTGTAAATGCGACCTTGATAAGGCCGTAAAAATCATTAAGGAGGTATTGTAATGAGCGAATTGATTTTTGGAAAATCCGTAAAGGGTCATAAATTTGCCGAAGCAAAATTGACAGTACCCGAATATAAGCTTGATTCAAAATATTTAAGAGCAAGCGATGCAAAACTTCCTGAAGTTTCGGAACTTGAATTTGTACGCCACTATATGGAATTGAGCAAGCGTACTCACGGTGTAGATAACGGTTTCTATCCCTTAGGTTCTTGTACGATGAAGTACAATCCCAAACTCAACGAAGAAGTTGCGGCTCTTCCGAACTTTACCAATATTCACCCATTGCAGCCTGAACATACAATGAAAGGTTGTATCGAGGCTATGGGAGATTTAGGTAAAAAACTCGGTGAAATTACCGGAATGGATGCTTTCTCCCTCCAGCCATCAGCAGGTGCTCACGGAGAGTTCACAGCCCTTTTGGTAATCAGAGCCTATCACGAAAAACGCGGTGACCATGCCCGAAACAAGATTTTGGTTCCCGATTCGGCACACGGTACAAACCCTGCCAGTGCCGCAATGGTCGGATGCGAAATCGTAAACATTCCTTCCGATAAGGACGGAAATGTAGATATCGAAGAATTAAAAAAGACTGTAGGAAACGATACTGCTGCCCTCATGCTTACAAACCCGAACACCCTCGGTCTCTTTGAAACCCATATCAAAGAAATTGCCGAAATCGTTCACAAAGCAGGCGGCTTATTGTACTATGACGGTGCTAACCTTAATGCAATTATGGGAAGACTAAGACCCGGAGATATGGGCTATGATATAGTTCACCTTAACTTGCACAAGACCTTCTCGACTCCTCACGGAGGCGGCGGTCCCGGAAGCGGCCCAATCGGTTGTAAAAAATTCCTTGAAGAATTCTTACCTGTTCCCGTAGTTACAGGCTCGGACGGAAGCTATAAGCTGGATTATAACCGCCCTGATTCAATCGGAAGGGTTAGAAACTTCTACGGAAACTTCCTTGTCTTCTTGCGTGCCTATGCCTATATTCTTACACTCGGAAGCGAGGGCATAAGGGAAAGCTCAGGCTATGCTGTCTTAAATGCAAACTATCTAAAGAAAAAGCTTGAAAAAGAATATGATGTTGCCTTTGACAGAATCTGTATGCACGAATTTGTTCTTACCCTTGATAAGATCAAGGAAGAAACAGGCGTAAGTGCTCTTGACATAGCTAAGGGCTTAATCGACGACGGTATCCACCCGCCGACGATGTACTTCCCGCTCATCGTACACGAAGCCTTGATGTTTGAGCCTACGGAAACGGAAAGCAAGTCCACCTTGGACTTTACTGCCGAAGTTATGATCAAACTCAAAAAAAAGAAGCTTATTCAAATCCCGAAAAGCTTCACGGCTATCCCTACACACGCCCCATCGGACGAGTAGATGAAACAAAAGCTGCCCGTGAACCTGTTTTAAGGTACAAGGCTTGCTGCTGTTGTAAATAAACAGCTTTAAACGCCCCCTCTAAAGACTGATGTTTTTAGAGGGGGATTTTTTTTTCGTTAATAGGTTACGAGAACATAAATCATTGACACATAAATATGTTGACTTGACAAAATACTATTTTAATGTAGACTATAAATAAGGAAATATATTGATGGCTATACTTTCATTAAACGAAATAAAACTAAGGGCACAAGGATTTGTGCTGAATTGGAAAGATAAGGCTGCAACAGCACGGGAAGAGGCGGATGCACAAACGTTTGAAAACGAATTTTTTGCAATCTTCGGTGTTCCGAGGAGTAAAATTGCCGTTTTTTGAACAAAAGGTAAAACTGCAAGACGGCTCAAACGGTTACATAGACCTTTTTTGGAAAGGTTACATTCTTATCGAAATGAAAACGCCCGGTAAGGACAGAAAAAAAGCCTTTGAACAAGCAAAAGCTTATGCCAATGCTCTAAGTAATTCCGATATGCCTAAGGGAATTCTTATTTGCGATTTTTGCAATTTTGATTATTATAATTTGGAAAAAAATGCTGAACGTACGAGTTTTACTCTTGGGGACTTACCCGACTACATCGGCCTTTTTGCCTTTCTTGCCGGTTACAAAGATGTAGAATACAAAAAACAAGATGCGGTAAATATTGAAGCTGCCGAAAAAATGGGACAGCTGCACGACACGCTAAAAGATATAGGGTATAAAGGGCATAGTTTGGAACTGTATTTGGTGCGTTTGGTTTTTTGTCTTTTTGCAGACGATACCGATATTTTTGAGCACGACCATTTTATAAAATATATTTTACAGCGTACCAATGTAGACGGAAGTGATTTGGCGATGCACATTCAAAAGATTTTTGAAGTTTTAAATACTCCTGCCGACCGCCGCCTTAAAACACTTGATGAACAGCTTAGCCTTTTTCCTTATGTAAACGGCGGGCTTTTTAAGGAAACGCTTCCCATAGCAGATTTTACTTCCGCAATGAGAGAAAAGTTAATTCAATGCTGCAGCCTCGATTGGAGCAAAATATCCCCTGCTATATTCGGAGCTATGTTTCAAAGTATTATGAATCCTGATGAACGCCATTCTCTCGGAGCACATTACACCAGTGAAGAAAATATTTTAAAACTCATTCATCCTCTTTTTCTTGATGAACTTTGGAAGGAATTTGATAAATACAAACAGTATACTTCCGATGCCCGCATAGAAAAACTCAACGGCTTGCACACAAAAATCGCCTCGCTGAAATTCCTTGATCCCGCCTGCGGCTGCGGAAACTTTTTAGTACTTGCATACAGGGAGCTCCGCCTTTTGGAGCTTGCAATAGTTGAAGAACTGGAAAATTCGGGACAGCAAATTTTAGATATAGATAATTTTTTACGCGTAACCGTCAATCAATTTTACGGGATTGAAATAGAAGAATTTCCTGCACAAATTGCACAGACTGCCCTTTGGCTTATGGATCACCAAATGAATAGATTGGTTTCAAGCCGCTTAGGAAGATATTTTATCCGCATACCTATTGCTTCATCAGCTACGATTATACAGGGGAACGCTTTAAATCTTGAGTGGGAGCAGGTTGTTCCGAAAAAAGAGCTTTCGTATATTTTGGGTAATCCTCCTTTTTTAGGTGCAAGAGTTATGAGCAAGGAACAATCGGCGGAAATTGCCTGTCTTTTTACCGGGGTAAAGAATGCGGGGAATCTTGATTATGTTACCGGCTGGTATAAAAAGGCGGCGGATTATATTAAAGACACCACGATTAAGTGTGCCTTTGTTTCTACAAATTCAATTTGTCAAGGACAGCAGGTTCCTATTTTGTGGCCCCTTCTTTTTTCTCAAAGTATACATATCAATTTTGCACACCAGACATTCAAGTGGTCAAACGAGGCGCGGGGAAATGCCGCCGTATATTGTATTATTGCGGGTTTTTCATTGAATAAGGATTCCGATAAAAAACTCTTTTTGTACGAAGATGTAAAAGGTGTGCCTAAGGAAGTTCCCGCCAAGCAAATAAATGCGTATTTAATGGACGCTCAAAATGTGTTTATTGATAGTAGGAGTTCCGTACTTGATGTGCAAACGAATCCAATGGTGTTCGGCAGTATGCCTAATGACGGCGGGAATCTTATCATAGAAGAAAATGAATACTCTGCATTTTTACAAAAGGAACCGGAAGCGGAACGGTATATCCGTCCGTTTTTGGGAGCGGAAGAGTTTATCAATAATAAAAAACGATATTGCCTTTGGCTTTTGAATGCGGAACCGCAGCACTTAAAAAAATGCCCGCTTATTGTAGAGCGGATACAAAAGGTGCGGGAACACCGCGAAAGCAGCAGCCGTGAAGCAACGCGGAAACTTGCACAAACGCCTTCTCTCTTTGGCGAAATCCGTCAACCTGATTCCGGGAATTATCTGCTGGTACCGCGTGTTTCGTCCGAACGCAGGAGATATATTCCCATCGGCTTTTTAGATTCATCGGTTATTGCAAGCGATTCAACGCTGATAGTTCCTCACGCAACGCTGTACGAGTTCGGTGTGCTTACTTCGCAGATGCATATGGCGTGGATGCGTACCGTATGCGGGCGGCTTAAAAGCGATTACCGTTATTCTGCACAGATTGTGTATAATAACTTCCCGTGGCCGGACGTTTCGGAAGCGCAAAAGGCAGCTATTATGCAAAAGGCTCAAGCAGTACTTGACGCACGGGCTCAGTTTCCAGATAGCTCCCTTGCCGACTTGTACGATCCCAATACCATGCCACCGGTACTCACCAAAGCGCATGCCGCCCTCGATTCCGCCGTGGATAAGCTGTACCGTAAAGCCGCCTTCTCCGACGATGCAGCCCGCACGGCGTTCTTGTTCGAGCTGTACTTAAAGAAAACGGAAGGGCTGCTTGCGGGGAAGCGGGGGAGGAGGTAGAGGGGATACTACAAGCCGATAAGCTTTTAAATGATTCGAATTATAAATTTCTTGCGTTTTTTTTCTAAAAACTGGAAAATTTCTTAGAATATGTGTGATACCAGTGTTTTATTATTTATTTTGTATTTTGTATTTATACTTGACAAAAAAATGAAAATATTGTAAAATACTTGTGTATTTACAATTTATTGGGAGGGATTATGTCTCAAATCTTTTTTCACAATGTATTTGAAGCTTTATCAGAGGTCGCAGAAGATTATCAATTTATGATAAGTCAATATCAAACAGTAACGCACAATGCAAGGGCAGGGGCACGTTGGGATATCATAAATACGAATTTAATTAAAAAATTAGAAAACATAAATATTGAAGCAGCTATTATAAAACGCGGTTTTTGGCAAATGGCACTTCTTCTTTCTAGTGAGGATAATTGCATTTATACATTAATGAGAAAAAATCGTTTTGAAGGCATTATATCAAATCCTGCAAAAAATGCTCCTAAGTATGTACAAGCTTTAGCAACTTTGAATTCCGATTTAGGATTAGCAAATCCGGAATTATTTGAGTGTCAAAAAGATAAATCAAAATTATATTTTATACTTGATAATTTATGTAAAAGTTTGAATTCTTATTCTATAGACCAAAAACCTCATTATAAAATTATCACATTTGATACCGACTTTGAGTTTAGAATTATAAATTTTCAATTGAATATTTTAGATTATACATGCCATAAACGCAGAGAAGAAAATATTATGAATTTTATTAAACCCATATATTCAAATGAAATTCAACAAGTTGATAATAATACAGAACAAATGCCACAGTTAAAACTAACTAATAAAGCAAAGCGCAGAATCGCTAATCTGAATTCTGTTGAATTAAAAGATACGCAACAATTGAATTCAAAAGAAGTTTAAGTGAGAAAATACAATGAGTGCTTTTAACGGACAAAATTTAAAACTAGCCCGTTTGTATAATGGATTAACCATTAATGAATTGGCAAATAAGATAAATATATCTTCTCAGGCAGAATCGCAATATGAATTAGGGAAAATTATACCTCAGTTTGCTAATTTAATTAAATTAGCTGATGCACTTAATTTTCCGCCTTCATTTTTTTTTCAAGAATCAATGAGTTCAGTGAAAACGGGTTCATCATATTTTCGTTCTTTAATGAAAACTTCAAAAAAATATAGAGATGAGCAAATCACTAAAATAAGATTTTTAGCTGAGCTATATACAGTTTTAGCAGAATATATAGAATTTCCTCCAGCTGATTTACCAGAAAATATAGAAGAAACCAAAATACCAGAACTATCAGCACAAAAATTAAGGGAATATTGGAATTTAGGAAATGAACCTATAAAGAACATGGTTACACTACTAGAAGCAAAAGGTTTAATAATTACATCATTTGAAACATCAACTAATGATATTGATGCTTTTAGTCAATATTTTGAAATAAATGAGCAACCTCTTTATATAATTGCCTTTTCAGATAATAAAAGCTCTGCTGCAAGAATAAATTTTGATCTTGCCCACGAACTCGGACATATTATATTGCATGAATGGAGTGAGGATAATGAAAATATTTCTCGTGAAGAATTTAAGCAACATGAAAAAGAAGCAAACGCGTTTGCTGCTGCTTTCCTTTTACCCAAAGATAAATTTACAGCAGATTTAAAATTTATGCCATCAGATTATTGTCATTATATTGAATTAAAGAAAAAATGGCATGTTTCAATCGGAGCTATGTTACATCGAGCATGTGAGTTAGGGGTAATAAGCCAAAATCAGTATCAATATAACTTGCGCATTATGAATTCACGTAATGAACGCATAAATGAACCTCTTGATAATGTCATTCCAAGAACTTATCCAAGTTTACTTAGTAATGCAATAACCTTATTAATAGATAACGAGGTGTTTACTAAAGCGTCCCTGATACAAGAATTTGCAAACCATGGAATTTCTATGAACAGTGATGAATTAGAGAAATTGCTGTCATTGCAAAAAGGATATTTGTCTGATAAAGAATCTGGAAACATAAATCCATTCATCTTAAAAATAAAGTAAAATATTATATGGTGAGAATAATTGCAAAAATAGAAGAACTTGAGGTACCTGTAAAAAAATTGTGTAAATGCTTGAAAACATGATACTCTACGAAGAGGAGTAAAGATACCTGTGCATTTCTAAAATGCTCGGGCGTCTTTTAGAAATGCACATCGAGTTTTTAGATAAGTCCTTATATTTTATAATTTATCTAAAAACATAGCAAATTAAATCTACGGAAAACCTCTAAAAATGGAAGTTTCAGAGGTTTTCTTATACTATATTTATACAGGGAGAATGATTTTATGGAATATGCTACAATTCAGATAACAGTCTCAAAAAATATGAAAACGTATTTTATGGATAATTATAGCGGTGAATCAAACGAAGAGTTTGAGCGAAATGCACTCCTGCTATACCCCTATATCTACAAAAAGATAATTTCTCATGGTCGTTCAGCTGAAATTTTGGGAATAAGAAAACTTGATTTGATTGAGTTATATAATGATTTGCCTGTAGGAGAAAGAGTATGAAGAATAAAATCGAAGAGCAAATAAAGACATATATTAATAGACCAACTACTGATTATGCCGTTTTAATCAATGGTGAGTGGGGAACTGGAAAAACCTATTTTATTACTAATGCGATTGATTGGGAAGAACTATGTGGTAGTGATAAGAAGGTAATTTATATTTCTTTGAATGGTTTATCATCATTAGAAGAAATAAAAAAAAGACTTGTCTATACATATTTTATATCAAAAGATAAACAATATGCGTCCAATACTGTTAAAGATAATAATTTAATGGATGATTTAGTCGAGTTGAATGCAAGTCTGGGCTATCCTTTTGCTCAAACAGTTTCGTCATTAGTGCATTTTATACATAAAAAATCTAATAAAAATAAAGAAAAGAAATTTGCAAAAATCAATCATGAAAATATCATTTTGATACTTGATGACTTAGAAAGACTATCTCAGATCATAGAGTTATCTGAGCTTTTTGGATTTATTCATGATGGGTTCTCATATAAAGGTTCAAAAGTTATTTTTATAGCAAATGAAAAAGAAATACATAATGAATACTATAATACCATAAAAGAAAAATATATAGGTCATACATTTGGATTTTTTCCTGACTTGATAGAAATAATTTCTTCTATACAAGAAAACCAAAATGATAATCCATATAACACATATATAAAAGAGCACAAGAATAAAATAACAGCTGTCTTTGATGTTGCTGAACACATAAATATCCGTACTTTTTTCTTTTTTTATGAAATATACAAGACAGTCTATAATCATATCACAACATTTATTGAAAATAAAAACACAATGGAAATAGTTTTCGATACTTTTTTGATTTTATGCATAGAATATAAAAAAGGAAAGGCTTATCAAATTGAGACATATACAAAATCATATAAATTTAGGTATTTAAGTGAAAATCTTCAAAATATGGATAATATATCTGCGCAGGAAAAAAATGCCAACGATTATTATAATTATATAAAAAGAACATATATTAATAATACTACTATAAAATTACGATTCATGGATATAGATGATTTTGTAAATTATATTGCTCATGGATACTATAATGCAGATAGTATAAAAGAACAAATAGAAGCAGATTATGCAAGAGTTTTGAAAGATACAAACGAAAAGGAAGACGTACAGCTTCAATTATATCGTTTCTCTAATTATGCATATCTTGAATATGCAGAACTTAAAGAAACAATAGAATTGATATTAAAATATGCGGAAGAGGGATCATATTTCGAGAATAACTATCTACCGATTTACAAAACCTTTCAAGAACTTATAAAATTTAATATATGTCAAAATTTAAAGATTGAAGATATTGTGCCGCGTTTATGTACCGGTATATATGAAAGATTAAAAAGAGATTCTAAAAACACAGGTATTTTGCAGAATATTTTACCTGAAAAATATAAGGATAGATCGTTTGAAGAATATATTGAACATATACAAAAACACAAGCTATTTAATAATAAGTGTATCGCTGAAAAGAAACAAATTGATGAAATAGAATCATTTATTACCAGTATGAACAAAGACAATGATGAAGATTTTTGGGTAACTAAACAGAAAATAGATGATCCTTATTTCTTCTCTAATCTGTCGAAATTTAATTTATTATCTTTATTACATCAACTAAACAACAAAGGTCTCAATAGACTAAAAGATATCTTTAACAAAATAAGTAATATATCAAATGCTCATGAAGTATATTCATCCCATGAGGAACATATAGGTAATATTTTAAATGAAATAAAAAAATGGAAAAACTTAGAAACTGATCCGTTGCGCATATATAATATCGTAATTTGTATAGATGCAATTGAGAAAGCTTTAAAACAAATAAGAAATACGATTTAAGGCCCTGTCAGAAAAAGTGTGTAAATGGGTATTCATATTAGCAGATAGGTTACTCATTTTTTCAGTTTATCAATTTCTTCAAAAAGTTTATGGATATTGCAAAAGGAAGCGGTTGTATCGCATCATTCCGATTTCTTTCTTCTGAGGCTTTTTCGGTATAGAACAGCTTCTTCAATACATCGACATTAATAAACGCTAAAGCACCAGACTTATAGGAATTGTATAGTTGTTTACGTGAAATACCTTTACGGATTCCTATATAGAGTCAGGGATACTATTGTATACGCTATTTGCCCTTATCTGTTTTATATCATATTTTGACATTGAATGTATGCATTACATAATGAACTTGAAGTCATAAGTAAATATAGATTCCCCTTTTCTTTAAAATATCTTACCAATCAAAAATTAGATAAAGTTTATTTAGATTATAATGAAAATACTGAAAATGAATAGGAGTGAATTTTTATCAAGACTTATATATCTTTCGTATGTCCTATTACGTCCGTAATAGACGATCTATTATGGCTGCAATAGGACACCTATCACGGCTATATGTGATGCCCTATTACAGCTACAATAGGGCACATGTTTCAGTACTATACGAGGCAGCCTCGTGAAAGACACCAAAAAGACCCCTTGACGAATTCGGAAAAATATGGAATGATAAACATACAGAGGAGCTTTTATGAGTGAAAAATTAAATTTGGTTATTCTTGACGGGTTTACTTCCAATCCCGGAGACCTTTCTTGGAATGAGTTAAAATCGGTTTCAAATCTTACAATATACGATAAAACAAGTGCAGATGAACTTCTTGAAAGGTGTAAGGAGGCAGATGCCGTTCTTACCAATAAGGTAGTTTTTTCTAAAGAAATAATGGATTCTTTGCCGCGTCTTAAATATATAGGAGTTTTGGCTACGGGCTACAATGTTGTAGATGTTGAGGCTGCAAGAGCTAAAAATATTTGCGTAACGAATATTCCCTCTTACAGCACCGACAGCGTGGCTCAACTTGTATTTGCCCTTATTTTTCACTTTTATTGGCATGTAAAGGAGCATAGCGATGAGGTTATGGGCGGAAAATGGGCGGCTTCCCCTCACTTTTGCTATCACAGTTTTGATATAAGGGAGCTTTCCGATAAGACTATGGGTATAGTCGGTTTCGGGAACATAGGCCAAGCCGTTGCAAAAATTGCCCTTGCCATGAATATGAAGGTAGTATATTTTAACCGCTCTAAAAAAAATATTAAGGGCTTAGAAGAAGCAAAACAAGTTTCTTTAGATGAGCTTTTTTCTTCTTCCGATATAATAAGCTTAAACTGTCCTTTGACTCCGGAAACAAAAGAAATTATAAATGCCGAGTCCTTAAAAAAGATAAAGAAAACTTCTATCATAATCAATACGGGACGAGGCCCTCTTATAAACGAAAAGGATGCAGCAGAGGCTTTAAAGAAAAAAAGATTTGCAGGTCTTGCCTGCGATGTGCTGAGTGTAGAGCCTCCGGCTAAGGATAATCCCTTGCTTAAAGCTTCTAACTGTATTATTACGCCACACATGGCATGGCAAACCTTTGAAGCCAGAGAGAGGCTTATAAAAATAGCCGCCGCTAACGTAAAAGCCTTTATAGCCGGAAAGGAAATAAACAGGGTTAATTAAGTCTTGATTTTTTTTATTTGCCGGAAACTCTTATGATTTAGTAAGACTTAGGCTTCTTCATCATCTAAATCTGCCGGGTCTTTTAGTGTATTTGAATCAAAAAGGCGTGACAGTTCTCTTTCAGAATATCTTTTAGATGTTGAAAAGTTTTCTCTTACGGTTTCAATAGTTTCTTGATCAAGAATCAGCTTTTTTTCGTCTCGAAGATATATGGCAAAATCTTCAAAAACCGAAAGAGGCAGCCATGGAAAAGCTATTTCAAAAATATTAAACCATTGGCAGTAGGGGAGGATATTCTCTTTATTTATAAGTACCCCTTGATCTTTTAACTTATCTCTTTCTTCCGGTCTAAGGGTAAACATTTTTTGATTTAGAAGCTCGCAATATTCTTGTGTAGAAAAAAGGGCTCCTACTTTTCTTATCAGATCCATTTTATAAACTGAAGGAATATCCGCTAAAATAGAAGCTGTAACGATATTCATACCCTCACTAACAACTTCAAAAGGCTTCTTATTGTCAAAAGAAGCCATCTCTATGCTCTGCTTTATATCCCCTTTTTCTAAAAGAGGGAACAAAATTTCATCATTATTCAAGATACTGCTCCATAATTAAATATTGATTTTATCATATTTTCTAAAAAAACACAATGTTAAAATTTACATATTTTATATTTGTGCCTGCATTTGACTTTCAAACGCTTTGACGAATTTAGGAATCAAGTCATCAAAGCGGCCTTCAATATATAGACCGGACGCCTGTTTATGTCCGCCGCCGCCGAATGAGACAGCAATTTTGCTTACATCAATTTTATCCAGAGATCTAAAACCTACTGAACAATGCGTCGGTGATTCTTGGCGTACGATGCAGATAGCTTGCACCCCTTCTATTGTTTGAATAAGCTGATAAAGAATATCCGAGTCTCTTCCTTCAAGGCCGAATTCTAGTAAGTCATCATAAGTTTCGTAAGAAATAACAAGCCTTCCATCATAATATCTTTTCATTCTGTTTAGAATTCTGGAAATAAGAATGCGCGATTCAAATTGTTTGCCTCCATTCATTTTCATAAATGTTTGCTTAGGATTAGCTCCTGCTTTAATTAAACGGGATGCATGGGCAAAAACTTCAGCACTTCTTTCATCCAAGTGCCTAAAAAATCCAGTATCCGTACAAAGGCCGAAAAACAGTGCATCAGCTTCTTCTTTTGAAAGACATTCTCCAATACTCTCAATGATAGATTGAATTAGATAGGTTGTAGAAGGGGCTTCCGGCATTATAAGAGAAGTATCAGATTTTTCAGTATTGGTTGCATGATGATCTATTATGATATAATCAAAATTTTTGATTTGACCGCCAATTTCCCCTACACGTTCAAAACTTGAGCAGTCAAGTATTATTAATCCGGTATTTTCTTTGTTGAATTTGCCCTCAAGTTTATCGGTAAAAAGATTTTCATAAGTCTTTATTTCGGTACGCTTAAAAGGCCCTGCAGACATTAAAATACAGTTTTTGTTTCTTCTTTTAAGAAAGAGGCTCAGCGCAATACAGCTGCCTATACAATCTCCATCAGGTTCTTTATGTCCAGCGATTATGAAATTGTCATAATAATCCAAAAAATCCAATAATTTTTTTGGGATCAGAGGCTCTTTTATATTTAAGCTGTCTTTGTTCTGCATCTTATTCTCACACCCCCCCAAGACTGATTTTTCCCTTTTCTAATAAGGGCAAGTGAGACAAAAAAGCTTGGGGGACTTTCAATTTTAAAATTTTAATTCAAGAGTTTCAATACCTTCAAATTTAGCATCATACTCATTTGGAGCTTTTAAAGCACCCCATACAGAGTTTTCCAAATCTCGAGGGGCTGCAATTTTTATTTTATTGAATTTTCCATCTTTAATGTAGAAAGATAGGTAAGGATTTACTCTCGTATTAACTAACTCCATTCTAGCTCTTCCATCCGCCGGTTCAAGCCATGACTTTGGGATAAAAACTTCTGCATTTTTTAAGCCGGCTCTTCGATAAATAACATAAAAGCCTTTTGAATGTGCAAAAATTTTTAAGATTTGTACATTTACATAATAAATGTCAGCTTCGTCGACTTTTTGTGAAAAAGCCGGAGTAATAGCAAAAAAGGAAAAAATTAAAACAACAAAGATCAAATACAGTATTGATTTTTTCATACAATCCTCCAGATAATCCATTATACACATAAGCCATGAATTTTGCAAGTGTAAACCTGTAAAAATCTTACAATATTGACAAAGACTTATAAAAAATGCTATTTTGTTTTATCTAGGAATAAAAAAATGGATAAAATTAGTTTATTTGAAGTTAATAATTCAAAATTATTAAATGAATTTGCTCTTTTACCTTTTGAGCTTTATAAGAATGATAGTTCATGGGTACCGCCTATTATAAGTGAGTACAAAAAGTACGTGTCCGGAGCCGATAATTCTTTATGTGATGTAGGGCCTCACGTAAAACTGATTGCGCAGCTTGAGGGCAAAACGGTTGGGCGTATTTTGTACGGTATTGATGAGAAATTGAATGACTATAAACAAATTAAGGCCGGTTATATTTCTCAATTTGAATGTATTGAAGACTATGCCGTTGCCGAAAAAATGCTTAATGCGGCAAAAGAATGGTTTTTACAAAAAGGTATGGATAGAATTAAAGGGCCTCTTTCTCTTCCGGGTGGGGAAGATAACCGCGGGTTTATAACCGATAATTTTGAAAACCGTACCTACATAATGAATACATATAACAAAAAATATTATAACGATTTTTTTATAAAGTATGGATTTGAAAAATATTGGGATTGCTATGCCTATCATGCCCGTTTTGATGATGTCGATGCAAGCCGCTATGTCCGTTTGGCCCCCTTGGTAGAAAAACGATACGGTTTCCATGTAGATAATATCGATTTAAAAAATAATGTTGAGCGTGAGGCAGGCGATATTCATTCAATCCTCCTTAATTCCGAGCCGGAAGAGTGGGAAGACTTTATGCCTATGTCCCGCAAAGAAATAGATATGGTTGTAAAACAGCTTATTTCGTTTGCAGATGAGGAATTGATTTTTATTGCAAGGAGCAATGAGGGCAAGCCTATCGGATTTAATGTTACCCTTCCTGACTATAACGATGTATTAAAACACCTTAACGGGAAACTTTTCCCGTTCGGTATCTTTAAATTCCTTTATTACAAGCGTAAAATGAAGCGGCTTAGAACCTTTGTTCTATTTGTCGATCCTAAATATCACAATAAAGGTGTTTCGGCAGCTATTTATTCCCGTCTTTATCAAGCGGCTATAAAAAAAGGCTATCTGGAGGGCGAAGGTTCCACTATTTGGGAGTATAATATTCCGATGATTACGGATATAGAAAAAACAGGGGCAAAAAGGGATATAGTTTATAGAATTTATCAATATCATTTAAACCGATAATGTATTATTGATATTGTTTGCTCTTTCTAACCGTAAACGGCTTTACATAAAATATAAATAGTATTATACTCAATATAAAATAAATCTTTAGGATGGTTTTATATGACTGTAAATGATAGAATTGCCGCTTTAAGGCAAAAAATGAAAGAGCATTCTTTAAGTGCTTATTTAATTCCGTCCTCTGATCCCCATCAGAGCGAATATTTACCTGAAAACTATAAAACACGGGAGTTTATCTCCGGTTTTACAGGGTCGGCAGGAACTGTCCTTGTTACAAAGGATAAGGCTGTTTTATGGACTGACGGCAGGTATTTTCTTCAAGCTGAAAAACAGCTTAAAGGTTCGGTTGTTGAGCTTTATAAAATGCTTGAACCCGGTGTTCCGACAATCAACGAGTTTTTAAAATCTAACTTAAAATCGGGTGAAAAACTCGGAATGGACGGTAAGGTTGTTTCCGTTTCAGGTTTCGATTCCATGGAAAAAGAGCTTGAAGGTATAGAACTTGTTACTAATCTCGACCTAATAGGCGAAATATGGGAAAATCGTCCTCAGGCAGTTTTAAGCAAGGCTTTTATACTCGATGAAAAATATACCGGAAAATCGGCAAAAGAAAAGATTGAAAAAGTCCGCTCAATGCTTGCCGAAAAAAAGGCAGATTCTACGGTTATCGGAGCCCTCGAAGATGTCTGTTATCTTTTTAATGTCCGAGGAAGGGATATAAGATGTAATCCCGTAGTTACTGCGTATGCGCTGGTAGATAAAGCAAGAGCCGTTATTTTTATTTCCGAGAAGCAATTAACGGATGATGTTAAGACCTACTTTGCTTCACAAGGTATTACGGTAATGGGATATGAAGATGTATTTACAGAAGCAAAAAATCTTAAAGGAACTGTTTACATAGATCCTGCAAGAACAAATGTTTATCTATACAACCAAATAAAAGCTAAAACCGAAAAAGGCTTAAACTTAACTTCAACTCTTAAAGCAATAAAAAATGAAGTTGAACTTAAAAACTTCGATTATGCTATGGAAAAAGACGGCGCTGCCATGGTAAAAATCCTAAAATGGGTAGAAGAAAATGCCGGAAATGGTATTACAGAATGGGATGTAAGCGAACAACTCTTAAAATTCCGTGCCGAAGGCAAGGATTTTTTTGAAGAGAGTTTTGAAACTATTTCGGGTTACGGGCCGAACGGAGCTATTATTCACTATGCTCCTTCCCCTGAAAATTCTGCCAAACTTGAAGCTAAAAGTTTCTTGCTTTTGGACAGCGGCGGTCAGTACTTAGGCGGTACAACAGATATTACTAGGACAATAAAACTTGGAGAGCTTACAGAGCAGGAAAAAACGGATTATACCCTTGTATTAAAATCCCATATTTCTCTTGCCAGGGCTAAGTTTAAGGCCGGAACTACAGGCCATGCCATAGATACTATCCCCAGAGAGCATCTTTGGGCTTATGGAAGGGACTACAAACATGGTACGGGTCACGGGGTAGGTTATGTTCTTTCAGTTCATGAGGGACCTCAATCTATTTCAAGCCGTTTTTTAGATGTTCCTATGAAGCTTGGTATGGTAACATCCAATGAGCCCGGTCTTTATGTTGCAGGAAGTCATGGTATCCGCATTGAAAGCCTTGTTGTTACCACCGAATTTAAAACCACCGAAGACGGAGAATTCTATCAATTTAAAACAATAACTCTTTGTCCCATTGATACAAGACCTATTGTTCCCGGAATTCTATCGGATGATGATATTAAATGGCTCAATGAGTATCATAAAGAGGTTTGTGAAAGGCTTATGCCTTATTTGGATGAAGAACACAAAGCTTTCTTAAAAGAAAGAACAAAGGCAATTTAACCGATAAAAATGTTTTAAACAAAAAAATCATTTTTTTACTCGACAAAGTATGAAAAATGAGGTACAATGATATATACTGATATAAACAAAGTAAGGAGTATTATTATGAAAACTTTAAATTGTGATATTTGTAGAAAAGAGCTGGTAAATCCTATTGCCGGAAGGACTTACTGGCATATCCGCGAATATGACGTATGCGAAGCTTGCAAGGATGCTATTGAGTTTAAGCTAAGGCCTGTAGTTCGAAAGCATTTTCCCTATTCTCAAGACTGGTATGAACATGAGTTCATAGCACTTATTGAAAAAGGTATTGCTGCAAGGCGCCCATAAGAGACTTTAAAAAGACCCGATATCTAATCGGGTCTTTTTTTTCATGGCTCCATTGACATATTTTGTCTTTTTGTGTAATATTAAAATCTATTTTTTTTAGAAAGAGAGTAAGGAGTTTTCATGTCAGGACATAGTAAATGGGCGACAATTAAACATGCCAAGGGCGCAGCTGATGCTAAAAGAGGCCAGCTGTTTACTAAATTTATCAAAGAAATTTCAATTGCTGCAAAGATGGGAGGCGGAGATCCTGCCACTAACCCAAGACTTAGAACAGCTGTTTTAAAAGCTCGTGCTGCAAACATGCCTAAAGACAACATAGAAAGAGCAATTAAGAAGGGCACCGGAGAGCTTGGAGCTGTAAACTATGAGGAGCTTTTGTATGAAGGCTACGGCCCCGGCGGAGTTGCCGTTTTAGTTGAAGTTTTAACGGACAATAAAAACAGAACAGCAGCCAGTGTTCGAAATATTTTTACAAAGAGCGGCGGAAACTTGGGTGCAACAGGTTCCGTAGCTTATATGTTTAACAGAAAAGGCGTTATCGAGTATGATGCCGAGGCGGTCAGTGAAGAAGCAATTATGGAAGCCGCTCTTGAAGCCGGAGCCGAAGATATTGCAGCTGAAGACGGAGTTATTACCGTAACAACCGACCCCAATGACTTTGCTTCGGTTTTGGAAGCATTACAGGAAAAAGGGTTTGAATCTGTTTCTGCTTCCGTTTCAATGGTTCCGGATACCTATGTAGCTTTGGATGCCGATACAACTCAAAAAGCCTTAAAAATGATCGATAAGTTGGAAGAGGATGATGATGTTCAGACAGTTTCTTCAAATATCGAAATCCCCGAAGGCTTTGAAATGCCGGAATAATGTTTGAAAATATTTTGGACAGCCTCTTGTCTAAAAGAAAAGCCCTTGCAGCTTAAGCGAAAACTGCGAGGGCTTTTTTATTTTACTTAAATCAAATTTTACTTTGTTATAAATTTAAGTAAATCGATTACTCTGTTGGAATAACCCCACTCATTATCATACCATGAAACAAGTTTAAAGAATCTCTTTTCGCCGGGAAGGTTGTTTTGTAAAGTTGCCTTGCTATCATAGATTGAAGAATGAGGATCATGAATAATATCGGTAGAAACTATTTCTTCATCACAATAGGCTAAAACACCCTTTAGATAGCTTTCCGAGGCTTTTTTAATGGCCTTATCGATTTCTTCGATGGAGGTATCTTTTTCGGTGCGGATCGTTAAGTCCACAACGGAGCCCGTGGGGGTAGGGACCCTAAAGGACATACCTGTCAGTTTTCCCTTTGTACTCGGAAGAACTTCTCCTACAGCTTTTGCAGCGCCTGTGGTTGAGGGGATAATATTCACGGCTGCAGCCCGTCCGCCTCTCCAGTCTTTTAGAGAAACACCGTCTACAGTTTTTTGAGTTGCCGTGTAGGCATGAATAGTTGTCATAAGACCTGTTTCAATACCGAATCCTTCTTTTAAAAGAACGTGCACAACAGGAGCTAAGCAGTTTGTAGTACAGCTTGCATTTGAAACTACATGATGCTCTGATGCCTTGTATTCATTTTCATTGACGCCCATAACAAATGTTTTAATGGGTTTTGAAGGATCGCTGCTTTTTCCGGGAGCGGAGATAATAACTTTTTTTGCTCCGGCTTCAAGGTGTTCATAGGCCTTTTCATTTGTGTAAATACCGGTGCTTTCGATTACTACATCAATTCCGAGTTCTTTCCAAGGCAATTGTGCAGGAGTTAATCCCTTTCCCGATATACACTTAATTTTATGGCCGTTTACTACAAGAACATCATCTCCGTCAGTGCCTATTTCGGCATTCATTTTGCCTTGAACCGAATCGTATTTCAATTGATAGGCAAAATACTTTGCATCCGTTGAAAGGTCAACAACTGCAACAACATCGAATTTGTCTTTTCCAAGCAAATTTTGATTTACCAAGGCTTGAAAAACAAGTCTTCCGATTCTTCCGAATCCGTTGATAGCTACTTTCATAAAAAAACTCCTTATTTTTTATTTTTCTATATTAACCTATATTAGGATATATGTCAACTTTGTTAAAAATTAAGTTAATTAATACTAAATTTCAAGCCGGCCTCTGCATTAAAGAAAAACTTTTTAATAGGAGTTCCGCTTTGGGTCAGCGAAAAAGAAAAGACTGAAGCTCCAAAATTTACAAACCATTGAATATCGCCGGATATGGCATGATTTATACCTGTCTCCACTACAATATTACCTATTTTTTCATTCTTTGGACTTGTACCTGATTTTTGAAAATGGTTTATTCTATAAATTATATTTAAAGGAATTCTTACAAGTGAAGGTTTAGAATATGCAATCGTATAAAAACCTAAATCGGTTATTGATACATGAACATCTTCTGCCGTTTCAACAATGCTTTTATTTTTTTGAGAAATTTTTATAAAGGCAATTAAATTTTTAAACCTATAGCCGATCTGGAATAGACCGTCTTGCAAATATACATTTTTTTTTGTTGCCGCAATAGGAATAGAAAAATTTGTGTCTAAGGATGTAAAAAAACCTGTAGGGAGATCAAATGATATTGAAGTACCCAATCCCGGCTGAAAGAGGGTATTTACATTTTGATTATTAAAACCTGCATTAAATACGCTTAATGTAGGTCCTATGGATATATTTATCAAATTAGCCGTATAAGCGATTCTACCCCAAATTGTATTTCCTATCCCTAAATCTCTTTGTATTGCTAAGTATCCGTTTACGCTTTTTCCAAGATTTTCATTTAAAATCAATTTAAAGCCGAAATCCGGAATTTTGCCGGTATTTCCATTTTCGTTAAAAGGAACGTTCCCTGAGCTGATAGCAGCCTCAATATCCAGAGAAAACAACCCTATTGAACATGTAAAAAGGATTACAATAACTAAGCTTCTTTTTAAGAAATTCATCAATACACCGCCTTTATAGATATTTGTCCGGTTACCATTTTTGGTACATTATTATAAAGTAAAGGGTTTACAGGCAGACGAAAATCGCACTCAAACCTGCCGATTCTAAAAGTATAAAAAGGACTTATTAAAAATGAAAAAGAACTAATTACAGCAGGTTTTAATGGATTTAATGAGCCCATTAAATTTATTCCGCCTGCCATATTATGCGTTTCAATATTTCCGAAGCTCAAATTCGTACTAATACCTGTAAAAAACGAATCCTTTAATGAAGGATCGCTTATACTTGCAGGCAGCAAAAACACCGGAGAAACAAAACAGGCTATAGAAGATGACATAAAATCTTTTTTTATTCTTGCTTCAAATGAAGCATAGAAATTTGACACAAATAACTCAAGGCTTGGTTTTTCTAATTTTATTTCGGATAAACCTGCTTCAGCAAAAAACTCGTAATCGGTATCGGCATTAAAAAGCATGGCAAAACCGGTTCTTAGTTTGGTTTCAGATATATTCAAAGAAAATGCTGCACCGGCAAAAAAATCGAAAGCAAAGAAGTCGAATGATCCTCCCATTCTAAAATCGGATTTTATTCGTAAATCATTTTTTAGTTTTTCATTCCAATATGCATATATTCCCATATAGAAACCTGAAGAAAGAGTTCCATAAAGCCCTAAACCTGTTCCTTGAATAAAATTTCTAGGGCGAAAAGCTGAAGACGGATAGTGTTTTCTAAATTCAGGTTCGGACATTTTGATTTTAAGATGCTCTTGTAAAATTGAGTCAGAACCTAAACTATCATATATTCCGGTAAAAATACCCAAGGAAATAGGCCTATTATTTATATTCGGAAAATTAAGGGAAGCCCCATAAAAACTAAAATCACCCATTTCTTTCGGACTTTGAATTGGTGAAAAAAAATCAATAAGTTTATTGATTTTTGCATTAATATCCAGATCAAAATAACATATATGTGAAGGTGAAAACCTAAGTTTTAATGATAAAAGTGAGTTCGCTGTTATATAAGGCTTGGTATTTAGACCGTAAAAAAGATTTATATTTTCAAAATGAGGCACTGAAAAAGTCTGAGCGGAAACAAGCGGTGCTGTAAATAAAAAGAGGAACAATAAAATGCTTATTTTTTTGGTTTTTATATTCATATATCCGTATTTTACACTAAATATCAAAAAAAATCTAGTTAAGTTTATAAAAAACTATTGGGAACCTCTAAAAACTTGCTCTATTATAAATAAAAAGTCCAAAAAAAAGTGATTTTCTTCTTGACTAATATTGTAAATAGTATAAAATATATGTATGAGTGATTATCTTGACATAAATAATGAAGAACTCTTAAAAGATTTCTTTAGTGAAGCCGAACAACAAGTAGAAATACTGGAAAGTAATGTTTTGGTGATAGAACAAAATCCTGAGGATAGAAATGCTGTAGATGAGATATTTAGAGCCGCTCATACTTTAAAAGGCGGTTCAGCAACTGTAGAGATGACAGAGCTGTCTCAATTTACGCATGCTATGGAAGATCTTCTTGATGAGATTAGAAGCGGGAATGTTCAAGTAACAGGTGAGGCTGTAGATCTCTTGTTAAGATCTATTGACATAATTAAACTTATGCTTGATGCACGGGCGTCAGGTTCTATATATTCGGATGACGTGTCAGGTATTGTTAATCAACTTCGTTCTTTTATTCCTGAAAAAGCAAATAAAAAATCTTCTAAAGCAAGTGCAAGCATCTCAGGACCCAAAATGCCGACGAAGGTTTCAGAGGTTTCAAAGCCTAAGCAGTCTGATTCAAGTTTAAAGCTTTCAGATTATTTTTCAGAATATGAAATTCTTGAATTGGCTGAAACAATACAAAAAGGTGAAGACTTATATGCTGTAATAGTAAAATTCGATGAGTCTAATTTGATGAACTCTGTAGGTGGTATTCAAGTTTTTGCCGCTTTAAAAGACTATGGCAGCGTTTTAAAAACAAGCCCTGATTTTGATGCTTTATATGAAGATGAATTTCATGAAACCGTAATTTATTTTTTATCTTCTTCTGCTGAAAAAAATATTTTGGAAAAAGCCGCTTTTATAGGCGATGTTACATTGTCGGCAACTGCCGAGAAGCTTGACCTGCATGAAGAAGCGAATTCAGATAAACCTGCTGAAGCCTCAGAGCCTGCTGAGACAAAACAAACTGAACCTGAAAATCAAGAGAAAAAACAAGCTGAAGTTTCCGCAGAGAAATCGGCTGCACCTGCCGAAAAGCCTGAGAAAAAACAGCCTCATACAAGCTCTCAAGGGGGCGGGCATTCATCAGGTTCCGTATTACGTGTAGATGCAAATAGAATAGACTATCTTTTAAATTTGGTAAGCGAGACGGTTATAACAAAGGCCTCATTAAATCAGAGTACTATTGAATTTACGGAATTATATGACAAATTTCAGAACTCAAGTACGGTTTATAAAGATAAGACAAGAAAGCTTTTAGATAAGATTCCTGAATATCTTGAAAAAATTCAGCAAGGTTATGATATCAATTCTATAAAACAAGATGTACTGAATGAGTACTCCGGTCTTTTAGAAGTTTTTGGTGATTTTGATTCTTCTATGAAGGCTGCTGTTACAAAATTTAAGTCTTCGTCTCAAAATTTAGGCCGAATTTCAGGAGAACTTCAAGAAGGGGTCATGAAGATAAGGATGGTTCCTATAAGCCAGATTTTCAGCCGTTTCCCGCGTGTAGTTAGAGACCTTTCGCGGGATTTAAACAAAAATGTTCAGTTGGTAATTGAAGGTGAAGATACGGAACTTGATAAATCGGTTGTTGAGGATTTGCTTGATCCTATAATGCACTGTGTAAGAAACTCTCTTGATCACGGTGTTGAATCCCCTGATGTACGCAAAAAGCTCGGAAAATCCGAACAAGGAACTCTTCTTTTAAAGGCCAGTAATGAAGGCAATATGATTGTTATTGAAGTTGCCGATGACGGCCATGGAATAGATGTTGAAGCCGTAAAGCAAAAGGCTGTTGAAAGAGGAATTTTACACCCTAATAAAAGCCTTACGGATGTGGAGGCTTTTCAGTTGGTTTTTGCTCCCGGTTTTTCAACGAGTAAAACTATATCCAGTGTATCGGGCCGCGGTGTAGGTCTTGATGTTGTAAAAACTCATATAGAAAAACTAAACGGAACTGTTACGGTAGAATCCGAACCAAATGTAGGAACCCGCTTTATAATAAAATTACCCTTGACTTTGGCAATTATTCAGGGGCTTTTGATAAGGGTAGGGGACGAGGTTTATTCTATACCTATTACCTCTGTTATAGAAAGTCATAGGGTAAAACCTGATGAAATTAACCGTATAGATAACTATGAAGTTTTTAATGTGCGTGATGAGGTTTGCAGCCTGTTAAGGCTCAACCGCTTATTCGGTATTGCATCGGCTGAAACCGATGATGACGGATATAATTACATAGTTGTAGTAGGAACCGAAGAGAAAAAAGTGGGGCTCATGGTTGACAGCTTGATAGGGGAAGAAGCGGTAGTTATCAAACCTTTGAAAGATCAGTTTACTAATTCTCCCGGAATTGCCGGAGCTTCAATTTTGGGTGACGGTTCCGTTTCATTAATTATAGATGTAGCCCAGCTGCTTGAGCTTGGTTTAAAGCAGGAAATGCTGGCTAGAGAACGCCGAGAGGCTTCAGTTTGGTAGGTTTTAAGGAAAGATTATGATGGAAGAAACAAAAGAATTACAGCAAAATACAAAAATCGGCTTAGGTATGGGGGATGCAGATTCTCTTCATGAGCAGATGATTGTTGTTGATTTTAAGATGGTAACTTTTTCTCTTGCCGGTAAGGACTATGCAATAGATATTACGCGTGTTAAAGAAATAGCAAAGGCCGGAAATTTTACCTATGTGCCTAATACATCTCCATTTGTACTTGGCGTATATAACTTGCGAGGCGATATTATTCCGATAATAGATCTGCGCATTTTCTTTAATATTCCCGTACCTTCCCGTAAAAAAAATCAACCTGAAAGTATGGTTATCATAAATGTACAGGATCAAATTTTCGGCGTTGTAGTAGACTTTATTGATAAGGTAGTAGGCGTATCCAGCAGTACTATTCAGCCTCCGCATCCTATTTTTGGGGATATAAATATCAAGTATATTCATGGAGTTGTAGAAAACGGAGGACACTTATATATTCTTCTTGATGTAGATAAGATATTTGCTTCACGTCAGCAAAAAGAAGAAGTAAAAGAAGATTTACCTCCAAGTCCGGCAGGTGTTTTAAAAGATCCTATAAAACCGCAGGTAAATCAGCCTACCGAAAATTTAGATATAAAGTTTATCGGTGATACCTTGGCAGCTATGGGTAAATTCTATATTTCGGCTGTTAACGAAAATTGGGTAAAAGAAAGATATTTGGAATGGAAAGATATTAGGACTACAGGTAGTTTACAGATACAGTCTGAAAAAGATGCCGGAGAATTTTTATCTTCGTTCTTATCTCCTTTTACAAGACGCTTTTGGAGTGAAGCTTATATAAATTCTTATTATAAGATTCTTCCTGAAAACACCTCAACTGTAATTAATGTTTGGTGTATAGGCTGCGGTCCCGGATATGAAGCTTACAGTCTTGCAGTTTTACTTAAAATGCGTTATCCTCGGGCTCTTATAAAGATCTTTGCAAATGATTCGGACTTGTTGGCTATTTCAAATGCTCCTATGCTTTCAGTTCCGGCAGAAGCTGCGTCAGGTATTTATGAACCCTATATGACGAAAACCGCCTCCGGAGGTCTTACTTTCTCGAAAGAGATAAAAGATATGATTTTATTTGAGTACCATGATTGTACTCATCAAAATTCTGTCCCCGATCTGGATATAATTGTAGCAAGGGATGTGCTTTCTTTCTTAAATCCTACTGTACAGAGAACTCTTATTGAGGAATTTAGGGAAAAACTGAAAAATTCCGGTATTATAATTCTAGGTCAAAATGAAGCTATGCCTAAGCAAGATGGATGGCTTAGAAACAGTTCAGGTGATATTGTTATTTTTACAAAAGAATAAATATAAAAATATAAGGAGAAATAAATGCGTGTAGAGTACATTAATCCGTTTAGCGAAGCTGCGTATAATATTCTTTCACAAGTTTTAAGTGAAGACATTAAACGCGGTGACTTATACCTAAAATCGACATGTATGCCGGTTATGGGTGTTGCTGCTATCGTCGGTCTTGCCGGAGATGTTGAGGGCCGTGTTATTTTTGACATGACCTTAGATACTGCCTTAAAGATTGCCTCAGCCATGAATGGCGAGGAAATGAGTGAATTTGACGAACTTGCTCGGGCGACAATTACGGAATTGGCCAATCTTATTACGGCACAAGCTGTAACTAAGCTTCATGATCTAGGCTTTAAGTTTGACTTAACTCCGCCGGCTCTGTTTACGGGCGAGAACATGAAGATATCGAATAATGATATCGAAGCTTTAATTGTGCCGATGACAGCCCCGCAAGGCAGGGTTGAAATAAATGTTGCAATTCGTGATAGAGTATAAGGAAAAATAAAGGAGTTTTATTATGATATCAAAACAAGACTTTCCCAATATTAATGAGCGGGCTCCTGAAGGAAAGAAGCCGGATGGAACACCATATAAGATCTTGGTTGTTGATGACTCTATATTTGTTACAAAACAAATAGGTCAGATCTTAAATAGTGAAGGCTATGAAGTTATTGCTACAGCTGTTGACGGGTTTGAAGGTGTTGAAAAGTATAAAGAGCTTTGTCCCAATGTAGACTTGGTAACAATGGATATTACAATGCCTAAAATGGATGGTATTACAGCTTTGGAGCAAATTATGGCATTTGATAAGAATGCTAAAGTTGTTATGATCAGTGCTCTGGGTAAGGAAGAGTTGGTAAAAAAGGCTCTTTTACTTGGAGCAAAAAACTATATCGTCAAGCCTCTTGACCGCAAAAAGGTCTTGGAGCGTGTCGCAGGTGTTTTAGGTATTTCTTAATTTTACAAAGAGGCTTGAAACTTATGTTTTAAGCCTCTTTTTTTAACCTGATTAATCTGTAACGATTGTTTGCTTTTAAAATAGTGTATGTGTCGTTAAAACTTTTTTTTAAAGCTTTTTTTAAGGTGTGCACGTGATTATAAATTGAATTCTTTTTTAGACCGCTGTTTTCACCCCAAAATATAGTGTTTATCTCCTCATCAGTTAAACCTGTTTTTCTGTTTATTATCAAGTTCTTTAATAAAATTCCGGATTTTTTGGGCAGACTGTGAATATAATCCTTGTTAAAATCAGATTTTTTTCTACATTTTAAAAGAATAATTCTAAGCATCTTTTCGTTGCTTTTTATATTTTTTGATGAATATGAAGAGCTGAATATATTAATGTTTTTTATATTATAATTTCCTGCCGGCAGATAGGTGCATATTGTCATGTCTTTATGAACTCTTTTAAGTAAATGAGCTTCGTTAGAACCGTAATGATCTAGCTCTTTTTTACACACAATAATAGCATCTAATTCACTATCTAAATAATTGCATATAAATTTACTTCCGTTTTCTGCAGCAACGGTTATAATTCCATGATCTTCCAGTTTTTTACACAAAAAAGCGAGAGTTTCTATTTTTCTATCAAAAACCAATACCTTCATAATTATTTTATCGGAAAAAATCTTATATCCCTTAAAAATTTTTCAATTCCTAATGACAAACAGGCAAATAAATTGTATAATCTTTTATATGTATATGTTAAAAGGATGTTCGGGTTATGTTTCTTAAAAGTCTTGAAATTTTCGGATTTAAATCCTTCCCCGATAGAGTAAAAATTGAATTTGCAGATGGTATAACCGCCCTTTTAGGACCTAATGGATGCGGAAAGAGTAATGTTGTGGATGCCGTAAAGTGGGTTCTTGGAGAGCAGTCATCCCGTACTTTAAGGGCCGACAAAATGGAAGACGTTATCTTTAACGGTACCGAAAAACGAAGTCAGCTCAATATTGCAGAAGTTACATTAACTATAAGCAATGAAAAAGGACTTTTAAGTCTTGATTTAAGTGAAATAGCTATAAAAAGGCGGCTTTATAGATCAGGGGAAAGTGAATACTTTATCAATAATCAGCCTGCAAAACTTCGTGAGATTAGAGAGCTTTTTTGGGATACGGGTGTCGGAAAGGCAGCTTATTCCGTTATGGAGCAGGGAAAAATCGACCAGATTCTTTCCAGTAAGCCTGAGGAAAGACGGTATCTTTTTGAAGAAGCGGCCGGTATAACCAAATTTAAGATAAAACGCCAAGATGCAGAAAGAAAACTTGAAAAAACTAAAGAAAACATGCGTCAGATTGAGGGCGTGCTGGGAGAGGTCCGCAGATCCTACGATACTTTAAAAGTTCAATCCGAGCAAACAATTAAATATAGAGAGCTTAGAGATGCCGTTTTTGAGCATGAAAGAGATATTCAGCTTTTGCGCTTAAAAAGCTTCATAGATGGGCTTGCTGCAAAAAAACAAAGCTTGCAGGAAGCTTCCGAAAAAAGAGATTCTATTCAAAAACAAATTGACGGAATTCACGGAATGCTGTCGGAAAATATGGATATTGTAAATGAAATGGAAGAAAAGTTTAATGCTTATAGGACAAAGGTTCTAAACTTGGCAATAGAACAAAAAGGTAAGCAGGAACAAGTTCAGATTTACAATAAGCGCCATTCAGAATTAAAATTAAAACTTAATCAGCTTGAAGCTAAAACCTCAGCTACAAAAGAAAATATAGATAATTTAGAGAATGATATCTCAGAAAAAAATGCTGATGTATTTGAGTTTAAAAAACAGTTTGATGCTATAGAAAAAAATGCTTTAGAGTTTGAAAAAAATATAGATTTGGCAAGTCATAAAATTACATCAAACAAAGAAGATATAAAAAAACTTGAAGATGAGATACGGCATCTTGATGCTATGAGAGAGAATATGGAGCTTGAATTAAAGTCCATAACCGAAGATATTGTTACAGAGCTTGATAAAAATTTAAGGTCGGCCGGATATTCTTCAGCTAATCGATTAGAGGCTGAAAAAGAATTGGATGATGCACTAAGCCGATTAAAAGTTTTAATAACCGGAAGAAAGGATATATTTTCGGATTTTGCTTCAATTCATAATCATTCGCAAGAAGATGTAAAACAATTTGCAGAAAATGCCGTACAAAGTTTTTCTTCGCTTTTAAGTATAAGCAATGAGATAGATTCCTCTCTTGAAAAATATAAAAAATCTTCTGCAGGTTTTATTGATGAATTTTTAGCACCGGAAGGTATTATTACTAAAAAGAGAGCTGTTGATACGGCTATTTTAGAAAATAGGCAATCTATTGAAAATAAGCGTAAAAAGATCAGCGATTTTGGGGAAGAAAATAATACTCTTTCAGCAAAGATAAACGATTACCGAAAAACCCTTGAAGATTTGCGTGTAAGCAGGGCAAAAGTCGATGCTCAAGCAAAAAATGCGGAAGATCAGGTAAAACTTTTGGAAAGACAGCTTTTATCTCAAAAAAATATTCTTCATGATTTGGAAAACGAATTTTTTACGGAAGAAAAACAATTAAAGCAAACTGAAGAAGATATTTCTGAGCTTGAAGGGGAAATTAACTCTCTTGAATATGAGGGACGAAAGTTAAATGATGAGATTGAAAAGCTTGAAAATGAAATTTCAGTAAAGAACTCCGATCTTGCCAGTAAAAGAGGTAAGATTGATAAGCTTACTGCAGAGCTTTCAAAAGCTAATTCTCTTTTAGAAAAATTTCATTTTGACCTTGCAGGTATTGAAGCCGATATACGCAACACAAAAGAAAATTTTAGAGAAAAGCATTCCCGTGAATTGATGGAATTTGAAGAGAGAATGTTTACTCTTAACTCGTCGGTATCTGATCTTAAGGATAGTCTTTCTGTTATTAGACAAAAGCTGGATTCCCTAGGCAGGGTAAATTTTATGGCCCCCGAAGAATTTGAAAATGTAAAAGAAAGATATGAATTTTTAAATAAGCAGATTAGCGACCTTGAAAAAGCAAGAATTGACTTACAAAGAATTACAGATGAGATTACGGCAGAGTCTACTGAACTTTTTTTAGAAACATACAATAAAATTAAAAAGAATTTTCACAATATGTTTAGAAGGCTTTTTGGAGGCGGAAGGGCAGAAATACGCTTAACCGATCCCAAAAATGTTCTTGAATCGGGTATAGAAATATTTGCACAGCCTCCGGGAAAAAAACTTGAAAATATCAGTCTATTATCGGGCGGAGAAAAGTCTATGACAGCGGTAGCTCTTTTATTTGCAACCTATATGGTAAAGCCGTCTCCATTCTGTCTGCTTGATGAAATTGATGCCGCCCTTGATGAACAAAATGTAACCCGCTTTGTTACCACTTTAAGGGAATTTGCAAATGTAAGTCAATATATAGTTATAACCCATAATAAAAAAACGGTTTTGGGTGCAAATACTATGCTTGGTGTTACAATGGAAGAATCGGGTGTTTCAAAGGTTATAGCCATAAGACTTGATAATGAAACGGATATTGATGCAAAAAAACTTGATTTAGTTGATGAACCCTTTGTGGAAGAAGATGTTGAGCCTGAGGAAGGTGTATATATTCCGCCTCATCCTCCTAAAAGAATAAAAACTATAAACGATGAGGAGGAGAATTCAGAAAAAGATGATGGACTTGAAGGATAGAATAAGCGGTTTCTTTAAGAAAATTCAAGATTTTTTCTCAAACAACATAAAAACCGTTATCATAATTACATGTGTTGTTATTTTTATTTTGGTTTTAGTTCTTATTTTGATATTTATATCCTCCGGAAATAAAAATATCCAATCGGATAATCAAGATAAAAAAGCGGTATTATCATCTCAATTATCCGATTTTAAATCTCGAAAAATAAATACCGATAAGCTTCAGCTCATAGATGAACCTTTAAATCTTCCTCCAATTCAGTTTTCAAGAGAACAGCTTAATATTTGGGAAAAAACGGAAACCGATTATTGGTATGAGCCTCCTACGGAAAAGGATATGGAAGAACTTCATAAAAAGAATAAAGAAATTGTCGATAATATATTGGAGGCATCACCATGAAAAATGGAATCCGATCTCTGTTTGTTTTATCTTTTTTTGTGCTAGTTTTTAATTTTTCTTCTTGTGCCACTACCGAAAAAAAACTAGGAACTGAGTTGATTCCTGAAGAACAATCAGAGTCAGATATATCGGCAAAAACTAAAGACAATGAACCTAAAAAGGAAGAGCCTAAGCTTATATTAACACCTTCTGTTCAAGAACCTGCTATTAGCCCCGTTATAAAACCTAAGCTTTCAGCTAAGCCTACAGAGCCTAATATTGAAACCAACGATTCGGTAAGCTCAATTTCAGATCCTAAGCCTGTAACTGATAAACCGGAGTTGGAATTGATAATTGTTGCGGAAGATCAAGAATATCCTGTTACAGGAGACTCATCTAAAGATGAAGATAAGACTTTACCTAAAACTGAACCTTTATCTAAAAATAAAGCTTCGATTCAAGCTGAGACGCCTGCTGCAAGTTCAACTCAAAAAACAGAAACTAAAAAAACTCCTTTTTCAGCTTCAAATTCTCAAGCATCAAGTCCTCCGCCCGTTTCGGAGCCCTCAAGCCCTGTGCCTGAGCTTAAACCTCCAAAGCTTAATAATTCTAATGTAAAAGAGAATCCTCCGGATATAGTTGTTTCTAATGAAAAAGACGGCCTTTCTGATGTATCTGCTTCTAATGCAAAGCTTACTGAATCTGAAGCCGCTAAATTTTTTTCAGAGTTTCCCAGTACGGAGCCTTATGAAATTACAGAGGAAAAAGCATCCAGATCGGTAAAATTGTATACCGGTCAAAGACTTGAAGTTTTATATCCTGGGGAAGGATGGGTTTATTTAGGGGAATCTACGGCACAAAAAGGAATAAAATATCAGCAGAGAAAACTTCAAAACGGTACTTCAATTTTTCATTTTGGGGCTGCAAATGAAGGTAGCTATATTCTCAATTTTTCTTATTTTGATGTTTTTTCGGATAACTTTATTTCTGACTCAATAGCGGTTTATGTTGAAACGGCAAAGACAAAACTTAGTGATACGGTTAAAGCCCCTGATTATAAAGGAAGTATAAGTACGGCAAAGTCAAGTCCGAATGAAAACAAAGCTAAGACTAAGGATGATGGTTTATCCAAAACATTGCAAGGTACTGCGATAAAGAAAGATACTTCTCCCATAAAAAATGAGAATAATGATTCAAAACTATATGATTCATCAGATCTCTTGACTGTAGTAGGAGATGAAAATGTCGAAAAAAACGAGTCTATTGTAAAAACAGATGTAAAATCGGCTCAGGAGGCATTAGATAAGATAAGGGCATATATTTCGGAAGGAAATGCAGCAAGTGCTCTAAATTCGGCAGATGATTTTTTTAAAAATTATTCGGTCAATTTGGATGAAGCCTTATTTTTACGCGGTCAAGCATACGAGTTAAACGGGCCTAATAAAAATGTAAAAAAAGCCTTGGAAGCCTATCAAACCTTGACTAAGGCCTATCCCGAAAGCAAATTTTGGGACAAAGCAGATGCAAGAATAAGGTACATCAAAAAATTCTATATCGATATAAAGTAGGATTTAGTATTAGTTGTAAACTATAAAGAATTATCCAACCGCTTGACTAAACATCTTCTTTAGGTCATTATATCGGACATGGAAACTAGAAGTATTTTTAAAAATATATCGCCGATAGATCATCGTTATTCCCTTCCGCAAGGAGGTCTTTATGACGAACTGTCGGTTTTTTTATCGGAAGAAGCGGGCATCGTTTATTGTGCCATGGCCGAAATGGCCCTTGTAAAGGCTCATCTTAAAATCTCAGAAGAAAAAAAAGACTCTTTACTTCCCAAACTGAGCAGCGAGCTTGAAAAAACATTGGATGATATTGCATTAAATATCGATCCTTCCGAAGTTTATGAAGAAGAACATAAGACCCAGCACAATATAAGGGCCTTGGTAAATGTATTAAAGAAAAAAGTCCCCGAAAATACAGCTCCCTTGGTTCACCTTGGAGCTACCAGTGCCGACATTCTCGACACGGCCTTTTCTATGAGGATAAGGGATGCTGTCATAAAGGTAATAATTCCTCTTTTAAAGAAAACCGAGCTTTTGCTTTGCGATATAGCTGAAAGAGAGGCTGAAACGCCTCAGGTCGGGCGTACTCACGGTCAGCATGCGGTTCCGATTACCTTCGGCTATGCCGTTTCCGAATATGTAGCCCGTCTGGGTAAGTCGATTTTAAAAATGGAAGAGCTTGTAAAAGATTTACGCGGAAAATTTGCCGGAGCCGTAGGGGCTTATAATGCGGCTTCTTTAATAGTTTCAGATCCGATGAGGTTTGAAAAAATCTATCTTGATTATCTCGGCTTAAAGCCTTCCGAATATTCTCATCAGCTTGTGGAGCCCGAATACATGCTCCGCCTCCTTCTTGAAGCCAATATTGCCTTCGGCATAATTGCAAACCTTGCAGACGATTTACGCAATTTGCAAAGAACCGAGATAGGGGAGGTTTTTGAATATTTTAGTGCAACACAGGTAGGCTCTTCCACCATGCCTCAAAAGCGTAACCCATGGAACTCCGAGCATGTAAAAAGCTTGTGGAAGACATTTTCTCCACGCGTGATGAGTTTTTATATGGACCAAATCTCGGAGCACCAAAGAGATTTATCCAACTCTGCAAGTCAGAGGTTTATAGCCGATTATCTGACAGGCCTTGCCTTGGCCTTTAACCGCATGAATTCAATCTTAAAGGGCTTGCAGGCCGATAGGGAAAACATGCTTAAAAACCTCTTACAGGGAGGCGGAAAGGTTAGGGGAGGCGTTATGGCTGAGCCTGCTTATATTCTTTTGGCGGAATGCGGTGTTTCCGATGCCCATGAGGTAATACGCAAGATTACCCTTGCTGCCGAAAATCAAAAGATAAGTTTTTATGAAGCCTTAAAAGCCGAAGAAAAGGTCTTTGCCCTTGTTACGGAAAGATTAAAAGAGCTTAACTTTGATAAGCCCGAAGAATTTTTTGCAAACCCCGAACGCTACCGAGGTCTTGCAAACGTAAAAGCAAAAGCTTTAGCCGAAAAGTATAAGGCCTTAATGTAAGTTTTTATTTTAGCTTAGGCAAGTAAGCCCTCATAAGCTCAAGCCTTTTAAGATAGTAGGCCCTTTCTTTTTCGGGAAGGGTCTCAACCCATTCTTGGGTAAAGCGTTTTATTACGGGTGCATCTTTTTCATTATAGTTTGTAATTAAAACAGGGGCTGCCTCTATTTCAGGCTGCAAGATACCGTTTATTTTTTTAAAATGTAACTGCATTATTATTGAGTCTCCCGTATATTCCCTGTAATAGGCCGGATCGGCATAGTTCACCTTCCACCTTTGACCCGAAATAAAATTTCCCATAGAGTACATAAAAAAGGCATTTTTTTTATGTGTGAGCAAAGAGTCAAGAGGTTCATTATTCTCTCCTTTATTGATTTGAATAATATCTTTTTTGGAATCATCGGTTAAGATTTCCACTTCGGAAAGCTCCCAATCCTGTAAAACATGGGGATGGTGAGCCCAAACTACATCTATTCCTGCTTGGGCTAAGGCCTTAAACCATGTCTTTTTACCTTCTAAAACCTTAAGGCCGTATTCCGCTTCGTTTAGATGAAGGGAAAGAATAAAAATATCGCAAGGATTTTCTTCCCTCATTTTTTTTATGGATAAAAGAAGTTTTTCCCTTCCTGCTTTTGAGGGTTCCGAGTAATAAAGCCTGTGCTTTGATTTGCCGTGAGAGTTGATAAGCTCCGTTATAGATAAAAATAAAATCTTCCAGCCTTTTTTTTCGATTAAGACAGGTTTAAAGTCTTCATCTTCTTTGTTTTTTAAACCGGAAGAAAAAAGTTCCTTATTTTTGTACTCTTCTTTTAAAGCATTAAAGCTTTTAATTGTGCCGTCAATTCCTTGAATGTCTTGATCGTTGGTGTGATTATTGGCAAAGGAAAAGACATCGAATCCCCCATCTATTGCAGCTTTAAGATAATCTTTATGTATATTAAAACATGGAAAAGTTGAAAGCGGTCTTTCCTCACATACCGGTGTTTCCACATTTCCGAATGTTACATCATCGTTTAAAAGAATCTCTCTGATATCATTATAGATTCGATTATAGTCTTTCATTTTAAAATTGATATCATGAGCCATAATGTCGCCTGAGAAACTTAAAACAAGTTCGCTTATATCATCTTTTTTTTCAGGTAATTTTGATTCGGAAATTTCGGTTGAATTACAGGAATTTAAAATAAAAAATGCCGCTGTGATAAATAAAAATAAATAAGACTTAAGATTTTTTTTCATAATTGTTATAATTATACATTGACAATTGATATTATACAAGATACAATATACAAATATATTGTAATAATTGTTCAATGTTCAAGGAGGACAATGCAATGGCAAAGTCAAAATATGTATATTTTTTTGGCGGAGGTAGCGCTGAAGGTAATGGTACGATGAAGGAAGTATTGGGAGGCAAGGGTGCCGGTCTGGCCGAAATGACGGCTATAGGGCTTCCTGTTCCTGCCGGATTTACTATTACAACCGAGGTTTGCGAAGAGTATTATAAAAATAACAGAAAGTATCCTGTCGAACTAAAAGCTCAAGTCGAATCTTATCTTTCAAAGTTGGAAAAAATTACCGGAAAAAAGCTGGGGGACAAAAAAGATCCTCTTTTGGTTTCCGTTCGATCGGGAGCTCCCGTTTCGATGCCCGGAATGATGGAGACAATTTTGAACCTAGGCTTAAATGACCAATCCGTTCAAGGTTTGGCTGAAAAGACCGGAAATTTAAGGTTTGCCCTGGATGCTTACCGTAGGTTTATTTTGATGTACGGTTCTACGGCAATGAATATTGAACGGGAAAAATTCGATAAAATTTTTGATGATGTAAAAGGAAAAAGAACAAAAAAGCGTCTTAATCTTGCTCAGCCTGCAAAGGTTTCGGATACCGATGTAAACGAACCGGAATTGCAGGAAGTTATAGATAGATCTAAAAAACTTTATGAAAAAGAAATAAAATCTCCCTTCCCGCAAGATCCTATAAAACAGCTTTGGGGTGCTATAGGAGCAGTCTTCGGTTCTTGGATGTCCGATAAGGCCGTTACTTACCGAAGGGTTGAAAACATTGTAGGAATCCGCGGTACGGCTGTAAATGTTATGCAGATGGTATTCGGAAACAAGGGAGATAATTCGGGTACAGGAGTCTGCTTTACACGCGACCCGAATTCGGGTAAAAACGAGTTTTACGGTGAATATCTTTTTAATGCACAAGGCGAAGATGTTGTTGCTGGAATTAGAACTCCCATTAAGCTCGATGTATTTGCAAAAAAAGATCCCTCCGCTTATAAAAAACTTTGCGATGCACGCAAAATACTTGAAAAGCATTATAAGGATATGCAGGATATGGAATTTACCGTTGAAGAAGGTGAATTGTACATGCTCCAATGCCGAACCGGTAAGAGACTTCCTGCAGCCGCCTTCCAGATGGCTGTAGATATGGTGGAAGAAAAACTTATAACCAAGGAAGAAGCCATTAGCCGTATTAAGGCTTCGGATATTGAAGGCGTATTCTACAAGGCTTTGGATTATTCGAAGGCTGCCGATTTAAAATCCGCCCATCTTGTTGACGGTATTCCTGCCGTTCCGGGAGCTGCATGCGGTATAATCTGTCTTTCGGCAGAAGCTGCGGAAGCTGCTTCAAAGGACGGTAAAAGAGCAGTTTTAGTCCGCCATGAAACAAGCCCCGAAGATGTAGGCGGTATGCACGCTGCCGAGGGTATTTTAACAGCAACCGGAGGAAAAACCAGCCATGCAGCCGTAGTTGCCAGAGGCTGGGGAAAATGCTGTATAGTAGGCTGTGAAAATTTAAGAATCGATTACGAGAAAAAAGAAGTTTCTGCCAAGGGTATTGTCTTAAAAGAAGGTGATTATATAACCTTGGACGGTTCAAAGGGAGCTGTTTATAAGGGCGAGTTACCCTTAATTACTCCTAAGCCTCCTGCAGCCTATAAAAAAATCATGGAATGGGTTGATCAGATACGAAAAATAAAGGTAAGAACAAATGCCGATACGCCCGAAGACGCTAAGATTGCCGTAGGCCATGGAGCCCAAGGTATCGGGCTTTGCCGAACCGAGCATATGTTCTTTAGTGATGAAAACCGTATAGAGGCTATCCGAGAGATGATTATTGCAGAAAACAAGGAAGCTAGAGAAAAGGCTTTAAAAAAACTGCTTCCATATCAGACAAAGGATTTTGAGGGTATCTTTAAGGCTATGAACGGTTATCCTGTAACAATCCGCTTGATAGACCCGCCCTTACACGAATTTGTTCCTCATGATAAGGAAGGACAGCAAAAATTAGCAGAAAAGCTCAATATCGGCTTTGCAAGCGTTAAAAACCGTGTAGACCAGCTGACCGAAGCAAACCCGATGTTGGGACACAGGGGCTGCCGCTTGAGCATCACCTATCCTGAAATTCTTGAAATGCAGGTTACAGCCATTATAAATGCTGCTTGTACAGTCCAAAAGAAAGGAATTGATGTTTTACCCGAAATAATGATTCCTCTTACAATCGATGCAAAAGAATTTAAGATCTTGGAAAAACAAATACGCAAAGTAGCAGATGACATCATAGAGAAAAAGGCTAAGGATAAAAAGCTTAAGTATATGGTCGGTACTATGATTGAAACTCCGAGGGCAGCCCTTCTTGCTGACAAAATAGCAGAACATGCAGAATTTTTCTCCTTCGGTACAAACGACCTTACTCAGATGACCATTGGTATAAGCCGGGATGATGCAGGTAAATTCCTTCCCGAATATGTAGATGAAAACAAAGCCGGTGTATTTAAGGCTGACCCCTTCCAGTCCTTAGATCAAGAAGGTGTCGGTATGCTGGTAGCTTCCGCTATTCAAAAGGGCAGGGAAGTCAAAAAGAACTTGGAAATAGGTGTTTGCGGTGAACACGGAGGAGATTTAAATTCGGTTAAGTTTTTCTGTAAGGCCGGAATGGACTATGTTTCAGCTTCACCCTTACGAGTTCCTATAGCAAGGCTTGCTGCAGCTCAGGCCGAAGTTGAAGCTTCAAAAGCTAAGACCGGTGTAAAAAAGCCCTCCAAGGCTGCCTCTAAAACTGCTAAAAAGCTGGCTAAGAAGCCTGCCAAATAAAAATTAATTTTAAAGCACTGTATCTTTGTTAAGATGCAGTGCTTTAATTTAAAGATTTTAAGTTAAAAAATGAATTTTATAAAAAAATTAAGAGCATTGCGCGGAGCCGTATGCTGTGAAGACAATGAAAACAGCATCTCTTTGGCAATTGTAAGTCTTTATACTCAAATATTAAGAGAAAATTCCCTATCTGAAAAGGACATAGTTTCAATACAATTTACGGTTACCTCCGATATAAAGGCTTTAAATCCCGCATCGGCTTTAAGAAAGAACGGCTTTGCAGAAAATACAGCTCTTTTTTGTGCTTTAGAGCCTTATGTGGAAGGTAGTTTACCAAAAACCATTAGAATTTTAATCTATTATTATTCCAGGAAAAAGCCGAATCATATTTATATCGGAGGAGCCGAGGTTTTGCGGCCTGACTTGATAAGGAATACGGATAAATAAAAGAATTTTTGTAAATTTTGTAATTTTGCTTGACATAATTATAAAAATATGATATATTCCATTCTCATCAGCGCAATGCGTTTCAACGCGATGCGTTTGACTATGTCTCCTTCGTCTAGTGGTTAGGACATCGGGTTTTCATCCCGACAACAGGGGTTCAATTCCCCTAGGAGATGGATACCCTCGATTTAATCGGGGGTATTTTTTTAGTAATTTTAAAGCTAAAAAAACTTTACTTGACAAAATAATATAAATTTGTTAAACTAAAAATCTATTCAATAGTAACCAATTCATCATTTTTACATATCTTTTTCGGTGACTTAATCCGAATACTGAATTTTAGAATGATATATGTAAGTTACAGAGCATAGGAGAAAAATCCGATGACAATAAGAAAAAGAAAAGCTTTGCCGCAAGTTTCTGAGGATACCTTGTTTGATACGGGGATTGATTCTAATGAAAACTTAGGTCTTAGCCAATCCGATGAACAGGCTGATGACCTATCCCTTAGTTCGGCAAATCAGATTCAAGCTGCTGTAGAACAGACAAGAATTGAGCAAAACAACGAAGCAGACGATGAAGTTCTTGAAAAAAAAGTTGTTGTCCGTTCCCGAGGAAGAAAAAAGGCTGTAATTTCTTCTGATGAAGCTGAAACCAAACCTGCAAAAAAAACAAGTCTACCTGCAAGAAAAAAAATGCCTAAGGATATTCAAGAAGAAAAAGAAGAAGTCCCGCCAGTATCGGATACTTCTTTTAAAATTATTATAAACGATCTTACAAAGATGCGTATGCATGATTTGCGGGATATGGCCGTAAAATACGGTGTACCAGAGGATGAGCTGTCCTTAATGAAAAAACAGGATGTTATTTACCATATTCTTAAAAATCATACCAATCAGGGCGGTAGTATTTTTGCATCAGGCTCTTTAGAGACCCTTCCTGATGGATACGGTTTTTTACGCTCGCCTCAAAACAGCTATTTGACGGGAACTGATGATGTTTATGTTTCTCCCAGCCAGATAAGACTTTTTAATCTTAAAACGGGAGATACGGTTTACGGCCAAATCCGCTCCCCAAAAGAGGGTGAAAGATATTTTGCTCTTTTAAGGGTTGAAACCGTCAACTTTGATGAGCCTGCAAAATCTCAACGCCGTATTCCGTTTGATAACCTTACTCCTCTTTATCCTAGAGAAAAATTAAACCTTGAAACAACTACTCAAGAAATTTCTACCCGAATTATGAACTTGTTCTGTCCCATAGGAAAGGGGCAGAGAGGATTGATTGTAGCTCCTCCTCGTACGGGAAAAACGATAATGCTTCAAAAGATAGCCAATGCAATTACAGCCAATCATCCTGAAGTTTATCTTATAGTTCTTTTGATAGATGAGCGTCCTGAAGAAGTTACCGACATGGAGCGCACGGTAAATGCCGAGGTTATTTCTTCTACCTTTGATGAGCAGGCAACCCGCCATGTTCAAGTTGCTGAAATGGTACTTGAAAAGGCAAAACGCCTTGTTGAGCACAAGAGGGATGTAGTTATTCTTTTGGATTCAATTACCCGTTTGGCAAGGGCCTATAACCAGACTATGCCTACTTCGGGTAAAGTTCTATCCGGAGGTGTGGATTCGAACTCTCTTCATAAACCTAAACGCTTTTTCGGTGCTGCAAGAAATATCGAAGAAGGCGGAAGTTTAACGATAATAGCTACGGCTCTTATTGAAACCGGCAGCAAGATGGACGAGGTTATTTTTGAAGAATTTAAGGGAACGGGCAATATGGAAGTAAATCTAGACAGAAAGCTTTCCGACCGCCGTTTATTCCCTGCAATCAATATAAAGCGCTCGGGAACTCGAAAAGAAGAACTTTTATTAACGGAAGCAGAAATGCAGCTTATGTGGATATTACGCAAATTCATCAGCTCGATGGATGATGCCGATATTATCGAATTCTTAATAGATAAAATGAATAAGAGCAAGAATAATGAAGCTTTCTTAAAATCAATGAATGCCGGTCTTGCACAAAAAGAGTAAATATTGTATATTATAACACTACCTTGGGAGGTTTGTATGAAAAAAGATATTCATCCGAAATATGAAGAAACAACCGTTACTTGCGCTTGCGGAAACGTAATAAATACGCGTTCCACAGTAAAAGATATCAAGGTTGAAATCTGCTCTCAGTGTCATCCTTTTTTTACAGGAAAACAAAAACTTGTTGACACTGCAGGACGAATTGATCGCTTTAAGAAGCGATACAATATTAAAGACTAATTGTCTTTATAAGCTAAGCACGGGTTTTCTCGTGCTTATGCTTTTTGGTTTTATGGAGGATTGATAAACAGCTCGGCAGGAATTCTGAATCTCTGTTTGTCGATATTGTATAAAGTTTTTATAGGGGTAGTTTATGGGATGGTGGTCTATCTGGCTTTTGATCGGTGTGTTGTGTATAGGCTTGGAGCTTATAATTCCCGGTCTTGTTATTATCTTCTTCGGCTTCGGAGCTGTTTTTACTTCTGTTTTTAGTTTAATTCCTTTTATTAATCAAGCTCTTTGGCTTCAAATAATAATCTTTGTTATTTGTTCCGTTTTCTCTTTGATTTTTTTGCGTAAAAAATTCACTCCTATTTTTAAGGGGACTATTTTCTATTCGGATAAAAAAAGCGACAAAGAAGCGGAAGAGTTTGCCGATGTTATTGAAACGGTTTTTCATAACAAGGAAGGCAGAATAAAGTATCAGGGTACAACATGGAGTGCCCGCTCCCTTTCGGAAGAAATTCCTGCAGGCTCAATGGTCAGAGTCCTAAGGCGGGAAGGGCTTACCTACATTGTTGAAAAGGCTGAAAAATAACTTTTAAGGTCCTTTAAAAATTCGGTTTTTAAGATACCATTTTATAAAGTTTTTCCGAATATTTCTTTTTGAAGTCTTTTGCCTGTGGCTGTACAGGCGAGGCCTCCTTCGGCAGTTTCTCTCAAGGCTGAAGGCATAGAATCTCCGACTTTTTTCATGGCTATTATAACCTCGTCTACGGGGATAGCACTTTTGATTCCTGCCAGGGCAAGCTCTGCTGCTGTGAAGGCAAGGCTTACACCGGAAGCATTCCGTTTTATACAAGGAACTTCAACCAAGCCTGCTACAGGGTCGCAAACAAGACCTAAGATACATTTAAGGGCAATAGCCGTTGCATGGCCTACCATTTCCGGGGTTCCTCCGCACATTTCTACTATGGCTCCTGCTGCCATGGCTGAGGCCGAGCCGCATTCGGCTTGACATCCGCCCTCAGCTCCCGAAATAGAAGCCGTGTTAGCTATAACCATGCCGATAGCTCCGGCTGTAAACAAGGACATAACGGCATCTTCTTTTTTTACATCCTTTGTTTTTAAAACGGCTCCGATTGCACCGGGGAGAATACCGCAAGAGCCGGCAGTGGGGGCTGCAACTATTTTTCCCATTGAAGCGTTTAATTCGGAAACGGCCATTGCCATTCTTATGCCGTTAGCAAGGAGTGGGCCGCAGAGTGCTTTTCCGTTTTCAGATCTTTCGTATATTTTATAAGCATCTCCGCCCGTAAGGCCGCTTGTCGAGCGTATATCCGGGTTTGTTCCTTTGTCAATTGCTTCAAGCATTACATTTAAATGCTCCTGCATTCTTTCAAAGCAGTGCTCTTTAGTTTCTTCGAGGGCGGAGCTTTGGTCTTCTAAAATAATATCGGAAATTCTTAAAGAGTTTTCTGATGCTTTTTGTATCAGGTCTTCTATTTTTTTATACTCTATCGTTTTTATTTTCATAGTTTATACCCTTTATTATACAGGTTGAATTAGTATGATATTGTAAATATGCTCTATTTTTAAAATATCATCCTTTAAATCGGGGCCTACGCTTAAACCGTCCATTTGAAGGCACATTGTGGCGGTTCCTCCTCGGTAGTCTCTTCCGATATGAATTTGCGAAATATTTATCTTGTGTTTTGCCGTTACGCTTGTAATGGCAGCTATTCTTCCGGGAATATCTTGATATTCTACTACGAGTGTAGGGTTTTTACCGCTTAACTCTACAGGTTTTCCGTTTATTTTGGTAATTAGAATATTTCCGCCCCCTATGGAGGAGCCTTGCACGGAAATCTCTTTTCCGTCAATACCAGTCAGTTCAATCAATGCCGTGTTTGGGTGGGCATTAGGAATGTCGATAGGCTCGAAGGTGATGTCCAAACCTTGTTCTTTTGCAAGGGTTAAGCTGTTTCTTATACGCTCATTTTCAGGTTTCATTCCCATAATACCTGCTGCAATGGCCCTGTCGGTACCGTGCCCTTTATAGGTGTAGGCAAAGGAACCGTGTAAGTACACTCTTGCTTTTATAGCAGGTTCTGCAAGAAGAACCCTTGTTAAATAGCCTATTCTTACGGCTCCTGCCGTATGCGAACTGGACGGCCCTATCATAATCGGGCCTATAATATCAAAGATATCCATATTGAGCGATATTATATAAAAAAAAATTGCTGAGGTCAATATGACGGGTATATATAAAAACCTTGTTGGTTTTTTAGAAAAAAACATATTATTTAAAATTTATGTAATATGAGATTGACATTTTTTTTTGATGTGTCTATACTCCATATGATATTTTAAATTTTATAAATTATAGGAAAGGAAAATATGAAAAGATATATATTCAGTGCTCTTATTATTATAATCGGTTTATTGGTTTTATTTGCTCCATTCGGTTTTGCCCATGTATGTCCTCCTAAGGCTGACGGCAGTTTTATGAAATGTCATTGGATGGGAGAAGCTGTGAGGTTGTTAGGGGGGCTGATAGCCTTATCGGGCATTGCTTCTTTTATTTGTAAAAAATCGAGCTTCGGAATATCCGTCTATAATATCGGAACCGGAGTAAGTCTTATTTTGCTTGAAACTATTGTTATAGGCACCTGTAAGCACCCAAATATGAGCTGTAATGTTTATACAAAGCCTATAGTTATTCTATTAGCGATTGCTTTGATTACGGTAAGCCTTGTTTATGTTGTTCTTTCACGCAAAGAAAAATTTGAATAGTATATAAAAGGAAACTTATGCTTTTAAAAACTAAATCGCTTTCCAAATCCTTTGCCAGAGGTAAAAACTCTTTTTTTGCAGTAAAAGATGTTGACTTTTCCATTTCCGCTTCCGATTTTGTATTCATTGTAGGACGTTCGGGTTCAGGAAAAACAACCTTTCTTAATTTAATATCCGGTATTTTGGATCCTACCCAAGGGCAGGTTTTTTTTGAAGATGAAGATATTTCATCTATGAGCGATACCGCTAAGAGCTTTTACCGAAATGAGTCGATAGGCTTTGTTCCTCAGTCTTTAGCTTATTTGCCGAATCTTTCGGTATTTGATAATGTAAGGGTTCCGTTTTTTTTATTTAACAGGGACGGCGACAGTGAGGGTAGGGCTTTAAGCCTCTTGGAGCTTATGGATATAGCTCATTTAAAGGATGAGATGCCCCAAAATTTATCCGGCGGAGAAATAAAGCGGATGTTGATAGCAAGAGCTCTTATGAATTCTCCTAAATTGCTTATTGCAGACGAACCTACAGCAAATCTTGACAAGGAAACTTCTGAAACGGTTATGAATCTTATAAAAAGTGTTAATAAACTGGGAACTGCCGTTTTAATCGTAACACATGATTTTGAAATTTTAAATGAGGATAGTACTATGTATAGAATGAATGATGGAGAATTAACTAAAACTTGATTTTAGTACCGTTTCTGTTATTAGAAAAAAATTAAAAAAATATGTAAGATAATCTTGACATTGTTTTTTTGACTTGATATACTTGAAGTAGAATTTTGTAAGTCTTGGCTACAAAATTGGAGTTAATATGTTTAATAATAGTTTTAAAAGATTTTTATCGGTTCTTTTGATTTTCTTTGTTTTTTTGTTTTCTGTTTCAGCTAAAGAAAAAGAAGACTTGAGTTCATGGACTAAAATAGTCGAAAAGATGGAAATTCATCTGAATAATGCATACGAATTGTATACACAGGGGAAGACCCGCGAAGCCTATGACGAAGTAAATGCCGCTTATTTTAGATATTACGAATCCAAGGGAATGGAAAAAATAACGATGAGCTATCTTTCCGGTGCTCGCAAAACGGCTGTCGAAAACGCTTTTTATGAGTACAGAAAAAACGTAAAAAGCGATAAGGATAGCGAAATGATAAGAGCTCATAAGGATGCCCTTATAGCGATGCTCTACCATGATGCAGCCGAGCTTGACGGCACTTCCAATGATAAGGGAGGAAGCGGAAAGTCGGCGGCTGTTGCAACCTTTATTTCATGTTTTGTGCTTATACTGCGTGAAGGCTTGGAAGCTATTTTGGTTATAGCGGCTATTATCGCTTATCTTGTAAAAACCGGAAAAAAGAAGTACATATCTTCCGTTTATATCGGAGCTCTTGCAGGTATTCTTGTAAGTATAGTTTTAGCTTTTTTATTCGGTTTATTGGCAGGTGCGCAAAGCGGTATAGCTCAAGAGGTTTTTGAAGGCATCGGAATGTTCGTTGCCGTAATAGTTTTGTTCTATGTAAGCAACTGGATGATTTCAAAATCGGAAACGGAAGCATGGGAAAGATATATTAAAAAGAAGGTTGAATCTTCGGTATCGACCGGTAATAAGTGGGTCTTGATTTTTGCTGCCTTTATTGCCGTAGCAAGGGAAGGAGCCGAACTTATTTTATTCTTCCAAGGAGTTCCCGTTCAAGGTGCAAGCGGTCAAAGAGCTATGATTTTAGCTATTGTATTATCGGTGATTATTTTAGCCGGTGTTTTCCTTGCATTTAGATTTTTAAGTGTAAAACTGCCCTTAAAGCCGTTTTTTACCGTAACAAGTATTTTGATGTACATACTTTGTTTTTCGTTTACGGGAAAGGGCGTTTCGGAATTGCAGGCTGCAGGTGTGGTCGGAAAGACTATAATCCCGTGGATGCAAAGTTTTGAGTTGGATTTTTTAGGCATATATGCAACCTATGAAAGCTTGATACCTCAAATAATAGTTTTAATTACGATTATTGTGTTTTCAAGTTTATATGTCAAAAAAAATTAAAAGATTCTTGCCGAATTAAAAAAGAAAGAAGAAGGCGGGGATAATTAATTTAGTCCAAAAAAATTAAATATAGAGGAGAGTTTTTAAATGAAAAAAACTTTATCTTGTATTTTTGCATTGCTTGCAATTGCTTTTGTAATTACATCATGCGAAAAAAAAGAAGCGGTACAGCAGGCTGCGAAACCTGCTCCTACTGAAGAGAAAACGGCTGCCCCTAAACCCCACGAGGAAGGCGCTGCCGGTTTTGACGAGTTCCCCATCGGCGATGAGCAAGATGCCGGGATATTAACGGTTGCAGGTGTTTATTTTCAGCCTGTAGATATGGAACCTGCCGGTAACAGTTTGTCAAAGAACGAAGCTGATTGCCACATGGAAGCCGATATTTCTGCCAATGACAAAGGTGCAACATTGGGTTACGGTGCCGGCGACTTTGTTCCTTACTTACATGTTAAGGCTTACATCCAAAAAGTAGGTTCTTCAAAGGTACAGGAAGTTGCATTTATGCCGATGAATGCCAGTGACGGACCTCACTATGGTGCTAACGTAAAATTTGAAGAAGGCTTAGGTAAGTACAATATCAAGTTTGAAATTAAGGCACCGGGAAATGATTATCTTCTCCATGTCGACAAAGAAACAGGCGTTACCGGCCGTTTCTGGACGGAACCCATCGTTGTTGAATGGAAAGATTTTGAATGGACAGGACCTCAGTGGTAAACTTGTCCAATCGGTAGTAGTATAATTTAATACTAATTACTCATTCAATTTGTAACCGCCGAGGCTTTAGCTTGGGCGGTTACTTTTGATGTTTTGGAGGTGCACCATTTTAAAATTTTATATAAGGGTTATTGAAGCAGGCATAGGCTTTGCCTTAGTTCTTGCAGTTGTTTTTGCTTCATTTAGAACCCAAAGACCCGAAAAAAAACGGTATATTGTTTTTTTAGGTATACTCACAGGATTTATCGGCAGTATTGTTTCTGCAATATTAAGATCTATTCCTAATTACATAAATAGAACCAATTTTGCTTTTTGGTCGATGATTCCCGTCAGTATATTTTTCTTAATTTTAATTATTCTTTTACTGTTTAAAACAAAAGCGAAAAAATCTTTATTGTACGAAAATATTTTCGGTACAACCGTTTTTTTATATACGGCTGCAACGATATTTTATTATCTTCCCGTTATAATAACTCTTTCTACAACCTTGGTTAATTACGGCGAAAGTGCGGTAAGCACCCTCGTTTTATATAGACTTATAGGCTACTTGCTCGGAATAGTTTTTATTGTTCTTGCAAGTCTTTCAATTTATAAAACCTTAATAAAGTTATCTGATATCGAATTAAATATTACCGTAATAGCTTCTCTTTGTATTTTAGGGATAACTCAAATTGTGGTAATAATCCAGCGTTTATATTCTTTAAGAATAATTCCGCGGAATAATTTTATTTTTTGGTTTATTGCAATGGTGGTGAATAACGGAAACTTTTTTATATTTGCCGTCATTGTGTTTATAATGTTTGCTCCGATTCTTTTATGGAAAAAAAATATTAAAATTACCGAAGCATATAATAACAATGCCGAATTAAGAAAAATAAAAGCAAAAAAACGTAATGCAAAAAGGTGGGCTCGATTTTCTTTAAGCCTTTTAGTGATTTCTGTTTTTTCTTTATCCTTTTTGCGTTTTTATGTAGATAGAGAAGTTCCTTTGTCTCCGCCTGAAAATTATACGATTGCAGACGGTATGGCTGTTATTTCCTTAGAGCAATTGGAAGATGATAAACTTCACCGCTATGAATATATAACGGAGCAAGGAATCGGTATGCGTTTTATTGCCATAAAAAAAAGTGAAGGCGCTTACGGTGTAGGCCTTGATGCCTGCGATATATGCGGTCCCAGCGGTTATTTTGAGCGGAATAATGAAGTAATCTGTAAACTTTGCGATGTAGTTATGAATAAGGCTACCATAGGTTTTCCCGGAGGATGCAATCCGGTTCCAATTCCTTATATTGTACATGACGGGAATATTAAAATAAAGATATCAGACCTTGAGTCCGAAGCTCATCGTTTTAAATAGCAAAAGTTTTTATGGGGGAAGTTATGTTTTGGAGAATGATAGCGGGAGCGCTTTTTAGACAAAAAGGAAAAATGGTGATGATAGCTTTTACCATTGCCCTAGGCGCAAGTCTTTCAACTTCTATGCTTAACACAATGCTTGGTGTAGGAGATAAGGTAAACCAAGAGCTTAAAACATACGGAGCCAATATCAATGTTGCTCATAAAGAATCTTCTCTTTTAGATGATATTTACGGAGAAGAATCCGGAAACACAAAAAAATTCTTAAAAGAAGATGAATTGTATAAAATTAAAACCATATTTTGGGCATACAATATTGTCGATTATGCACCTTTTTTAAATGTGCAAGTAGATTATGACGGAGCGGATAAACCTGTCCGCCTGTCGGGTACATGGTTCGATTTTAGGATAGACTTACATACCGGGCAGGAAGTTATAACCGGAATAAGAAGAATGCGTACATGGTGGGAAGTAAACGGAAACTGGGTTTCGGATGATGATAATTCTTCCTGTATGGTAGGAAGTCTTTTTGCAGGAAGAAATAACTTAAAAGTAGGGGACGAGATAAAACTTACAAGTGCTGCAGCCTCTAAAACTTTAAAGGTCTCTGCAATTTTTAATTCGGGAAGCAATGAAGATGAGGTAATTTTTACTACATTGCATACAGCCCAAGAATTTTTAGGAAAGACAAATGTTTGTGAAAGCATCGAAGTAAGTGCTTTGACAACTCCCGATAATGATTTGGCAAGAAAGGCCGCAAGAAACCCTTTAAGTTTAACGATAAAAGAAATGGAAATATGGTATTGCACCGCCTATGTAAGCAGTATTTGTTATCAGATTCAGGAGGTTATAACGGATGCGGTTGCAAAGCCGATAAGACAGGTGGCCGAATCCGAAGGTGCTATCTTAAATAAGACAAGCTTGTTAATGCTTTTAATTACCGTTTTAAGTTTGATCGCTTCGGCTCTCGGTATTTCAAACTTGGTAACGGCGAGTGTTATGGATAGAAGGGCTGAAATCGGCTTAAAAAAAGCAATCGGGGCAAGTAATACGGCCGTTACCGTTTCGGTTTTAACTGAGGTTATGGTAATAGGAATTATCGGCGGTGCCGCCGGATATTTTGTAGGGTTGGGTTTAACGCAGATAATAGGCCGAAGCGTTTTCGGTTCTGCGATTCCGCCGGCTCCCATGGTTATTCCCATTGTAGTGCTTATCATTTTTTTGATTACCCTTTTGGGAAGTTTTCCGTCGGTAAGATATTTATTAAAGCTAAACCCCACGGAAGTTTTGCACGGAAAATAAATGTTCCTGTTTAGAGGTGTTAAGATATGACTAAAAATAAGATGTATTTTAAAATGATAATGAGTTCTTTATTGCGGCGCCGTTCAAGAATGTTGGTAGCTTTACTGGCTATTGCAATCGGTTCAACCGTTTTATCGGGCTTATTGACTATTTACTACGACATTCCGCGGCAGATGGGAACAGTGTTCCGCTCATACGGGGCAAATATGATATTTCTTCCTTCCGAAAGCGATGCAAAAATAAAAAAAGAACAAATCGATAAAATTAAAAAAGAAATCGACTCAGGCAAACTTGTAGGTTTTGCTCCTTATATTTATAAACCTGCAAAGGTAAACGAGCAGCCCTATATGATAGCAGCTACCGATCTTATAAGTGCAAAGAACAATAGTCCATATTGGCTGGTGCGGGGACAATGGCCTGACAAAAAAAAGGAAGTTTTAATCGGCCATGAAATAAGTAAGGCTATAGGTTTATCTGTAGGAGATAATTTTATTGTAAACACTCCAAAACCTGACGGAGATGTAACCGTAAACGAGTTTAAGGTTTCAGGCATAGTTACAACAGGGGGTGTCGAAGAAGAGTTTATCTTTATGAGCCTTGAGGATATAAAAAATATTGTCGGCTATAATGATTCTTTCGATGTAATTGAGTGCAGTATTGACGGAAACAGGGACTATCTTAATTTAATTGCCGAAAAAGTTTCAAACGATGTAAAAGGTATTACCCCCCGTCTTGTAAAGCGTGTTACCGAATCTCAGGATACGGTTTTAAGTAAACTTCAAGCCCTTGTTTGGATTGTTACCATTATTGTTTTGTTTTTGACTATGATATGTGTAACCACTACCATGATGGCCGTAGTAGTTGAACGCAGAAAAGAAATAGGCTTAAAAAAAGCTTTAGGTGCTTCAAATAAAAGTGTTGTTATAGATTTTTTGGGAGAAGCGGTTATGCTTGGGCTCATGGGCGGTATTTTAGGAATAGGGCTCGGTTACTTATTTGCAAATAATGTAAGTATAAGTGTCTTTGCAAGAGAAGTTTCCTTTCCCATAAGGCTGGCACCTTTTACCGTAATTTCTTCCATCGTTATAACTATTGTTGCCTCCCTCTTTCCCGTAAGGGCAACTGTGGATGTGGACCCAGCTCTTGTTTTGCGCGGAGAGTAATATTAATTTTAAGGAGAATTTGAATTTATGAATATTTTAACCTTAACCGAAATTTCAAAAATATATGGAGATCTTAAAGCCCTCGATAAAATAAATTTAACGGTTGAAGAGGGAGAGTGGCTTTCTATAATGGGGCCTTCGGGTTCAGGTAAAACCACATTGATGAACATAATCGGCTGTATGGATAAGCCTTCTTTAGGAAAAATTGATTTGGCGGGTCAGGACATTTCAAAGCTTTCTTCTAAAGAATTGACGATAGTCAGGCGGGATATGATAGGCTTGGTTTTTCAACAATTTCACCTTGTAAACTATCTTACAGCCCTTGAAAATGTTATGATGGCCCAGTATTATCACAGCCTCCCCGATGAAAAGGAAGCTCTTGAAGCCCTTGAAAGTGTAGGTTTAAAAGAAAGAGCCAAGCATCTGCCCAATCAATTATCGGGAGGAGAACAGCAGCGTGTCTGTATTGCCCGTGCCCTGATAAATCATCCCAAACTCCTGCTTGCCGATGAACCTACGGGAAACCTTGATGAAAAGAACGAAAAACTTGTAATGGAAATTTTTGAAAAACTCCATAATGCGGGAAGCACCATCATAGTTGTAACCCATGATCCTGAGGTTGCAGATCAGGCTGAACGGATGGTTGTTCTTGAGCACGGTAAAATAGCAAGAATTGAAAAAATGAGCAGGGTAAGACCTTCAAGAGGAGAGAATGTATGAAAAATTATAAAATTATTTTGGCTGCACTGTGTTTTATCTGTATTTTTTCTTGTTCAAAAACGGAAACAAAGAAGAGTATAAAATATAAAGACGGCGTTTATAAGTCTTTTGCCAATATTAAAGACGATTGGGGCGGAACAGCCGAGGTTGAAATAAAAATTGAAGAGGGTAAGATTGTTGAGTGTACATTTTTGTCTTACGAAAAAAACGGCAAGCTAAAAGGGCCTGAATACGGAAAGGTTGACGGAGTTATAAAAAATATGGGCCTTTATAAAATTGCTCAAGCCTCTATTTTAAGAGCTGCGGAGTACGGTCAAAAATTGATTGAAACTCAAAATATTGATGATGTCGATGTAATTGCCGGTGCTTCAATTTCTTATAAACTGTTTAAAGATGCGGTTGAAAATGCATTGCAGAGTGCAATGCAAAATGCAAAAGAAAATTAAGGAAACCTCTAAAAAACTATGGAAAATTTACAAATAAAAAAACTGACTGCCTATGAGCTTGCAAAATTAAATATCAAAAGAAAACCTTTTAGGACTGCAAGCCTAATTATTCTTACGGCTGTTTTAGCCTTTAGTCTTTTTGCAGGCAGTTTTTTGGTAAAAAGTTTAAGGGGCGGAATGTTGTCACTTTCGAATCGTCTGGGTGCGGATATTATTGTCGTGCCCCAAGGTTATGACTCAAAGATTGAAAGTGCCTTATTGAGAGGGGAGCCTAATAGTTTTTATTTTGATACGGAAGTCGTAGAACGTGTAAAAAAAATTGAAGGGGTTGAACTCGCATCTCCCCAGCTTTTTATTGCGACCCTCTCTGCGGGCTGCTGTTCTTTTCCTTTACAGATTATAGGTATCGATTTTGATTCAGATTTTAATGTGAAACCTTGGCTTAAAAAACAGATAAAACTTCCTCTTTTGGATAATCAAATTGTAGCCGGAAGTAATATATCAGGCGATTATAATTCTCAAGTAAAATTTTTTAATCAACCCTTTGTGATTGCAGGCCGTTTGACTAAAACGGGAATGGGGTTTGATAATTCCATTTTTATGACAATAGAAAATGCGCGGAAGCTTGCAAAAGAGTATGAAAGAATTATGCAGCATCCTGTTGCAAAAAATGAAAATTTGATTTCAAGTGTTATGGTAAGGATTAATCCGAGATATGACGCAGGTGAGGTAGCTAAAAAGATAAGAGAAGAATTTAAGGGAGAAGAAATTTATCCTTTAATATCGAAGAGGATGATGACAAATATATCTTCAAGTATTTCAAGCTTAAATGTCTATGTTTATATCCTTATTGCGATCCTATGGATTCTTTCATTTATCGTGTTGGCTGTTTCTTTTTCTTCGATTTTTAATGAGCGTAAAGAAGAATTCGGAATGTTGAGGATAATAGGAAGTACCAAAAAGAAATTATTTGAACTTGCGGTTTTAGAATCTCTTATGATAAGTATGTCGGGAGCAGTTATAGGAACGGTTCTTTCATGTTTGATTATGTTTTTATTTTATCAGGCAATTGTTACAGGAATGAAGATGCCTTTTTTAAACCCTTCTTTTCTTTGGACATTTGTTTGCTTCCTTTTGACCTTTGCCCTTATTTCTGTAATCGGCCCCCTCGCAGCCCTTAAAACTATGTATAGTTTTACAAAAGAAGAACCGGCTTTATCAAAATCTTAAAAGCCTGATTTATTGCATAAAAGTTTGGCTTTATCTCAATTTTAAAAAGGCTTTAGTTATTTTTTAAAAAACCGATATTTTATACAGATGAGAGGTGTATTATGCGTAAAGCTATGATTTCTTTTTGTTTTATTTTTTGTTCTTTTTTTCTGTTTGCAGGCGATATTGCGACCTTTGTTAATTTAGGTTTTTCGGCTGACGGAAGTAAATTTGCTTTCGGACAATACGGATTAACCGATCAAACCTATCGTGCCTATGCAGAAATTTATGGGGTAGATGTAGCAGAAAATAAGTTTTTACCTTCAGGACGCTTTATAACAAGTCCGACATCTGAAACGGCCGATAAAGACAGTAAAAATATATTTTTAAGCCTTTTGGATAGGGCGAACCCTTCTCTTTTAAAATGGAAGATAAGCGATAAAAATGAGGGAAGAGCTATTTATGCCGCTACGGATTCTACAATAAACGAAACCACCTTGATTTTTAAAGACTTTGAAACCAATGACGAGTATAAGGTAATGCTGTACAAGGATAAAAAATCCAATTTAGAAGCTTCCTTTTACATTGAAGTCGAAATCATCAAACCTAACGGCAATAAGATAAAGAAAACAGCCGGTCAAAAAGGTAAAACCAGATCAGGTATACGGGACTATGCAATAAAAAAAGTAATTATCGATAACACAAACACAAGCCTCATCTTTGTAATCGAAAAACATCAATATGATAAACTTGGAAACTCCATCCGTTACATGGTAGAAACTATTAAGCTGTAACTCTCCTCATCAATTGACAGTAATCTTTTAATGTTCTATAATTACCCCCAAGAATAACTTTTGGGGGTATTTTTGAGTATGCACATTGTAGAAGCAAAAAAAATTACGGAAGAAGTTAAGAGGATGGCTATTGAAGCCGCTTATTATCTTCCGCAAGATGTATTGACAAGTTTAAAGATGTCGCGGGAAGCAGAGAAATGGAGCTTAGCCCGTGATACTCTCGATCAGATTATAGAAAACGCCGATATTGCAAAAAATACGAATTCGCCCATGTGCCAAGATACGGGAATGGCCGTAGTTTTTGTTACGATTGGACAAGATGTTCACATTGAAGGCGGCTATATTGAAGATGCTATAAATGAGGGCGTAAGACAGGGCTATACGGAAGGTTATTTAAGAAAATCCGTTGTTGCCGATCCCGTTTACAACAGGGTAAACACAAAGGATAATACGCCTGCCGTAATCCATTATAATATCGTACCCGGCGATAAACTTCATATTATGTTTGCAGGTAAGGGCTTCGGCTCCGAGAACATGTCCCGCCTTGGAATGCTTAAACCCTCCGACGGCCTTGAAGGGGTAAAAAAATTCATATTGGAAACTGTAGAACTTGCAGGGCCTAACCCCTGTCCTCCCATAGTTGTAGGTGTCGGAATAGGCGGTACCGTAGATAAGGTAACCTTGATAGCAAAAAAAGCCTTGATGAGACCTATGGATAGTTATAATCCAGATCCTTTCTATGCTAACCTCGAAAAAGAAATGCTTGAGAAAGTCAACGCCTTAGGTATAGGCCCCCAAGGTTACGGAGGTAAGACTACGGCTTTAAGGGTTTTAATCGAAACCTATCCCACACATATTGCAGGTCTTCCTATTTGTGTAAATATAAACTGTCATGCAACACGCCATAAGGAAGTTACTTTATAAGGGAGGAAGGAAAAATGTCTGAGATGAAAAAACTTACAACACCCTTTACAAGGGAAGATTTAAAAGATGTTAAGGCCGGAGATATTGTTTTATTAAACGGCTATATTTATACGGGAAGAGATGCAGCTCACAAACGCCTATGCGAACTTTTAGAAAAGGGAGAAAAACTCCCCATAGATGTAAAGGGGGCTGTCATGTATTATGTAGGGCCTAGCCCTGCAAAGCCCGGAGAGCCCATAGGTTCTGCAGGGCCTACAACCAGTTACAGAATGGATGCCTATACACCTCAGCTTTTAGATGAGGGGCTTATGGCTATGGTCGGAAAAGGAAAAAGAAACGATGAGGTAGTTGCAAAAATAATAGAACATGGAGCTTGTTATTTTGCCGCCATCGGAGGAGCCGCTGCCTTGATTAAAAGCCGAATTAAATCGGCCGAAGTTATCTGCTATGAAGATTTGGGAGCTGAGGCTGTCCGTAAGCTCTATGTTGAAGACTTTCCCGTAACCTGCATCATCGATTCCAAGGGGAACAACCTTTATAAACTGGGACGTGAAGAATACTTAAAAAGCCTAAACTAAAAGGTAGATGACTAATTTACAAAAAATTAACCTAGAGCTTAAAAGTCAAAAAGAAAAATTTACAGCTCTTTTAAAAGAAAATGGCCTTATTGCAGACTCCCTTGAAAGTGTTTACGGCATTTTTGATGAAGCCGACAATTTGGCCGCTTGCGGAGGGCGGGAAAAAAATATCTTAAAATGCTTTGCCGTAAAAGATGAATTTAAAGGCCTCGGTCTTACCGATGAGATTCTTTCGGCCCTCTTAAAAGACGCTTACGGAGAAGGTTATAAGTTCTTTTTTATATTTACAAAAAGATCAAGTGTTTCTTTTTTTACGGGGGCAGGTTTTATAAACTTAGCCTCATCGGATGATTCTTCCTTATTATACAGGGGAGAAAAAACCGTAGAGGAGGTTTTAAAGAATGAGCTCTTTCCTTATTGCCCTGACGGTATACCTTACGGTATAAGTGATGAGGGAAATGCAGCCATAGTTATGAATGCAAATCCCTTTACCCTCGGCCACAGATATTTAATAGAAAAAGCCTTAGATTATTGCGGAAGCAAGAACCTCCTTTTTGGTTTTGCCGTTGAGACCGACAAAAGTTTTTTTTCTTTTAATGACCGTTTTATGCTTATCAAAAAAAATACGGAAGACTTAAAAAATGTAGTAGTGCTTCCCTCATCTCAATTTTTAATAAGCGGAGCGACATTTCCGTCCTATTTTTTAAAAGAAAAAAGTTTAATAAGCAAAAATCAAACTCAGCTTGATGCAAGGATATTTTTAAAATACTTTGTACCTCTTTTTAATATTAAAATCCGCTTTTTGGGAGAAGAACCCTTAGACCCGAGTACCGAAATATATAATCAAACTCTATTGAATGAGCTCCCGCCTCAATGTGAGGTAAAAATAATTGAGCGTAAAAAAACTCAAAATCAGCAAATCATTTCCGCGACGCAGGTTAGAAAAGCATTTCAAAATAATAGTCTTGAAGATGTCCGATCCTTTTTACCCGAAACGACTTATAATTTTTTAAGGTCATTAAAACAAAAGACTAATTGATACCGGAGAAAAGATGAGTTTATCTTTATTGGAAAAAAGAGAAAAAACCGACTCCTTTGAAAAAGAACTTTTAAACCGTTTTCCTTTTAAAACACTTGTAGTAATCAGGGCCAATATTCCGGGCGGAAAAAAGGGCTCAATCGAATCGGATTGGATTGTATACCGCATTTTTTTGGAATGTAAAAAAAAGATGTCTCCGCTAAAAATTTTTCATTCCTACACCGATGAAGAAGGCTTAATCTTTTTTTTGATTGTAGATGCTCCGCCCTTGGAAGTGAAGGCTTTGAGCATAAAAATTGAAGATGATGAGTCCCTAGGCCGTCTTGCCGATATCGATGTTTTAACTGCGGAAAAACTTTTTTCGCGTAATGATTTCCCCAAAAATAAACATAAGAGGCGGAAATGTTTTTTATGCGAAAAAGATGCCGTGATCTGTGCGAGAAGCCGTGCTCATTCCCAAAAAGAAATAATGGATTTTATCTTAAAAAAAGTTCATGAAGATTGGTCTAACGACCCGTCTTACGATGGGGATATTTTTGAACTTTTGGGTAATTTAACCGAAAGCTCCCTCCTTGCAGAACTTTGCCGTCCATTGGGCTTCGGCTGTGTTACGGCTAATTCTCAAGGCTCCCACAAGGATATGGACTTTTTACTCATGCTTGAATGTATTCCCCTAATAGGGAATGCAATTAAAAATTTAAGCGAAAAAGATTGCGAATCCTTTGAGGCCTTGCGTGAATACGGGAAAAAACAGGAAAAAAAACTTTTAGATTTAACGGGCGGGGTAAACACCTATAAGGGGGCCTTATTTTTGCTTCTTATCTTAAATGCCTGTGCCTTCCGTATAATAAAAGAAAAAAAAGCCTTCACCGATTTAAGCAAAGAAATTGCAGCCTTTTCTCTTCCCTTAAAAAAAGATTTTGAGCTTAAAGTATGCTCCCCGTCTTCTTTACAGGCCTTTAATAATTTAGGGAGCGGGGGAGTGAGGGGCTTAGCCCTTTCAGGCTTTGCAGAACACTTTCAAAATTGGCTTCCCCTCTATAAAAAAACTTTTTCAGAAGGTGAGGACTTTGTAAAAATTATTGTTAAGATGATTGAAACTACCTGCGATACTACAATTATAAAGCGCAAGGGCGAAAAAGCCCTACTTGAGGTACAAAAAAAAGCTTACAGCCTTCTTTGTATAAACGATAAACTTGCTCAAGAAGCTTCTATAACAGAATTCTCTGCGTGGTGCGAAAAAAACAATATCTCAACAGGCGGCACCGCCGATAAGATTATCATTTTGTACAATCTGGAGCTGATTAGGGAGATTTTGTAATAGTTTTAGTAAGATTTCCATATGGTAAGAATAAATAAATTTGACAATTGAAAAATATCCTATTCTATGATATAATCAATTTACAGGGGTGATTAAAAATGCGGAAAAAGTTTGATGATTTAACCATCGCAGACGACTTTATGTTTTGCAAAATTATGCAGGATGAAGAAACGTGTAAAACATTTCTTGAAATGACTCTAGCCGATAAAATAGGTAAAATCTCGTATCTATCATCTCAAAATGCTATAATTACAAGAGCGGAAGCTAAGTTAATACGTCTTGATGTTTTAGTAAAAGATGAAACAGGTAAAACTTATGATATTGAAATGCAGGCCGTAAATGAGCATAATCTTGCAAAAAGAATGCGTTACTATCAGGCAGCACTGGATATTTTATTTTTAGATAAAGGCGAGCACTACAGCAGTTTGAATGATAGTTACATTATCTTTCTCTGCCTTTTCGATTCGGTCGGGAAGGATATGCCCATTTATACCTTTGAAAACATCTGCCTTGAAGACAGGCAAACGCTCTTAAATGACGGAACAAAAAAGATTATAATAAATGCAAATGCCTTTACAAAAGCAGAAGATGAAAATTTAAGCGGATTTTTGGAATATGTAAAAACCGGCAAGGTTACAACAGAGTTTACAGGGAGGATAGAAAATATGATAGAAAAATTAAAAAGCAATGAACAAGCGAGAAGCGAATACCGCTTTATCTCAGGGTTTGAAATGGATGCCCGCTATTATGGCAGACAAGAAGGTTTAGAAGAAGGCAGACAAGAGGGCTTGAAAGAAGGTAGACAAGCCGGAATGCAAGCCGGAATGCAAGCCGGAATGCAAGTTGGAAGAGAACAAGGTTTTACAGAAGGGGTAATGCAAACTGCAAAGAACTTGCTTGATATAGGTTTATCTGTTGAAAATATCTCAAAAGCTACAGGTTTAAGTTGTAACGAAATAGAAAGACTTAAAATTAAGCAGTAAGTTTAGCAGCAAATTTCTAGTTTAAGTACTTTCCATATCCTTTCAAGTAAGTTAAGTTCCCTATCAATTTAGCCGATACTATGGACATGGGCAGGTGTAACATAAACTTTAAAAAATATATTTTTATTTTGTTTTTTTCTCTTTCGTTTTTTTCCGTTTATTCTGATGATGAGATTAAGGAGTCTTATGACAGCGAATTTTTAAAGGCTGATGAGGGGCTGATTCCTCTGGTTCCTTTAGATAGAGTGCCCGATTCCGCATTAGTTAGAAGAGATATTGCAAAATCATGGCTTTTAGCGGCTCCTGAAGAAATTGCCTCCCGGCATTTAAATATTGACGCGGATTCGGCCGGAAACCTTTTTAAAATAAGATCGGTATATCTAAAAGAAAAAAAGCTTCTTGCCGTAGTTATAAGCCCGATTGATACCGAGTTTTCAAACCTCGAAAAGGTTCCGCAAGGGACATGGATTTTATACCGGAATTATGAAACCGGAGCTCCTGAATGTATTAAAATTTATCCGCGTGAAAATCCTGAACTTTATTTAAGCATAAGGCCTTCATCATCAAAAGATAAATCGCTTATAAGTATTTGTCTTTTTAATACTTATGTCAGAAAAGATATTTCCGTAGGTATTCCTTTTGAGAATTTATATTATTTGCCTCTTTTAAAACTAAGGGATATTACAAAGGATATGCTCCCTTGGGATATCTTCAATCCGCCTATTTTTTATAACGGTGTTGAAGCGGCATCAGATACAATTCGGGAAAGGTTAAAGACCTTGGTTTATATTCAAGACGGAGCCTTTGACGAATTCGGTAAGCCTGTCCATTTAATGGACGGAAGACCTCAGACTGAAGATGATATTGTAAAAGCCATTCGGCCCGATCAAAGGCTTAAAGATATAAAAGGCGGTGTAAACTGTTCAGGTTTTGCCAAATGGATAGTGGATGGAATGATTCGGCCCATAGCAGGGCAGGGTATCTTTATTAAAAGCCTTAAAACAGAAACCGATGTGCCTAATACTTATTTTACCAAGCCTTACAAGGAAAGAGACCTTTATTTCGGCCTTGAATGGATACGCAATCTTGCGGCTGCAGCTTTAAGTTTAAACGTAAAACGTACTATAAAGCCCATCGGTTCCGGCGTCGATGTTACGATTGAACCCTTTGCTCTTGTGCCTCCCATAAAGCAAAAGAATGTAAAAGAAGATTTTGCTTCGTTTAAGGGATATGAAAAAACAGCGGGTTATCAGACTTCTTATTTACAAGCTCTCCTTTATTATCTTGCGATAAGCGAGCCGGGGCATTTTTATTTAGGAGCGGTAAGCCGGACAGTAAGCCGGGCTGCAAGCCCGGAAAAAGGAAGTCCGCCTCTTAGACAATATCACCATATTGCAGCCTTTTTCCCTTATTTTGACGTTTTCGGTAATTTTCATATTGATGTTTACGAAAGCGGAGAGGAAACTTCAATAGAGCAATTTATGAGTTTAAACTCTGATGCCTTTACAGCCTTGGTCAGAATAAGGGCACCCCAACCCGGAGTATTCAATCCGTAAAATCGGCTGTAGGGCCTAGGCCGCCGACAGGCTGTCATAGACTGCTTATTACTTGAGGCAGAGCCCTATCTCCCATTTTATTTTTTAATAAAAAGGCTAGGGCAGTTCCGGTTAAAAGCCCTAAAAAAAGGCCTCCTACAACGGCTTTTTCGGTGTAGAAAATAAGGTAGGAGCTCAAACTGAAAACAAAGGCTAGAAGTACGGGAAGAATAACCGAAGAAAGGGTTTGAATCCTTGTTTGGTTTTCCTTAATTTCTACAATAACGAAGTCTCCTTTTTTTAAATTTCTTCCGCTATTGTTTAAGGCAGTAATCTTATTTCCGCTGACTGCTAAAAGCCCCCTTTCCTTATTCTTACCTGCAAAACCGCAGCCTCCGCAAGTTGCACAGCTTTTTACTGCAGAGCAGTCTTTTTGGTTTATGGAGCAGGCGTTTTCGGTCTTTGAATTATCCAAATCTATGTTTATCTTTTCTACATTGTTTTTATCGGTCCACACTGACGTAACTATTCCGTATCTTTGCAAAGTTCCGACTCCTCAAAAATTCTTTTTATTTCTATTGCGTTCCCATCATCATCGGTTTTGATAAAAAGGCCTTGAAGGACGGGGCGTGCCCAAGCGTCTTTTCCAAAATCGGGAAGGCAGGTGCGGTATTCTCTTATTTTATCTTCAATCGCATATCCGCCGACCGAATTAAGGCTTCCTGTTCTGCCTGCATCCGTTATGTAGGCGGTTTTATTTTCTAAAATACACTCATCGGCTGTCTGCACCCTTGTTCCCGATCCGATCAGGGCTGAAACCTTGCCTGAAAGCAAAAAGCCTAGGGCTTGTTTTTCTGCTGTTGCAAAAGAGGAAAAATCCACAAAGATGATATCCGCTTCTTCTTTTAATCGGGAAACAAGTTTTTCGGTTTCAGTAAAGGGGTTTTCAGCCATTATTTTGTGATGTCCTATTCTGCCGATGACTGAAACGACGGCTATTTTTTTGTTTGGTTTTAAATTAAAAATCTTCCATCCGTTGCCGGGAGATTCCGACGGCAAATTAAAGGGGCGTAGTACATGGGGTGTTTTAGGAAGGTCATCTACCAAGTCTTTTTTTTGAAAGATTAAATCTCCTGAAGTGATACAGTCGATACCGAGTTTTTTTAAGTAGACGGCATGCTGTTTTCCAAGCCCACCCGAGCCCGTAGCCGAATTTGCATTAGCAATAACAAAATCGGCCTTATATTTTTCTTTTAAATTTGAAAGTTGTGTTTTTACGAGCCATACACCGGCCTTGCCTGTAATTTCGGCAATATATAAAATATTCATTATTTATTCTTGATAATCCATCTCTTTTAAAATTTTATTGCATCTTTCAGCCAAATCATTCATTCCCAGTTCAAGATAGGTATCACGCAAGTTAAAAACCGCATCTCCCATTTCAGGGTCAAGTGTAACGGCCGATTCAAAGGCTCTCCGTGCAGCCCTATAGTTTTCCTTATTAAACAAAACCGTTCCGTAATTATTCCAAACCCTTCCGTTTTCGGGCTCCAGTTTTATAGCGCTTTCAAAGGCTCTTTCTGCCTGATCGATGTCTCCCGTTTCAAATAAAACAAGCCCTAATGAATCCCAAGCGTCAGCCTCATAGGGATTGTATTTTAAGGATTGAAAAAGGGCAAACTTACTGTCGTTTTGTCTTTTAGCGGCATAGTAGCTCAAACCTAGGTTGAGCCACATCAGGCTGTTATCGGGTTCAAGGGCAAGCCCTTTTTTTAAGCAGGCTATAGCTTCATTGTGAAAGCCCTGCATAGACATGCTCACTCCCGTATCGTTAAAAAATTGAGCCGATTCTTGCATTTTCTACCTCAATATCGTGTTAAACAAATCGAAGATAAGTTCTTTTGCTTCGTTTTGTTTGTAATTATTTTGAAGCTTTATCAATGAAGCTTCTACAATCTTTTTGCCGTAATCTTCTGCCCTTTTTACAGCCTTTGAAGAACAAATAGCCGAAATCGAGGCTTCGACTGCTGGAGATTCTATGCCTTCTTTTGCAGCCTGTTTAAATAAAAGCTTTATTTTTTCGGCACCTTCAGGATTTTCTTCCGTATAAAAAATTAGAGGAAGGCTTTTTTTGCCTTCAACTATGTCATCGCCCCGCCTTTTACCGGCGTTGCCTTCGGTAATATTTTTTACATCGTCCAAGATCTGAAAACCTATACCCATATCGGTCATAAGTTTTCCGTATTCCAGAACTTCATTGATAGGTTTACCGGCAGCTATAAAGCCTAATTCTCCTGCCAACTTTGCAAGAGAGCCCGTTTTTAGGCTTATCATAGTTATGTATTCGTCGACTGACGGAATTATATCGGGATTTGAATGCCAGCCTATGTCCATAGACTGCCCTAAATGGAGCCTTCTTAAATTTTGCGAGTAAAGCGAGTATATTTCGGCCCTCACGGATTCTGAAACTTCATAATTTATCAGGGGATTAAGGGCTTCAAAATAAAGCCATGAGGCGGAATTTAAAGCCGTATCAAGCCCATATTTTATGTGAGCCGCAGGAGCACCTCTGCGGGTATCGGATTTATCCTCTATATCGTCATGGACGAGGCTTGCCGTATGACAAAATTCGATGAGGGGGGTAAGGGGGTAGGCCTTTTCGGGATCGCCTTCCGCAAGTTCGCATGAAAGAACGCATAGAAGGGGCCTCCACCTTTTTCCTCCGCGTTTTACCAAATCCCTTACAGGATTGATGATATTCAAAAAAAAGCCGGCCGGCAAGCCGTAAGCTAATTCGCCGAAACTTTGAGAAATCCACAAAGAATTTATTTTTTCGGGCAAAAAACAATCGAGAGTTTTTTCGATATGTTCAAGCCTATTTTTTAATTCCATCATCTTTTCACAATATATCACAAAAATGGAAAATTGACAATCTATACTCAGAAAATTATCAAGCCTTTTAGTTTTACATAACTTTTAAGACAGGCGGCATACAGTCTACAGACTGTCTACAGACAGATTGACTTATACTTCATGTACTGTTATAATACTTATCATATCAAATTTTTAAGGGGTATCTATGCAAATAAAACGAGAAGCGGTTTGCGGAACACTCCAATCAAATGATTGCCTTGTCCGTATTGTTCCTTCCGAAAAACTTGAACTTGACTTAAAAAGCTCTGTTTTAAACGAATTCGGTGCACAAATTAAAAAAACGGTGCAGGAAGTATTGGATGAGTTTGAAGTAAAAAATGCCAAGCTCTTTATCGAAGACAAGGGTGCCTTAGATTGTACAATCAAGGCCCGTGTAGAAACAGCATTGAGGCGCGCAAATGAAGAATAGAAGAAGTATGCTTTTTATGCCCGGTAATAATCCGGGAATGTTGGTATCGGCCGATATTTTGGGAGCGGATTCCATCATTTACGATTTGGAAGATGCCGTCTCTCTTGATGAAAAAGACTCGGCCCGTACTCTGGTGCGGAATGCTCTTTCCTTTTTAAAGTTTACCTATTCCGAAATCACTGTAAGAATAAACCCCATCGACTCCCCTTATTGGGAAAAGGACTTGGAGGCAATTATTCCGGTTCTTCCCGACGGAATCGTAATTCCTAAGGCTTCGGTCGATGCCGTTCACTCGGTCGAGCAAAAAATAAACGAGATAAAAAAGGCTCACAATATCACTAAGAATTTCAGCTTTCTTATGCTGGTAGAATCGGCCCGCGGAATTATGGATGTAAATTCGATAGCCAAGGCCTCATCGCTAATTCAAGGCCTTCTTTTAGGCGGCGAAGATTATTCGGTCGATATGGGAATTCAGCGTACCCGTCTTTCAAAAGAACTGGAATACGCCCGCTTTAGTTTGACGACAGCCGCCCATGCATACGGTTTGGACTCCCTTGATACACCCTTTACGGATGTAGAAGACTTTGAGGGGCTAAGGCTCGATACGGCCTTTAGTAAGAGCATAGGATTTTCGGGCCGCTTGGTTATCAATCCCCGTCAGGTCGAAGAGATTCATAAAATATTTTCTCCTTCAAGTGCCGAAATTGAAAGAGCCGAGGCTATTTTACAGGCTGCGGAAGAAGCCAAACAAAAGGGCTTAGGCGTATTCAGCTTTAAGGGAAAGATGGTCGACTTACCGGTTATCAAGAGGGCTCAAGCTCTTTATGATTCTGCCAAAAACTGGGGCTTGATAAAATAGGGAGGAAGAGATATGAATAACATACTTGGAAGAGAAGGCTTGGACAATCCTTTTAAGGGAGCCTTTGTAAATAAAAAAAATGCAAAATATGAGCTTACAAAAAATGTAAAACCCGCCTTAGGGAAAACCTTAGCCCAAGCCCTTGATGAGCTTAAACTCCATGACGGAATGGTTATAAGTTTTCATCATCACCTTAGAAACGGCGACTATGTTCTTGATATGGTAATGAGGGAAATTAAAAAAAGAGGAATCAAAGATTTGACCGTAATGGCTTCTTCGATTTTCCCCTGCCATGAGATTTTGGTTGAACTTATGGAAGACGGAACGGTTACCCAACTTATTACCTCCTATATGTCAGGGCCTGTTGCAAAGGCTGTAAGCTACGGTAAGTGTAAAAAGCCCGTAATTATGACGACACACGGCGGACGACCCAGAATGATTTTAGAAAAAGAGGTTACGATAGACGCTGCCTTTTTAGCCTCGCCTTGTGTAGACGATCAAGGAAATATTTCGGGCTCCGAAGGAAGGTCATTTTGCGGTTCCTTAGGTTATGCCGTAGCCGATGCTCAAATGGCAAAAAAAACTATAGCCATTACCGATACAAGAGTTTCAAAGGTTAAAAGACCAGACATTGAAGGCCGTTTTGTCGACATGGTGGTAGAGGTAGATAAAATAGGAGACCCTGCAGGTATTGTAAGCGGAACAACTCAGATTACAAAAGATCCGATCGGCTTAAAAATAGCCCGCGACTGCCGCACTCTTATTGAACACTCAGGTCTTTTTAAAAACGGCTTTAGTATGCAGACCGGAGCAGGCGGTATTTCCCTTGCTGTTGCAGATGAAATGCACCGAGCAATGAAAGAAAAAAACATAAAGGGAAGTTTCGGCTGTGGTGGAATTACAGGCTATTTTGTAAAGATGCTTGAAGAAGGTCTTTTTGAAGATCTTTATGATGTTCAGTGCTTTGACCTTTCGGCCGTAGATTCTACCGAAAAAAATGTAAACCATCACAAGATTTCAGCCGACCTTTATGCAAACCCTAACAATCCCGACCATGTTGCAGGAAAGCTTGACGTCGTTATCCTCGGTGCAAGCGAAATAGATTTGGACTATAACGTAAACGTAACCACCGGTTCCGACGGTATAATATTGGGAGGTTCGGGAGGACATGCCGATACGGCAGCAGGAGCAAAACTTTCAATAATCGTTTCAAAGCTCTTTAATGCCCGCATTTCTTGTCTCGTCGATAAGGTCCGCACCGTAACCACTCCGGGAGAAACAATCGATGTTTTTGTTACTGATAGAGGTATTGCAATTAATCCGCGCCATGCAGATTTAATTAAAAAGCTGAAGGCGGAAACAAATCTTGAAATTAAAACTATCGAAGAATTAAAAGAAATTGCAGAATCCTTTACAGGAAAACCTCAAGTTAAGCCCCGTTCCGGCGAAGTGGTGGGAATAAGCACCTACCGTGACGGTACCGTTTTAGATGTCATAAATAAGGTTTAAAAATAGAGATGCCGATTAAATTACTCTATTTAATCGGCACCGCCTATTATAAAATTATTCTATAAATTCGGATTTTACTCTTTAAAAATACTACCAACTATGTTATCATTATTATAACGGAGGAAGCTTATGAAAATAATGATGGTTACAAGCGAACTTGTTCCATTTGCAAAAGTAGGAGGCTTGGCTGATGCCGTTACAGCTTTATCGATGGCTCTTGCAAAAAAAGGACATGATGTAAGGGTTGTAATGCCTCGTTATTATAAAATAGATCGAAAAAACTTAAAACAAATTCCGGGGGCTATGGCTGTTCATTTAGGGTCTTATGAACACTGGGTAGGAGTTTATGAATCTCACCTGCCTTCTTCAAAGGTTAAGGTTTATTTTATAGACCATGAACAAGCCTTCGGCAGGGATGGAGTTTACGGTTCATCTTTTGAGCCTGATTTTTCCGATAATACGAAAAGATTTTCTATTTTAGCTCATGCCGCTTTTCAAGTTTGCAGAAAGCAGGCATGGATTCCCGATGTTATACACGCTCATGATTGGGCTGCAGGCTTGGTGCCCGTGCTTTTACGCTTTACCGAAAAAAATACGGAATTTAAAAATACGGCAAGTGTTTTTACAATTCATAATATGGGTTACCAAGGTGTTTATTCAAAGCATACCTTTCCCGATACCGGCCTTGATTGGAACGATTTTTATACTACGGGTTTTGAAGACTGGGATAGAATAAACTTTTTAAAAGCTGCCCTTGTTTCTTCCGATATGCTTACAACCGTTTCTCCTTCCTATGCGGAAGAAATTAAACGCCCCGAATTCGGCTTTAGGATGGACGGTATTTTGCGTTACAGAGAAAAAGAACTGACAGGAATTTTAAACGGGGTAGATACCTCAATCTGGAATCCTTCAAAAGACGAGTATATTCCTTACCGATACAATTCTATAACCCTTGAAGAAAAAGGAAAAAATAAGGCCGTTTTACAGGAAAGATTCGGTCTCGAAATAAATCCTTCCGTTCCGGTATTCGGCATGATAAGCCGATTGGTCGATCAAAAGGGTATTTCAGAGCTTTTCGGACCCATGTACGGTTCGGCCTTTAAGATATGCTCGGATATAAAGCTGCAAATGGTTGTTTTAGGTGCAGGAGAGGCTTGGTGCGAAAAAGAGCTCAATTTCCTTTCACAAAGGCTTCCCAATTTTAAATGTTATATAGGCTATAATGAAGAATTAAGCCATCTAATCGAAGCCGGAAGCGACTTTTTCTTGATGCCTTCACGATATGAACCATGCGGCTTAAACCAAATGTATTCCCTTCTTTACGGAACCTTGCCCATAGTCCGAAAGACGGGAGGGCTCGCAGACACTGTAGAAAACTATAATGAAGAAACAGGAGATGGAACCGGTTTTGTGCTTGAATACTTAAGTCCTCAAAGTATTTACGATACGGTCGGCTGGGCAGCTTATGCATGGTATAATAAAAAAGATCATATAAAAAAGATGAGAACTAAGGCAATGGGTAAAGAGTTCGGCTGGAATATATCGGCGGAAAAATATTTAAAAGTATATGCTGATGCTATTGAAAAAAAAGCTTCCATGCTATAGACTAAATAAAAAGGAGGAGGTTTAAAACCGTATTTCTATGATAAAATATGTAACTTCATTTTTTAAATCCATTAATGCAAATGCTCATCCTGGTGATATAGCTCATGCCGTCGCCTTAGGCCTTTTTTTGGCAATATTACCTAAAAATAATTTAACCTTTACGTTTTTGTTTTTTTTATCTATTTTTATCCGCATAAATAAAGGAGCCTTTTTTATATCTTTTATTTTATTCGGCTTTGTAACTCCCTTTATGGATATAATAATAAACAATATAGGTTTTTGGGCTGTTCAATTATCATTTTTACGCCCCATCTTTATCGCCTTAGAAAACATTCCTTTTGTAGCTCTTTTTAAGCTTTCGAACACAATGGTCTTAGGGGGCATAATTTGGGGACTTATACTGTATATTCCCGTATACATCTTAACAAAAATTATAGTAGCAAAGTATAGAAAATATATGCAGCCTGCTGTAAATGTAAAGGGCGTCGGCTTGTTAGGTAAGATACCGCTTCTTCGCCACTTAACAAAAATATCTGATATAAAGGACAATTTTTAATATGACGGATACAAATAATGAATCATTGCAAAAAGATGAACTTAAAGCGGCAAAGAAGGCCGCAAAAGAGGCTAAAAAACTTGAAAAGGTAAAAAGACTTTTTAAAAAGCGTTATACAAAAAGATCTCTTAATCGGAAAATCTACAAAAAGCTTTTTGTTCCGGCAGATAAAGATTTTATTCAAGGTTTTATAGTTTCAAGTATCGATGAAAAAACAAACAAAGAGTACTTTGAATTCGACAAAACAAAGATAAACGATAAGGCTCAATTAAAACGAATAAACAAAATAGCTTTGGAAATAGGCAGGCAAAAGGGAAGGGTAAATTTTCCGGCAGTGCTAGGTGCTTTAGCCTGCATTTTTGCAGTTCTATTCTTTGTATATATTTTTAGAAATGTATTGGCAAAAAAAATTGTAGTCGGAGGCTCTGAAGCTGCTTTCGGTGCAAAATGTGAGGTAAGCCTTGTAGACTTCGACTTGTTTAACACTAGGTTTAGAATCCAAGGATATAAGGTTGCAAATAAAAAAGAACCCATGCGCAATTTATTTGAAATCCAAAATATAGACTTTTATTTTAACCTTCTGGAATTAAGCCGCGGAAAATTTGTTGCAGAAAATATGGCGATTGAAGGTTTTACATGGAATACTGAAAGAACGACTTCCGGAGCCTTGCCTCCAAAAAAACCAAAACCTGCAGATCCCAATAAGAAGCCTAACCCAATTACGGAACTTATAAATGCTGAACTTAAAAAAGCGCAATCCCAAGTATCCGTTGACAGCGGTTTAAAAGCCGTTCAAGATAAAATAGATCCTAGAAAAATTCTTGAACGCGAAAAAGCCGCTTTTAAAACTCCTGAAATTACCGAGAAAATTATAAATTCCGTAGATCCGATGGCTCAAAAATGGATTAAGACTAAGGACGATGTAGAAAAACAGGTTTTAGACACCATTGAGTCTGTTCAAAAACTAATGGCCATAGATATAAATAAGATTAACGATATAAAACAGCTTCAAGAGCTGATCGAAATTATCCAAAAAGTAGTTAAAACAGGGCAGGATGATTTTGATTTAGCAAACCGTCTTTTTAATGATGTTCAAAACGATATAAATGATGTTGATAAGCTGGCACGGGAAGCAGGTAATGCTGTTACAAATGACTTAAACCGTTTAAACAACATTGCAGGACAAATAAAATCTATCAATATCGATACCGGTAAAAAACTGGTTGCCGATCTTATAAACACTTTTATAGTAAATACTCTTGGAACATATTATCCTTATTTTGTTCAGGGAATGGAACTTTTACAAAGCTCTCAAAAACAGCCTAAACAAGAAAAGGAACTTACGTTAGCTCAAAAATCGAAAACTATGGAACGCCTTCCCGGCAAAACCTTTATCTTCGGCAAGGATTCGGTTCCGACTTTCTTGATACGGAATATTTCGCTTTCAGGTCATCATCCTGAAAAGGATGTCTTTGAAATCGGAGGAAGAGCTAAGGCTATAACTAATGATTACGATAAACTCGGTATTCCTCTTACAATTAATTTAAGTGCAGCCCATGGAAAATTAAAAGAAACTGCAGAGGGTATAATCGATTTACGTTCTTATACAAATGAGCTCGTCGATACCGATTTTACATTTGAAGGCTTGGATATGGATATTCCTTCTCCTGCAGATGCCGTTCCTTCTCTTACAGGTATCTTAAAAACCGGAGGCGGTGTAAAGGTTTCTAAAGATAAGGATGTAGTTATCAATGCAAATATGGAAATCATGAAAAGCATTCTTACAGTGCAAAAGTTTGAACCGGGCTTTGTTTTTGAAATCTACCAAAACATTCTATCAGATATAAAAAAGATAAACGTAAAAACAACCCTTACAATCAATAAGGGAGAAAGTTTTACCCTTGATGTCGATACGGATGTCGATGATCAGATAGCGGCAGCCTTAAAAAAAGAATTCGCCCGTCAGGTTGAAAAAGTAAAAGCAGAGCTTTTAAAGCAGGGACAAAAGTGGCTTGATGAACAAAAAGAAACTTATAAAAAAGAAATCGACACCTTTATGTCGGCAGCAAATAAGGCTAAAAAACTTCTTGATGATGTAAAAAATTACGAAAAAATCTTAGACAAAAAGAAGGCTGAAGCCGAAAAACGTATAAAAGATATTGCTGCAGGAAAAATACAGGAAGTGCAAAACGAGGTAAAAAAAGAAGCAGAAAACAGGGTAAAAGATCTTTTAAAAGGATTCGGATTTTAATGTCATTAAACAATAAAGAAATAGATCTAATTCTTGAAGAGCTGAAACTAGAGGGCTATTTTATTCAAAAAATAATTCAGCCCTCTTATACAGCCTTGGTCTTTTATTTATATAAGGATAAGCCTCTTACTCTTTTTATTTCTCTTGATGCCGGAGCATGCCGGCTTCATTCTACACATAAAAAAATTCCTAAATTCGATAAGCCTATGCGTTTTATGGAGCTTTTAAAATCCAGAATCAAGGGCGGAAAAATCCTAAAAGCGGAACAACTAAACGAAGACAGAATCATACGTCTTCACATTGCAAGCGGAGCAGGGGACTTTTTTTTATATTTAAGGCTGTGGAGCGGGGCTGCAAACATAGTTTTAACCGATGAAAATAACCTTATAATCGACGCTTTTTACCGCCGGCCCAAGAAGGGCGAAATCTCAGGCGAAACTTGGCTGACTCCCGAACCTCAAAAAATTAAAAAACAAGATTATTGTGTTCGCGAGTATGACAAAACAAAAAGTTTTAATGAGGCTGTCGAAGAATGGTATATTAATAATGCGCCAAAGGTTTCAAAAGAAGCCCTGCAGGACGAGGCCGAAAACCTTTACGGAACTAAGATATTAAAAATCGAAAAAGCTCTTTTAAAACTTAAAGCAAAAAGGGAAGAATTTTTAAACGCTCAAAGTTTAAAAAATGCAGGAGATTTGCTTTTTTCAAACCTTCATCTGATAAAAAAGGGAATGAAATTTATAGAACTTGAAGATTACACAAAAAACGGTGCAAAAATAAATATTACTTTGGATCCTCTAAAAACACCCCAAGAAAATGCAAATCTATATTACGAAAAATATAAAAAAGCCGTTTCGGGTTTAGATGCCTTGGAAGAAGATATTATATCGGCCGAAAAAGAAATAGAAAAACTAAAAGAAAAAATAGAAAAAATTAAAACGGAAGAAAACCCTTATTTAATTCAAAAAATTCTTCAAAAAGAAAAAATTCCGGTTCAGCAAAAAGCAAAAAATACGAAAACCGCTCCGGGCTTAAAATTCTTTTCGGAAGGGTGGACTATTTTAGTAGGCCGAACGGCAGCCGAAAATGATGAGCTTTTGCGTCATTTTGTTAAGGGGGCTGACCTTTGGCTTCACACAAGGGATTATGCAGGCGGCTATGTTTTTATAAAGGCTAGGGCAGGGAAGAGTATACCTTTGTCTGTTTTGATTAAGGCCGGAAACCTCGCAGTCTTTTATTCAAAGGCGAGAAAAAACGGACAAGCAGATTTGTATACCACTCAGGTAAAACATTTACGCAGAGCAAAAAATGCACCCAAAGGAACCGTTCTTCCTACCCATGAAAAAAATCTTTCCATAAAACTGGATGAAAAAATCTTAAAACAATTGGAAGAAGAAAAAATATCGGCTTTATAAATTTTTAAATTCCATTGACGGTTTTGTATTTTTGCTCATTGTCAAAATTCCATAACTCTTATTTGAGCCCATTCTAGGTCTTGAGGCAGAGCCCGGATTTATCAAAAATATTCCGTTTATTTCTTTACTCAATGGTACATGGGTATGGCCGAAAACAGCAACCGAACAGTCTTGCTGCCGTGCAAAATTTAAAAGGGTATTTAATTCAAAATCTACATAGAATTCATGCCCGTGGGTTAAAAGAATTTTTTTACGGCAAGCCTCTAAAAAAATAAATTCAAAAAATTCCAAATATTGTTCGGGATTTTTTTTAAAGCCGAAATCCGCTCCCGGTTTTACGGCATCTAAATTTAGAACATATTTTTTTGAATCGCAATTTCCCATAACGAGGGCTGCTACAGGAGGCATACATTCCATCAGCTCTTTTTCATATTGTGAAATCGTTATATAATTTAAAAAATCTGCAAGGCCGTCTCCCGAAAATAAAACGGCATCGGATTTTTTTCCCTCGCGGCCTAAAATATCGATTATAGTATCTACATTACCGTGTGTGTCCGAAATTAAAATAAGGCGTGCTTTTTCGGCGGATTTTAGTTTTTCAAGAGCTTCAGGAGATGCAAAAATCCCTTTATTAAAGTACTCCAAAGAATTCACCGGTTAAGCACCTCCCTCAAGCTTATCCGGATTTATAATGCCGTCATTTTCCGTTTCATTTTCTCCTGAGTTTTCTTTATCATCCGAAACATCCGTTTCTTGACTTTCATCAAAATCCTTATAAATTAAAAGGTATCTATGAGATTGAAGTCCCGTATCGGAATCAGTATACGGTTTAATTGTATAATGATTAGTAAAAAGCTCCTTGCCCAAAATTGTTTGTGCCGTAAAAAAAGCCTGTTGAAATTCCTCAATCGGAAAAATCTTTATGTTTTTGTTATGAGCATTTATATCTTCACCGGCAAAAATAGCTGCTACAAGTAAGAGCATAACCTCATTATCGCTTATCAAAAAATCCTTTTCCTCATTCATTATCTCTTTAGGAATTTGAAAGTCAACTACAATATCCGAAGCCGCTTCTAATGGGAGAATTTCGTCCATGGGCAAAAGGTTTATTATTGAAAGATTAGGATTATTCTCCGCAGCCTGAATCAGGTAACGGCCTCCGCCTTCAGGTATACCTATAGAAATAAGTATTGTGGTTTTTTGTTCTTCAATCTTTTCGTTAATCATTCTAAGACGGGGCTGTTTAGCCGCTTTTACCATATCGGAATAGGGTAAAACTTGAACATGAGAATCGGAACTCCCAAGAGCATATTCATTTTCAAGATATTTTAAAATATCTTTCCGTTCATAATAATCTTTTCCAAGAACAATGAGGATATTATTTTTTATAATCCTTTTAGGTTTTATTTTTTCGTAAACGATTTCTTTTTCTTTATTATTGCTGCAAGAAGTAATAAAGGTTGAGAACAGTATACTTATAAAAATCAAAAAAAATAAAAGCTTTTTCTTCATAATAAAATTCCAATTTTCCTTTTAATGAAAGGGGCTTATAAATACAAAGAAAAGTATATCAAAATTTTAAGATAAAGAAAAGAGGAGATAAAAACTTTTAAAATCACCCCAATTCAATTAAAATCCTATACAAGTAGACAGAACATACATTATAGGAAGTCTTATAGAGGTGTTTTGTGAGTCCATTTAGTCGAGAGTTAGCCATATTTTTTATTAAGATGTATTATTATTTCTACAATAATTTAATAATTCAGTATAAAAATGTATACATGTTAAGATTTTATCTAATTAAGATTTGCTCTAAATGTTTTTCCTTTTAGTTCTTTTAGTTCTGCATGGGCAAAATTTCCGATTAAGGATTCGGGAGGATTGCCCTGAATTACGGTCATCTCTCCTTGTTCGGTGTGTCCGAAAAGTTCAGACCTTTCATTTCTCGAATGGGATTCAACCAAGATATCTACCTTTTTGCCGAGCTTTGCCTTCATTTTTTTTGCCGTAATTTTTAACTGTAAGTCAATTACACGGCCCAATCTTTCTATTTTTATTTCTTCAGGAATCCTGTCAGGATAATTAAAAGCCTTTGTTCCTTCACGCGGATTATAATGATACATAAAGGCCGAATCGAATTCTATTTCCTGCATCAAATCCAATGTAGCCTTTACATCATCTTCGGTTTCACCGGGGAAGCCCATCAGAATATCGGTACTCAAGGCTATATCCGGTATGCTTTCTTTTAAGCGTTTTATTCTGTTCTTATAATGTTCAACCGTGTAAATCCTGTTCATTCTTTTTAAAATTGTATCGGAGCCGTGCTGAACCGGAAGATGAACAAGTTTGCAAAGTCTTTTTTCGGCAGCGATTGTGTCGATTAAGGCATCGGACATATCCTTAGGATGACTCGACATAAAGCGTATCCATCTTATCATATCTGTCTTATCCGCTTCTTTCGCTATAAGACTTAAAAGTTTTGGAAAATCGATTACTCTACCCTCCCCGTCTTCTCCTTTATAGGAATTTACGTTTTGGCCGAGCAAGGTAATTTCCCTTACTCCCCTTGATGAAAGCTCGGTAATTTCTTGCAATATTTCATTTACGGGACGAGAAACTTCCCTGCCCCGAACATAGGGCACAATACAATAAGTGCAAAAATTATTGCAGCCGTTCATAATGGGCACATAGCTTTGAAAGGACTTCGGCGAATGGGAAAGAGGCGCGAAATAATAACCCGACACGGGTTTTTCTTCGATATTGTTATGAGTAAACTCCGCCATATAATTATCATCTCTAAGGCGGGCTTTAATTTCATCAAAAATTTGAGGAAGAAGATTGCGTTCAAACATTCCGACAACATAATCGATGAGCGGGAATTCCTTTTGTATTTCTGTATAAAGCCTTTCAGCCATGCAGCCTATTAAAAGCACAAAAAATTTACGCTTTTTTTTCAAGCCCGAAAAATGTCCCAGCCTTCCCAGAACCCTGTTTTCGGCAGTTATGCGTACGGAACAAGTATTTATTATAAGTAAATCGCAGTGTTCGACATCGGAGGAATTCGTCCACCCCTTTTCGAGCAGAATCTGTTCCATTGATGAGGATTCAGCCTGATTCATCTGACAGCCGTATGTTTCAAAAAAGTAAGTCATATTTAGCTCAACACATGTTTTTCGGCATGATAACTGGAACGAACAAGGGGTCCGCTTTCCACAAAAGAAAAGCCTTTTTCCAAGCCTATTTGTTTATATTCTTCAAAGACTTCAGGCCTTACATATTCTTTAACCTCAATATTTTTTACAGAGGGTCTAAGGTATTGGCCTATGGTCATAACTTTGCAGTTTATTTTGCGTAAATCGTCCATCGTTTCTAAAATTTCATCCCTTGTTTCACCAAGCCCCAACATAATACCGGATTTGCATACCAAGCCGGAGTCTGCAATTTGTTTTAAAACTTTGAGAGAGGTGTTATATGTAGCCCTGCTTCTGACATGGGGAGAAAGCCTGCGTACCGTTTCAAGATTATGAGAAATTACCTCCGGTTTTGCTTCGATAATCATCGATACCAAATCTTCATGGCCTTGAAAATCGGGAATCAAAACTTCCATAGTAACATTCGGTGTTTTTTGTTTTACGGCTCTTATAACCTTTACCCAGTGGGAAGCTCCGAAATCTTTTATATCGTCCCTATCTACCGAGGTTAAAACTACATGTTTTAATTTTAAAGCTTCAACCGATTGAGCTATTTCCATCGGCTCATTAGGATTTAGGGGCAATGGGCAACCGGTAGGCACATTGCAGAATTTACATGCACGCGTACAGATATTTCCGCAAATCATAAAAGTTGCAGTTCCGCACCTCCAACACTCTCCCTGATTGGGACATTTGCCGCTGGTACATATAGTATTTAATTTATGTATTTTTATTGTATTCGACACTTCTTGTGAAAGTTCTCCGGTAGGAAGTTTTATTTTTAACCAATCAGGTTTTCTTTGATTACAAGTCATAAACCCAGCCTTAAAATTTATAATTTTATTGATTATAGGTTAAAATCATAAAAAAGTCTAGGTACTTGGAACATTCTAAATATTGACTTATCAATCTCTTGCATAAAATTATTTTTTTATTATAATAGCTTTCCATGAAATACATAGTGAACAATTCACATGACCCCGAATATAATATGGCCTTTGAGGAGTACTGCTTTAGAAACCTCCCTTTGGAAAATGAGGAATATGTTTTTTTATGGAGTAACAGCCCTACTATTCTTTTAGGTAAAAATCAAAATACCTATCAGGAAATAAACGAAAAATATATAAATGAAAACGGTATAAAGGTTGTCAGACGCATTACGGGCGGAGGGGCCATCTATCAAGACCTCGAAAACTTAAACTTTTCTTTTGTTACAAAAACAAAAGGAAACGAAAAGATTGATTTTAAAAAATATTATATCCCGATTGTAAATGCTTTAAAAAAAATCGGAGTTGATGCAGAGCTTTCAGGCAGAAACGATGTTACGATTGAAGGACAAAAATGTATCGGTGCCTCTCAATCAGTTTGGCAGGGACGGGTTTTAAGCGACGGTTCCATTCTTTTTAATGTGGAAATGGAAGCCCTTTCCAAAGCTTTGACTGTCCGAAAAGAAAAACTTGAATCTAAAGGCGTAAAAAGCGTCCGCTCAAGGGTAACAAACATAAAGCCCTATTTAAAACGGGATATTACAGTTGATCAATTTAAAGACGAACTTTTAAAAGCAATCTTTGAAGTTGAAAACCAAGAGCCTATCGAATATAAACTTTCGGAAGAAGAACTTAAAGGTGTTATGAAAATTTATGAGGAAAGATTTTCTCGCAAAGAATGGAATTACGGAGCATCTCCCAAGGCAGAATATTCTCACTACGAGCGTTTTCCAATAGGCAGTATCGAAGTATTTTTTAATGTCGAAAACATGAAAATAAATTCTTTAAAAATTCACGGGGATTTTTTCGGTACAGCCGATAAGGCAGAACTGGAAGAACTTTTAAACGGCTGCGAGTATTCCGAAAGTGTTTTAACAGAAAAACTTAGAAACACTGATTTAACACCCTACTTCGGAAATCTGGAAAAAAAAGATTTTATCGGAATGTTTTTTAAGTAAAAACTTCCAAATTAGAAAAGCACCGGTTTTTAATCGGTGCTTTTTTTTAATCAATTTATTTTTTCTTCCTCTTTTCTTTTAAATTTCCTTTTTCGAGTAAGAGGGTTTTAGTAGGTATGTCGCATACTTCAAGGTCACCGAAATATTGAATTGCTCCGGGGAATCGGTAAAGGGTTTCGACAGCCCACTTATCCCTATTTTTTTCATAGGTTTTAAAAGGTTTACCATTTAGATCGACTACGGATTTTTTTATAACCGGAGTCATCTTACCCTTTCTTCTTTCCATATTCATCATCATGGAAAGAGGCACGCCGCAAGGAAGCCAATGTTCTACCTCATCAGTCAGGTTTTTAACCGAAGCTATATAGCCTGAAAAGCCGTTAAGTGCCAATAAAAAGGCTGTAAAGCCCAAGGTATAACAATAGTCCGAGTCAAAGTTTGAAGGAAAGGCAGAGCGCCCTTCATATCCGAAAAAATGAGCATAGGTACTGAATTTTCCGTTATATGTACCTTCCTTTTTCATCTCGGTTATTTTTCTGGTGACCAAATCTATCAAAAGCTTTTCAGTTTCAATACGGGAAACTTGAACGTTTCCGTGGGGGTCTCGATCCATTAAAAGCTGTAAAGAAATGTTTTCAGGAAGGTTGTCAAAAAGAGCAAAAGCTTTTTTGGACAAGTGTTTTTGAAGCCAAGATTTTTTTCCTGCAAAGGTTTTTAGCTTTGAAAAGGCTGAAGTCTTTTCGGCCATAATATCATTTATTTCTTCAATCAATTCATCCATTTCAGGGATAAATTCTATAATTCCTTCCGGAACCAAAACAACCCCGAAGTTTTCGCCTTTTTGAGATCTTTTTACAATTATATCCACAATGTAATCCGTAACCTGCTTCAAGGTAACTTTTTTTTCGGCCAGTTCTTCACCGATTAAGCAGACATTGGGCTGAGTTTTTAAAGCACATTCAAGGGCTATGTGGCTTGCGGAGCGGCCCATGAGTTTTATAAAATGCCAATATTTACGTGCGGAATTTACGTCTCGGCAAATGTTTCCGATTAACTCCGAATAGAGTTTTGTTGCAGTATCAAAACCGAAGGAAGTTTCGATGTATTGATTTTTTAAGTCGCCGTCTATTGTTTTAGGAACGCCTATAACCTTTGTATTTAACTTTGCCTGAATAAAGTATTTTGCCAAAAAAGCCGCATTTGTATTCGAATCATCTCCTCCGATTATGATAAGGGCATCCAGCTTTAATTTTTTTACGTTTTGAATCGAACTTTCAATCTGTTCCTCAGTTTCTATCTTTGTTCTTCCTGAGCCGATTATGTCAAAGCCGCCCGTATTTCTGTACTTATCGATTAAGGCTTTTTTTATTTCGACATAACGTCCTTTTATCAAACCTTCAGGGCCGCTTAAAAATCCGTAAAGTTTGGAATTTGCATTGCCTTTTTTTAGGGCATCAAAAAGACCGGAAATTACGTTGTGACCTCCGGGAGCCTGTCCCCCCGAAAGAATTACACCGAATTTTAAGGGCTTATGCTCTACTTCCGATTTTCCCTTTACAAATCTGATAATGGGCATTCCGTAAGTATGTGGGAATATCTCTTTTAATTCCGCCTGGTCAGATTGTGCATGTGTAGCCTCTCCTATTTCCGGCTTAATCAAACTCAAAGGTTCCGCAAATACTTTTGGGATTTTCGGTTCGTAATGATAGCGCAATCTCTGCATTGTGGATTCATTCATTTTTATTCTCCTTTAAAATTTAATGCGCCCGTTTAAACTTCTTGCAAGGGTCAAACGGTCAGCATATTCCAAATCGCCTCCGACAGGTAAGCCTGAGGCAAGCCTCGTTATATTAACAGGCAAGTCCTGCAATATTTTTTGAATGTATAGGGCTGTGGTATCGCCTTCAATCGTAGGGTTGGTTGCAAGAATAACCTCGGTAATTCCGCCTTCATGAATACGTCTTATAAGCTCGCTTATATGTAATTGATCGGGGCCTATACCTTCAAGGGGAGCTATAAGTCCGCCCAGAACATGGAACAAGCCTCGATATTCAGGGATTGAAGAAATTGTGTTCACATCCTGAGGAAAGCCTACTACACAGATAGTTGCTCTATCCCTTGTTTCATCCGCACAAATAGAACAAATCTCATCTTCGGTATAAGAACCGCAGACCTTACAAGGATGAATTTTATCATGCAAGGTAGAAACAGCTTCCGCTAAACGCAAGGCATCCGCATGGCCCTGTTTTAGAAGATGATAGGCGATGCGGGCAGCACTCTTATGACCGATACCCGGAAGACGGGAAAATGAATCTATAACGGAATCAATAGCATTCACTAATTTAATACCTCTTTTTAAAAAGGTAAACCGCCTGCAAGACTTGCAAGGGGCCCAAGTTTATTTTGTAAAAGTTCTTTTAGTTTTGCCACTGCATCATTATGAGCAGCCCTGATTAAATCCTGAAGCATAGGAACATCACGATTATCTACAGCTATAGGATCGAGGAAGATAGATTCAACTTCAAAACTGCCTTTTAAACGGATTTTTACAAGACCTCCGCCTGATACCCCCTCAACAACTTCTTGATCAAGGTCGGATTTAATATTAGCAATTTTTGCTTGGATTTCTTTTGCATTTTTCATAATATCAAAAGGATTCAATTTGTTACTCCTCACAAATACTTTTTATATAATACCATTAATAGATTAACATTTTTTTATAAATAATACAAGTAAGCTATTTATAAATATTTTTACAAATTTTTTACAAAAAAAGATCTGCGCTGAATCGGACTATAGCCGTTAAATCTAATTGCCTCTATATGCTTTTTGGTTCCGTACCCCTTGTGTTTTTCATATCCGTATTCCGGATAAATCCAAGAGTAGCGTATCATCATTTTATCCCTTGCAGTCTTTGCTAAAATAGAAGCCGCCATAACCTCATAAACGGAATCATCAGCCTTTACGAGAGCCTTAATCGAAGAACAATTTTTAATATTTGGAATAAAGTTACCGTCAACAATAATATCCGGTTCTATAAATTTATCACTGTTTAATTTACAGAATTCTTGAAGTTTTAAATAAAGGCCTTCATAAGCTCTTTCCATTGCCAAAAAAGTTGCCTGCAAGATATTTATCTCATCTATTTCGTAATTGGATGCCCAGCCGATAGACCAAAGAACATTTGGGTCGGCATATATGGTTTTACGCACTTCTTCTCTTTTTTTTTCTGTCAGTTTTTTTGAATCTTTTAAAATTGAAAAATCAAAGCTGCTTGGAAGGATAACGGCAGCTGCCGTAACAGGGCCTGCAAGGGGGCCTCTTCCTGCCTCATCTATACCGCATAACATTATGGTTCCCTCATAATAGATTTTGAAAAACCTTGTATAATAGGCTGATATTTTATATCCATTTTTGAATTCTTATTATACCAAATAGCGGTATCCTTGTTTGCTTCGGCTTCAGGTAAACGGATAAGATTAAGCCTTCCTAAAGATATTTCGGAATTCCAAGCTTCTAAAAAACGGGCTGTAAACTCAGGCGTAAATGAAGATCTTATATCATCCATTTCAATAATTGAATTGACTGAAGAAATTGCAGCAATGGAAAATCCGGCTCCTGTAAAATCTAAGTTTTTGAAGACAGCTGAAGAATTATTTATATTAAAAATAAGGCAATGGTTACTTTGCTCCGAAATGATTGTACTATCCGAAATATCCAAATGAGCATAAAATGATTTTAAAATAGGTCCGCCTTCAACGGCTTGAAGTTTTACATTATTTAATTTTATTTCTGCCTTATCTGCATAAAGTACGGGAACTTCTCTCGGTTCTTCACTGGGTTCCCTTCTAAAAATATCACAGTTTTCAATTTCAAAATTGGCGCCTATTACAATAAAGCCGGCATTTTTTGAAACATGGATTGAAGACCGTGAGCTTGCTGAAGAAATTTTTATATTACGGGTAATTAAAATAGGTTCATTTAAAATACAATCCCCTCTTACATAAATTTTCCATTTTTCTGAACTCACTGTATTTGTTTTTAAAAATGAAATATTGTTTATAGAATCTACAGCTTCATAAATGGAAGAAAACGGTTTTAAGGGATTTCCATCGGAGTTTTTTACTTTAGAATTATAATCAACATAAACGGCATTTCTATCGATGATAAATTCTTTTGTGATAGGCGCACTCTTATTTCCTGCTTTGTCTTTGCTGTAAATATGTACCGAATAAACGGTTTTTTCTCCTAAACTTCCTGTTAAAGTAATTTCATTTTTTAATGAGGTAAAAAGGGGCGGCTCTATTTCGGTAACAATCTCGGCATCCGAAACCGGTTTTAAATTTATTTTTACGCTTGTATTTGTAGGAGACACCGGAGGATTAAAAACGGCTTCAGGTCTTTCCGGCGGAAGTTTATCGATAGTAAAAGCCGTTTTAAATTCACCATGAAAACGGTCTTCATAAAAAGCTCTTATTTTTACATCAAAAAAACGTTCTTGTCTTATTCCGGAGTCGAAAATCATTGAACCGTCTTTTGTAAATCGTTCGGATTTTTTTGTAGGCAATAAAAATGTTTTACCGTCTCCTACTTCAAAAAAATATGTATAACGGTTATCATCGAAATTAAGTTCAATATTTCTATTTACAGGTTCATTTGGAACCCAAGATAATAAAGGTTTTCGAGGTAAAAATATTTTATTTATTTTTCCGTCTTGAAAATCCTTGTTTGTCCAGTATAAAAACCGGTCTTTAGTCCTATCTGTAAAAATAGGGCCGTCATAAACATTTAAAAGTTCTGATAAAGACGGTTCATCATTTTTTTCGTCATCCTTTATCAAATAATAAACCGGAGATTCAAAATAAAAATTTATAAAATACCAATTTAAGATATCATAAGAATTACCGTTTTGCAGATTATCTTCATTATAGTCCATATCAGATATTTTAGGTGAAGGATAACCTGAAGGATCAACAGTATATTTTATTTCTTTTTCGGTTATAAGCCCTGATTCTCCCACTACCCTGATTTTTAAATCGATTTTACCGTCTTTTTCAAGAATTATAGGCTCAGTATACAAAAGACCGAATTCTGAAGGGTCGCTCCCATCAATTGAATACATAATTTGTGTTTTGGCCGGAGCTTTGATTATCAGTTTTTGTACTTCATTCCAAACACCCTCTTGAGGACTCAAAACATTTAAAAGTTTTTGCTGATCCGGAGCTTCAGCAATTAAATGAAAAGTTTCGCTTAATTTTCCAGAGCTGCTCTGAGCCCAAACACAAAGCTCGGCTCCAAAAGGAATAAAAATAGATTCCCCTTTTTTTATTTTTCCGCTTTTATATAAGTTATTTACAGGAATAAAAAAACGGTAAAAAGCGGAAACAGGATCTTCGCTTATATTTTCAGGGTATTTTACTGAAATATTTATCCCATCTTCTTGATAATTTTGTCTTATTTCAAAATCTTCAAATTCATCGCAGCATAGCTTAAATGAAAAAAATAAAAAAAAGGTTATAATAAAACTTATTTTTAAAGTAATAGGAGCTTTTATTATCTTCAATTTATCAATCCTTTAAAAACGGAACGCAATAACGGATTTTTTGAATAATAGTTTTCTTCAAGTTCCGAAACTGATAAACCTACTAATTCATGACTCATATAATGAATCCATATATTGTCTTTTTCGGTATAAATATCATGTTTTCGGCACCAATAATCCGGATGATATTCATACTGTTCATTTTTATTGTGGAAATACTTATAGTCATGGACTGCAATTTTTATATTTTCTCTTTTTAATCCATGTTTAATCAAATCAGCTACAAGATAATTTACCGTTGCGCCAGAATCGAAAATATCATCTACCAACAAAACGGAAGCATCCGGTTTTAACTTACTCGGCGGGAATGTCCAGCCGTCAAGTATAACATCTGCATTATCATGAACACCTGAATATGAGTGAGCAACAACTGTAGAGTATAAAATTTTTTTCTCATCTTTATAGGCTATTTTAAAAAATTCACTTATTACATTAGCCAAATATGCGCCTCCGCGCATAGAAGCATAAATAATATCGGGAATATATCCCTCATCATACATCTTTCTTGCGAGAATTAAGCCGTTATCTCTTACCGTATTGTAAGTTAAAAATTCTTTCATAGAACCCTCATATAGTTAGGAGATTATATCACTTTACGGCATATTTTTCAATATATTTTTAGTTATTTTTTAATAGAGAGTCCATATACTCAATTGTTTGATGAGCAGTACTTACCCAATTGTATTGTTTTACCCACTCAAGCCCTCTATCGATTACCTTTTTTCTAGTGGAGGCATTTTTATCGCAATCGACCAAAGAAGAAATCGCTCTTGTTATTTCTTCAGGATCTTTCGGATTAAAAAATATTGCAGCGTCTCCGGCTACTTCAGGAAGGGCTCCCGCTTTTGCACAAGCAACGGGAATACCGCAAGCCATAGCTTCGATAACGGGCAAACCTACTCCCTCTATCATTGAAGGAAAAACGCATAGATCTGCAGAAGAATAAAGCTGAGGAAGGCTTTCATGCGGAAAATAGCCTGTAAGCAAAATATCTGAAGAAAAACCGGACTGTATTACTGCATTATGTACAGCTTCTGAATTATCGCCATCCGCGCCCGCAATTACAAGCCGGTGAGGAGAACCTGTTTGTCTTTTAAATAAGGCGAAGGCCTTTATTAATTCTACATGGCATTTTTGGCTATGTGTTATGCGGGAGGCATAAATGATGTAAGGTTTTTGAATAGCAAAGGGCTGTATTAAAACGCTGTCTTTATCATTATTTATAGGCTTAAATAACGAATTATCAATTCCATTGTATATAACCCTGACCTTTGAATCAAGAACGCCGAATTGAGCTAAATCGGTTTTAATATATTTTGTAGGACTTATAATTCCTGAAGAAGTTTTTAAAGTCCGCTTTACCCCTATTTTTGCAACTGCACCTAAATCGGCTGATAAAAGGCTTTGTATAACTAAAATTGACGGTACGGTAAAAATAGGCGGCAATAAATCAATACCCGCAGGATAAATAACGGCATCATATTTTTGTTTTTTTATAAACGGATTTAAATTCTTAAAGTGCCAAAGTTTTTCGGAAAATTTTGTATCTGCAATGTCCACTCCTGTAAACGAAACGTAATCTATATCCGATGTATAAGTATATTTATCAAGTTCGGGGCCGAAAAGCTCAAACTCGTAATCATTTTTGGGTAAATTTTTTACAATAGATAATATATAAGAGCCTATTCCTGAGCGGCCATGATCACATCCGAATGTGTCAACTCCAATTTTCAAAACAAATTCCTCCGAACTTAAGAATTATACCACATATAATAATTTTATTCTATAAGTATTAAAATTTCAATCTTACTGCCCTGCCGCTTTTTTTAAGATTAAGTTTTCTCCGGCTTTATTATGTTCTTGAACGCTTCTAGTAAAAATGTGTTTTCCCGTATCCGGATCTATTAACCGAAAATAAAAATAATCCGTTTTAGCGGGATTACATGCTGCATTTAAAGCCGTAAAACCTGGATTTGAAATAGGTCCCGGAGGAAGCCCGGCATAAATATAGGTATTATAAGGATTTTCAATTTCCAAATCTTCATAAAAAAGACGCTTAGGATGTTTTTTATTTTTAATTTCGGTAATTATATATTCAACTGTTGCACATGATTGAAGTCCCATGTTTATCTTAAGCCTATTTGTAAACACGCTTGATATTATAGGGGCTTCCTCAGGTACTTGATATTCCCGTTCAATAATGCTGGCTAAAATTACCTTTTTATAAATTTCGTTAAAATCTTTAGGAAAATTCGGAATAGATGAAGTTTTTTCACAAAAAGTTTTGATAATCATTTTTATCATCATTTCAGGAGTATCTTCTTCTCCGAAAAAATAGGTATCAGGATATAAAAAACCTTCAGCCGTATTTGCTATAATTCCATTTTGCTGCAAAAAGGCTTGATCTGTTGTTATGGATATAAATTCTTCAGCTTTTATAAAGCCTGCATTATCAAAAACTTGAGCTGTCTTTTTTAATGTTAAGCCTTCAGGCAGAGTGATTTTTTTTAGGGCTTGGGAACCTTCTGTAAGTTTATGTAAAATATCCTGTGTTGTCATGTCCGGTTTTATTTGATAAGTTCCGGCCCTTAAATTAAGCTTTTTAAAGCGGAGATATGCATAAGCATAATATTCCGAGCGTATAAGATTTTTAGCCTTTAAATCATCTATGATTTTTTTTGCAGATGTACCGCGGTTTACCTTAAATATTACGATTGGTTCTGTAATACCGTAAGGAGGCTTATTAAAACTTAATACAAAAAGAATCCCTCCTGCAGCGATAATACCAATGGCCAATAGTATAATTATTATTTTTATTTTAGTTTTCATAGAGTAAAATCCTTTAACCTCCAATAAGGGCTTTTTCACAAAAAGATTCAGCTTCCCCTATTGTCATTGTTGAATATACATATGATTCGGCAAATTCGGAAAGCCTTTCCAATACCTTAGGAATGGAATCGGAGTTTTTTCTAAAATAAAGAGCCAAATACTTTAATTCATCATCTGAAAAAACATATGAGGGTAATTCCGGTTCAATCATATTAAAAACGATTTTCCTTCTTGAGCTATAAAAATTTCTATATCCGGTGCACTGGAACAATCTCTGTACCAGTCGGCAGCTTGTTTGAGCGAAAATAGTTTTTTATCCTGATATGTAGGCTCATGATGAAATAGCGCAATGCTTTTTATATTCCAGCCGGCTGCAAAATCTATTGCAACAGAAAAAGTAGAATGCCCCCAACCTTCTTTTAAAATTGAATCGCTAAGGGTGTACTGGGCATCTATTATTAACATCTCGGCATCGGTATAAAATTCGGCATTTTGTTCATTCCGTTCAAAATCCCGCGGACGAAGTTCCGTATCTGTGGAATAAATTATTTTTTTCCCGTTTTCGATTATGGAATAGGCAGTACATCCTCCCGGATGGCGTACTCGATGCCAGCCTATCTTCGTATCTCCTATTTCAACATATTTTTGATCCGGCTCAATATATTTAAACTCAAAAGAAGCACCGAAACCGTCTTCCCCAAGCATCGAAATAGGAAAATACGGGTATTTCATTTGATCTTCTAAAAACTCTTTTGCTTTTTTTCGAGTGCTGTAAACAATTATCTTATTTCGAGGATCGTAGGCGGGATTAAAAAAGGGAAGCCCTTGAATATGATCCCAATGAAAATGTGAAACAAACAAATGATATGTCGTATTCTTTCCGTAATCGGGTCTTTTCATTAAATCGATTCCTAACTCCCTTATTCCTGTTCCTGCATCAAAAATCAGATGTTCACCGTCTTTGGTTTCAACCTCAACACAGGATGTATTGGAACCGATTGTACCGAAGAGCCATTTTGGAAGAGATGCTAAAAAACGCTCCCTTGAATCCTGACTTTCGATGTCTTTTAGAGTTATCCTTTGAACTACAGCCGAAATCTTACTTTGAACCTGAGCCGGCGTAAGAGGAGCCGGAAGAGAGCCTCTAACACCCCAAAATTTTACAAGCATAAATACCTCAAAAAGCTCCTTAGATTAATCCTCATTTCTTCAAGATTCTGTTTTACGTCTTATACAAGACTCATTTTTACGCCTTGTAAGAATCTCTTCAATCTTTTTTGCAGAATAAAATTCACCCTTCCCCATACCGGGACAATATTGGGCATTTATATCCCACATATCCTTTGAACTTAAAATCGAATTCCAAAACGGAAAATCCGAGCATTGACGAGGTCTGGCAGTATAAGCCTTACAACCCTGATCCCAAAGTATACAGTCATAATTGGATTTTTCTTTTAAGGACAGGTACTCAAAACCGTCCTCCTTAGGAATCCAGCGGCAATACACTTTTATAAATTCATCTTTCGACATAGAAATCCATTCCAGTAATCTCGAAAGGTCATGTTCGGACAAAAACACAAATCCCGGATCGAATCGGCAACAGGCCGAACACCTTGTGCATGAAAAATTTAAACCGTCTTTCCAGAATTTATTATCCATATAGTTAATAGTATAAAACAAAAAAGGGATTGTTTCAAGCTCTTTTTTATCAAAAGATTTAAAACAATCCCTAAAATGGGGAGTCAAGGATTCGGACCTTGGAAGGCATAGCCAACAGATTTACAGTCTGCCCCCTTTGACCGCTCGGGAAACTCCCCATAAAAAGCCAACTTAGGGATTCGAACCCTAGACCCCGAGATTACAAATCACGTGCTCTGGACCAGCTGAGCTAAGTTGGCATAGACAACAAGAGCAAGTTTACTCGATATGCCGGATTTTGTCAAGAGGTTTTACCCGAAATTTCAGATAATTTTCCTTAATTTTGGGGTATTATAAAAACCGCTATTTTTAAAGGCAGCCCTTTATAAATTTTATTTCTCCATCAGAGCCGGCATATAAAAGATATTCCGTATCAGGCTTAAAATTATGTAAACTTATGGTTTTTATCTTTGCATAAGAAAAAACTTTTAAAAGATAGGGAGAAAAAACTGCATATCCGTAAAGGCTTTTTATAAGTTCTTTTTCTTCATTCGAAAAAAAAGAATAATCATAAATCGCAGGATAGCCCTTTCGGTTATAATAATCGAAAAGTTTTAGACCGGTACCGTATTTAGACTCATTCGAAAAAAGCCGGTAAGGAAATACTATTGAACCCGATTCAAAAGTAAAAACTATACATTCAAGATTAAGCTCCCATCCATGCCAAGCTCTTTCGTAACTGTTTATAAGATTTCCGTTAGGTGTAAAAAAAGAAATAACGGCGCTTACCGTTTCGGCATTTTGTCCGAATGTTTTTATCACTGTTCCCGTATTATAAATACTTAAATTTGTTTTAGACAGTTTTTGTTTGATAGAACCTAATTTATAATTATAAAAGTCCGTCAGTCCAAAGATTAAAAAAAACCAAAGAGAAACGGATAAAAAAATAATTAAAACTCTTTTTTTTCTCTTTAACAAGGCTAGACCTTCCCAATAAGATTTAAAAAAGCCTCTTCGGTTATGATGGCTGTTCCCAATTCTTGGGCTTTTTTGGTTTTAGATGAACCAGAATCGGGTGTATTGGTTACAAGATAACTTAAACCCTTTACAACGGAAGATTTTACAGTTCCGCCTTTTTCTTTTACCAAGGCTTCAGCTTGAGCCCTCTTCATCTTGTTAAGTTCCCCTGTAAAACAAAAACTCATCCCCTTTAAAACAGCCCCCTCTTCCGATGTAAGAGGAGGTTTAATTTTTATATACCCCTTATCTATCAATCCTCTCATCTCATCTTTTAAGATCGAAAGGTTTGTTACTAAGGTATGGGATAGAACCTGCCCGAACTGATAAACATTTGCAAAGTCGGCTTCCGAGGCTGCAAGGATTTTATCCAAATCATCAAAACCCGCTTCTTCAAGCTTTTCGACCATTGTTTCGCCGATTCCTTCAATATCGAAGCCTGCAATAAATTCGGTTAAGCTTATTTCTTTTTTGGAATGAAGAGCCTTATAAACCTTTTCTGCAGAGAGCTTTCCCATGCGGTCTATAGCTGCCAGTTCTTCGACAGTGAGGGTATATAAATCGGTGATTGAATTAACCCGTCCCATCTCAAAAAGCCTTTTTATAAGGGTTATCCCGAAATCCCTTATATCGAGAACGCTTATCCATTTTTCTATTCGGTGATGAATAAGTTTGGGGCAGCTCATGTTGGGGCAATAAAGCCTTGAACCCTCATTGCTAAGAGGTGTGCCGCATACGGAACAGGTATCTGGATATTCTATTTCTTTAACATTAGGAGGATTTTCTGCAAGAGCTTCTATCTTGGGGATTATCTCCCCCCTCTTGGTTACCACTACCCTGCTTCCGATTTTTAAGTTTAGAGCCTTGATTATGTTAGGGTTTGCAAGGCTTGCTCTTTTTACCGTAGTGCCTGCAAGGCGTACAGGCTCGATAAGGGCTATGGGGGTATAGGTAGCCCCCGACTCGCTCCATTCGATTTCTTTTAGGACGGTAACCGCTTCTTCCAAGCTGAACTTAAAGGCTATCTGTTTTTCTGGGCGGGCTCTTTTCATGTCCTCGGGATCGATTGTATCGTTTTTGATTACAAGGCCGTCTATGTCATAGTCCAATGAAGGGCGGATATCCATAACATGAGCCCTATATTCTATTACTTCATCAATGCTTTTACAGTATTTTACTTCAACGCAATTAAAGCCCGCTTCTTTAAGCCAGACGAGTTTTTCGGACTCGGTTTTAAAGGGGGCATCTCCCGTAAAAGGGCGGCCTATACTTCCTTGAACGGCATCATAGGCAAAAAGATTTATATGTTCGCACAATTCTCCGTTCTTTTTTTTCATAAGCCCGTTGGCGGCATTTCGGCAATTAGCCTTATCCTTAAAGTATTTTTTGTGAATGGAACGGAGCATTATAACCTCGCACCTTATTCCCCCTGAAAAGGGTTTAGCCCCATCGGCAGGCCCTGCATTTACAGTAATATCTTTTATCAGCCCTTTCATTTTAAGTACATTATCGGTTATATCGTCCCCGATTTTTCCGTCGCCTCTGGTAACAGCTCGCACAAAATGGCCTTCTTCATACTGAAGCTCAAGACTTGCTCCGTCCATTTTATATTGAACTATGTATTCTTTAAAGGGCATCTTTAAGGCCCAAGCTTCAAATGAAGGCGGATCGGCAGCCTTTTCCTGACTTCCCATAGGAATAATATGTTCCGACTTTGCAAACCCATCTGTAGATTCCGGCGGAACCGTAAAAAAAAGTTTATTTTGAGGATCCAGTGCTTTTAATTCATCCCAAAGAGCATCGAATTCCGCATCCGAAATTTCAGGCTGGGCATTATAATAAAGGTCTTGATGTTTTTTTATAGTCTTTTCAAGGTCTAAAACTTTTTTTTCTTTTGCCATAATTTTTCTCCAAGGATAACCTTGTCAATCCTTTTTGATTTTATCAAAAAAAATTAAAATTGACAATTAGCTTTTGACGATTTAAAAAACAGTAACCTTAAATACGAATCCTTTGTTATTTTTAGTGTACTTTAATAAAGGGCTTTTTTGCCTTTTTGTAAGTGCTTGATTTTTTTGGAGGCTTTTATGAAAGATTCTATTATTAAGGGCATAAAACTTATCGGCGTTTTATGTATCGGTTTTGTTTTATTTGGAGCATGCAGTCCTCAAGCAAGCGAAAAGCGTTTTATAAGCGTTACAGGACGTTCCTCTATTTCAAAATCTCCTGATCAGGTTTCAATTTCGTTTTCGGTTTTTTCTAAGGATAGGGACTTATCCGCAGCAAAAAAGAAAAATGATGCGGCAATTTTAAAATTAAAGGAACTTTTTGAAAAATATAAAATCGAACAAAAAAATATAAGTATTGAACGCGTAAATATTAACCCTAGATCCAGATATAGAGACAACGGTGATGAATATTTTGACAGCTATGAGGTGGTACAAAACATAGCCGTTCTTCTTACAAAGATTGAAGATTACGAAGTCTTTTTAACCGACCTTTTAAATACGGGGGTCGATAGAATCTACAATGTAGGCTTTTCGGTTGCCGATATGAGAAAACTAATGGATGAGGCAAGGGCTGAGGCCGTAAAAGCAGCTGAAGAAAAAGCTCTCCTTCTTTGTAAGGCAGCCCCCAACGGCGGAAAACCTCTTTCTTTAGGAAAAATAATCAGCATAAGCGAGGAACCTACAGGTATGTTCCAACGAAACTATTATAATTATGCTGCCCAAAATATGAAAGAAGCCGCCGATTATGAGGCAGCAGGAGGAAATTTTTCTCCCATGGGACAGATTGAAGTTTCTGCGGAAATAAGTGTTGTCTTTGAATTGGAGTAGTTATATAGTACAACCAGCGAAGCTTCGAGGTCTACAGCCAGCGAAGCTTCAAGGCCTACAGCCAGCGGAGCTTCGAGGCTAAGCCTGCTCTGAACGGCTAGTCCTTCTTCCCCTAATAAATTATAACTTTTCTATTTCTTCTTTGCTTAGCCCAGTTCCTTCAGCTATTTTTTCGATATCAATACCCATTCTCTCGATATCCTCAGGCGGAATGTTCAATATACATTCCAGCAAGTTCTGAAGAATATCTTTGTTTTCCTATAAAAAATAAGCGCAAGGATTTTCAAATCCTGAGCATTATTTTTTAGACACTTTTGTAATGAAATGAAAAAGTTCTTAAAATATCAAAAGTTTTGCCTATGGCAAAACTTTAAGTTCAATACAAGCAACGCTTATTTTAGGAGCTTGTATTGAACCTTCTTCCACTCCTAAGACTCGTTTAAAAGCGTAGTCATTGCGGTTTGCAATAGATAGTAAAAATTTTAAAAAGAATTAAATTTTATTGATAATTTAACCGCCAAGATACAAATACCGCAAAGGACTTTTTTAATGGCATTGACTACAAAAATATTTTTCTAATTTACTATCTTGAATAAGGGGAATTTCTATAACAATTTAAATGACAGCTTTATAATTTTTATCTGTACCTTTGATGCAATAGGCAAAAATAAGCCAATTTATACCTTTGAAAATCTTTGTATAGAGGATAAAAACACCCCTTTACAAGACGGTTCACGAAAGGTTATAATAAATGCAGATGCCTTTAATAACGCTAAAAATAAAGCATTAAAAGGATTTTTAGAATACCTTAAAACAGGTAAAACAAAGAGTGAATTTACAAGGAGGATAGAAGAAGTGATACAAACAATAAAAGAAAACGAACAAGCAAGACAAGAATACAGGTTGATGTCTACTTTTGAGATGGACGCTAGGTATAAAGGGTTTTCTGAAGGCGTAAAACAAACCGCTAAACTTATGAAAAAACGAGGCTATCCAATTTCTGAAATTTTATTAATGACAGGTCTTTCCGAATCTGAAATAGAAAAACTGTAATTTAATCAAGGCTTTTTGCGGCATCAGCTATTTTTTGCCTTAAAAATATATTTCCAAAACTACCCTTTCGGAAAAAAGTATAGGTATAGGGATTTCAATTAAAAATTGGTCATATAAATCTAAGAAACTGTAATCAAGTTTTTCCTTATCATTTTTAAGAACTACCTTGCTGATATTTTTTATACAGGATTTACTTATCAATAATCTATATTTTCCTGTCCAACTTTTCCGTCAAAATTTTTGATAAGGCCTCGGTATCTATTTTCTCTTCAATAGTTATACTAAAGCCGTTTTGTAAAAGAAGAGATATTTTTCCGTTGTTCTCAGTTTTCCAAGAATGGATATTATCCCATGTCAAAAAGTCCCCGTAAATAATCCCGTTTTCGTAAACACCGGCTGCTTTTGAATACTTAGCCATTATATAAATAAGCATTAGTATACTTAAAAATAAACCGATTAAGCCTACAATTATATTTTTATTTATAGCACTATAAGAAAAAGTTATTGCAGGAAATGCAAAAAGCGCAAGGCTTAGATTTTGCTTTTTTGATATTTTCCCTTTAAAAGAAATCAATTTATTACCCATCGCTTTTGCTTTACCGGCTATGTGCTTTCCAAAAACTACAGGAATAAAATGAAAGACTATCAACAATATAAAAAATACAAGATATAAAATAATCAATATGTTTAAGTTCATTTACCTTCTCTCCAATATTTTCATAATAAACTAAACACAAAACTTTTACAAGAGTAAAAATCTTTATGATTTTTTCCCTCTTGCATAGCTTTTGTATTTTAACTATAATATTCAATTATGGAAAAAATGCAAAGAACCGTAACCTGCGGCGGCTTAAATAAGGATTTTGCAGGAAAAACTGTTGTTTTAAACGGCTGGATTCACCGAAAAAGGGATCACGGCGGTATTACTTTTTTAAATTTACGCGACCGTTACGGTTTGACTCAGGTGGTTGTGGACGATGATGCAAGCGAAGAATTAAAAGCTCTTGCTATAAGCCTCAAGCAGGAATTCTGTATTGCCGTTGAGGGGCTTGTAAGGCCGCGCCCCGATTCTATGATAAACAAGGAAATGGCAACGGGAGAAATCGAAGTTAAGGCCTTAAAGATTGAAGTGCTTTCAAAAAGCGAGGTGCTTCCTTTTCAGATTGACGAAAAAACAAATGCAAACGAAGATTTACGGCTTAAATACAGATATTTGGACTTGCGCTCAAAGGCTATGCAGGAACACATTATGTTGCGCTCCAAGTTTACCTTTGCTGTCCGCGAGTTTTTAACTTCAAAAGAATTTTTGGAAATTGAAACCCCGACCTTTATTAAGTCCACGCCGGAAGGAGCCCGCGACTATCTGGTTCCCTCCCGCCTTTACCCGGGAAAATTCTATGCCCTACCCCAATCTCCGCAGATTTATAAGCAGATTTTAATGGTATCGGGCTTTGATAAATATTTTCAGATTGCACGCTGCTACCGCGACGAGGATGCCCGAGGCGACAGACAGCCCGAGTTTACTCAAATCGACCTTGAAATGAGCTTTGCTTCCCGCGAAGATGTTTTAAGCTTAACCGAAGGGATGATGCAGTATGCTTTTAAAAAGAGCATAAATGTAGACCTTCCAAAAACCTTTGAACGCATAAGCTACGATGAAGCTATCGATGTCTACGGTACCGATAAGCCCGATCTCCGTTTTGAAATGAAGATGCAGGATGCAGCTTTTATGGCCGAAATCGGAAACTTTGCAGTTTTCAAAGATGCTATTTCTTCAGGCGGAGCCGTCAAGGCCTTGGTTGTAAAAGGACAGGCGGAAGCCTATAGCCGCAAAAAAATTGAAGAGCTTGAAGCCGCAGCCAAAATATACAAGGCTAAGGGCTTGGCTTGGATTAAGGTAACGGAAGCCGGTGCAAAGCTTGAAGGCGGTATTTCCAAATTCTTTGAAGGAAAGGAAGCGGAAATTTGCTCAAAACTCGGAGCCGAAAAAGGCGACTTAATTCTTTTTGTAGCCGATAAGTACAAGATTGCCTGTACGGCCTTGGGAGCCGTCAGAAGCAAGCTCGGAAAGGACTTAGGCCTTTTAAACCCTGCCGAATTTAAATTTGCTTGGATTGTGGACTTCCCCCTCTTTGAATGGAACGAGGAAGAAAACAAATGGGATCCGGCTCATCACATGTTCTCGGCTCCTCAAGAAAAATATATTGCAACAATGGAAGAAAACCCAGAACCCGTAAAAGGCGATCTTTACGACCTGGTCTTAAACGGATATGAGGTAGCCTCCGGCTCCATAAGAATCCACAATCCCGAACTGCAAAAGCGTATCTTTAAGATTGTCGGCTTTGACGAAAGCGAAGCAGAAAAGAAGTTCGGCTTTTTAACGGAAGCCTTTAAATACGGTGCCCCGCCACACGGCGGCATTGCTCCGGGACTTGACCGCATAGTGATGATTATGGCAGGCGAAACCTCGATAAAAGAAGTAATCGCCTTCCCTTAAAATTCCTTTGCAGTAAGCCCCATGGACGACAGCCCCAGCGAAGTAGACCAAAAGCAGCTGGATGAACTCCATTTGGTTATTAAGGAATGAGGTTTAAATGAAAAACATTATTTTGACCGGGGATAGACCCACAGGAAAACTTCATATAGGGCACTATGTAGGCTCCTTAAAAAACAGAGTAGCCTTGCAGAATTCGGGCAAGTACGACGAAATTTATATTATGATTGCCGATGCGCAGGCTACAACCGACAATGCGGATAATCTTGAAAAAGTGCGTACAAGCGTTATCGAAGTGGCGTTGGATTATCTTGCCTGCGGAATAGACCCTCAAAAATCGACAATCCTCGTGCAGACTCAAATCCCTGAACTTTGCGAGCTTACCTTTTATTATATGAATCTCGTTACCCTGGCCCGTCTCGAACGGAACCCTACGGTAAAAAATGAGATTAAGCTTAGAGGCTTTAACACAGGTGCCAACGCCGGCGGAAACACTGGTATCCCTGTAGGGTTTTTAACCTACCCTATAAGTCAGGCAGCCGATATTACGGCCTTTTTGGCAAATACGGTTCCTGTAGGCGAAGACCAGATGCCGATGATTGAGCAAACGCGCGAGATAGTCCGCTCCTTTAATTCTCTTTACGGGGAAACCTTGGTAGAGCCCAAGGAGCTTTTGCCTGCAAACAAAACCTGCGGACGGCTTCCCGGAACCGACGGAAAGGCTAAAATGAGTAAGTCGCTCGGCAACTGTATTTATATTTCGGACAGCCCCGAAGAAATCAAAAAGAAGGTAATGGGAATGTTTACAGACCCGAATCACCTCCGTGTTGAAGATCCGGGGAAGGTTGAAGGGAATCCGGTATTTACTTATCTTGACGCCTTTGCCCGAAATGAGCACTTTCCTGAGTTTTGGAGCGATTATTTATGCTTGAATGAGGTTAAGGAGCATTACCAAAGAGGCGGCCTAGGCGATGTTAAAATTAAAAAATTCTTAAACAATATTTTACAGGAAGAACTTAGGCCCATCAGGGAAAGAAGAGAAGCCTTTCAAAAAGACCTCCCTTCCGTTTATCAAATCCTGATTGAAGGCACCAAAAAAGCAAGGGAAAAAGCCGCAGCTACAACTCATTCAGTACGCTCTGCAATGAAAATAAACTATTTTGAGGGAATGATAAAAGATTGATATTTTTTAAATTAAACTTAAGAAATTTTATAGTAAATTTATCATACTTGAAGCCTCCTACAAAATAAGCTATAATACTCAATATATGAAATATAAAAATCTACCGGTATACGAACAAAAAGACAGAATATTGGAAATGCTTGAGCACAATCAGGTAATCGTTGTAGAAAGCCCTACGGGTTCAGGCAAGACTACCCAGCTGCCGGTTATTTTACATGAAGCAGGCTACAGCCGTTCAGGTATGATAGGCGTTACCCAGCCGAGGCGTATTGCAGCCCTTTCGGTGAGCGAATTTATTTCAAAACAGCTTAAAGAGCCGATGCCCGGCCTTGTCGGATATAAGATGAGGTTTGAAGATAAGACTTCAAGCGATACGAAAATAAAAATAATGACCGACGGCATTCTTTTACAGGAACTAAAACTTGATCCATGGCTCAGCAAGTACTCCGTAATCTTGGTCGATGAAGCTCATGAGCGTAGCTTAAACATAGACTTTATCTTGGGACTTTTAAAACGGATAATAACGGAGCGCAAGGATTTTAAGGTTATAATTTCGTCGGCCACAATAAATACAGATCTATTTTCGATGTACTTTGACGGATGCCCCGTAATCAAAATAGATGCCATCACCTACCCCGTTACCCTGATCTTTGACCCCCCCGCGGTTAAGGCTTCTACCGATACCCAAGAAGCGGAAACGGCCTTGATGGACAAGATAGCCTCGATTGTAGGCCGCATTTTAAGTGAAGGACGGAGCGGTGCCATTCTGGTTTTTCTTCCGGGGGAAAGAGCTATCAAGGACTGCATTGAAAGACTTTCAAAAGAACCGTGGTACAGGAAACTTTTTATTCTCCCCCTCTACGGCCGTTTAAGCAAAGAAGAACAAGAAAGAGTTTTTAAATCCCCGCCATTCGGAAAAAAGAAGATTGTTATATCGACAAACATAGCGGAAACATCCATAACGATAAATGACATTGCTGCCGTTATAGACTCGGGGCTTGCAAAACTTAACTTTTATAATCCTTTTACCTTTACCTCAAGTTTGGATGAAACCCTCATATCTAAGGCCTCATGTAATCAAAGACGGGGCAGAGCCGGAAGAACTCAGGAAGGCGTATGCTACCGCCTTTACACCCGCAAGGACTTTGAAACAAGGCAGCTTTATACCCTCGAAGAAATCTACCGTACAGACCTATCCGAGGTTGTTATGCGTATGGCGGAACTGGGAATTCTAGACTTTGAAAATTTCGACTTTATTTCGCCTCCGGGTAAAAAAGGCATAATAGGAGCCATAGACACCCTAAACATGCTAGATGCCCTAGAAAGCGACCGCTCTTTAAGCAGCATAGGAAAAATGATGTGTCTTTTCCCTTTAGCTCCAAGGCAATCCCGAATCATAGTTGAAGCAATTACAAGATACCCCGACCTTGTAGAAGAGGTTTTAATCGCTGCGGCCTTTTTATCGGCACGGAGCCCCGTCATCTTTCCTGAAGGCGAAGAAATTGAAGCCCGCAAGGCTCACGCCCTTTTTGATGAACCCCTCGGAGATTTTGCCTCATTCTTAAAGGTTTTTAGAATGTACTCTCAAGCCCTCGATAAAGAAAGGTTTTGTAAAATTCACTATCTAGATGACAGGGTAATGGCCGAAATAGCCAACATAAAAGAACAGCTTGAACTCATAGTTTCGGATATGGGAGTACCGATTCTTTCGGGCGGAAAAATGGAACACTACCTTACGGCTATAGCCAAGGGAATGATTCAGTTTGTATGCTCGGCTCAGGGAAGGGACTCTTACCGCTCCCTCACAACAGAAAAGATTTTTATCCACCCCGGCTCCTGCATGTACAAGGAAAAAGAACAGTTTATAGTTGCAGGCGAAATAGTCAGAACTTCGCGCATGTATGCCATGTCGGTTTCTCCTCTTTCAAAAAAGATAATTGAAGAGGTTGCCCCTGCCCTTTTAGAAAGGAAGGATAAAAGGTCAAAAAAAGAAAAAGACGAACACAGGGCAGAACAAAAAGAAGAAAAGAAAAAGCCGGAAGAAGAAAGCGTTCTTATCGAAGGAACTCGCTATCTTATCAAAAAAATAAAGGGCAAAAAACACCTTATTCTTCCTTGGAAAGAATTTAAAATTACGGCCGAGACTCTCCGCAAAAAATACAGTGAAGAAAATCAAAACGGAGCCTTGGAGCAATTAAAGGGCTTGCGGGGAAAAATAGAAATCAATAAGAGCGAACTCCTCTCAGGCGAAAAGATGGACTTAATTTTAAATGTGGTAAATAATTTTAATATTGAACAGATAGAAAAAACCGAAGATGAAAAGCACTTTGACAAAAATAAAAATTATTTTATTGAAGAAGATTTGGAAGCCCTTGTAAATTCCTTAAACCTCTTATTTAGAACTACAATAGCAAAAAAGACTACAAAGCAGCTGGGTTTTATAACCCTCTTTTGTGACGGAACAGGACATTTTTGGTTTAAAACTTCAAGAGGTTTTCATACGGCCTTACACGAAAGCCTCGTATCCCTCCAAAGCCTGATTGACCTTGCAGGAGAAAATTTTAACGAAGACCAAAAAATAATAGTCCGCAATATCTACGGAAAAATGAATAAGATGATTTAATGAAACCCTCTAAAAACTGAGGTTTTTTGAGGCCTGATTGGAGGTTTTATGTGGTGGTTAGTTGCTGTTTTGAGCGGTATTTTTGTGTTTTTATTTTTAAAAAAATCGTGGAAAGAGAATTCGGAAGGGGTTAAATTAAACGACGGAACTGCTGCAGAAGATGAAGCCTTAGATGATGTAGTTGAAATGGAAGATGCTTTTTTTGAAGCTGTCCAATCGGGAAAAAAGGCTGTCAAATTTATGCACTTGTTCTATCAAGAAGACTTAATGATGATAAAATCATTATTTCAAAGTGAACATATTCCATACCGTGTTGAAAACGAACATGTAGCTTCGGTTCTTGTAGGATACGGAGTTACAGGCTTTAACCATACCGACTTTTATATTCTTCGTGAAGATTATGATGATGCATTTAAAATCGTAAAAGAATATGCAGAAAACAAGCGTTTATCCGGAAAGGTTTCAGGAATGGCGGATAAAATGGGGGCTGTAATTACCGTTTTATTTGCATCAAGTTTTATACCCGATAAACATGAAACCTCAGGGATAGTGGTTTTTAAACTTGAAGAAGAAGATTAATCTTTCAAACTCGAAAAAGATTAATTAAGCTCTTTTAATTTTTTTAAGAGAGATGCCGCCTGATAGTTTTTAGGATTTAATTCCAAGGCATAACCTAAGACGCTCATAGCCCTGTCATAGGCCTTTCTTTCATAAAAGATTGAAGCAATCTCATAGTGCAGCATACTTTGTCTTTTTTTATCCTTGGTCATAGATGCTGCAAAGCTGTATGAATTAACGGCTGCTTCCGTGTTACCGGACATATAATACATATAGGCAGCATTTACAGTTGATGCATAAGCATAGGCCGGAACTTGAGCTGAAACGGCGAAGTATGAAACAGCCTTTTCAAAATCACCGCTCATAGCTGAGGCCAGTCCCGAATAAAAAGAATCTTCAGGCCTTTTTTCTATATCGGCAATACTAAAACAAGCGTTAAAATCACCGGACTTAGCAAAATACCATTTTGCATATTCACGAATAATCGGTTCTTTTCCATACTTTTCAATAATTTTCCACATGTCCGCCTTTCCCCGAGCCTGTGAAGAAGGGCTTTTGTCTTTTATCTGATGATATCTGAATTCTTCTAAAATAAATTTCGGATCAAAATTTGTAAAGCTCATAGCTCTTTTTAACAAATCTTCCGGTGCATAAGTCATTTTAGGGGAAGAAAAATATGTCTCTTCCATTTTGAGTGAATAAAACCCCTTAGATTCAAGGTAAGCCGTTATCTCGTCTTGATTATCAAATTCTCTCATAGCAAGAGCTTCTCTAACATATCTGGCAATTACAGGATAAAAATTAGGGTATAAGTCTATACATTCTATCAAAAGATCTACACGCTCTTTTTCATCAGGGGCCGTTAATGCCAAATCATAAAATACTATGGGAGAGGATTCGGGACTTCTGTCGGCCGCAGCCTGCCAAAAGGCTCTAGCCCTCTCCGTATCACCTTGACCGAAGGCTGCATCGGCAGCAAGCATAAGATGAAGCCGTGCATTTTCAGCCGTTTTACCCTCGCCGCCGTCTTTATCCGCATAAACAAGGGAAAAATATAAATCGCCGAAAATAGGCTCAAAAACACCTAAATCATAAGCAATACAGCTCCAAAAAAAAGGACTTTCCGGAGCTTTATCTTGAGAAATTTCGTAGCGTAAATTATAAGCATCCCTTAAACGCCCTGCAGAAGCCAATGAAATAGCGGCATTTTTTAAAAAGACCTGATTTTCGGTTTTTTTGTATGCAGCTTTTAAGAGAGAAAAATCCGAATTAAAAGCGTTTAATGCAATGTCCGACAATATTGAAGCCTCGGCTCCCAAGGAAGCATATGGAGTACCTTTTAAAAGTTCACAATAAGGAAGAGCATCAGCATAACGGCCGGCGTCTATGAGAATTGAAATTAATAAGGCCGGAAGTTCATTAGAAGCGGGAGAATTCTTTATACCGTTTTGCAAGCAGTTTATAGCATCCGGAATTGAATCCAATCTTAACTGTCTTTTTACAATACTTATATAGTTTGATGAAGTAACAGCTTTTTTTTGAAGACGCCTTAGGCTTTTTAAGGCCTTTGTAGACTGTCCTTTAATTATATAAGAATCAACCTTTAAAAGCTCATCAGAAAAAGTCTGCTCATTTGTTTTTACTGAACAAGAAAAGACTAAAAAAATTAAAAAAATAACTTGTATAACTATTTTGTATTGCTTCATCTTAATGAATTTTATGATTTATTTTTAATGCTGTCAAGTACCGCATTAACGAATTTATAAGAATCATCGGTTCCAAAATCTTTAGCCAGATTGATAGCTTCATCTATTACTATCGGGGCCGGAGTATCTTTCTGATATAAAAGAGAATATACACTCAAGCGTAAAATAGCTTTGTCTACAGAATTAAGCCTTTCAATGACCCAGTTATCCAGATTTTCCGCAATTTTCTTATCTATTTCGGAGATATTTTCTATCGTTCCTAAAACCATCATCTTAGGAAAAATATAATCATGCAAACCGGGCGCTGATCCGTCTGTCTGCCAAGAAAAAGTCAATAAATCATCAAGGACGGCCCCGCCCATATCCCAAGCAACAAGAGCTTGAAAAGCGAGAATCCGTCCTCTGCGTCTTCCTATACTCATTTAAGATTTATCAATTACCATGAAAGGAGAGCATCAAGATCTGCATCCTTTTTTAGAATTTTACAATTATCATCGGTGCGCAGCTCATTAATCAATTCTTGATTGACTATTTGAATTGCCCTTTGCTGACCTTGTGCTACTAATTGGTTTTTTATAACTTCATATACTGTAATAGTTTGAGAAGGATCTATAACATCACTGAGTCCTAAAATTTTTACAGGATGTTTTTCAGCTATTAAAAAAAACTGACGGTTATCAGGCATATCCGTAATATCTGAAACGAAATTTACATCTTTTTCAAAAATCTGTAATAAAGCTTCATGTTGAAGACCTAAGGCTTGTGCTCCCAATTCGTTTTTTAAAGCATATCTTGATTGAACATTATACCCTTCTTTTTTTGCATTTTTTTCAATTTCAGCTAAGGCCTTAACATTTTTTTTCAATTTGGCATTTAATTCATTGATTTTTTTAGTTTCGGCAGCATCATTACCATCTTTTTTAATGCTAATTAAAACAAGCTTAATCATATCAGGACGTAAAAATTGCTGTACATTTAAGTCATAAACCTTTCTTATATCCGAATCTTGAGGTGTAGCAAGTTTTTGAATTTCAGCGGATTTTTTTGACCAAACATATTTTTCAATTAAAAGCTGCTCTCTTAACATCTTTTTTGCTTCACTTACATTCATTCCTGTATTTTCTTTTGTAAATTCGTCTAAGGATTTATTATATTCTTGTTTTATTTTTTTTGCAAATTCGGCTTCAGTTATTTGTACACCCAAATTTTGGCTTATTACCTGTGAAAAATAATCATCTACCTCAGAATTCATAACTTTCACACCTTCTTTTTCTGCAGCTTGTAACAAAATAGTTCTGTTCATCAAAGCTGTTAAGACACTTTTACGGTCTTCAATACTTGTTTTTTGCTTAGTTTCAAGCTCTAAACTTGCGACTTGCTTTTTAAGCTGGCCAAGGGTAATAGGTTCTTTTTTAAAAAGATTAACCTGTGCAATAACCTGTAAATCATTTTGGGCAGACAAAAGGCCCAAAAAACCAACTAACATAACTGCAATAAAAATATTCTTTTTCATTTTATCCTCATCTATTATCCCATATGGGGATGATTATTTTAAAGAAGGCAAAGCCGAAGTTTTGCCTTATTAACAAATTGCTCGGCAATAAGTTACATTTAATGTTCAAGTACAGCCCTTATACGCCTGACTCCTGAAGAAGAAGACTGTTCCTTTTTTATCACAAAATTTCCCAAAACACCTGTTCTTTCAACATGGGGGCCTCCACAAACTTCGGTAGAAAAATCTCCTATTTTGTATACCTTAACAATATCCTCATATTTTTCGCCGAAAAGAGCCATCGCACCTATTTTTTTTGCTTCTGCTAAAGGCATAACTTCCATAGTTACGGGCAAATCGGCCTTGATAGCCTCATTTACAAGCCTTTCAACCTCTTTTTTTTCGGCATCCGTCATTGGCTCGGGATGAGAAAAGTCAAAACGAAGCCTTTCAGCCGTTATATTCGAACCTTTTTGCTGAACATGATCACCTAAAACCATTCTTAAAGCCTTGTGCAAAAGATGGGTTGCCGTATGATAGGCCGTCGTCTGCTCCGAATGGTCGGCAAGGCCTCCCTTAAATACCTGTTCGCTTCCGGCTCTGGATAGCTCCTGATGCTTTTTAAAAGCCTCATCAAATTCTTCCCTGTTTACGGTTAAGCCCGATTCGGAGGCAAGTTCTTCCGTTAATTCGATAGGAAAGCCGTAGGTATCATAGAGTTTAAAGGCCATTCTTCCCGGAATAATCTTTTTAGGATTTTTTAAAAGGTTCGGAAGCATTTTTTCGAATTCGGCCTCGCCTTTTTTTAAGGTTTCAAGGAATTTATCTTCTTCGGCCTTAAGTTCCGTTAAAATAAGAGTTTCATTTTCCTTTAGTTCGGTATAAAAGCCGGCATTTTGAGCGATAACGGCAGAAGCCGGAACGGATAAAAAGTTGCCGTCTATGCCGAGTTTTTTGCCGTGCCTTACAGCCCGCCTGATAAGCCTTCTTAAAACATAGCCTGCTCCAATATTTGACGGAAGCGTAGTTTTGGGGTCTCCCAAAATAAAACAGGCTGTTCGGACATGGTCGGCTATAATTCTGATAGAGGTATCGGTTTTTTCGTTATCGCCGTATTTTACGCCGCTTATGTCTTCGATAGATTTAATAATTGAGGTAAAGGCCTCGGTATTATAAACGGAAGGCTTTCCTTGAAGCATGGCGACTGTTCGTTCGACCCCCATTCCCGTATCTACGCATTTTCTTTTTAAGGGAGAATATGAGCCGTCCATGTTTTTATGATATTGCATAAAAACATTGTTCCATATTTCTACATATTTACCGCAGTTACAGCCTGGGCGGCAATTTGAACCGCAGGCAGGTTTTCCCGTATCTATAAAAATTTCGGTATCGGGACCGCATGGGCCTGTTTCACCGGCAGGACCCCACCAGTTATCTTCTTTGGGTAAAAAGAAAATTCTATCTTTAGAAACACCAAGACTTTCCCAAATAGAAGCGGATTCATCATCACGTGGAGCGTCTTCATTTCCTTCAAAGACCGTAAAGGAAAGTTTATCGATAGGAATACCTAAATATTTTTCATCGGTTAAAAATTCGAAGCTATAGGCGATTGATTCTTTTTTAAAATAATCTCCCAAAGACCAGTTTCCAAGCATTTCAAAAAAGGTCAGGTGCGAAGCATCCCCTACATCATCTATATCGCCCGTGCGCACACATTTTTGCACATCGGTTAAACGGGTTCCCGCAGGATGAGGCTCCCCCATTAAATAAGGGACAAGCGGGTGCATGCCGGCAGTTGTAAATAAAACCGTCGGGTCATTTTCAGGGATAAGAGACCTCCCCGAAATTTCCACATGTCCCTTGCTTTTAAAAAAGTCTATATATTTTGAACGCAGTTCATCAATCGTAATATTTTTATTCATAGGGAAGCATTTTAAGGAATAAAACAGAAATTGTCAATTACCTTTTGATGATTTTCAGGGCACCCGCATCACAAAAAAGGTATTGATACAATTGTACTTACTTCCAAAGACATGTACACACAATTTTTTAAGAAATATTATGTAAAAACTGACGATGCTATTTTAAAACAAGATAAAAACAAGGAACCAGAAACTCATGAAGAACAAGGTAAAAAAATAAATATCTATTATTATACTTTTAAAGGAAGGCCAATCCGTGTTGTTCCATTGCACAGCCCTGCAAGAAAAAATGTATCAATAGATATAAAAAAAGCACTATATAAATATATACTTAACGATACTAAGTAATCTTACCCCGCTAAAAATCGGACATGGATGTCCGATTTTTAGCGTCAATTTAAGAATGTATTATTAAAACACCATTAAAAAATTCTTTGCGCTCTTTGTATCTTTGCGGTTAAATAAAAAAATGGTACTTGAATTTTTACCGATTTTCTTTTATACTTCTCTGATTTTAACTAAGGAGATGTGATAAACAGTTCGGCAGAAATTCAGCCTCACTGTTTATCGATATTGTATGCAGTTTGTAAACAAACTGCGTGAAAAAACTCTTTTCGGAAGCTGAGGCTTCCTGCAAAAAGTTTTTCTGGGAGTAGATATGGGTAAGGTAATTATGGGGGCAGAAGCTCTTGACGGGTATTTAACTGAGGACGATCTAAGGCATCTTAACGAAATGAATGTTCTTTATCAGGAAGCTATTGAAAATTTTACTGTTTTAGAAAAGGAAAACGGCGAAAAAAAGGAAAAGGCCAAGGATGAGATTATAAGGCTTTATACCGAGATGGGGCATCTTATGCAAAATATATGCAAGGAAATACCTCAACTTAAAGTTTTCTCTTTTGATACCGAACATGAAAATCATGCCGAGGCTTCAAGAGTTATTGCAAAACTCCGCTCTATAAAAACCGAACACAGCGAATTCTTATACTATACCCAGCGTTCCTTTGAAATGCTTTTTAAGCTTGCTTATAAGGGACACCAAAAAGACAAGAAAAACTATCTTGTAGTAAAAACTCCGGTAAAGGTTCCAGTTCAAAACTATGCCGTTCACAAGATAACCGACATTGACCATAAAATTGAAAATACTGTTATGTGTGTTATGTTGAGAGGAGCCCTCCTCCCATCTATGATTCTTTCAAAAGAAATCGAAGAGTATTCTTCGCACGGCTATGTAACTCCCTTTGCCCTCTTTAAGATTAAAAGAGATGATTCCCGCAAGGAAGACGATATGCAGTACATCCTTGATTTGGATAAGTCTTATTTTAACCTAAAAGATTTGGACGGAAAGGACCTTATCTTTGCCGACCCTATGAATGCTACCGGAGGAAGCCTCGTAACCGTTGTAAAACACCTAAAAAAACTGGGCGTAAAGCCGAAATCGATAAGTTGTTTTCATGTAATTTCTGCCTTGAAGGGTGCTCTGAGAATTGTGCGTGCTTTGGATAACTGTACCCTATACACACTTTGGATGGACCCTGCCCTAAATGCTTCGGCCTATATCATGCCGGGCCTCGGCGATGCAGGAGACAGGATAAATGGAACCGATACCGATGAAACACCCCGAAACATTATTCAGCTCCTTGCAGACTACGGCTCAAATATTGCGGGGCTCTACCGCTCTCAGCTGCGGCAGATAGAAAAAACAGTTTTAGGAAACTAGAGGATTTTAAAAAAATGAGGAAAAATATTTTTATAGTTTTTTTTGGAGTCTTGTTTTTTCTTTGTTTTACAAAAACCTTTGCAAAGGGAGCTGTTGAAGAGGACCTTGCAGGAGAGTATTTTTCAATTGCTCAAGGCTATGCAGAGATAAAAAACTACCCAAAGGCTGCAGATTATTATCTTAAAGCCGAAAAATCTGAAAAATATAAAAATGCAGCTCAATATAATTTGGCACAAGTTTATGCTCTTCAAAATGAATGGGAAAATTGCCTAAAATATATTGAACCTCTCTATAAAAAAGCTCCCGAAAACATAAAACTATCTACAGCCTATGCCTATGCTCTGGTTTCATCCGGAAAAGAAGAAAAAGCCCTTTTAATTTATGAAAAGATTTATTTAGAAGATAAAGAAACTCCCGAATATTTATTTAACTATGTTAGAATTTTAATTCTAGTAAAAAAATACGAAAAAGCAAAAGAACTTCTTCATAAATCCAAAGAAAAATTTACACAAGATGACGACAAAAAAACTATTAGTGAACTTGAAAAAGAAATAGAAAAACTTTTAAATCCGCCTGAAATTAAAAAAGAAGATAAAAAAACAGAAAAAAAAGATTCAACGCAAGATGATAAAGAGCCTAAAGAAGAAAAGTAAGAAACTTAATCAAAAACAGGAACCGCTTCATATCCCTCGCTTTTTAGGCGTGTAATTAAGTTTCCTTTGCCGTCATCCTTTACTAAAACCGAAAAAAAAGCATCCTCTCCGCGTTCCTCTTTTTTTATTGTTACCGTAAAACCCTTCTTTTTAAGCTCATCTGCAAGGCCTCTTGCAAAATTTTCGGTTTTAAAAAAACCGGTTTGATAAAATTTTGCAGCCGGCTCTTCATTATTTTGAGCTAAGGTTTCACCTTGACTTAATGAGACGGATTCGGAAGCTGAATCTGCAAGAGATTCTTTAAATTCCCTATTTTGAGGCATTAAATACCAAAATGTTTTAGGGCTTAAAAAAGCCTCACCTCGGACAACAGACGCCTCAATACTGTTAGGGAATTTTTTTATGAGGGTGTTCTCAGCCTTCTTATCCCCATCTACCCACCAAAGAGTTAAAAGCATGGCAGGATGAAATTCTGAGAATTTTGAATCGGTAACATATTTTTTTATATTTTCAAGAGAAGCCTTTTCATCCGATTTTAATTTAAGCCATTCAAAAAGAACAAGAATTTTTATGTCTTCTTTAGAAAATGGAGCTTCAATGAGAGGCAGCAAGCGGTTCCGGCAAAGCTCGGATGACTCGCTTATGTTATCGGCTAAAAGATATGCACCAAGAGCCTTGGTTAAAAGAGTCTTTCTTCCCGGCTCGGGAGAAAGTTCCGCAGCTTCAAGATAGTGTCTTCCGGCTCGTAAAAATAAATCGAACCTTTCTTCATAGTCGGCCAAAACGGATAGAGCTATAATTTTTTCTTCATTTGAAGAAATCTTTTTTATTTCTGCTTCAATAAACGAAGATGCCTCAAAAGGAGTTTTTTTTGTAAAACCGTTTTTGATAATCTTTTGAATATTTTGAGGCAAGGAATTTTGAGCAGTCAGGCTATCTAAAAAAAAGAGAGTCAATAAAAAAAATAATATTTTTTTTATATTAAATTCCATAAGCCCTTTTATCTCTTATCTCATTTGATCTCAGAATTATTTTCAGGAATTGAAGCTTTAGATTCTTTTTTACGCTTAAACCATGATTTTTTAGGCTTTTTCAAGTCCACAGTATCTATTCCGACACCATCACTTGCCGTAAATGTCTCTTTTTTTTCATTTGTAGGTTTATTTTTTTTCCTTTTACCTCCAAAGAAAAAAGGAATTGTTAAGATAAGCCCGATTAAAAACGAAAAAATATTGCTTACATAAACGGGTATATTTTCAAATGTATAAAAAATCAAAGAAACATCGCAAGAATGCTTCATGTTAAAGCCTGCAAATAAGCCTAAAAATAATACTATCAACAAAAAATAAATCAGTTTCCAGTTCATATAGTTCCTTCTTTTGAGCATTGAAAATGCTCAAAAGAATAGTATACATAAAATAAAAAAAAGAACAACAGGGAAAAAACAGCTTTCTTAATCACTTATTCTACGGTATCTTTATGACTGTATTTTTACTTATAACATAGCCTTTTCTATCCCGTTTAGGACTTCTAGGCATTTCCCATAAAAAATGATCCGTATGCAAAAGACTGTGAGCTTTGTGACTGTTCGGCTTTTCAAAGAATTTATTGTATAAATTCTTTATATCCTTATTTTCATGTGAATATCTAAGCTTTAAGTTTTTATCGATAAAGTATAAATTTTGCCCTCGTTCAAAAGCCAATTCATAGCCGTCATGTATGGGCTGTCCTCCGCCTCCTACACAGCCGCCGGGACAAGCCATAATTTCTACAAAATCATAATGTTTTTCACCTGCTTCGATAGAATCAATGAGCCGCCGGGTGTTGGCAAGCCCGCTGGCCACGGCAATACACAAATTATTTTCTTTTAGTGTAAAAGAGGCTTCAATAATTCCAGACACTTCTTGTGAGGAATTCCTTACAACCTTAAAAGCATCCGGCGGACAATTTTCTCCCATTATTGCATAATAGGCTGTACGCAGGGCAGCTTCCATAACACCGCCTGTAGCTCCAAAAATAATTCCCGCACCTGAAACATCATGGAAAAGTTGATCCGGTTCTGCTTCTTTAAGGGTTTCGGGGAGAATATGAGCAGACTTAATCATCCTTACAAATTCCCTCGTAGTCAAAACACAGTCCATATCATGTCCTGCATACTCACCATAGAATAATTCCATGTTAATCTCGCCTTTTTTTGCAACACAGGGCATAATTGCAACGGAAAAAATATCCTCAGGTTTTTTACCAAGTGTCTCAGCAAAGTACGACTTCATAACAGCTCCGAACATCTGCATAGGAGACTTTGCCGACGATAAATGAGAAACCAAATGAGGATATTGGCTTTTTATAAAACGAACCCATCCCGGACAACAGGAGGTAAACATTGGTTTATCTTTTAGCTCTCCCTTAGAAAAACGCTCAAGGAATTCATAAGCTTCTTCCATTATGGTTAGGTCGGCAGAAAAACTTGTATCAAAAACATAGTCGGCCCCCATTCTTTTTAGGGCATCGAATATTTTGTTGACGGAAGCGTCTTTTAGATCAAGGCCGATGTGTTCTCCCCAAGCAGTACGGATTGCAGGAGCCACTTGTACAACAACCACTTTATTAGGATCGGCAACTGCCCTCCAGAATTTTTCCGTGTCATCTCTTTCCCGCAAGGCACCCACAGGACAATGGGTAATACACTGACCGCATAAAGAGCAGTCAGCTTCGGCTATAGTCCTTGAGCCTGAAACATTTATTGTAGTTCTGGCTCCTGTTCCTTCCAATTCCCAGATATTAAGACCTTGAACCTTGTCACAAACCTGAATACATCGCATACATTTAATACATTTTTTTGAATCCCGTATAAGAGGAAAATTCTTATCCCATGGCTGATGTTCAAGCTGTTCTTCATATAATATATCTTGAATATTAAGATCGTTTGCAAGGGTTTGTAAGGCACAGTTTCCGCTTCTTACACAGGTTGCACACTTACAGTCATGTTGAGACAAAATCATCTGAACTGTTCTTCTTCTATCAAGCCTAACCTTAGGGCTGTTGGTATATACAACCATTCCTTCTTCAACAGAATTATTACAGGAAGTTATAAGTTTTTCCTTACCTTCCACTTCGACAACACATACGCGGCATGCTGCAATTTCATTAATTCCTTTTAAGAAACAAAGCCTAGGAATAGGAATGCCTACCTGCTCCGCAGCTTCCATAATTGTCATGTCTTTATCAACATTTATTCTTATATTGTCTATTGTTAAATTTACCATAATCTTTCACGCCCTCCCTTAAATATTCCAAAGCCGAAGTGATCACATTTAAGACAACGGTTCGATTCCTGACAAGCCTCTTTTTTACTCATACAGAATTCAACCCCTTCAAAGTCTTTAATTCTTTCAGAGGCTTCTCTTTCGCCAAGTTCTACCCTTCCGCAGGCAAGGCGGTCATCTATGTTAGGTATGGGAATTTCTACATCACAGCTTATAGTGTGGCTGTAGCCTAAATATTCATCTATATTTGCAGCCATAACCTTTCCGGCGGCAATAGCTTTTATAACTGTAGAAGGTCCTGAAGCACAGTCTCCGCCAGAGAATAAACCGGGCATTCCTCTGAAACTTGCGCTGGGCATCGTAAAAAGCTTACCTCTATCAATCGGTACGCCTGAAGCTTCATAATGCTTAGTCTCAATATCCTGTCCTATTGCAACAACAAGCACTTCACACGGAATAAAAATATCCGGTTCCCCTGTAGATACAACTGAAGCACGGCCGTCCTTTATTTTAGAGATCATCTGGGGAGTAACCCAAACGCCTGCCAGTTTTCCATTCTTTACTTCAAGTTTTGAAGGAGCTTTTAGGGTCATCATTTCTACACCTTCTGCTAAAGCTCCTTCAATTTCTGCAGGGAGAGCCGTCATATCGGCTATACGTCTTCTATAAAGGCAGGTAACTTTTTCCGATTTAAGGCGTACAGCTGTGCGTACGGCATCCATAGCAACGTTTCCGCCCCCTATTATTGCAGTTTTTTTACCTTTCAGATCCATTTTTTTATCCATTCCTACATCTCTAAGGAATTGAACGGCAGAGATAACGCCTTCGGCATCTTCTCCTTCAAGGCCTAATTTTTTGTCTGTTGAGGCTCCTATTGCTATTATAGCAGCATCATTATTCTTGATCAGCTCGTTAAGATCTATATCAATTCCTATTTTTTTGCCGTAAACTACGTTAACCCCCGTTTCAAGGATTGCTTCTATATCTTCATCTAACCTATCTTTAGGCAGACGGTAGTTGGGTATTCCATAGCGGAGCATACCTCCTAATTTCGGCAGCATCTCATATACCGTTGTTTGATGCCCCATAAGCTGCAAATAATAAGCAGCCGTAAGCCCTGCAGGACCGCCTCCGACTATGGCTATTTTTTTCCCTGTAGATGCGGCACTTGGAGGAGGAGGAACTTTTCCGGCAAATTCTACAGCAACTCTTTTTAAACCGCGTATATTTATGGCACTATCTACCATATTTCTACGGCACCTATGTTCACAAGGATGTTCGCATATAAAAGCACATGTAGAAGGAAAAGGATTGTCTTTTCTTATTAAACGAACTGCATCGGCATACCTTTCATCTCTAACAAGAGCAATATAACCAGGTATATCCACATTTGCAGGACAAAGAGCAACACAGGGTACGGGTTGAGTTGTTATACAGCCGCATCTTCCGTTTTTTATATGTTCTTCAAAGTCATCACGGCAATAGATTATACTTTTATAAACCATATCTGCAGCTTCATAGCCCAGTGCGCAATCTGCAGTTTCCCTTATCGATTTTGCCGTCTCTTCAATAAGGGTAAGCGTTTCCATCGTGGAATTTCCGTTTAAAACGTCAGTCAAAATATGTTTTAACTGTAAAAGACCTACCCGGCAGGGAACACATTTTCCGCAAGTTTGGGCATGGCACATTTCAATAAAAGCTCGTGTTATGTAAACTGGACACAGTCCGGGCGGACTGGCTTCAATCCTATGCTGAAGATTTTTATATAGCTCTTCAATTATAATTTGAGACCTATTTTGTGAAAATATCTCAAGTCTACTCATTTGCATACTCCTTATGTAATATATATTAACCTAAGTTAAATCCACTTATACCTTTAAATTGTACAATATGTTTATTAAAATAGCAAGGATTTTATTTTAAATGTCACAAAAAATAAATATTTTTCAAAAAAATGCTAAAGTTTTAGATAAGCCCTGCCGAATATGGATAATGAGGGTTTTTTATCCTCAAAACAAAGCAAGGATGCTTTGTAAACACATTATTCCAGGGAGGAATATCTTATGATTATCAATCACAACATGAGTGCGATGTTCGCACAGAGAACGCAGGGTGTTACCAATGTACGCATCGGTAAAGACATCGAAAAACTTTCATCCGGTCTACGCATTAACCGTGCAGGCGATGACGCTTCCGGCCTTGCCGTTTCCGAGAAAATGAGAAGCCAGATTCGAGGTTTAAACCAAGCTTCTGCAAACGCTTCAAACGGCATTAACTTTATCCAAGTAACCGAAGCTTTCTTGCAGGAAACAACCGACATCATGCAGAGAATCAGAGAGCTGGCTGTTCAGTCTTCAAACGGTATCTACTCTGCCGAAGACAGAATGCAGATTCAGGTCGAAGTTTCTCAGCTGGTTGCCGAAGTTGACCGCATTGCAAGTTCAGCCCAATTTAACGGTATGAACATGCTTACGGGCCGCTTTGCACGCGAAACAGGTGAAAATGTTGTTACAGGTTCTATGTGGTTCCACATCGGTGCAAACATGGATCAGAGAATGCGTGTATACATTGGAACAATGTCGGCAGCAGCTCTCGGTATCCGAAATGTCGGTGATGAAAAAATCATGACTATCGAAACAGCCGATGCCGCAAACATGAGCATCGGAACAATCGATGAAGGTCTTAAAAAGATCAACAAGCAAAGAGCCGATCTTGGTGCATATCAGAACAGATTGGAGTTGACGGTTGTCGGTATTGATATCGCAGCTGAAAACCTCCAAGCTTCCGAGTCAAGAATCCGTGATGCAGATATGGCAAAACAAATGGTAGAATATACCAAGAACCAAATCTTGGCAAATACCGGTGTTGCAATGCTTGCTCAGGCTAATAACAATAGCCAGCTTGTAATGTCTCTTTTAAGGTAACAAATTTGTAAAATACTCTTGTATTTTTTTTATTATAAGAGTATAATGTGTTAAGCGTGCAGGGGCTTTCCCCTACACGCTTAAGTGATCTTTGAAAAAATGCCCTTGATGGGCGGCCCTTATGAAGCCCTGTACCGCAGTATTATTAGCAGTTTGAATAAAATTGTTAATAATACTGTGTTTATAATTTACATAAAAGGCGCAAAATTTTATGCAAAATTATAAAATACAGGAGTATTTTTCAGCAAAGGATGCTGAACTATAGGACTTCAGGGAGGGTCATATGATTATTAATCACAATATGAGTGCAATGTTTGCACAGAGACAGGGAGGAGTCAACGAACTTCATCTCGCAAAAAACATCGAAAAGCTTTCCAGTGCGGAAAGAATCAACCGTGCAGGTGATGATGCTTCCGGTTTAGCCGTATCCGAAAAGATGCGCAGCCAAATCAGAGGTTTAAACCAAGCCGGACAGAACATTCAAAACGGTGTTTCTTTCATTCAAGCAACTGAAGGTTACTTAGGTGAAACGACAGATATAATACAGAGATTAAGAGAGTTGGCTATACAGGCCTCTAACGGCATTTATTCCGCCGAAGACAGGATGCAGATTCAAGTTGAAGTTTCACAGCTTGTTGATGAAGTAGACAGAATCGCAAGCCATGCTCAGTTTAACGGAATGAATATCCTAACAGGCCGTTTCGCTCAAGATTCCGTATCGGGACCTATGCAGCTCCATGTCGGTGCAAATATGGATCAAAGAGAAAAGATCTATATAGGAACAATGACAGCTACAGCACTCGGTATTATAGGAGCACAGCAAGGCGGAGAAGATGCAATGATTTCAATGTCTTCAGTAGACGGCGCAAACATGGCATTGGGAACCCTTGATAATGCTCTTAAACAGATTAACAAGCAGCGTGCAGACCTAGGTGCATATCAAAATAGGTTTGAAATGGCATATAACGGCATCGCAATTGCCGCCGAAAATATGCAGGCTGCCGAATCAAGAGTCCGAGATGCAGATATGGCTAAAGAAATTGTAGACTATACAAAGAACCAGATCTTGATCCAGTCAGGAACTGCTATGTTGGCACAGGCCAATGCACAACCCCAGAGCGTTGTTAGGCTTCTTCAATAACAAAGCAGATCTTATAAAGGCCGAAGATATAAGAGATAACCGGATGTCATCTCTTAAAATTAAAAGCCTTTAGAATTTTTAGGAAGAAAGAAGATGCGCCCTTCTTCTTCCTTTTTTTACTGCTAAGAGTTGATGCTGAATATATTATTGATGTCACGGATGATGTCTATTTAAACCAAGGAGGTTTTTATGAGTATAGAAATAAGCGGCATAGGGCACCAAGCAGCATTACAAACACGACGGGATACCGTAATTAACGGCTCCATGAGGGCTGCATCCGACGTAATAGCACAAAAGGAAGCAGCAGAACAAACCCAAGATCAAAAAGCTCTTGCTGACCCTAATGAAATATCAAAAGCTGTTGCACAAATTCAAAAACTCTGTAATATGTGTGATAGAAAATTACAATTTAGAGTAAATAAAGACACAAACCGTATCGTTATTAAGGTAATTGACACAAATACCGACAAGGTAATAAGGGAAATTCCATCAGAAGAAATACAAAGACTGCAAGCAAGAATAAGAGAAACCGTCGGCCTTTTATTTGATGAAAACATTTAGTCGGAATTTTCCCTGGACTGTTTTAAAATATAGGGGTTTAGATGTCCGATTTAAGTATACCCGGAGTCAACAGTACATACGAAAAGCTCGTTGAAGCTTTAATGAAAAAAGAAAGAATTCCTCGAGATAGAGAAGCAGAAAAGCTTGAAAACCTGAAATTGCAGGACGATTCATGGCGGCAAATTAATAAATTCTCACTTGAAGTACGTAATGCCGCAAGAGATTTATATTCCTTTAATAGTCCATTCGTAGAAAAAATAGCAGAATCATCTAATGAAAGATCCTTTACAGCTGTTGCATCAAGAGGAGCCAAGGATCAAAACGTAAAACTCAATATAGTTCAAATTGCAGAAGCCGATAAATTTTTAACAAAAGAAATAAATAAAGATATTGAAATAAAAAAGGGTAAATACACATTTAAAGTAGGAGAAAAAAGCATTTCAGTAAATTGGAAGGGCGGTAAGTATAAGGGTTTTATAGATCTTGTAAATTCCAAAGCAAAAGATATATTAAACATAAGCGAAATAAAAGTAAAGCCTGACACTAAATCCCTTTTATTTTCATCAAATATAACCGGAGAAAAAAACAGGCTGGAATTTGCAGATGATGCCTTATCCATGGCCCTTGAAATGGAGCTTGTTAAGAAAAACAATTCATCCGCTATAAAAACTTCTGTTAATAGTCTTGAAACAAGTCCCGAATCTTCTCAAAAAATAGATTTTTCAGAACATGTAAAGGCTAAAGACCAATACATAATGGAACTTACAATCTCTGTCAAAGATCCGGCAAAACCTCAGTCTCTAAAAACCGAAGAAAAAAACGGTAAAATTTATGAACAAATCGGCTCCATATCTTATAAGGGTATAGTAATACAAAATGAAGCATCTCAAGACGGTTTAAATAAAGCTGAAATCAAAAGCTCTTCAGTAGGCTCATCTTCTAAAGTAGATATGAATATCTTATCGCTGGAATCTACACGCGGAGTTTTTATTCCACTACCCTCTCTTTCTGAAAATGCAGAAACTCAGACAATTACAATTCCTTTGGCTGAATATGGGGATGTAAAAGCATTATCAATCAATAATAATAACTCAAATAAGACTATTTTTGTTGAAAATATTAAAATATTAGACCCAAAGGCAGCCGGAGAATGTACTCCTGTAAACCCCGTTTCAACAGCTCAGGATGCAATAGTTAATTTTGAAGGTATTCAAATTAAAAGAGACAAAAATGATATAGACGACTTAATACCCGGAGTAACCATTCATGCTCATGAATCTTCGGAAAAACAGGAAAAACTTACCATAAAGCCGGATGTAGAGGCCGTCAAAAATGCCATTATTGAGCTTGTAGCAAAATATAACCGTGTTTTTGCTCAAATAAATATATTAACACAAAATAAGCCCGAAATAATAGAAGAGCTAACCTACCTTTCTGAAACAGAAGTCGAAGATGCTCAAAAAAAGCTTGGCTTAATGTATGCAAATTCTACATTAACATCTTTAAAATCTAATTTAAGACAAACAATAAACATGCCTTACAAGCCTTATGATGATTCTAAAATTTTTATGCTGGCTCAGTTGGGCATCTCTACAAAGTCTGACTCATCAAGCGGAATAGATATGTCCCGGCTGAGAGGCTATTTGGAAATCGATGAAAAAAAACTTGATGAAGCTTTAAACAACAACATGGAAGAGGTTAAGCTTTTTTTCGGTTTCGATTCGGATGGAGATATATTAATAGACTCTGGACTTGCTCATGCAATGTATGAATACATAAACCCATATACACAAAGAGGCGGTATTTTCGGTATACAAACAGACTCTCTCAAACAAAAAATGGACTCTTCGCAAAAAAGAATAGAAAACTATGATAAAAAACTGGCCGAAAAAGAGCAGTCGCTTAAAAAAAAATACGGCGTAATGGATGGGACTTTAAAAAGTTTACAAAAACAATCTCAAACAATGAAGAATTTTACGGATTCTCTAAAAAAAAGTAATAAGGATGAATAAATGAATATAAAGCTAAATGAAAAAGAACTTGACTTGAAATTCGATAATGAAATAACTATAGGAGACGTGCTTGGAAATATAGAAGCTGCATGCAGGGAAAAAAAGAATACCATTACTCAAGTATATGCAGACGGAAAGGCATTAACTATAAATGAACTGGATGAGCTTTTTCAAAAACCGATTCAAAACGATCTTAATATTGAGCTTTTTACCACAAGCGGAAATGATGTAAAAGAGTTTTTAAAAGAACTTGGAAAAGAGTTTGTAAAAGATGCGGAAAAAATTGAAGGCATACCTTTACAGGTTCAAACAGGAAATAGTACTGATGTACTTAAAGTGATTGAAGAATTTTCACTGAATTTAACAAAATTTTATGAAACGGCTAAATTATTTGATATTGCAGATATAAGCGAAGATTTTACTTTTGGGGAAAAGAAATTAAGTGAATATCAAAAAGAAATATCATCTAATTTAGATGCTATTATAAATGCAATAGAAAATACGGATACTGTAGAGATTTCGGATCTTGCAGAATATGAATTAGCACCGCTTGTAAAAGAGCTTGGAAATAGTTTATTATCAATAAGCTAAAAACTTAACCGGAGATTTAAAGGATGATTGTTTCTGAAATAAAAAATATAGAAAAAGAAGATACACACATATATTACCGGCAAAAATATGTCGGAACAGCAGTTTATACGATATTGGGAAAAGAACAAAAAGGGAAAGTGGAATTTTTTGTAGAGCATAAACCTACAGGTGAAACTGAAATACAGGTACAGATGATAGACAAGATAGATTATCCTCTATTGCAAATAATGATGGAATTAAAAGCCTGTGTTCGCCGTTTGATTGACATGAGGAAATTACCTTAATAGAGAACATGGAATTTATAGTAAAAACGGAAGCCGAAACCATCGAGCTTGGAAAAAAAATAGGAAGATGCTTAAAAAAAGGAGATATTATAGCTCTTGACGGTACATTAGCGGCCGGTAAGACATACCTTACAAAAGGCATCGCTCTGGGCTTAGGAATTAAAGAAGATGTTACGAGCCCCACATTTACTTTAATATCAGAATACTCGGGACGGCTTCATTTATATCATATGGATGTTTACAGGCTTGACAGCGTTGAAGAGTTTTTAGATTTGGGTACTGAAGAAATGTTATACGGAGAAGGAGTCTGTGTTATTGAGTGGAGTGAAAAAGTAAAATCCGTATTACCTTCAAATACGATTTATATAAACATAATCGTAAATGAAGACAATTCACGAAAAATTATAATAAATAGCAATTATTTTAAAATAATTTAAAATTTATCCTTGTCATATCAGCATTAGTTCAGTATAATGTAAGAAGCGGTTTATTATTGGGGACTACGGAGACTTATGAATATAGTTTGTATTGATACAAGTTGGAAATCTATTTCAATTACAGCCCAAGGCGAATTAGGCGTGTTTACCTCAATTTTTACACCGGTTCGAGCAAGGCATTCATCTATTTTGATTCCTGCAATAGAAACAGCAGTAAAAGAAGCAGGCTTTTCCATAAATGAAACAGAGGTTATTGTATGCCCTCAAGGACCGGGAGGCTTTACAGGCCTAAGGCTTGCCTACTCCACTGCAAAAGCAATTCAATTAAAAACTAATGCCGAATTTTATTGTATCCCCGTATTGGAAGCTATCTGCTCCAAATATGCAGGAAAAGGACAATTTTTATCTATCATCGATGCAAAAAGAGATTGTTTTTATGTTCAGCTGTTTGAAGACAAAATCCCGTCTTCTCAAGCTCTCGATATATCTGCAGAAAAGACCATTCAACTAATAAATAAAAATAAAAACACCCTAATTTGCGGATTTGGAACCGATAAATTTAAAGAAAGCATCATACAGTTGATTGAAGAGGATAAATTCACTTTTATAGAAATTGATCCGGAGATTATATCAAAATTAATGCTTGATTGTTTTATATCGGGCAAAAACCATATAAAGGTAGAGGATTGGGACGGCCCTGTTTATGTGAGAAAAAGTGATGCAGAGTATTGATTATAACGGATTAAAGGAGGCAGGATTATGAACGAAGAAGATGTTATAAGTACGGAAGAAATCGGAACGCTGGATAAAATCGATGAAAACTTAGAAGAACTCACCGATGACATTTTTCAAGATGATACTGAAGATCTTATGGATTCATTATATTTAAAAAATAGTAGTGAAAACTCTGAAGTATTTAAGACCGCTGTCGGACTGCTTGCAACTCCGACAGTTTGCTCAATGCTATTAGATAATAACTTTTTAATACTATACATAAGTGATGCAGTCAAACACCTATTTGAAGGATATCACGATATAGAAAAAAAGCCTTTTTTTAATATATTTGGAAACACCCTTGAAAAATCAACACTGGATGACCTCTTAGGAAAATTAAAAAGCCCTAAAAGAGGTTATTCATGGTCAGGTATTTTAAAACACAAAACAAGATACCGCAAAACTATGTATACAAAGACAAATATATTTCCTCTTTTTGAAAATAATAAGCTCAATGGATACTGGGTAATGTTTGAAGATATAAGCAACGCTTATTTAAGTCAGTATAGGGATATGATGAGAAGCTTATTAAATGCTTCAAAACTAAAGGATAATGATACAGGCTTTCACAATGAAAGACTAAATTACTATTCAAAGGTTCTATCAGAAGCTGTCTTTGAGTCTAATTTATATCCTCAAATAGATGCAGATTTCATTGATAATATTTCATCTCTTGCAGCTATTCATGATATAGGAAAAATAGGAACTCCCGATTATATTTTACAAAAAAAAGGAAAACTTACTGATGTCGAATGGGGAGTAATGAGGGACCACACAATTAACGGAACCTTAATTCTTGCAAATTATCCCATACCTATGGCAAAAGAAATTACATTAAGCCATCATGAAAAATGGGATGGAAGCGGATATCCATATAAACTTGCAGGAGAAATGATTCCCTTATCAGCCAGAATTGTAGCAATAGCGGATGTTTACGATGCCCTGCGTATGAAAAGATCTTATAAGGCAGGTGTTTCACATAAAGAAACGGTTGAGTGTATTTTGCAAGGCTCTGGAAGTCATTTTGATCCGAGTATAATTGAAGTATTTAAAGGTATAACAAAGGAATTTGATTATATCTGGAAGCAAAATAAAGACCATAATAAAGCAATATAATTTTACACAAAAAAAGAGTCGATTTGCTGAAAAATATCCTGTAAAAATAAATTCAAATAAAGAAAACCTTTATCAGTTAAGTAAAATTTTTCAGCCGTCAAAACTGCATAATCCCTGTATTTGAACATTATTTTTTCAATAAAGGCGCTGATATCTTTTCCAAATCTTAATTTAAAAAACTTCCGATCTAATCCATCCTTTAATCTTAAACCCATCATAAAAGTTTCTTCTATAAATTCTTTTTCATCTATAGTTTCGTATTCATACACTTCATCCCTATTTTCACAAGAAAGCCACTTATGAATATTTTTAATGGCAGAAAATCTGATAGCATGAGCAGGTAGATTTTCAGTTCTATCGAAAAAAATTGAGCTAAAAGCACCCGGACCTATACCTATATAATTTTGCAACCTCCAATATTTCTCATTATGTATACTTTTATATGAATTTTTGTATGAAAAATTAGACACTTCATATTTAGTATAGCTATTTTTCTCCAAAATATCCTTTCCATAAAGCCATAGAGCAGCAATCTCATCATCTTTTTCGGAACTAATCTTTGTATTTGAACAAAGAGCATATAAAGAAAAATGCTCGGGTATAAACTTTAATAAAGTTTTTATATCGTCTTTAATAATACCTGAAGTTTGATTCTTTAAGCCTGCAATCAAATCACATGACAAAAGAATATTTTTTTCTTGCCTCAAAAGCTCAAGAGCAAAAAGAGTTTTTTGTCTACATCCCCTCCGATTACATGCTTTTAATACCTCATCAGATAAAGACTGAACACCCACAGAAATACGGTTAATACCGCCTTTTACGGCAGCAGATAAAAAGTCTCGGCTTAAATCTTCAGGGTTAATTTCAATTGAAAACTCTTTAGGAGGATTTTTTTGATCTTTTAAAATTTGAGAGGAGATAAAATAAATATCATCCGGGGATAAAAGAGATGGTGTACCGCCTCCTATATATACCGAATCCCACTCTTCTATTCCATATTTTTTTGCTTGAATATGTATATCGGTAACCAGTCTTCGTGCAAAGGGACTTATACCTTTACAGCCTAAAATATTGTTAAACTGTCCAGCTTTAACCGAAAAAAAATCGCAATAAGAACATTTTTGTACACAAAAAGGAATATGAATATATAAGCCTGAATTCATTAGTCTATTTTAAATTTATTAATCGGCCAGTATTTAAAAATTATTTTTCCGCATATTTTTTTGTCTCCGTCTACGGCTCCCCATAGACGGGAATCATCAGTAATTATACGATTATCACATAATACAAAATATTCATTTTCTTTTAGGACGGTTTTAGGATAAGAGCCTGAAAACGGAATGGAGGAATCCCAATTTTTAGGCAATTCCTTTATTTCAATATCATAATTTTTTTGAGCCAATTCAAATTCCGTTAAAAAATGCTCGGAATCCTTTGTTTTTATGTGGACAACAAAATTCTCCATATAAACCGTATCTCCGGGCAAACCCACAATCCTTCTAATAGAATAAAGACCAGAATTTTGAGATTCAAATGGCTGAAAAAGCTGAAAAGTAATAAAACCTATAATAGAATTAGCAGCATTTTTAAAAAACGACTTTGAATCAGAATAGGATCCGTCAATAATTACCAAATCCCCTCTTTTTGCAGAATAAGGATTATAAATAGGTGTAGACAAAACCATATCTCCTTTTGAAATTCCCGGAAGCATAGTATTGGTTTGCAGTCGATAAGTTTTTACCAAATAAGATGTTATTAATGTATAAGTACAAAAAGCAAAAATAAACAAAAAAGCAATAAAAATAACCTTGTTCCTGTACTCTCTTTTTTCCGTATATGAATAACTTCGATACTTTGCCGTCATTTTAAACCTCACTGCATAATATCATTTTCTTCCGTCGTTGACAAGTATTAAATCTATGCATATAATATATCTATGGAAAAAGAGCCTATAAAAATTATAGCAAAAAACCAAAAAGCTTTTTTTAACTATGCAGTTGAAGAAAAAATAGAATGCGGTCTTGTTTTAAAAGGCACAGAGGTAAAATCTTTAAGGGAAGGACGGATATCTTTTCCTGATGCTTTTGCCGAGATTAAGGATGATGAAGTATGGGTCAAGAATTTTCATATTTCAGAGTATATTTATTCTTCGGTTTTTAACCATGATCCATTACGCCCAAAAAAGCTTCTTTTAAAAAAGGATGAAATAAAAAGACTAAAAAGAAAAGTAGAAGAAAAAGGCTATACATTAATTCCGCTGGAATTTTATTTTAAAAACGGTATCGTTAAAGTACTCTTAGGTGTTTGTAAGGGTAAAAAGACCTTTGACAAGCGTGCAGACATAAAAGAAAGAGATATCAAGAGGGATATGCAAAGGGAAATTAAAATAAGGAGTACATAAATAATGAAAATGCAATTTTTTTATAAAATTCCAAGATATTTACTCTTAATTCTACTAATGGCTTTTACTACAGCCGTATATGCAAACCCTACCGTTGGAGTGTTTAAAATAGAATCCAAAAATATAACCGAGCAAACGACTGCAGCCATAAGTAATGCTCTTTTTAGTTTTGTAAAAGAATTAAGAAGATATGATATAGTGGATATGCGCTCTACCCCCGTAAGCGAGACTGATGCACAGATGAGGTTTGATTATGTTTTTGCAGGCAAAATAATAGGCTTGGAAAACGGAATACAGCTTGAACTGATGTTAAAAAATTCTTCGGATAAAATCACACGGCGTATATCAAAGATATATCAAAGTGTTAATTTGATTTTATTAGATTCCAGGATATTGGTTTCAGATATTTTCGATAAGTCGGTAAATTTATCGGAGATGTACAATTTTGAGAGCCCCGTCAGTCAAAATATTCAGGATGAAGTCTTAGAAGTTAAAAACATAGATGTTCTTTCAGGTTCTTGGCATGGAGAAGAAGGCATAGAACGCATTGAAATTATGAGGGGAGGAAGAGCTATAGCAGTTCTTTCCAGCGGAATTTCCCTTTTTTTACAAATGAAGATAAATGACGGTTATTTAATTATAACCCAATCCGGCACACCCCTTCCTAGACAATTCCAAAATTTACCTGACCAAATAGCAAAAAAGGCCGCTGAAATGGGTAAAACACCGTCATGGAAATTTTTAGTTTCCTCAAATAATAAAATTTTAGTGGGAGAAAAAAACGATATTGAGGTAGTCTATCAAGGAAATACCATATCAATAAATGAAGTAGTAAAAAAAGTACGCTGGAGTAAAAACTAAAAGGTCAAAATTAAACTACCTTGCCTTATTATACAAGGTTCTTTATCCGTTAAGCTAACAATAGTAGATGATAATCCGTTTAAATTTCCACCATCCACAATCAAAGAGACCTTATCTTCAAATTCTTCAATTATTTTGTCTATATCGTTAAAAATAGGACATCCGGCATAATTTACACTGGTAGAATATATGGGGCTGCCTGTTTTGCTTATTAAATTTCTAAGCCAATAATCGCCGGGGCATCTAAAAGCTGAAGTTCCCCCGCCCTGTTTATCCTTTACTATTATAGTTAATGGCCCGGGCCATAAATGAAATATATTATCCGGTATAATAGTATCCGTATATTTATAAATATCATCCGGCTCGGAAATCAGACTTATAAAGCTTTTTTCAGCCTCTCTTCTTTTGATTTTCATTATTTTATCCTTTGAAAAAGGAACAATACCTGAAAAACCGTAAACAGTATCTGTGGGAAGTATTATAACTTCATTTTTTTTTAACAAAGAAGCAGCTATATCTAAAGATTTAAGATCTTTTTTTAGAATAAGCATTTCTTTTTACCCTCAACATTTCAAAAATAATAACAATTATGCCTAGAGAAACTGCTATTGTTTTACAAATATAGTCGGAAAGATAATAAGGTTTTTCAATTTCTAAGATAGTCCCAGGTTTTAAACTTCTTCCAAAACCGGCATTGAAGTTCGCAAGCTTGATTATACCCTCATTATTATATATATATCCTAATTCATGGGCATAAATGGCGATAGTTTCGGGATCATAAGTTAAATTTTTTATATGGCTGTCCAAATCATCCCCTATTTCTTTAAGAGATAAGACATGAGCCATAAGAACATCTCTTTGAACTTCTATAAATTGTTTTGAATACACTCCCTTAGGGCCAAAAGAAACGGCTAAAGCAGTATAGGCAAAAATAGAGACAAAAATAGGAATAAGTACTTTAAAATACATTTTCATAGCCTAAGTATATAACGGCATTTTTAATTTTTTCTTGAATTTTTTTATCAAACTATGTATAATTATTCAAGTAAACTGTTTAGGTTATTTACAAATTCTGTCGATATATAGTATAATTATTGATATAGTTTATACGGGAGAAATAGCATGGCATTAGATTTTAACAAAATAGAAGAACCGGATGATTCGGTTTTTCCGGTAAAACTTGAAGACGACTCAAATCTTGACATGTACGGCGTATGGGTTAAAAAAAGTCCTGAAAGAAAAGATGACCAAGAGAGTGATATTTTACCTATAGAAAATGACACTGCTGAAAATCCTTTGGACGATGATATATTAAGTTTTGATGATCATGATATAATCGATTTGGACGCATCGGATGACTCTTTAGAGTTTGAAGAATTAACAGCATCTGATGATTTCGACAAAATTGATGATAATATATTCGAAAACACCGATACTCCGACGGAATCTGAATTTTTTAATGATGAATTTGATATTTTCGATGAACCGGATGCAGTGCTCATCGATGAAGGAGAGGTAAAGAACGAAAATTATGAATTTGAAGATAAATCCTCTCTTGAAGAGCCTATTTTTGACGATATTGAAGAAACTGAAAAAGACGGCGTATCTGAAAACGAAGTATCTAAAAATGCGGATATAAATGAATTCGAAAATCTTGATGTAGATGAATTTTTAAGCGATGAAGAATTCGGAGCATCTTCTGAAACAGATGAAAAGGAGAACAGCATTACACAGGAAGGTACCGGGTCTGAAAATAATATAAAACTAGACCTTTCTTTTGATGAAGATTACTTAGAAAACAAAGAAAGCGATGCTATAGACTTTGAAGGAGATGATTTTGAAGTAATCAGCGATGAAATGGATGCGCCGGAAGTTTTATCCGAACAAGAGATCTTTCATTCAGGTATGGAAAATTTACCTGAACGAAAAATTGATGATATTGCAGATTTAGATCAAATTATAGATGAACTCGACTCTAATGACCAGAAAAATGAAGATATAACTAAAACTGATACAAGAAATGAAATTCCTCTAAATATTGCAATAGATGAAGATTCGGATATATCCTCTCTTGCAGGGAAAAATATGGGAAGCGATGATGAGTTGGAAGATGTAGCTATATTTACAGACATTACCAACTTTGAAGACGTTAACGAAGATAATAAAAAACAAGATGAAGACAAAGGTCTGATTATTGAAAGTACAATAATTGAAGCTGGAAACATAGAAGAAATCAGAGAAGAAAATAGAAAAATTATGGACAATTCATCTTCGGCAAACATCAATCAAGAAAAAGAGATAAAAGAAGAACCCATTGATGACTTTGATTCAATGCTGGATAATGTTATGGGAACAACAGAATCAATAGATGAATCAAAATCGGCTAAACAAAATGACGATATATTCTTTGACGATATTCAAGCTCTTGAAAATGATCTTTTAGACTCAGATAATACACAAAATATTAAAGATGAAGATACAGGTAAGGCCGAGAAAAATACGGAAGTACACCAATCTACAGCCTTAGCAAATGACAGAGCAACCGAAATATTGATTCAAATTGCGGGAGAATTGTCCAGCATTAAAAATGAACTTGCAACTTTAAAATCCGAAATGGCTCAAGCAAAACAGAAAGCAGAAGAGCCTAAAGATTTTACACCTGAACAAACTTCGGTAACCGAGAATATATTGAATGAAGTAACTACTGAAAAAGATGAAAGCGGTTTTTTCAATGATGATGACGGAGATGAAACAATAGCGCTTACAGGTGATGAACTTAATAATATATTGATTACGGCGGACTTTACTGAAGAAAATGCTGAAAAAGATTACGAAATTCCGGAAACATTGGATGACATAAATGATGCCTTTCTAACTGATGATAAAGTTTCTGATAATACTGAAACTTACACAGATAAAGATTTATTAAATTCTGTTGAACCGGAGCATATAAATGATATAAATGAAGATCTGAGCTATCTTGACGAAAGTGAGGAACCTAATGTAAGTATTGACACTGATGATGGATTGGATGAACAAAATGTAAAAACAGATGATTTTGATGACTTTGATTTAAAAATCACAGAGCTTGAATTACCTGATGGACAAAGTATTCCTTTAGGTGATGAGTACATAGATATTAACACCATCACAGAAAATGTTGAAGAAGGACATGATGAAGCCTCTGATATTGCAGATCTAAGCTTTACCGAAGATAAAACTCAAATAGATGAAGATAACACAGGTTTAGATATAGCCGATGAAATCAAACCTGCAGAAGTACAGGAAGATTATATTGAAGAGGCTGATAACTTAGACGTTGATGATGGCATGGGATTTAAAGACATTCCCGAGGCTCATGTTGAAAATCATGATGACACCGTATTTTCAGCAGAAGAGCTTGATCAAGCCTCTAAAGAGATTCCCAGACTTGACCTTGAGGAAACAGCGGCAGAACAACAAAAGATAAAAACAGAAACGCTGCCGATACATTTAAAAGATGAGATAAAGTCTGTTTTGACATATATGGACCAGCTTCTTGAAAGCTTACCTGAAGAAAAAATAGAAGAATTTGCAAAATCGGAATATTTTGACACTTATAAACGCCTTTTTGATGAGCTGGGGATATCTTAATGGGATTAAGGCATATAGCGGAGGTTGTTAATCTAAAACATCAGCAGCCTCTAAAAGAGCCAAATCAAGATTCACATTCTACTTTTTTTAGTGCAAAGCATGATTTTAAATCTCTTCTTACAGGTTTAGAAGTCGAAAAAGGAGGCTTTTTAGTAAAAATAGATGAAGATTTTTACAGTCTTTGCTTTGCATCAGGTATTGATATAACAACATTCCATCGTTGCCTAATACCTGCAGAAATTATCGATAATTTTAATATTGAAGAAAATAAATGGTATATGCTTTCAGATACAAATTTAAGTTCAATTAAAAACTTCTTTTCTTCACAAGAATACATAAGCATTACGGATATTATTTTATTTTCAATCGAAAAAGATAAAACTTTTTTATTTTTAATAAAATCACAAAAAGACACATACAGAAACTCTTTTAACTTGATAAATGCAGATCAAATACTACGTCAATATCTATCTAAGTATGATAAATATAAATCAATTATAGGAACGGCACGGCCGGCCTACCCTTCTCAGCATGGAATGGATACAATAATACTTAAGATAGAATCGGCTCTTAATTTTAATAATCAGGCACACTTAGTAAGTATTTCATTTAAGAATATTTTTCCGGATGTCATAAAACTTCAAAGCGATCTGGATTCGCTGAGTCTTTATTATTCCATGGTAAATAAAATATATAACTTAATAGGAAAATCCAATATTGCTATCTTAGGAATGGATAACAGTATTTATATTTGTATCTTTTCGGCACAAAATATCCCAATGGAGCTTTATACAAAAAAAATACTGGATAATCTTTACACTATTTACGGGGAAGAACTTTGCTCAAAACTCATAGTGGAATATACCGGAACCTCAAAAAATATAAATAAAATAAAAGATTTTTTTAAGGCCGGAATAAATGATAAAACAATTTAAACTTCATTCATCGTATAATCCGCAAAAAGAAGCAGAACGTTTTTGTGATTCGATAAAAGGCAGCCCTCAAATTATAATTGTAACAGAACCGGGGGAGTCCTATTTAGCTCCTGCTTTGCGTAAAAAATTTCCTGAAGCTAAATTGATAGCAATGAGGTATACCGATACATTTTTTTTAGATTCAGATAAACTTTGGGATAATGTGTGGAGACCGGCTTCCGGAAATGCAGTATTTTTTTTAGTCAATAATATTCCTGATGAATATTTACCCGCAACTGTTTTCTTACCTTGGAAGGCGGCTGAAAATATTTGGCCCAAATCAGCCGATTCCACATGGAAAGATATTTCGGAAGCGGTAAAAATAATTCAAAGTATAATCGCTACAAGGTCTTTTTTTGGAAAAAAATGGCTAAAAAACATGGGAGACAACTTTATTTTTGCCGAAACTCCTGCGGCTATAAGTAATTTAGAAGAGAATTCTACAGCCGATATAGGTCTTTCTTTTTTTGCAGCTGCAGGTCCAAGCCTAGACATGATATTAAATAATTGCAGTAAAAATATCAATAAAGTATTTACCCTTGCTGCAGCATCGGCTTTACCGGCCTTTAAAGCTAGAAATATAAAACCTGACCTTTGTATATCAACCGATGGAGGTTTCTGGGCAGGAAACCATTTAAAGTATTTAACCGCAGATACATTTAAAGAAACATTGCTAGCCTTTCCTATGGAGGCAAAAATTCCATACAATATTTTAAAAAATAAATCTTGTGTTTTTTTAAGCTACGGCTCAGCTCTTGAATCTCTTTTTTTTGAAAAGCTTAATATTAAACCTATTTTAGCACGAAGAAACGGAAGTGTTTCAGGAACAGCGGTTGATTTTCTTTTAGATAATACTAAAGGTAATATTTTTATTGCAGGATTAGATCTAATGAAATCTAAAGGTTTTTCGCATTGCATTCCTCATGAGAGCCAAAACTTAAAAAATTATTCGGCAGGCAGGCTTGAGCCCATGTCTAATTTTGCAGCCGTCTCTAACTTTGATCTTCGCTCTTTAAAAACTTATAAACAATGGTTTAGCCGGATTCCAGATAATAAAGCAAAAAGACTGTTTAGGCTGGGAACATACCTCGAACCTCTAGGAAACATAAAATCAAAAACAGATGACGAATTCAGTCTTGAAGTCATTAAACAAGAAAAAAAGACATTAAGCTTAAAAAAATTAGAAAAAAAAACTTTAAAAGAAAAAAAAATCATATTATCCGATATTTATAAAAATATACAGAAAGAAATAAAGGCCGATGTTTTTTTTGGAAAAATATTAACCTCACAAGAAAAAAACATAGAAAAAGAGTTATGCGAATTTATCTCTTTTCAAACTTATATAAATTTCTTAAAAGAAAGAGGTTCGGATAATCAAAAGGAAATTAGGCTTAAACTTGAAGATGAAATGGAAATATTTTTAAAAGAACAAATTAAAAGGCTTGAAATATGAGTATATTTGATAAAAATATTGATGCCTTAAAAAAAAATAATTATAAACTTGTTAAAGAAATAATAAGAGCCGAGGAAAAGTCCGACTACTCACAAACCGAGCTGTCAAAAACAGGCCTTACACTTCCAATATTAAAAAATGGAAAACATCTGCATTCGAAATATGACCCTCTGAAAGAAGCTGAGCGTTTTTTTACCGGAAATGAAAATTTTGTTCTTTTTTGCGGTTTAGGCTCAGGTATTCATATAGAATATTTTTTAAATAATTTTACAACAAAGGCTTGTGCAGTAACAGACACGGATTTTGCAAATTTAAAGGCTTTATTTAAAATAATAGATTTTTCAAGGATATTATCAAACCCTAATCTTTATTTTTTACCGCCATTAGAATCTGAAAATTTTGAGAGTGAATTTATAAATAATTATATTCCGATCCTGCATGGAAATTTAGAGGTAAAGCTTCTAAAGCCATGGGAAGATTTTTATAAAGAAAAAATACCTTATTTTCAGGCAAAGATAAAAAACTCCTTAGAAAAGATAAAGACGGATGTTTCAACTCAAGCCGTATTTGGAAAGATTTGGATGCGTAATATCTTGCTTAATTTAAAAACAGCATCTCTTATCAATCCGAAAATGCCGAAGCTTGATTTAAATAAATCTGCATATATCCTAGGAGCCGGACCTTCTCTTGAAAAAGCCTTAAATACTATAATCGATAAAAGAAGTTCATTATACCTTTTTGCTTCAGACACGGCATTTTCTGTTCTGGAAGCAGCAGGAATTGAAGCCGATTTTTTTGTAAGTATCGACCCTCAAAATATTTCTTATGCTCATTGCTTTAAACCCTTTACAAAAAATGTCATAGGTATATTTGACCTTTGTGCAAACCCCATCCTTCCCCGTGAATTTTTACAAAACGGAAATAGTCTGTTTTTTACAAGCGGCTCCCATCCGTTTGCTCAATATGCAGCTCAAAGCTCCCCATTCCCCTACATGGAAACAGGAGGCGGCACAGTCGCTCTTGCGGCAAAATCTGCTGCTATTTCATTAGGATTTAAGGATATATATTTTGCAGGCTTAGACTTTGCTTATACTGACGGCAAGGCCTATTCCAATGAAACCTATTTATCAAAACAATTTATAAAAACGGCTAACAGGTTTTCAAATTTAGAGACAAAATTTTGTGATCTGATGTTTAGAACACCGGTAAAAAAAATTGAAAAAAACGGAAAAATAACTTATACAACAGAGCTATTGGAAGGCTATAAAAGTTTTTTTTACTCAAATGATGCCGCTCTAAATAAAAAACTTTGGGAAAAAAAAGATTTTTCAATTTTTCCATACAACGATTTTATCAAAAGCTTAAAACAATCTTTGAAAACAAACAATCCCATGTTTAAAAGACTTTTTTTACCTTATTTTACATATTTAAGTAAAAAATTATCTAAAAATATATCGGATTTTGCCGATTTAGAACTTGTACTATCTGAAATTCTGGAGTATACTATAAACTAATGAAAAAGATGTATATTGGCATATATGCCGTAATTGCGCTATTAATTATATTGGGAACATTTTCGTGGTTTGTATTTGGAATCATAAAGGATTCCGATGCCGGTGCAGAGGAAGCTCGCTCAATTTTTGCTTACTTTGCAAAACAAATTATAGTTTCAGCCGAAAAAGAAAATTTTGCCGACAAAGCATATAATCAAAATTTATACTCCATCGCAGAAGAGCTGGAGCTTAAAGCCTTTATTATTTCAAAAGACAATAAAAATATTGTAGTATCATGGCCTAAAAATTCCGAGCTTATCAGCTATGATGAACAAGGAAACTTTATTATCAGGCCAGACTCGTTATTTGTAAAAAATTTTAGCGGAAATATAAGCGTAAAAGCTATAAAGGATTATAATACGGACCTTATCTTAACGGCCTCTATTCCAACATTGAAATCCGGTATAATTTATATAAGACTTAGAAGTGCTTTTTTTATTATGCTGACAATAGTTCTTTTAACCGCAATAGTAATCTTGATTACAAATCTTTCAACTACATCCGAAAGAGTATATGCGGATATACCGGAGGTTAATAAAAAGACTTACGGTGATCAAACAAGCTTCTTTATAAAAAATGAAACGATAGATGAAGCCTCACCAAAAGATGAAGTCTATCCTGATATAAAAGAAGATGTATATTCGAATATTGAAAATACCTATAATGAAAATAACCGAGATTTTGATAGTTCAGGCGATAGTGAAGCTTTGAAGGCAGATAAGCCAGCCGAGCCGGACTATACGGATGATGATGTCTACAGCCTTGAAGACCTAGATAACCTAAGTATTACCAAACATTTCCCCTATGAATCAGGAGTAGAACCAATACCGGACGACAAAAAAAATATTACATATATAAGCTCCGATTCGGATGAATATACTGAGTTAAAAAACACCAAAAAAAACTCTGTACCGAATACAGGAAATACCGATATAGACAAGGTTCGAGGCCTTTATTCACCTATTACGGGAATAAGCTGGCAAGAATATCTGCCTGAATATCTGGAATCGGAACTACGAAGAGCTGCATCATCCGAACAGGACATAGCCTTAGTTATTATGAAGCTCAAGGATTTTACTCTCGAAAGTCTAATAGGAAAAAAGATTGCAGCCCTTTTGATCGATTTTATAAAATTTAGAGATATGATTTTTGAATTCGATGAAAACGGATTCGCGGCTATTCTTCAAGACACCAACTTAGATGAGGCTATGAAAAAAGCGGAGGAAATATATAAAGGCACTAAAAGCATATTAAACGAATATGATATCTCTGAACCGGTTTCGATAGGTATCACAACAAGAACCTCCCGTCTTATTTCTTCAGGAAGAATGATTGAAGAAGCTCAAGCAGCGGTAAACCGTGCTATAAATAATAATGAAGATCCAATAGTTGCCTTTAGGGTAAATCCTGAAAAATACAGGGAATTTATTTCGGATAATTAAGGTTAATCATGTACCTGTTAACCAAAATACAATTAAAACGAACTTAAAAAAATCTCAAATCATCAGTGAAAAATAAGAATGGTCATAAATCTTTACCGTTTTTTTCCAGTAAATTACCTATATTTCTGCGGGCATAGATAACACGTGCAATTGTTATTGTTTTTTCCTTTTCATGTACCCAATAAAATATAAAGTAATTTTTAACCAATAATTTACGATATTCATGTATTAGAGGTTTTATGGGTGTGTAACAAGGGGCAGAATAAGGAAAATCTTTAAGTAAATCAACTTGCTTAATAATTTCATGCAGTAAATTCTCGGCAGCTTTTTGATTTTGTAAGGAGTGAGCAATATAACCTATAATTTCTTTTAAATCATCAAGAGCTGACGGCAGATATTCAATTTTATACATTATTCACTAATAAGCTTTTGAATTTCTTCAAATACATCTTTTGATGAAAAACGTTTTCCTGTTAAAGAAGCTTGTTTTTCAGCTTCCTGTAATTTAGAATAAATATCGCTTTCAAATCTCATATCTTCAAAAGTTTCCATACTCATTACAACCATATCACCGTAGCCATTTTTAGTTAAAAATACCGGTTGTTGACTTTGATGTACAATCTTTGAAATATCGGCAAAATTATTACGCAGATCTGAAACAGGCCGTATTGTATTCATAGCAAACCTCCCATACTTAATTTATCATAATTATGATAAAATTTCAATAACTGCGTCTTTCCTTACTCCTTTTTAACCAGCTCGCCCCGCTCTTCAAGTTCAGTTAAAATGTTAGCATAGGTTTTTTCGTCGATTTTATAGCGGAGGCGGTAGAGGATGTAGCTGCCGACTATACAAAAAAGAGGAAAGACGAGCATGGCTGTCTTCATCATTAAAAGGCCTTCCTTTGTAACCTCGGCCGCGGATGAGGCTTCTTTAATTCCTGAAAGAATGACGACTGCACTTACGATGCCGTTTCCGATAGCTCCTGAAAGTTTATTGATAAAGGGCTGAATCGAAAACGAAATGCTGTCATTCCGTTTGCCCAATTTCCAATGGCCATAGTCAACACAGTCGGCAAGGAACATGAGCATCATAAGCTGAATAAAGGCCTGTCCCACAAAGATAAGAACTCCCGAAATACCGATAAAAAACATAGTATTTGTAGGAGCAAAAAAGAAGATGGTGTAACCGGCCAAAACCATTATTGTCGAAGCCGTATAAATTTTTTGTCTTACAAAAAATTTACTTAAAACCGGAAAAATAATCAGGGCCGAAATTTGGGAAAGGCCTAGGATAATTGCAAAGACTGAATACATGCTTTCATCGCCGTAGGCATACTTAAAAAAGTAAAGTCCGAAGCCCGTCGTGGTCATATAGCCTATCATAAAAAGAGTCATGGCTATAGCAGTTAAAAGGAGTTGGTCGTTTTTTACTATAACGCTCAAAAGCTCTTTAAGGGAGGTATGTTTTTGAGGCTTTGTTATTTTAGGTTCTTTTACGCCGATTAAGGTTATAATTTGACCGAACCACATAATTACAGTAACCATAATTGCAAAGAAAAAATATCCCTTTGCAAGGCTTCCTGTCTTATTACCCCATGCGGTTGTAATGGGAACTATGCCGGCAACAACAAAGAAAAGCCCCACATTTGCGCAAATACGGGCAATAGATCCTATTTTTTCTCTTTCCTTTTGATCCACACTTAAAGAAGGAAGCATTGACCAATAGCTTATATCGTTTGTGGTAAAAGCAATGCCCCATAAAAGATAGATAATGCCGAAGAAGACAGCATAGGCACCTCCCTTAATCCCAAAATCCGTAAAAAGAAGGATCGTAAAAATCCCTGAGGTCAAGGCTCCGAAGGCTATCCAAGGCTTAAATTTTCCGTACTTGGTTTTGGTATTATCGACTATCAGACCCATAATCGGATCATTACAGGCATCAAAAATGCGGGCTGCAAGAACAATAACCGTAATACTCCACAATACATTTGTAGGAACATAAATTACATCGGTCATGTAAAAAATAAGGTACATGCTTATCAAAGAGTACACCATATCTCGGCCTATAGTTCCAAGGCCGAAAGTCCATCTGTTTTGTTTCATTTTAAATGACCTCCTTTGTTACAAATAAACAGGAACCGAAATCTCCCCAAAGATGAGTCTTATCATTATAATAAGTGCCCATAAACTGATTATTTAAAAGAATACCGTAGTCCAATAGCTTTCCTGAGGCTCGATATTTTTCTACACAATCTAAAAGAGCATAATACTTGTTTACCGTTCTTAAAACAAGCCCCTCAGGGTTTAAAGAAATGGACAGCACATGCTTAATCAAGCCTCCGAAACGCTTTATATAGAGGCTTTGAGGTTTTGTTTCAACATCGTATAAGGCATTTTTCTTCATTCCCTTAACTTTTAAAATACTGTGCCCGTCGGCAGTCCGTGCCTTCATCTGAAAAAGGCCTGATACGGCAGTCCTGCCGTCAGAACATTGCCAATGTCTCTGATTATCTTTATGAGTACCTATAACCGAAAAAGAACCGAACTGAAAAATTTTTCTGTATTTTTTATAAAAAGAAATTTGTTCTTTTATTTCTTTTTTTTCGGCATGGGTTAAAAATTTTAAATCCAATTCATAACCTAAGACCCCGAAACAGGCGGTATTAAAGCGGGTACTCAAGGAGGTTTGCCTTAGGGTCTGCTGATGAGGCGAGGCCGAAATATGGGCTCCCATAGCCGAAAGAGGATATAGGAGACTTAAAGCGCTTTGTATTTCCTGCCTTTCCACAGGGTCGGTATTATCCGAAGTCCATATCTGGGGAGAAAAGCAAAGCATTCCAAGATCAAAGCGGTTTCCTCCTGAGGAACAGCTTTCAAGCAGGATATGAGGACGGGGAGAAAAAATCCTCGTTAGGACTTCATAAAGGCCTAAAATATAACGGTGATAAAACTCTCCTTGATTTTTTAAAGAAGGAGAAAAAGCTGCCGATATGTAACGGTTCATATCCCATTTTACATAAGAGACATCCGCCTCATCTAAAATCCGTGAAACATTTTCAACTATATAATCCCTCACTTCTTTAAGACAAAGGTCAAGGACGAGCTGGTGTCTTCCTCTGACCGGCTCCCTGAAAGGCTCTTTTAGGGCCCATTCGGGATGAGAACGGAATAAATCGCTGTCCTCGTTTACCATTTCAGGCTCAAACCAAAGCCCGAAGTCAAGTCCGATTTTTCGCACCTTATCGGCAAGTTTTTTAATTCCTCCGGGAAGCTTTTTTGTATTTACCCGATAGTCTCCTAGGCCTGCACTATCGTTATTCCGGTCTCCGAACCAGCCGTCATCAAGCACAAAAAGCTCAAGCCCCAGCTTTTTTGCCTGACGGGCAGAGCGTAAAAGGCTTCGGCGGTTAAACTTAAAAAAATCGGCCTCCCAATTGTTTATTAAAACAGGCCTTTCTTTTTCTTTCCATTCACCCCTTACAATGCACTTATTTATAAAGCCGTGCATATTTGAACGAAGCCCGTTAAATCCCATATCGGAAAAAGAAAGAAGAGCCTCGGGGGTTTCAAAGCTTTCACCTTTTTTTAAATCCCAAGAAAAACAATGAGGACTTATCCCGATACCGATGCGGATTAAGTCCAAATGACTCTTTTGAACAAAGCCTAAATGATTGCCGCTGTAGATAATGTTAAACCCGTAGACCTCTCCCCTATTCTCCTCTGCTCCGTGAGCTGCAACAAGAAAGCCCGGATTGTGACGGTTAGAGCTTGCTCCGGTTGTAGACTCGTTTACCCACATCCCATAGGAAATTTCTTTTTTGTGGAGATGAGCTTCTTTAATCCAGCTCCCGTCAAGGGTGAACATATCAAAGCCCCTGTCCGGAAGATCTATCATCATACTCATAAGGCGGCGTATTTCCAAGGCTTTTTCATTATTATTTGTCAAGACAGCACGCCTTGTTATAAGATTAAAGGAGGGAAACACCGTATAGTAGAGTGCAAGACCAACATCGTTTATATCTTTTAAATTTATGATAAGGGTTTCGGCGTCTCCATCTCCGTCAATTGCGGAAGGAAGGGACTGCATAGGTTTCGAGCCCTTTTCTATCTTATGGGATTGATAAACAAAGTCATGCGTAAAAGAAGAATCGGGCATTCTTATTTCGCAAGGAGAATAACGGTAGTCTCCTCTGCCGTTTCCCGACCATTGCAAGGGGATATTATCAAGCACATAGAGGGGGTCTTTTTCGTCATAGCAAACGGAAGAACCTGTCTGTGCAGTTCTTTTTACAAGGAGCCCCTGTATATCGCCTCTTTCCATCTTTTTACCGTAATGCACGGTTTCCAAGTGGCCGTAGGGACTTATACGGAACCAATAACTTGAGTTCTCGGTTTCCAGATAAAAAAACATCATCTTCAAATTGAATCATAGCCCAAATAGTATAGCATAATTTTTAAGGATATGCAAAGTAAATTTAATCAATTCACTTACTCAATTGACAGACCTGCCAAAATAATTTAAAATTGATTTTAGGTATGAAATTAAAAAAGCTTTTTTTTATAATTTTTATTCTCGTCAGCCTTACAAGAGCTGCAGCAAATACCTATGAAATAAAAAACATAAGAGCACAAACGGAAATCGAAACCGAGTTAAGCTATCCCTTAAATTTTAATATTTCTATATCACATTTTTTAAGATTTTACAAGGAAAATTCGGATTCAAAATACACGGAACTTGAGTTTAAGGCCTCATTAAAACCGGCAAATATTTTGGGAGATTTTAATTTAAAATTAACCTATATTCCTTTTGTAAATTTTATTGCAAGTACAACTTTAGGTACAGGCTGGGCCTACTCCAGCCTAAATTTTTACGGTATTGCAGAAAATCAAAATGTCAATAATTTGCAAGTTATCAAGCCTCTGTATTTTTCAAAGTTTTTTTTTAAAAGCTCAAGGCGGGATTGAGCTTTATTTTGATCTAAACTCCCAAATAGAAAGTGAATGGGCAAATCTTATCTTAAAAACCTCTCATATTATAAATTATATGGCTCTTATTCCTTCAAAAAATACCGAGTTTTGGTTTTTCGATAATGATGATGGTGAAAACAGAAACGGAGCCCGTTATACCGGAACATACTCGATAGAATACAATATGCCTCTTTACTTAAACACGATAAGAGTAGAGCTTATAAGCCATAAAAACCTATATAAACCCCTTCCCTTTACTAAAAATAAGGCCGAACAATTATGGACTTTTGAATTAAAGAATGAACTATTGTTTAAAGCCTCCGAAAAAACACGCATAAAACTTCAAGCAGTATGGAAGACAGCTCCAATCTATTATAATTACAAAGATGAAGCTCATTTTACGCAAAAAATAATCAATTCAAAAAAGAAGATAGGTATGTTTTTTGAGGCCGTTGCAATCAGTCTTATATTTAAACTATAGCTTAGCCTCCGGGTTGAAAAAGCCTTCATCCGTAATTATACCTGTACAAAGCTCATAAGGCGTTATATCAAAGGCAGGATAAAGCCCTGAGATTGAACCTCGATTTTTTCTGCTTTTCTCATCAGGCAGAATAGCCGTCCTTTTTCCCATAGCATAAAGAGCTTCTTCGGGATTTCTATATTCGATTTTTACCTCTTTTGCCGAAACATAGTTTTTATCGGGAAAGCCTATTGCATAATAAGGAATACCAAAGTAACTTGCAGCTATAGCAATTTGAAGGGTTCCTATCTTGTTTATGATAGAACCGTCAAGGCTTATAACGTCGGAAGCTGAAACACAAAAGTCAATTTTTTTTTCGCTCATTAAAAGGGCTATCATATTGTCGGTAATAACGGTTGTCTCAAAACCCATGTCATAGGCCAAAGAAGCGGTCAATCGGGCTCCTTGAAAATATGGACGGGTTTCGGCACAAAAAACCTTTATATTTTTACCGGTTTCTTTAAACCTGCGTAAATATCCGCCGACTGTAGTTTCTCCGAAACATTGGGTTAAAATTGAAGAGCCGTCCGGAACCAAATCGGCAAAAAAAGAGCCGGCTGCCGTATTTTTTTTATACCTGAGATTGTTTTGTTCCACCGCATTTTGTTTTAAGGAGGTAATAATTTCATTTGAAGACAATCCGCTTTGGATGAGTCTTTCCAAAAGGCTAAATGATTCGGCTGTAATAAGCTGCATCGCCTTGCTTGTGGTAGGACGGGCATGGGATAGAATATATGCTGCCTCTTTCATAAACTCAAGGTACGCCGTTTTTGAAAGATTTTTTCCTTGATAAGCAGCAAGAGCCATACCCATAGCAGCCGCTGCAAAAGGCCCTCCGCTTTGGGTTACCATATCGGCAATAGCCTTTGCAACTTCCGCATATGTTTTACATATACAAAATTCTTTTTTTTCGGGATAAATACGCCTGTCTAAAATACGCACTTCTCCGCATTCTTCATCAAACCAAGCAACATTTTCATATTGCAAAATAAAGCCTAAATTATAATCTTCTCTAGGCTGTTTTTTAATATCAATCATAATAATACTATAATCATTTTAGGTATTTTTGTCATCTTTTTTATCTCAAAGTATTGACAAAAATATAAAAAAAGCATATACTCCTCCTCGTGAGTAAGGCTTTTAGATGACTTGCTCATAAAATTGCAATACTTGACATTTTTTGGGTTTATGTATATTATACACACGCTCACTGTTAAGCGAGAGTGGTGGAATTGGCAGACACGCTAGACTTAGGATCTAGTGCTTCGGCGTGAGGGTTCAAGTCCCTCCTCTCGCACAATTCCACAAAACAAAAAGTGGAGTAGAATTGCGGGAATAGCTCAGTGGTAGAGCGCCACCTTGCCAAGGTGGATGTCGCGAGTTCAATCCTCGTTTCCCGCTTCTAAAGCGATTCGGTGAACGGATCGCTTTTTTTTATACCCTTTTATATAAAGGGCTGTCTTAAAATCAACTCTAAGGAAGGAAAAATGGACTACGAAAAGAACATAACTCTTAAAGAAAAATCACATGCGGAACTTTCAGTAAAAATAAAAAAATCTGATGTTCAAGAAAGCTATAAAAAATTGCTCAACAAATATTCAAAAGAGCTTCAAATACCGGGATTTAGAAAAGGAAAGGTTCCCGTATCCGTACTTGAAACAAAATATGGCGATGCTATCAAGGGAGACCTTGCAGGAGACCTAATCGAAGATTCTTTAAAAGAAATCTTTGAATCTCTTGATGAATATGAAAGACCTCTCCCCTACTCTTATCCCGAACTAAACGAAAAACCGGAATTAAAAGTTGATGAAGACTTTTCTTTTACGGTCAACTATGATGTCTTCCCCAAGGTAGAAATTAAAAAAACCGAAGGCTTTACTATTGAAGTGCCGGAAGCAAGCGTTTCCGATGACGACATAAAAAAAGAACTTGAAAGACTTCAAGAAAGGAATGCCCTCGTTACAGCCTGCAAAGAAGGAACTTCAGCTGAAAAAGATCATATTGCAACAATCGATTATTGCGAACTTGACGATGAAGGAAAAACTATTTCAGGCACTGAAAGACAAGACTTTGTATTTACAATAGGTTCAGGTCTAAATATCTATAAGATTGATGATGATATAATCGGCATGAAAAAAGGTGAATCTAAGGAAATCACAAAGACCTTCCCCGAGGACGATTCAAACAAGGACCTTGCCGGAAAAACAAAGAAAATAAAGGTAACTCTTACAGCCCTTAAGTACAAGGATTTACCGGCACTTGATGATGACTTTGCTCAAGACATAAACGAAAAGTATAAGAACTTGGACGAATTAAAGGCCGATATCAAGAAAAAGTTTGAAATAAGTGTAGAAGAAAAAATCAAATCTTTACAAAAAAATGCTTTAACCGAACAAATGGTTAAGGAGCATACAATAGACCTGCCCGAATCTATGGTAAGAGCAGAACTTGAATCCAGATGGATGATGATGGCTAATCAATTTAGAACCACGCCTGAAGAACTTGAAAAAATGTTCGGTAAAGGCCCGCAATCAAAAGCAGCTCTTTTAGAAGGCTGGAGAGAGGATTCCGAAAAGACCTTAAAAGAAAGAGTTTTAATTGAAACCCTTCTTAAAGAAAAAAATATTGAAGTAAGCGATGACGAGATTGAAGCCGAATATGTCCGTTTATCCGAAAGAATGGATATTTCTCTTGATGAGCTGAAAAAATATTATTCCAACCCTCGCGAAAAAGAATATTTAAGCGAAGGTCTAAAAGAAGAAAAACTTTTTAAAGCTCTTTATGAAAAATCGACAATCAAAAAAGGCAAAAAAATTACCTTTGAAGAACTCTTAAAAGATTAAATTTTGCTGTTTTAAGGAAAAAAAATGAGTACACTTGTACCTTATGTAATTGAACAAACCGGAAACGGAGAACGCAGTTATGATATTTTCTCGCGTCTTTTAAAGGATAGAATTATCTTTGTAGACGGAGAAATAAGCGATATGTCGGCTGATTTGGTTGTAGCCCAGCTTTTATTTTTAGAGGCCCAAAATCCCGATAAGGATATCAGCCTTTATATAAACAGTCCCGGAGGCTCTGTAACGGCAGGCCTTGCGATTTACGATACTATGCAGCATATTCGTCCCGATGTACAAACAATTTGCTTGGGGCAATGTGCAAGTATGGGAGCAGTCCTTTTGGCGGGAGGAGCAAAAAACAAACGCTATGCCCTTCCTTCATCCCGTGTTATGATTCATCAACCATGGGGCGGGGTGCAAGGACAGGCCGTAGATATAAATATCCAAGCCAAGGAAATTGTAAGATTAAAAAAACTTACCATTAAATACTTTGCGGAAAATACCGGCAAAACGGAAAAGCAGGTAGCAGCCGATATGGAAAGAGATTTTTTTATGTCTGCCGAAGAAGCCTTAACATACGGTATAATAGATTCTGTTATGAATAGGAGAAAAGATGGCTAGAAATAGAATGGGCGGGGCTTTAATATGCTCGTTTTGCAATAAACCGGAAAGCGATGATAGGTTCATAGTACCCGGACCCGGAGGAATATGTATCTGCGATAGATGTGTTGACCTTTGCGAAAGTTATATAAAATCATACCGAACGGTACGCCCCGTAGCAAGATCCGGACCTATCCCTACCCCTCAAGAATTAAAAGACTACCTTGATGAATATGTAATAGGCCAAGAACAGGCTAAGAGAGTATTATCGGTTGCCGTATACAATCATTATAAAAGAATTATGAATCCTCCCGCTAAAGATGATGTAGTTATCGAAAAATCTAATGTCCTCCTGCTTGGACCTACAGGATCGGGAAAAACTCTTTTAGCAAGAACTCTTGCTCAAAAGATGAAGGTACCTTTTGCAATTGCCGATGCAACAACCTTAACGGAAGCAGGCTATGTAGGAGAGGATGTCGAAAATATCCTGCTTAAGCTTATTCAAAATGCAAACGGGGATATAAAGGAAGCCGAAAGAGGTATCATCTTTATCGATGAAATAGATAAAATTTCCAGAAAGAGCGAAAATGTTTCCATTACGCGAGATGTATCGGGCGAAGGTGTTCAGCAGGCCCTTTTAAAAATAATCGAAGGAACCTCAGCCTCTGTTCCTCCTCAGGGCGGCAGAAAGCATCCTAATCAGGATATGCTTAAAATAGACACAACAAATATTCTTTTTATCTGCGGCGGAGCCTTTGTAGGTCTGGACAAGATAGTGGAAGCCCGTATCTCTACAAAGCCCATAGGTTTCGGTGCCGAAGTAAAAAAACTGAACGAAAAAAATCTTACGGAGTTATATGATCAGGTTTCACCCGATGATTTGGTAAAGTTCGGCCTTATCCCCGAATTAATAGGTCGAATCCCGATAAAGGTAGCCTTAAATGAGCTTACAAAAGAAGATTTAACCCGTATTTTGGTTGAACCTAAAAATGCCATAATCAAACAATTCCAAGCGACTTTTAAACTTGATAATGTAGATCTTCATTTTGACGATGGAGCAATCACGGCCATAGCTCAACAGGCAATCGATCAAAACACAGGCGCACGGGGATTGCGCTCTATAGTCGAAAAACTTATGCTGGATGCAATGTTTGAGGCACCGTCTTTACAAGGAAAAAAAGAACTTGTTGTAAATAAAAAAATGATTGAGAACTCCTCAATAAAGCCTAAAATACGCTTAATCGACGAAAAAACAGCATAAACCTAATAGACTGCCGGCAAGGTTGTTTAAACCTAACGGCAGTTTTTTTAAGCATTTCCGGCGGCCAGCACTACAAGAAACGAAAAAATAAGAGCTAATATAATCGACATAAAAAACAAAAAGGCATCTGCAATAAATTTTAAAATATGAGCTTTTTCTTTATAGCGGATCATAAAAAAAACTTTAAATAAAATAGAACAAAAAGTGAAGATTGCCAGCAGCACACAAAAACTTATCAAAACATTTAATATAACAAAAAGACTGGCATCTAAAAAATCTTGAAAATTACTAAAAAAATTAAAAAATAGAAGAACAAAAACGGATACGGTTAAAAATCTAATTGAACGATTTAAAAAACGAATAGTAAACTGCTTATATTTGGAGTCCGGTTTTATATTTTTACCATTCATATTGCCTAAAAAAATTAAAAATATGCGGATATTAATCCGCATATTTTTAGTAAAATACTAATTTTCCGATTCTGAAATCTGAACTTCTTCAGATACGGATGGTTCTTCGGCACCCTCAGCCGAAGTATTTTCAGCCGAAACTACATCTTCTCTGCGAGGCTTGCGTCCCTTTCGATCTGAAGTCTTAGCCGGTTTTTCTTCGGTAATTTGAGCTTCTACCGTAAAAGATATTTCTGCCGAGGTATTTTCATAAAGTTTTATAATGGCCTTATGCACACCGGTACTCTTAACGGTCTGACCCGGAATTTCGATACGCTTTCTTTCAATATCGAAATCAAGTTTTTGAAGCTCATCAAAAAGAGTTTGGGTTGTAACGGCACCATAAAGTTTTCCGTTAGGTCCTGCAGGCATAAGAACCTTAATTGAAAGAGCCTCAAGTCTTTCTTTAAGGCCTGCTGCATCTTGGCGTTTTGCAGCCTTTTTAGCTTCAATTTCTTCTTTGCGTGATTCAAAATGAGCCAGAGTAAACTCATTACAAGGAACAGCTAAGTTCCTGGGGAAGAGGTAGTTTCGGGCATAACCCTTGGCTACATTCTTAATATCTCCTTCTTCTCCGAGATACTTAACATCTTCATTTAAAATTACTTTCATATACAAGCTCCTAAAAAAATATCCGCCCAATTCCGGGAGTCGGAAAGGGCTTAATAGTTTTATTTAATGTAAGCAAAAACCATAACGCAATAAAGCTTTAGGCCGCTGCTTACACTAAAAATTCTACTCGTTCATAACGAAAGGAAGCAATGCAACAGCTCTTGCACGCTTAATTTCAACGGCAAGTTTTCGCTGGTGTTTTGCACAAGTTCCGGTAATTCTTCTGGGAAGAATCTTACCTCGCTCGGTTATAAAGCGACGTAAGGCATCCGGTTCTTTATAATCGATCTTTAACTTTTGCGTACAAAAACGGCAAACCTTTTTGCGGTAAAAAGCTCTGCCCTTTCTTTTGTCTTCGCCTTCGCGAATATTATCCTGCATGTTAGCTTCCATGTCTACATCATTCATTGTTTCATCCGACATTTAAATCTCCTTAAAATGGAATATTATCCAAATCTGAATTTCCCATATCCGGCTGGTAATCATCATAAGAAGGATCCTGTCTTCTTTGATAAGCAGAAGGTGCCTGATTTCCATCATTATACTGATTATTTCCGCCGCCCTGATATGATCCTTGGCGCTGCGGTGCGGACTGTGATTGTCCGCCCTGACCTGCCGAGCCTCCGACAAGCTGAATATTGTTAGCTACAATTTCAACCTTGCTGCGGGTTTGTCCGTCTTGCTCCCAACGGTTTTGCCTAAGCTCTCCGTCAATAGCAACCTGTTTACCTTTTACAAGGTACTGGTTTAGGGCTTCACCCTGCCGGCCCCAAAGAACCACGTCAAAAAAACTTGCTTCTTCGCTCCAGTCATCGCCTGTTTTCCGTCTTCTGTTGACAGCTATAGCAAAATTACAAACCGCAATACCGGAAGACGTATATTTAAGCTCAGCATCTCTAGTTAAGCGGCCTACCAATACTACATGGTTTATATCTGCCATAAAGTCTCCTTTTTAGTCCTCTAAACGAACAAAAAGATAGGTCAACATCTGAGTGATCAGCTTAAAACGCTTGTCCAATTCAATCATCTTTGCAGGATCTGCTTCAATGTTGAAAAGCACATAACGTCCCTTTGTCTTCTTTTTGATTTCATAAGCTAAATCCCGATCGCCGAAAGGCTCTTCAGATTTGATCTGAACACCGAAATCCGCCAGAATTGAATGTAGAGCATCTATTCCCGGTTTATAGAGATCCTCTTCAACCGGAAAAACCGTCATAAGTTCATAGTTTCTCATGTTCCCTCCTATGGACACATTTCTGAGGCCCGCATTTTCTGCGAGCCGGAGTTTTCATAGAATATCAAAAAATACTATCTTAGTCAATACCCGGCTAAAACCGGCTAAGGCCTAGCATTTCATCATGCCGCATACTGTAGGCTTTAGCATTTCATCATGCCGAAGACCATTACGAAAAGAGCAACGGTTTCGCAAAGACCTACGATAGTAATGTACTGTACAAAGCCCTTTCCTGTTTCAGCCATAGCATCGGAACCTGAAGCAGAAGCCTTACCTTGAGCAATAGCAGATGCTGCGATAGAAACACCGCAAACAAGGCCTAAGCCCAATAAGAACCAATCGCTCTGGGATGATGTAAGCATCCTGTTCATAAGCAAGAAACCGTAAAGAGTCTGCGTAAGAGGAGCGCCTGCAAAGGCGACCAAACTGAAGGGAGCGGGCTTGTTATTTAAATAACAGCGCTTCCATGCACCGATTGTTGACTGACCTGCAATTGCAAGACCGATTGCAGAACCGATAGCTGAAATACCCAACGCAGCAGCAGCACCAAAAAAACCAAAAGTCATATCCTTCCTCCAAATTTATTCGTTAAAGGGTTCATATTTAAAGCCCGACCAAGTCAAGCCCACATGATTAGAGAATTCCAAGGTATTCAATCGAACACCGTGGACTATAACGGAAAGCACGTTCATAATATAGTTAAGACCGTGTCCGAACAATAAAAGTAAGACACCTGCAAAGATTATAAAACCTCCTAAGGCAGGGCCTGCCATCTCGTTTACGGTTGCACTTATAGCGCCTCCTGCAAGACCTACAGCCCAAAGTCTTATGTAGCTCATAATATCTGCAAATACGTTTACTACGCCCAAAAGCATATTGATAATATTTTTTAGGCTTTCAACAATAGCCTGCCCTATTCCTGTAGAATAGTTTACAAAGATAAAGTTTAAAGCAAAACCCGCACCTATCGCAAGGAGCACGGTATTATTTATTGCATACTTTTGGGAATCTACAACAAGGTTTAAAACCACAAAATACATTCCGCCAAGCATCGAAAGAGAGCCTACATCGGCAAGGAATTTAGGGGACTTAATGTTCCTAAATAAACTTACTACATGGGCTATCATCAGCTGGGTTAAGCCTAGGGTAAAGCAAAGCAAAATCTGGTTTTGATTGCGTACATCCTCAGGGGTAAAGTTTGCAATCGCAGGTACAGCCAATTTTTTAAGAAAAGACGGTACAATTTCGGTAGACATACCGAACCAGTTACAAACCAAGGTACCCCAAATAACGGTCATAAGCCCCAAATAGCCGAACATATAAAAAGCTGTAGGAACTTTTTGTTTTTTTGCCTTTGTTTTTAAAATCAAAATAATTGAAATCAATAACAAAACGGCACCGTAACCGGCATCCCCGAATATCATTGCAAAGAAAATTCCGGAAAAGAGCAGGAACCAAAGAGAAATATCAGGCTCCGTATATCCCGGAACAGTACCCAAAAAGTCGATTAAGGGAGAAATCAGATTTACAATCTTATTTCGCTTTATCTTTGTAGGTACAGGATCTTCTTCTTCGGGATCTTGAGAAATATAGGCCCAAGACTTTTCCTTTGCAAGGGAGGAAAGTTTAGTTTCATCTTCGCATGGAATATAACCCGTGAGCCAAACAAGCTGAACCCTCTCTTTATCATCTTGATCTCCGAAATCTATTGTCTGCATACCCTCATGCACAATCTCAAATTGAAGCTTCTTGGTTACAATTTCGTCCAAGGCACGGAGAGAGTTTAAGTAGGCAGACATCTTTGTCATTTCCTGCTTGTAAGAAGAAATCTTAGCCATTAAACTTTTAAGTTTCTCTTTTAAGGCCTTTACGGAAGTTTCAGGAAGTTTTAAGGGGATAATATCCTGAGGCAAGTCAGCCGGAAGAGCATTTGTTTCACTCCAGATTAAAAACCTTACCCCCGTTTTCCCCTTCCCCACTAAAATAGTCTTAATATCTTCGGAAAGGGAAGAATAAGTTTTTAATGAGGTAGTTGCAGGAAAAAGATAGATACCTTTTTCTTCCAAGAAATTAAAATCGGAAGTATTTATTTCTCCCCACTCTGCATAAGATGCTATTTCGCCTGAAAGCCTTGCAGATTCTTCCATATTGCTCTTATAAGAAGCAGTTAAGGACAAGACGGAATCTACAAAGGTAAGGGTATCTTCTTCGCTTAAAAGAGAGGGAGGCGTTACTCCTTTTTTCTCTTTTTTGGGAAGATATTCCGTTAAAAGGCTCATAGCAAGAGTTATATCGTTTTTTTCGGATCTTAGCTCGTTTATTAAAGTACCGCTTGCAGGACGGTCTTCAATATGTAAAAGCCCTAATTTTCTTAAATCTTTTAAGGCATGACGCTGCTCTTTTTTTAAGACTAAAAGAGTTACTTTTTTCATCGGTACAATCATAGAGCTTCATCCTTATGATGAACCTTTTCAAGGTTCTTTTTTGAAATCTTACCGCGAACAACAGCTGCAACCTGCTGGTCTCCCAAATAAACCGTAATCTTTTTTATGTTTGCCCTAGTTTCGGGTATTTTAACCTTTTCAAAGAGGTTTACGCGCTGGGTAGTAGTTCTAAGCTCCGAATTTAATAGGCGGACTTGTTCATCAAGTACCTTTGCCTCAAGGTCTAAGCTCAAAACTTCCTGCAATTTTTCGGCAGCCGTATCAACCCAAAGAGGAGTCTTATAAAGATCATACTTAGAGCGTTCAAATTCAGCACCGGAAAAAACAGGGATACTCACCCCCGCAATATTTCCGGTTGAAGTTAAAAGCTCTTTTATCTTAACCATCGAGGGCTGAAAAACATCTTGCTCGCCGAATACCGCTACCCAGTCTTCGAATTCCCGATTAAGGGCATCCCTGTGAAGCCTTACTTCTTTAGCCCTTGCTTCGATGGTGCGGATTTCGGTTTGAAGCTGCTGTTTTTTGAGCTGAAGAGTCGGCAAGTATCTTCTGTACATTTTTAAAGATTCTTTTTGATTCTTTAGCTCATTTTTTGTCAGTTTTATCGCCATAGCCTACCCTTTAGTTTGCCGGCCAGTACTTATTTACCAACTCGGATTTAATACCTGTCTCTTCACGGGTAAAACATTCGGCAAGAATTTTCCAGCCTAGATTGAGGGCATCTTCAAGCGGAATGTTTACGGACAAGTCCATCATTCCCGATTCGAATTTTGCACCGTATTTTAGGAGCTTTTCGTCCCATTCGCTCATCATAAAGCCCATGGACTTCTTTTCCAAGGTATCTTTATATGAGGCGTAGAGCTTAATCATATTGTCCATCAAGGCACGGTGGTCATCCCTTGTTTTACCGTTTACGTTTTGCTTTAATCGTGAAAGGCTTCCGAAGGGCTCGATTCGTCCGTTTTTAAGATAGAACTGCCCCTCGGTAATATAACCGGTGTTATCGGGAACCGGATGCGTTACATCATCTCCGGGCATTGTTGTAACGGCCAAGACCGTAACGGAACCTGCATCGGCAAAGTCTACAGCCTTTTCATAGCGGGCTGCAAGCTGACTGTAAAGGTCTCCGGGATAACCTCGGTTTGAAGGAACCTGTTCCTGAATAATGGCTATTTCTTTCATTGCATCTGCAAAGTTTGTCATATCGGTTAAAAGAACCAAAACGTTCTTGCCCGCAATGGCAAATTTTTCTGCAACCGCAAGACACATATCGGGAATCATAAGGCACTCAACCGTAGGGTCAGCTGCCGTATGAACGAACATGGCCGTTCGGCTCAAAGCACCGGCTTCTTCAAGGGTGTCCTTAAAATAAAGATAATCGTCATATTTTAAGCCCATTCCGCCCAAGATAATTACATCAACCTCGGCCTGCATGGCTATTCGGGCTAAAAGCTCGTTATAAGGCTCACCGGAACTTGAAAATATGGGAAGCTTTTGAGAAACGACGAGGGTGTTAAATACGTCGATCATCGGAATACCGGTTCTAATCATTCTGTTTGCAAGAATACGTTTTGAAGGGTTTACCGAAGGGCCGCCTATGGGAATCATGTTATCCTTTAAGGCAGGGCCTGAATCCCGCGGATCACCTGAACCGTTAAAAATACGGCCGAGCAAGTCTTCTGAATAGCTTACCTGCATTTCCTTGCCTAAAAAGCGTACCTCATCTCCAGTTGAAACACCTCGGCCTCCTGCAAAAACCTGCAATGAAACCAAGTCTCCGTCAAGCTTATTGACTTCTGCAAGAGAGGCTCCGAAACGGGTTTGAACTTCAGCCAATTCTCCGTATGATACGCCGTCGGCCTTAACCGTAATAACCGAACCGTTAATCGATTCTATTTTACTATATACCTTTTTCATCTTACACCGCCTGCTTCAATAATTTTTTTGCACTCTCATCTAAGCTATCCGCTTTTTCGGCGATGTGCTTTTTAATTCCGTCTTCATGGGATTTAAATGCATCCGAGCCCCAAGGCGAGTAGTTATAGTCGATAAACATAAGTTTAAGTTTGCTGAAATAAGAGCGGGCTTCATCCTTTGAAATAAATTTAAATGAAGTACCTAAAATTTCAATCAAAATATTATATATGTGCTGTTGGCGCTCAACCGAAACTGCATCGTCTACCTTATCAAATGAGTTTTGCTGTAAGTAAACGGCATCGAGTAAGTCGCCTTTTAAGTAAACGATAAAGTCTTCTATACTTGTTCCTTCTTCACCTACAACCTTCATCATCTGCTCAACCTCGGTTCCTCGGCGTAAAAAACTTCTTCCGTATTTAACTTGTTCTAAAGGAAGAACGCTGGGATATTTTGACCAAGAATCGAGGGGATGAATTGCCGGATACTTTCGGGCATCGGATCTTTCTCGTGAAAGACCGTGGAAGGCTCCTACTACTTTTAAGGTAGCTTGAGTTACGGGCTCTTCAAAGTTACCGCCCGCAGGAGATACCGTTCCGCCGATTGTAACGGAACCCTTTGAACCGTCGCTTAGACGGACAATACCGGCTCTTTCGTAGAAGGCGGCGATGTAGGATTCAAGATAGGCAGGGAATGCTTCTTCTCCGGGAATTTCTTCCAAGCGGCCCGACATTTCTCGAAGAGCCTGAGCCCATCGGCTGGTAGAGTCTGCAAGAAGAAGAACGTCCAAGCCCATTTGACGGTAGTATTCTGCGAGAGTTACGCCTGTATAAACCGAAGCTTCACGGGCAGCAACAGGCATTGAAGACGTATTACAGATAATTATAGTTCTCTCCATGAGGGTTCGGCCCGTTTTGGGGTCTTTAAGCTCAGGGAATTCGGTAAGAGTTTCTACAACTTCACCGGCACGCTCACCGCAGGCTGCAATAATAACGATGTCGACATCGGCATTTCGGCTGGTAGCATGCTGCAAAACGGTTTTTCCTGCACCGAATGGACCGGGAATACAATAGGTTCCGCCCTTAGCAACAGGGAAAAATGTATCCATTGTTCTCATCTTTGTAACCAAGGTTTCCGTCGGCTTTAAGCGCTCTGCATAACAGTCGATTGCACGTTTTACAGGCCACTTAAAACTCATGGTAATAGGTATTACGTTTCCTCTTTCGTCCGTAACCTCGGCTATTGTATCGTCTACGGTATAATCGCCTTCAGATTTTATAGATTTTAATTTATAAGTTCCATACATATTAAAAGGAATCATGATACGGTGGGTAAAACTGCCTTCAGGTACGGTTCCCAGCAAGTCTGCTCGCTTTAATGTATCTCCTTCGTTAGCAGAGGGAGTAAAATGCCATTTTGCCGTGCGGGAGAGAGCATTTAAGTAGATACCTCTTTCCAAAAAATAGCCGGCTTGTTCTGCAAGCTCAGGCAAGGGGTTTTGCAGGCCGTCATAAACTTGGCCTAAAAGACCGGGGCCTAACTCAACGGAAAGAAGATCTCCGGTAAACTCTACGATATCACCGACCTTTATTCCCTTTGTAATTTCAAATACTTGAAGCTGAGCTACTTCTCCCCGAATACGGATTACCTCGCTTTTTAGTTTTTTTGAACCAACCTCAACATAGCCTACCTCGTTAAGGGTAACCAAGCCTTCAAAAGCAACGCTTATCATGTTACCGTTAATACCGACTACTTTTCCTTTTGTTTTAGTCATATCATAACTCCAAATACTGTATAATAAAGCATAAATCCTAATTTTAAAAACCGTTTAGCAAAAATTACAAAACGACTTTTAGATTTTACCATATAAATCAAAAATATGCAAGGCAGAAAAAATCAAAAATCTTAAAAACAGAATTAAATTTTTTCACTGTCATATTCTATAAGGGTTTTTACAGGCAAATCTCCAAGCACCTTGGTATAATTTAAAAAAGGAAGGCCTACAACTCCGCAAAAACCTACAACCTTTGCCCCGCCCTCTTCTAAAATACTTCGGGCGGCATTTAAGGTTCCTCCTGTGGCAATCAGGTCGTCTAAAAGAAGGACGTTTTGACCTTTTACTACATCGGTTTTATGTACTTCAACAGAGGCTTGTCCGTACTCAAGGTCATACGAAGCGGAGTAAGTTTCTCCGGGGAGTTTTCCCTTTTTGCGGATTAAAATAAGCGGTATTCCCATTTTATAGGCAAAGGGGGCGGCAAAGATAAAGCCTCTCGCTTCAATGGCTGCGACAGCATCTATCTTTTCTCCCTTGTACATTTCCGTCATTTTGTCAAGGCAATAACTAAAAACCTTTGGATTAACCAAAATACCTGTAATATCATAAAAAAGAATTCCCTTTTTAGGAAAGTCCGGAACGCGTCTAATCGCTGCGTCAATTATCTTATCTTTCATAAGAAACAGTCTACACCTTATTTTTGCAATGGTCAATAGGAATTTTATGTTTTATGTTCCGTCCATTTATTTTTCAGTTATACTTACATTCATATTTTTAAGCTCATCCAAAAAAGATGGATAGCTTATATCAAAACATCCGGCATCTTGAAGGATAAAATCAGAATCATCTTGATTATCGATACCGGCACCCATCACCATAAGCATCATAGCTATTCGGTGATCTCCATGGGAAGAAACTTTAGCAGGTCTTAGGTCTTTTCCTCCGGTTCCGCGAACAATTAAAAAATCCCTTCCCTCCGTAATATCTGCCCCAAGTTTTTTTAATTCTGAGGCAATTGCAAAAAGCCTATCACACTCTTTGTAACGGCAGATTTCTATATTTTTTAAAATAGTTTTACCATTTGCAAAAGAGGCCATCGCCGAAAGAGCCGGAACTGCATCCGGAATATCGGAACAGTCAAAGGTTCCGCCCTTCAAATTTGAAGGAAAAATTTTAAGGCTTTGAGATTTCTCCTCAAAGCGGATATCCGCATTCATTTCTTTTAATATTTTTACTATCCTCGAATCCCCTTGTACATCATTTATATCTATATTTTTTATGACAAGAGAGGAAGCAGTAATCAGGGCTAAGGCAACGGGAAATGCAGCACTGGACCAATCGGCCGGAATGCTTGCCGAAAAGGAAGAAATTTTTTGACCTTCCATAATCTTAAAAGTTTTAAAATCGTCCGAAACATCAAATTTAATACCGCAAGTTTTAAGCCAATGAAGGGTCATTTTTAAATAGGGAAGCTCCCCTGCTCTTTTTAGGTTTATTTGTAATGGAAAGTTGAGTAAGCCGGCTCCAAGCAGGAGTCCGCTTACAACTTGAGAAAAATCACCCTCAAGACAGAGTGTTTTTTCTTTAAGGTTTTTGATTAAAGATGAGCCGGGTAAAACCCGTATGGGAGCTTTTTCATAGCTGCCAATAAATTCGTATTTTAAGCCTAACCCCTCATAAATTTCGATTAAGGGCTTCACGGGCCGCTTTAAAATCGATGAATCTCCGGTTAAAATAAAATCGGAAGACATTAAAGAAAGAATAGAACCTAAAAAATTAAAAAGAGTACCGGAATTTTCTGCATCGATTTTTATCGGTTTTTCCTTTTCGATTCTTTTTTTTAAGCCTCCTGTCGGCGGAAAAACAATTATATCGGCAGAGAAATCAGTTTTTTGTTCTATTTTAAATTTTACACCTAAGGACTCAAATACCGATACAGCCGTTTTAGTGTCTCCGCTCATAAGGAGATTTTTTATTTGGGAAGGACCTTCAGCAAATGAAGCTAAAACAAGAGCCCTCATAGAATGGCTTTTTGAAGGAGGGACCTCAATGGGCAAGGGAGATATAGGTTTTGATTTTTTAATCTTTAAAATCATTTTTTTAAAAGAGCTTTAAGTTCCTTTAAGCGGTTTTGGTCTTCACAATCAGCTAAGAGTTTTATTGTTTCCTTGGCCTTTTCTTTTCGGTTTGTTTGAATATAAAGATTTGCAAGATCAAACAAGAGCTCATCAGATTCGCCCAGTTCTTCAATAGCCTTACGCAGGGTAATTTCAGCTCTTGCATAATCTCCCTTTTTTACAGCAAGGAGGGCAATAAGCCTGTATATTCTTTCTGAAGGTTCTATATCCATAGCCTTAACCAAAAGGCCGTCAGCATCGTTTAAATATCCTATTTCTATAGAATTTTCAGCCTTGTCCGTTAAAAGAACAGGATCTGTAGGATGAAGTTTTAAGGCTTTTTGATACCAAATATCCGCCTCATCATATTGCTCGTCAAAGAACAAGGCATTGGCATAAATATGAAAAGCTTCCGCTCTGTTTCTCTCGGCAGCCAAATCAGCTGTACCGCCTTCAATATCAAAAAGAGGGGCACATTCTTTTAATCGTCCCTGAAGGCGCATAACCTCTACATAGTTTTCCAAAATAACTATCTCATCGGGGAGCAGCTTACGGGCTTTTTCGATTTCGATTTGAGCATCAAAAAAGGCATCTTCATCGATTGCACAAAGAGCTTTTAAATTAAAAATCCATCCGTTATGGGGTTCAAGAGCAGAGGCTTCGGAAAGAGATGCCGAGCAGTCTTCTCCAATCAAATATAAAGCTTCTGCCAAGCGGAAATGATATAAACCATGCTCCGGTCCCAACTTACAAGCCTTTTTAAAAAACTTTATAGCCTCCTCAGGCCTTTCATCATGTATAAGAAGGCCGTATAGATACCATATTGTAGAATCACTTGTTTTTGCATCGCATAGTTTTTTAAAATTAGCCTTTGCTTCATCTTTATTATCTAAAGCATAATGGAATTTACCGCTTATAGACCAAGTGCGCTCATCTTCAGGAGCTAGACGCTCAAGAGCATTTATAACATCAGCCATTTCATTGTATTGTTCTTCAGCCAAGAAAAGTTTACCTGCTTCAACATAAGCATCAATTGCTTCATTCTTTTTACCGGCAAGGTTAAGCTCGTTTGCTTCATTATATTTTAATAAGCCCTGATCCGGTTTTAGCTCAAAGGCCTTTGCATAAAAGGCAGCCGATTTTTCATGGTCTCCTTGAGAATTTAAAAAATGCCCCTTTAAAGAGCAAAGCAAGACCGACTTTTCAATTTCATCATTCGGAATATCTTTTAAAAGAGCTCCCAGTTTTTTCATATTTCCGGATTGATAATAAAGACCTGCAAGCTCGGCCATTATTTCATAATTATCATGCTCAATATCAAGGGCCGATAAAAATTCTTTTTCAGCTTCCTCACTTAAACGCTGGGCAAAATATATTCTTCCGGCCAAAATATGATCTTGAATAATCGGCTCCCGCAGCTTCCATGCCTGTTTTATTTGGTATATGGCTGCAACATATTGGCCCATTGCATAATAGGTAGATGCAAGGTTAATATAGGCTTCCGGAGAAATTGCATCCGGATTATTTGCAGCAGAGTCGGTATTTTCAACAAGAATGGGCTGAGAAATAATTTTAAATTCGTTTAAGTAAAATTTTACTTTTGAATGAGACTCCCAATTTTGACCTGTAAAGGCGATCTTTCCTGCAGCTTGAACAATATCGGATTCAAATTTTCCCAGCCACGTATTATTGACAAGAACAGTAATACTTGTTCCCGCACAAATAAGCTTTATCTTAAATTTGGACGAATCAATATCGGTAAGGGGTTTTGTCCAGCCTAAAATAGGCATAGGTGTTGAATTCACGACAGCATCAAGGCGTATCCAGCCCTTATCCGAAACAAGGAGAGAGTAAAAAGCCTTGTCGCTTATATGACGGAATAAAAAACCTGCGGCGCAATAGCCTGCACTTATATTATTTTCTTCGGTTAAAAAATCATCTTTAAAATCGGGAAGGTCAATTTCTGCATCGAGAATAAAATCTTTATATCTAAAGACAGGATTTACAGTCCAAGCATAAAGATGTTTTCTGTTTAACTCTAAGGAATATGCAGGTTTACCTTTAGGATTTTCTTCAAACAAAGAGCGATAACCGTCTCCTGTTTCTTCAATAAAGCGGGCTTTTTCTTTTTTAGAAAAGTCAGCTTCCCAAATTTCTTCCTTAATCTCTTCATTATCTATCGGTTGAGCTTTTTTAGATTCATATTTTTTTTGAATCTTGTTTTTAAGATAATAAAAATATAACTTAAGTCGTTCCATAATATATTAAGAGCTTACAAGAAAAAGTCATTTTAGTCTAGCGGGTAATTATAATTCAATACTTGCTATCTTTTTCTCAGCATAAATGCCGTATGGTTTAATCAATACTGCAAACAAGGCTGCAGGAATACCGCAAAAATAAATCAGCAAAATCCACATATAAGAATTCATCGTAAGAAATATAACAAAAGCAGATGCAGCCAAAATAATCATATTAAAAAGCATAATAAAAATTACATTTGTATTTTGTTTCATTGCAGCAATAGGATTATCCCAATGCAGTTTAGGATGAGCTGTATCCAAAAACAAAGAAACTAAATTCATAAAGGCTGAAAAGCTGAGAGCTATCAATGATGAAAAAATTATATGTAAAATACCGAACTTAAAAACAAAAGCTGAAAAACCGACCCCTATTACAACAGCCAATACGGCAAAAATCATAGCATGAGCAAGCTTGGCATACATAAAGCTTGCAATATCTACAGGTAAACTTTTAATAAAGGGTATAAATTTTGCATCCCTTGAAAGAGCTGTGTCGGCTATATTTGTCATTGAACCTAAAAAGCCTACAACGAGACCGGTAATTACAAAACCTGCATTGCCGTTCATAAAATCGGTAATATTAGGAGGTAGATCGGTTAAATTTACACCCTTTGCAATGCTTATTACGATCATCAATATAGGCATAAATATAATGGAAAAAGGGCCGTTTAAAAGATAAACAGGTGTGCGGTTCATCATTTTAATTTCTCTTTTTACATAAGAGATAAAGGTATTTGATTTTTTTATATTTCTATTTAAAAAACTCGCAAGCTGTTTTGTTTCTAATTTTTTTATATTTTTTTCGTTAAATCCTATCAAGCTTTCCGTATACATTTTAGACATAAAACTTATAACCAATGCAGGGAGGGCTGCACAAAAGACGATAAGCAGTATCATATATAAAAGACTTAAAACTGAAACGGGATTACTCAAAATATAACCTACAAGTTTTACCGGAGGATAGTATAAACCGTAAGTTTGAAAAGCGGCAGCATTAGATTCAACCATATTATAAAGAGCCTCAGGATCGGAACCCGAAGCCGATTGGATTATATAATTAAAACCCAATGCAAGAGCCATTCCTAAAATTCCGTTCACAGCCATGATAATATTTTTATTTTTAAAAACTCGAGTAAAACGCATAATGAGGATATTAAAAAAATAACAAACGGAAATCATAGGCATAGGAATCACAAGAGCGCAGATGACAGCCCAGAAATAAAATATAAGGGGAGGAGACTCCATATACCCGTATATTCCCATTAAAACTGCAAAAAACGCAATAGAAGTAATCAAAGAATTTATGGAATTTGCAAAAAACTTTGCCCCAAACAATGTTCGGGGCTTAATGGGCATCGACAAAAACTGTTCTTCAATCTCTCCTATGTAATATGTTGAAATTGTAAGCATAAAGCCGAATAATAAACTCATAAAAGAAATAAAAACTACAGTTATTTCAAAAAGAATACCGATATTATTTGCCGCCTTTGCAGTGCCGTATAAACCGAAAATCAAAAAGCCGAAGATAAGTAAAAATTCCGCTAAAACAAACAAAAACAGAATTGCCAAGCCCAGTATCTTAGCCTTGGAATTTTTCGTAAGGGTTTGATCACCCTTCTTTTTTCTTTTTTGAATTTGAGTCTTAAAATTTTTAAAGTTAAAAACAGAAGCCAAATAAATTTTAACCAATCTAAAAAAAACTTTCATATTTTAGTTGTTATCTCCGTTTCCGAAAATTGAAGAATGTTTGTCATCGACAAGTTCCAAAAAAAGCTGTTCAAGGGAAGCATTTTCACCCCTTTTTTCGCGTAATTCCTGTAAAGAGCCTTCAAACATAATTTTACCGGCATTTATAATTGCAAGCCTATCGCAAAGTTTTTCTGCCACTTCCATAACATGGGTAGAAAAGAAAACGACCTTTCCGGCATCGGCTCTTTCTCTCATAATTTCTTTTAAGGAAAAGGCGGATTTAGGATCCAAACCTACCATGGGTTCATCTAAAATCCAAACAGGAGGATCGGACAAGAGACTGGCCGTAACCAAAAGCTTTTGTTTCATTCCGTGAGAAAAGCTTCCGATACTGCCGTTTAAGGCATCGTTTATCCCGAAAAGCTTAGTATAATGCTCAACCCTTTCTCTTCTAAGATCTGTCGGTACGGAATAAACATCGCCGACAAAATTTAAGTACTCGGCAGCCTTTAGCTGAGAAAAAAGCTCAGGATTATCGGTAACATAGCCTATTCTTCTTTTAGCTTCCATTGAATTTTCAGCTATATTTACACCGTCAACGATTATAGAGCCTGAATCCGGATTAAGAACTCCGGTTATCATCTTAATTGTAGTAGTCTTTCCGGCTCCGTTAGGCCCCAAAAAACCGAAGATTTCGCCGTTTTTTACATTTACCGAAATACCGTCTACAGCCTTTGTTTTAGAAGAGCCGTAGGCCTTTGAAACATTTGAAATTTCAATCATAAATACTCCCTTTAATAAAATAAACAGTGAGGCTGAATTTCTTCAGAACTGTTTATCATAAGCCCCTTTACCTTGCCTTGCGCATTTTCTTTACGCTTTCTTCGAGATAACCGCATTCAAGCAAATATTGCCTGCGTGAAACAACCAAGGCCATGAGCTCCTTGTACATTTCAAAATTAACTTCCAAAGCTATAGGAAAAATATAAAGCTCTGTTTCATTACAATAGCGCTCAATAAATTCGGGATCCGTTACAAAGCCCAAACTTATCATATTGCTTATTCTATCGGCACATTTTAAAATTTTAGCCTTTTCCGAGCCGTTTTTTATTATATTTTTTAAGTACTCGGTCTTTTCTTGCCCCTTTTTCTTTGTAACCTCCAAAACAAGTTCATAAACCTGTCCCGATTCGGAATCTATGTTTAAGATTTCGTTTACATTAAAATCTTCGATATCTTCAATAACATCATGGATTAACGATGCCTTTAAAAGAACACTGTCGATATATCCGTAGTCTATAAGAATAGCCATAGTATCTACCTGATGCCGGAACATATTTCCTCCTGCATGGCGGGCCTTTCCGATTAAGACTGTAGCAACCTGCATGTAAGGAGCAAGATAAATTCCTTTTAATACTCCTAAATCTCTTGTCAAAACAAACTCCTTATTGCTGCAAATTTGATAATTGTCAATTGTACTAAAATAAAAGGTCTAATGTCAAGAAGGTGGAAAAATCACACTGGGAGGATTTAATTGCAACAGGTGCTAAGAATTTTTTAAGGAAATCTTAATAAGAAATTCCTTGCTATGCAGTAAAATCTTACCGCATAGCAAGGATGATTAAATTAAATGGAAAGTTAATTTTTCTTAAAATCTTTCCAGCGCAGTACCGTGCCTTTTTTAATAAATATTTCAAATCTACCGGAAGTAACAACACCTGAACCGTTTTTAGTCAGAATTTTCTTGTAGTAAACTTCCTCCACGGGCGGATTTTCTATAAAGAACTCCGATGAGCCTTTCCATGTTGTTGTAGTTACATTGCCGTTAGTGTTTTCCGTGGAGCCTGCAAATGTTTCAACTTCATACTCTATCCATTTTGTTTTTAACGAACCGGATCCTATAGCTTTACTAAACTGGTCAGCGTATGTCGGCATAGCGGAGAGATAAGTTACCTCAGGATTACTCTCATGATCTGATCCCCTAAAAAATCCCTTTATCGTTAAATCTTCCGGGAATTGAATTTTAGAATCGTCTCTAAATCCGCTCGGTTGAATCTTACAGCGATTGCTGTATTTTTCAAGCGTAATCGAAACATAACGCAAACCACTACCCTTAAGATAATAAATCCCCTCCCAAATACCGCTGCCGGGATTTATTTCTCTTACATCGAGATAGAGGTTGCCGTTTGTAAGATAGTCAACACTATTTACCGTCTTTTTTTTAAGTTCAACTTCTTTTACGCCACTTCCTGCAAACCATAATTCGAACGTTGATACATTGCTCGTGATGGTTAGTGTTTTTTTATCGGCTGACCATTTATATGTTCCCGTGGAATATGTCAACATATTTATGCAGGAAGTACAAAGCAAAACCATCCCAACAACAACCGCAGCTGCCGCTACGGTAAAACTTAATTTTTTCATTTTGTTTCTCCCATAAAAAGTCAACAAACAAAATCGACTTTCTTAAAAAAAATTAAAATAGATGGCAGATAAAAATTAAACTGCAAGATTCATACGGTTGTATGTTCCTTTCATCTTTTCACAGTCAAAATCTTCTTTATTGCTGAGCATTGCCCATACAATCTCTGCCAACTTCCTCGCAGCGGCTATGATTGACTTTCCGCTGCCCTTATGTGTTTTCATATATTCATAACGCTGCATTAAACGCCAACAGGCAGTATCTTTGCAACGTCTTATACCCATTACCAATTGTACAAAGCTCACTCTTAATTCCTGCGGGCCTCGCTTCGTAATTTTTCCATGCCTAATACTTTCATTAGAATCAGACACCCATGGAACAAGTCCGCAAAAGGCTGCATATTTTTTTGCACTTGCAAACCTTCCCATATCCTCAGTATAGGCTCTTATGGTCCATGCCGTTATCTTTCCACAACCTCGTATACTCAAAAGACGATTTACCATTTGATCATCCTTTGTCAATTCTGTAAGTTGTTTTTCTATTATCTTGACACTTTCTTCCATTTGCCTTATAATTTCAAACATCAGTTGTACTGATTGTGCCTCGAGCACGTTGTCGTTATTCGACTCAAGGACGTCCAGAACTCTCTGGCGTCCTTTTTTACTTTGCAGGCTCCGGCTTTCATCTTTTAGCCCCATGCTTACCAAAAGAGCATGCACTTCATTCTTTTGTCCCACTATCGAGCGAACCAGCCTTTCCCTCGACTTTAAAAGCCGCCTCATATTTTCAGTCTCTTTACTGCAAAGATAGCTTTCAGGCAGCATGTCTTTTGATAGAAACTCTGAAATTGTACAAGCATCATGCTTATCCGTTTTTTTAGCAGATTCGGTTATAACCTTGAACTTCAAAGTATTTATGACTGTAACTTCTGCTCCTGCCTTTTCTACCTCGTGTTTGAAAAAACGGGTGTTCCCTGTTGATTCAACTCCAATTTTTACAACAGCTCCGATTTCTTTGTAAGCTTTTATTCTTGTCATAAAGTCGGCATAACCTTTGTCATCAGTTTTATATTGTCTTATCTGATTTAGGGTTTCAGACCTTTCTTCCGTTCTTACATGAACTGTAAACTGTGTTTTGTGCAAATCCACACCAATAAAAAATGTCATTTCGACCTCCCTCCCTTTGTGTTTCAGCGGAAAGTCTTTTCGGTAATATATTCCAATCTCCCATTCAGTCTTTAACGACTACTGTATGATGCGGCAAAAGCTCTTCATTCTCCCATTCGGAGGTCATTGCCTCCACTAAACATGACGAACTATTGCCTGGTTTCCACTGAACTTCTTTTTAGTTCAGTTTATCACATTACCGTTTGTTTGTTTACTATTTTATCATACCTCCCATAAAAACTTTTTGAAAAAATTATCAAATTTTTGAAAAAAGGTTTTTCAGTGCTTTTGCAACAAAGTGAAAAAGCACATAATATAATGCGACGTTTGCCTGAAAGGCAAACTCGGCAGATAAACAGAGAGGCACCATTTGTACCGAACTGTTTATCACACCTCCTTATATTAATAATTATATTTCACTTATCCGGTTTTATCAAGTTTTTTTAAAAAAAGTTAAAACTTTTTTGTCTCATCGGGGTGTAGACCGGGTTTTGCATTCGCTAGGAGAAGTTTTAAACGGTTTAGCTGGTTTACTTCGCTGGCGCCGGGGTCAAAGTCGATAGCCGAAATATTTGCCTCCGGATAACGGCGCCGTAATTCCTTTATCATTCCTTTTCCTGTTACATGATTTGGAAGACAGGCAAAGGGCTGAACACAGGCGATGTTTGACACACCCGAATGAATGAGCTCTATCATTTCGGCAGTTAAAAACCAGCCCTCTCCGGTAACATTTCCAAGCTGTAAAATTCCGTCAACCGAATCGGCTAATCTGTATATGCTCTCAGGAGAAGTAAAACGCCTGCTCTTGTTTAAGGCTTTTTTTATAGGTTTTCTATATCTTTCCATTACCCAAATAGTTGCCTTAGAAATAAACCTCTTTTTTAAGGAATTATCAAGATATGTGTTTTTATATATCCCTGTAGCTGAAGAATAAAGGAAAAAATCTAAAAGATCGGGAACAACACATTCAGCCCCTTCCCTTTCAATGGTACTGAAAATATCGTTATTTGCGGCAGGGTGGAATTTAACCAATATTTCCCCTACTACACCGACCCTAGGTTTTCTGATATTTTTTAAGGGTAGATTATCGAACTCATGTACAATGCCGTTTATGATTTCCCTATATTTTCCGGCCGACATTTTTTTTAGAGCATCCTTGATAAGAACGGCGTATTTTTTATATATTTCGTTTGCAGAACCGGGAACTTTTTCGTAGGGACGCGTACGGTAAAGCACCCTCATTAAAAGGTCGCCGAGGCACATAGCTTGAGCGACCCTGTGCAAAACAGGAAGCTTTAATTTAAAGCCGGGGTTTTTTTCGATGGACTGGGCACTGATACCTATTACCGGAACAAAGCCCAAGCCTGCATCTATGAGGGCACGCCTTATAAAGCCTATATAGTTTGTTGCACGGCAGCCGCCTCCGGTCTGGGTTATGGCTAAGGCCGTAGTGCGTAAATCATAGCGGCCGGACTTTAGAGCTGCTATCATCTGGCCTGCAACTATGATTGCAGGATAGCAGGCATCATTATTTATATATTTTAAGCCGTATTCGACGGCGTTTTGATTGATCTCGGTAAGAATTTCAAGGTTATAGCCGGAATGAGATATAGCTGCCCCTATAAGGTCAAAATGAATGGGAGACATTTGAGGTGCTAAGATCGTATACCGCTTTTCCATCTCTTTTGGAAAAACTATCCTGTCATAGGCTGCCGATTTTTTGCTTAAAATGAGCTTACTTCTTTTCCTTTCCTTAACGGCAGCTAAAAGGCTTCTTACCCTTATCCTTACAGCCCCCAGATTCGAGCCCTCATCTATTTTTATAAGGGTGTACATTTTTCCCTTGGATTCTATTATTTCCTGTACTTGATCGGCTGTTACCGCATCCAAGCCGCATCCGAAACTGGTAAGCTGTATAAATTCCAAGTCATCTTGAGTTGAGGTAAAATTTCCCGCTCTGTATAAGCGGTTGTGATAGCTCCATTGATCTACAACACGCAAGGGGCGTTCTATTTTTCCTAAATGAGCTACGGAATCCTCGGTTAAAACAGCAAGGCCTAGGCCGTTGAGCATCTCAGGGATGCCGTGGTTAATTTCAGGGTCAATATGATAGGGGCGGCCTGCAAGCACAATACCCTTTAGATTTTTTTCCTTGATTAAGCGTAAGGCTTCTTCGCCTTTTTCTTCCGTTTCTTTTTTAAAATTATTTTCTTCTTCCCAAGCGGAATTAACGGCATCCCTTATCTCTTCAAAACTTATCGAAAGCTTTGAACCCAATTCTTGATAAAGCCGGTCAATTAAACGGTATTTATCGTAATAGGGTAAAAAGGGATTTAGATAAATTATATTCGCGTCCTGCCTGAGAACATCAATATTGTTTTTTAAGACCTCGGGATAACTTGTAACGATGGGACAGTTATAATGATTTCCGGCTCCCTCATCCTCTTTTTTTTCGTATGGAATACAGGGGTAGAAAATATTTTTTACTCCTAACTTTAATAGGGCTTCGATATGGCCGTGAGCAATCTTTGCAGGATAGCACACCGATTCGGAAGGGATTGACTCAAGCCCCATCTCATAAGTTCCCCGTGTGGAGCGCGGAGAAATTCTAACCGAAAAACCAAGATCCGTAAAAAATGTAAACCAGAACGGATAGTTTTCATACATATTTAAAACCCTTGGAATTCCTATTTCTCCTCTGGGTGCATCATTTTTAGGAATTGGCTTATATTTAAAAAGCCTCTTATATTTCCAGTCAAATAAATTCGGAATATCTTTTTTATTTACATTTTCTTTATCTTTAATGGAAGCAGGGGATGAACATTCTTCAACTCCGCTGTTTTTATCAAGCTCAGCCCCCCTTTCACACCTGTTTCCCGTGATAAAACGGCGTTTTACTCCGGATATGTCGAAGGTATTTACCGTCAAGAGGCAGTTATTGGGGCATTTAGGACAGCGTAATAAGTCAAGCTTTACCTTAAAATTTTCCAAGCCTTCCATATCTGCAATGTTCGATCTTATTGTTTCTTCGGAAAGATTTTCTTCTTGAAGGTCATGCCATTGGTCTTTTGCAATGAGGGCAGCTCCGTAAGCCCCCATAAGCCCTGCAACATCGGGGCGGACAGCCTCTCTACCTGAAACAAGCTCAAAGGCACGCAAAACCGCATCATTATTAAATGTTCCACCCTGCACTATTACCTTGCTTCCTACCTCGGAGGCATCGCGCAATTTAATAACCTTAAAAAGGGCATTTTTTATAACGGAATATGAAAGGCCTGAAGAAATATCTCCTACGGAGGCTCCTTCTTTTTGAGCCTGCTTAACGCGGCTATTCATAAAGACCGTACACCTTGTACCGAGGTCTACAGGTTTTTCGGCAAGAAGGGCTTTGGTTGCAAATTCGTTTATGCTCATTCCGAGGGAGCGGGCAAAATTGTCCAAAAAGCTTCCGCAGCCTGAGGAGCAGGCCTCATTTAGCTGAATAGAGCTTATCGCTCCGTTTTTCATGCGGAGGCATTTCATATCCTGTCCGCCTATATCCAAAAGAAAATCCACTCCGGGTAAAAAGAATTCGGCGGCACGGTAGTGTGCTATTGTTTCAACCTCTCCTGAATCTACACCCAAAGCTGCCTGAAAAAGGCTTTCCCCATATCCGGTAGAAACCGATCGGGCTATAAATGCCTTTGGAGGGAGCATCTTGTACAGATCTTTTAAAACCCTTACTGCAAGCTCGACGGGATTTCCTGCATTTACATCATAAAAACGCCAGAGGATTTTTCCGTCCCCATCGATTAAAACGGCCTTGGTTGTAGTTGAGCCTGCATCAAGCCCTAAAAATAAGGGGCCTGAAGCACCGAAAATATCGGCTGAGGGAGCCGTCTCCTTTGCGTGCCTTATTCTAAAACTTTCAAGTTCTTCTTCGTTTTTAAAAAGAGGAGGAAGACGCTGAACCTCAGGCATCTCAGAAGATGCTATCTTATAAATATCTTTTTTAAATTGAGAAAGCTTTATAAAATGAGGTTTAGCCGCAGGCTCTTCTTCAAAAATAAGAGGCGCTTTGTTTTCTTCTTTTTTTAAGGATGTTTTAAATTGAGCCTTTTTTAGATCCAATGGAACTGCCGGCTTAAAGGGAGAGCTTGATACTGTAGACATATTAAGGCCTCCTGCAGCACTTAGGGCAGCCCCCATGGCTACAAAAAGCTCGGAATTTTCAGGCGTGATAATTTCGTCATCTTTAAGCTTTAAGGTTTCGATAAACCTGTGCCTTAGCTGATCTAAAAAGTGTAAGGGGCCTCCTAAAAAGGCTACCTTTCCGCGGATGGGCTTACCGCAGGCAAGGCCCGAAATAGTTTGGCTTACAACAGCTTGAAAGATACTTGCTGCTATGTCCTCTCTTTTTGCGCCCTCGTTTATAAGGGGCTGAACATCGGTTTTAGCAAAGACCCCGCAGCGGGCGGCTATCGGATAAATGGTTTGAGCATTTTTTGCAAGCTCATTTAAACCAAGAGCATCGGTTTCCAAGAGGGCTGCCATCTGGTCTATAAAGGAGCCCGTACCGCCTGCACAGGTGCCGTTCATTCTTTGTTCGATATTCGCGTGCTCAAAATAAGTAATCTTCGCATCCTCACCGCCGAGCTCTATAATAACATCGGTTTGAGGAATTATCTTACGGACAGCCGCGGTAGATGCTACTACTTCTTGGATAAAGGGAATGTTAAGCCAGTGCGATACGGCAAGGCCTCCCGATCCGGTTACAATGAGAGAGAGATCTACATCTTCGCCGTATTTTTTTTCGACAGCTTCAACAGCAAGTTCGCACACTGATATAATAGTCGTTCTTATATCGGCCCTGTGCCTTTGATATTTACTGAAAAGTATTGTTCCGTTATCCTCTAAGACAACAACTTTTACGGTTGTAGAACCGACATCTATTCCTAAGCGCAGCACAGTCTCTCTATTCATAACACCAACCTATTTTAAATTATAGTTTTATATCCATGTCCTTATCCAATGGATATATTGGGCGTGGAGTTTGAGGATAGTCTAAAGTTTCCAAGACCTCATTTGAACAGCCCTTAGATTCCGCCAATATTGCCCTCTTTGCTATACTCTGAAAACAGGGCTCCAAATAGCCCAGCTTTACGATAACTATACAATAATCCTCTGCTTTTACATCTAGGGCAGGCAAAAGCTCTTCGTCTCCAAAACCTATGTGATTTGAGGTTAAAACTATTCTTATATCTCCCATTTCAACAAGGGCTAAACGGGAATTATAAACGCCGTAGTTTTCTACAAGTTTTAAGACCCTTACGGAGCAAGGAATCTTTTTTCCGTTAATTTTATCCCATGTTCCGCCTATAGTTATTTCCAGGGAAGCTCCCTCCCCAGCCTCAAAGCATTTTTCAACGGCAGCCTTATCGAAAAATCCCGAATAGAGCACCTTTGTGGGAAGAGCTTTTAAAGCTTCTTTTTGTTTTAAAAGAGCTTCGAAGCACTCTGTAGAATCTCCGGTAGAACCGGCTGTAGGATTATCCCCCGAATCCGAGACAAAAACAGGACCTTCTTTATTTTGCATTACCGATTCTATAGCGGTTTTTATTGAAGTAAAGGAATCATAATGCTCTACCTTAAATTTAAAATTATGACGTTCGGCCCAAAATTCCTTAGCTATTTTTAAGGCAGTCCTATCTGCAAGGCCTTGATCGTTTAAGGCCGTCGTTACTATGGTTACGCCGTTATCCTTGCTGTCTGCCCAAGGGAAGCCCAAAAGAACTGAGGCAGCAAGTAAGTCTTTTTCTTTTTCTGCCTCAACGCATGAAGCTATTAAGCTTTTCATAGGCTCTGCAGCAGTTTCACTTTTTTCGCCTGCTACCAACATTGGGATTTTTACCCTTCCTATACAAAGCTTATTTGAAGAGTCCAAAGCCTTTTTTAAAAGCTCAGCTGCATGAACTCCAGTTTCATAGCAGTCAATATGGGGTGCTGTTTTATAGCCTACAATGCCGTTACAATACCTAATCATATCATCGGTTACCGTAGCATGCATGTCGAGGGCTGTCGTTAAAGGAATACGGGGAAGTTTTTCACGGATAGCCTTTAAAAGATCTCCTTCTGCAGGCCCTATGTTTTGAACCTTTAATGAACCGTGAAGACCTAGACAGATGCCGTCAATCGGAGCATCCAAAAGAGCCTTATCTATATAAGCTAAAAAATCTTTTTTAAGTTCGGTGTATAGATTATAATCAACCAAGCCGTTCGGCACAGCTCTTGCAACTACGGCAGGTACTACCTCCCAGCCCCATTTTTGAATGGTTTCAATAATTCCCGTAGAAGAATAATAGGGCTTTAAGCCCTTTGTTAAAACCTCTTCTCCTCTAAAAATAACAAAGTCTTCAATCCCCGTAATAATGGGGTTAAAGCTGTTCGACTCGTGATTTATGCATCCTACTAAAATTCGCTTCATTTTATACTCTTACCTTATTTCTTTTTTCCTTGATTTGCAACTGCATTTATTTTTGCATTGATTTTTTCTTGATCTCCAAGATAGCGTTTACTAAGAACCTTAAAATTTTTATCGAATTCGTAAACCAATGGAACGCCGGTCGGAATATTTACCGAAATTATTTCTTCATCGCTTAAATTTTCAAAATATTTAACCAAGGCTCTGAGGGAATTACCGTGGGCAGTGATAAGAATCCTTTTTCCTTCGAGCATTTGAGGTTTTATGGTCTTTTCAAAAAAAGGAACGGCTCTGGCTATGGTATCTTTTAAACTTTCGGTCAAGGGGAGCTCTGATTTTTCAATACCCCTGTATTGTTCCTGTAAATAGGGACAGCGCTTATCTCCTTCTTCCAAAACGGGAGGAGCAATATCAAAGGAACGGCGCCAAATTTTTACCTGATCTTCTCCGTATTTTTCGGCCGTTTCCGCCTTGTTTAGGCCCTGCAAGCCCCCGTAATGCCTTTCATTCAGCTTCCAAGTTTTTATAACGGGAAGCCATTCCCTATCCAGCTCGTTTAAAATATAATTGAGGGTATGAATTGCCCGTTTTAGATAGGAAGTATAGCAAATATCGAAGTCAAAACCTTCTTTTTTTAAATAGGCTCCGCCTTCTTTTGCTTCTTCTACACCTTTTTCGCTTAAATCGACATCCGTCCAGCCTGTAAATAAATTAAGCTTATTCCATTCACTTTCACCATGTCTGACCAAAACCAATTTCATATAGTCCTCCAATTAAGGCTAATATTATACGATAGGGATTATAGTGTCAAGAGCGCGTATTATATGTGTTTCACTTACTTATATTCTTTAACTAAAAAGGAAGAATTAGTTTCATCTATGGAAAGCTCAACCCATGATGAAGATTTTAAAATACTTCTTACAACTAACTCCGAAAATGTGCCATAGCTATAAATAAGCATTCCCGGATGATAGTGGCCGGCAAAAAAGACTTTTACATTATTTCTTGAGAAGGTATCAATCAAAACTGCCCGTTCTTTTGTATTTAACATAACAAAATATGGAATACCTCCTCCATAAATTGCATAATGAGAAAATACGAATTTAGGATTCGGATCAGCTTTCATTTCTTCTACAAGATTTCTTAGCTGAGGCTCTCCCAACATTCCATCCCCTGAATCAATAAAGTACCATGAAAATTCGTTAGTTTTAAAGCGGTAATAAGGTACATGGGGATAAATATATTTTTTCCAATGTCGCCATCCGGAATTATGAAGGTCATGATTTCCGAGGGCTGTATATACGGGAACATCCTGTATTTTTTTTATATCTGCTACAAAAGAAACATATTGTTTATACTCTTCTTCTTTTCCATGCTCAACAATATCTCCCATTGAAATAATAAAAGAAGGAAATTTATTTGAAGCTTTTTTATCTTTCAACCAGTCAATAAATTCTTTATCATAGCGTCTTCTATCGGCACCAAAGTGAATATCTGTAAATATTACACATGTAAATTTTTTTGAAGCAGGCAATGTATGGGGGGGGGCCAAATCTACTATCTTTGTACTTCTGTCTGAAACACTATTAGGTCTGTACAAAAACTCACTTAAACCATGTCCGCAAGAAATAAGAACGAAACATACAAAAATTATATAAACAAGCAGCTTTATTTTTTTTATCATTTTATACCTTCTTAGGTGGAATTTTAAAAACAACAGAAATACCCATCATCATATTTGAAAGATAAGATGTAAGGGTAAACATATCCGAATATTTTACTGAAAAGAAATTATTCAGTCTAATCTCAGGCGATAAAATCCATGCCGTTTCAAGACTGAAAATAGGAGTAAAAAACAAAGGATAATTATGCATACTATACGAAGCTATCTTAAATGCCAGTAAAAATTTATCTTTGATAAGGCTTTCTAATTTTAATGATAAGGCTAATGTATTATCTATTAATGGTATGATAGATAACTTATAAAAACCCGTAAGTTTTAATAAATATGATATATCGAAAGAAAATAAAACTTTATCCAATTTTCCGGCAGAAAGATTAGCTCCAAGCAAAAAATTATTTTCAATGCAGTATCCGGTAAAAAGGTTTAAATTATATATAGCATGAACACCAAGGGAAAAATATTTAAGCTTAAGAGGTGAATATTTTCCGTACACAGTTCCGCTAATAGAATCAGATCCGGTTTTTACTCCAAGCCCTGATGAAAATTTGGAAATGGAAAAACCGTAATTCATAAGATACGAAAAAGCTTCCAGCCTACCCTTTCTCGATAAATCGGCTTCTATTCCATAAGAAAACTCATGCATATTTTTAACATCGGCTTCGGAAAATAATGCAAAACTCAAAACAATAAAAATTGTAACAAAAAAGGCTCTCATGTCATCCAGTTGTAACATATTATATATAGTTTTGTCAAGATAAATATTGGCAACTAAAACTATTTTAGAAAGCAAATACAGGATATTTCTTTGACTTTTTAAGTAAACCAAATTTATTTAAAAAAGTAGTCTTGATTTTAACAAAAACCTATAATATAGTGGAAGCAGGAGGAAAAGTAATCGATTTCCTATAGCTTTCATATTTTCTATGCATGGAAAAAATTTAACTTAAGGAGAAGTTTATGGAAAATTGGAGAAATTCTTATTACTTAAGAGATTTAGATAATCCGACTATAGGTAATGGTAATAATGGAAGCAATATTCCCAATACAAAAACCGGACGGGCATCAAATAGTCATACAATAAGTAATCCTATTGAACCTAATCCGAGTAATCCTCCGGTTAGACCTAGAATACCGGCCAACTCGGATACTAATCCGATCGAACCTAATCCGAGGACCCCGCCGGTTAGAGTGGAAAAACCAGTCAACACGGACACTAATCCTATTGAACCTAATCCTGTTACACATCCGGTTAGACCTGAAAAACCGGCCGACTCGGATACTAACCCGATTGAGCCTAATCCTAGTAACCCGCCGGTTAAAGTGGAAAAACCAGTCAATACGGATACTAATCCTATTGAACCTAATCCTGTTACACATCCGGTTAGACCTGAAAGACCGGCCGACATGGATACTAACCCCATTGAGCCTAACCCGGATACCCCGCCGGTTAGAGTGGAAAAACCAGTCAATACGGATACTAATCCTATTGAACCTAATCCTGTTACACATCCGGTTAGACCTGAAAGACCGGACGACTCGGATACTAACCCGATTGAGGCTAATCCGGGCACCCCGCCGGTTAGACCTGAAAGATCTGCCGACACGGATACTAACCCGATTGAGCCTAATCCGGGTACCCCGCCGGTTAGACCTGAAAGATCTGCCGACACGGATACTAACCCGATTGAGCCTAATCCGGGTACCCCGCCGGTTAGAGATGAAAAACTAACCGCCACAGATACTAATCGGGTTGAGCCTAATCCTAGTAACAGTACAAATGATGGTACAAAAATAGGTAATAGCTTTGGTATTAAACTTGCTGATGATTCTTCAACAAAGGGAATTGATAAAAATGATGAAATAAAATCAGCTGCAAATACAGGAAACAGTGCATTGCAGAAAAATGCTGCCGAAATAAATCACCGGCAAACTGAGCATGTTGAAGTTTCTCCGAAAACAAAAGCTAGAGATCTGCTGTTAAGTAAAAGAGGTAGTACCGATAATGCTGCTTTGGCAGAGTTTTCTCACACATCTCGAAGAGATATCCTTGAATTCCGTCGAAATAAGCCTGCGAGTATTATTGTAGACTATGACACACAGGGCCGAGATGTGACTCTGGATGATTTTAAGGTAGATGGTATGGATATTTCGATTAAGCGTGAGCATGACGGTTACGGAAATAAATTCGATTCGGTTCGGACTATTGAAACCGTAAAGTTAGCAAACGGGCAGGTTGTAAAATGCAATATTCAGGACATGGTTGGTGCTAATGCAGAAAGCAAGGCATTCGCTGACAAGCATAAAGGTATGACCTTACCTGACGGCAAATATTATCTTACGGCAAAAAAACTAACAAAGCAATCAGATGGTACATATAATTCTGATTGTTTTCAAAATACATTGAGACTGCAAACTAAGGATTCAAACATTCCTAAAAATATTAGGGATGATATAAATTCCAAATACTATCTTTTTCATGCTACCGAATATAAAAAAGGTTTTATACCGAAAAACGGCGGGAATAGAATATGGATTAATCCTTGGTCTGCAGGATGTATTTCGTCCATAACAGGAGGACAGTCCACACATGATGATTTTATGAATATGCTGACAGGAATCACTCCCGAAAATATCAACGTTACCATAACATCTAAACGGCATGTAGATATATAATTATTTACTAGTGACGTCTTCCGGACAGGTCTTTACGGCCTGTCCGGTTTTAAAAAATTAATTAAAAACTTTTATGAGGAGAAAAAAAATGCTTTTAAAAACTAAGATCGATTTATTAAAAAAAAGCTTATTTTTATGTCTTTTTTTAATCGTGGGTAGTTTTGCAATAGGGCAAAACTTTGATTTGGCAGGATTCGGATATACGGATACGGTACCATGCCCCTATTTTATCGAATTCCAAAAAGGAAACGAGATTGAAATAAGCTGGTATAATGCAAATCAGAAAAGAGTAAAAAAAATCTATACTTACAAAAAAAAGTATATAGGCCGCTTTCCTCTATTTGAATTGAATGCCGATATGCCCGATGACCTATATGCAGGACTTAATCCCGAATCAAAAAACTATTACGGAAATAAATTTATGCTTTTAACGGGTTTGGCAAAAAAAGCTTTGGGAGAAAATAAAGACGGTATTGTAGGCCTCGGTATGCTGCCTACACGCAAGGGTAAAAAAGCTTCAGACTTCTTTTCTGATTTTCCCATGGGAGGAACAGGAGAAACACCTTATTTTTACTATGAAAATGTAAGTTCTCATCTTGTGGAAAAATCAAAAGAAGGGAAAAGAGAATATAAAATAGAAAATTTATCGATCATGGAACAAGACACTCCTTGGGTAGAAGGTGTAGACGGCTGGGGTATAGGAGAGTCCTTTGTTATAAAAACATGGAATGACACCAGTGACAAATACATACTCTTAATGAACGGTTATATTTCAGCTTCAAATCCTAAACTTTATGATGAAAACGGAAGGATTAAAAAGATATTGGTTGAGGGTGTTATAAGCGGTAAGAAAAAAGAGTTCACCGTAAAGGATACGCCCCATCCTCAAACTGTAGACATAAGTTTTTTACCCGAACAAGAAGATGTTAAGATTACCATATTGGATGTGTACAAGGGTACAAAATACGAGGACACAGCCATTCATTTTATGATTTTGTGGAGAACCGAAGTTATCCCTTACGAATAAAACTTTTATAAAAAAGTATGATAAACAGTTTGGCAGGAATTCTGCCTTACTGTTTGTCTTCTGGTTTTTATTAAGGAGAGAAAGAAAATGTTTTTAAAAAGAAAGATCGATTTATTAAAAAAAAGCTTATTTTTATGTCTTTTTTTAATTCTGGGTAGTTTTGCAGCAACTCTTAATGCTGCAGAAAAAGCAAAGTTTATCATCAACGATGCCCCCTTTATCTTTAGAAATCAAAAATTCATTCAGGGTAAACAATATACGCCTCAAGAATTACAAGAAAAAGTAGGTAAAGCTTACGGAGTTGGAAATAAAGCAAAACTTCTTGAAATTTTTTATACTGATGAAGGGTTGGTATTCACACTTGACCGTCAGAATTATTTTTGCGGGCTCGAATTCTTTATGATGAAAGAAGATAAAGATCCGATTATAATATATGATTTAAAAATACAACTAGGTGATACATATGAAAGTATTCAAAAGAAAATAAAGGCTCTCAAGATCACATACAATCTTTATGAACAAGCAGGTTCTAATCCCATGATAGATATGGAATTTGTCAGCAAAAAATTCGGAAAAGTAAACGTAGCGATTGTATGCTCACAATATGAAAAGCAGCATGTGCTGCTTGTTACAGTACTATATATGGATATTATTCATGAATAAAACTACTATTCATTGATAAGGAGAAAAAGAAAATGTTTCTAAAAAGAAAAAAGAATATTTTTATTTGTGTTTTGTTGTGTATTTTTTTAATACAAATATATGCCAATGACGTTAGTGAAGTTAAAATCAATGACGGTCCCATCATATTGCGTGGAAAAAAGTTTGAATTTTATAAAGCACACACCAAGGAAGATATTGAAAAAAAGTTAGGTAAGCCGACCTTTTATAGGCATAAACCGGGAAGATACGATGTTGTGTATGAGGATGATGGTTTTATAATTAGTCTCACGAATGACGGTATTTTTGAATATATAGGTATTAATTTCGAGATTTTTCATAGAGTTGATGTAAAGGGACTTATTATCGAAAGAGGTAATACATACTTACAAATTATTAAAAAACTCGAAAAAAAGAAATTTGACTTTACCGTCACAGAGGATTCAGATAATATTGTTTCTATAACAGTCAAATTTTTTACTAAAAATATCGGCAATACACAACTTGAAATTTGGTTTCCCGATAAGAAAAATACTGAAGTTGTAGGACTTATCTATGCACGAGCAGACCAATGAAGGAGAGAAAAGAAAATGCTTTTAAAAACTAAGATCGGTTTATTTAAAAAAAGCTTATTTTTATGTCTTTTTTTAATTATGGGTAGTTTTGCAATAGGACAAAACTTTGATTTGGCAGGCTTCGGATATACTGACGGACCTCCAGTCTCTTATTTTATCGAATTTCAAAAAGGAAACAAGCTCGAAATAAGCTGGTATAATGCAAAAGAAGAAAAGGTAAAAAAGCTCTATACTTACAAAAAAAAGTACATAGGTAGGTTTCCCTTATTTGAATTGGATGCCGATATGCCCGATGACCTATATGCAAACCTTGATCCTCAATCAAAAGAATATTTAGGCAATAAATTTATGCTTTTAACGGGTTTGGCAAAAAAAGCTTGGGGAGAAAACGAGGATGCCGTTATAGGCCTAGGTATGTTGCCTGCAAGCAAGGGTAAAAAAGCTTCAGACTTTTTTTCTAATTTTCCCATGGGAGGAACAGGAGAAACACCTTATTTTTACTATGAAAATGTAAGTTCTTATCTTGTCGAAGGAAAACGAGAGTACAGAATAGAAAATCTATGCGACATGAGAGAAGACACCCCTTGGGTAGAAGGTGTAGAGGGCTGGGGCATAGGAGAGTCCTTTGTTATAAAAACATGGAAGAGCAGTAATGATAAATACATACTCTTGATGAACGGTTATATTTCCGCTTCAAATCCTAAACTTTACGATGAAAACGGAAGAATAAAAAAAATATCGGTTGAGGGCCTTACAAGCGGCAAGAAAAAAGAGTTCACCGTAAAGGATACACCCCACCCGCAAACTGTGGACATAAGTTTTTTACCCGAACAAGAAGATGTTAAGATTACCATATTGGATGTGTATAAGGGTACAAAATACGAGGACTCTGCTATTCATTTTATGATTTTGTGGAGAACCGAGGTTATTCCTTACGAATAAAACTTTTATAAGGAAGTACTTAAGTATATTGTCAATGACTGATACATCATCCATAATTTTTAGTTAAGGATAGAATATGTTCAAAAGCCTTATTTAAAGTTTCCTCTCTCACTTCATCGCGTGAACCTAAAAATTCATAAGATGATGTTTTAAAGATAAGGGAATCCTTTTTAAAATTATCTAAAATTTTCAGATCAAAATTTTTGCTATTAAAAAAAGCAGAAGAAATACAGACAGTCCCCGGCGGCTTGCCTTCAAGACTTGAAGGTCCAGCCGCCCCGCTTACAGCAATGGATACAACAGATATGGATTTTGAAGATGCCTTTAAAAAATTTTTAACGGCACCTAAATTCATCTCTTCCACGGTTTGTACACTTACAAGGCCAAAATTCTTTAAAGTCTCAGGATTTACATTTAGGAGGTTAATTTTTGCCTGAGGCGTGTACACAACATAACCGCCCCAAAACACTTCCGAAGTACCAGGAATTTTTGTAAACTCCGAAGATATTAAACCTCCGGTCAAAGACTCGCATGTTATAAGTTTAATATCTTTTTCCTTTAGAATAAAAAAGACTCGCTTTATAAGCTCAACATCAATCACTATATCCTCTCATGAAAGCTTAGGGGTTATTGACGGCTAAGCTGTTCTTTAAGCTGATCGGATTTTATAGAAAAAAAATTTTTTTCAGGAAAGCTGTTGTTTTTAATCATTCTGACAGCACCCTCAAATGAAACCTTATCGGCTATTCTTAACTTTCCTGCGCTAATATCTCCCTTCACTGAGCAGCCTGATTTTAAATCGACTTTATCTGCAGCAGAAAGCGAACCTACAACAGAGCCTTCAACAGTGATGGAAGCGGCTTTTACATACTGCACTCTGCAATCGGCACTCTTTGATATATGTAAAGAGCCTTGAGAATCAATAGCGCCTATAAATTTTCCTTCAATTTGTAAGGCCTCTGAAAATTTCATAACTCCGTCAAAGACGGTTTCTTTTCCTAAAACAGTAATATTCTTCTCTTTATATTTATTTCTTTTCATTTAACCTCCGGTTTTTCTTAATAAATTTATTCAATATAATAAAACACAAAATCATAATTAAAGCTATTGTACAAAATAATCCGAAAAAATCTCCCAAGTAAGAGTAAACCGTTTTAGGACATTCTGTCAAGACAGGTACATCCGCAACTAAAACATCTTTGGTAAACGGGGGAAGTATTTTTCTTATTTTACCGTTTTGATCAATAAAGACAGTTTGACCGGAACTTGCGGCTCTTAAAACGGGTATACGGTTTTCGGCAGCCCTAAAAACAGCCATAGACAAATGCTGATACTGACTCACAGCACTTTGAGCCCAAGCATCGTTTGTAAGATTAATAATTATATTTGCTCCGTTTTTTGGAAAACCTCTTGAAATATAACCGAATGTATCTTCAAAACAAATTGGAGTGCCGATTTTTAAATTCTTAAATTGAAGCAGATTTAAAGTCTTTCCTTTTTCCCAAAAATGAGTATCATTCTCTTTTAAAAATTCATAAAAATCAGGAAAAAATTTTTGGTAAGGAAAGTGCTCAGTAAAGGGTACCAAGCGCATTTTTCGGTAAACTTGAGGCTCAGGAGGCATCACATTCACATTCGGAATAAACAGCAGGGCTGCATTATAATCCAGTCTCTTATCCTCAAGATTATCAAAGTTGTTATCTGAAAATTTTTCATCCAAAACCCCTTCATCATTTCCTATTAAAAAAGGAACCTTTTGATTATCCAAAAAATGCAGCAATTCCCGCACCAAAAGAGAATTAGGATTAGAGGTTGAAGTATATTTATAATGCCACCTTATCATAGGAATAAAAGCAGTCTCCGGCCAAACTACTAATTCGATATCCGGATAATTTTTAAGAGCTTTTTCAGATAAGCTTTTAAGTTCTTCATAATTATTTCTATAAACTTCCAAATTTCCAAGCCATGGATCTCTATTAGGCTGAACAAGGGCAATCCTTGTCTTCTCAATTTCTGCAAGATCTATATTTGTAAAAGCTCCGTACAAAAGGAATGCAAAAAAAACTCCCAGCCAAATCATAAGATATTTTGAATACACTTGCAGGAGTTTTTTCTCTTCAAAAAAATCAAAAATTATTGCAGCAATACAAGCTGAAAAGAAAACAATTAAAAATGAAATTCCCCAAACACCAAAAATAGAAGAGGCTCTTATTAAAAGAGGAAAACGCCATTGAGTATAGCCTATAAGGCCGTAAGAGTATCCTAAAAAACCTAATGTACCTATATATTCAAAAGCAGACCAAGCCAGTGTTTGATAAAAAAAACAGTATTTTGGAAAATAAGAGTCAAATATTTTTAATATAAAAAATAAGATCCCGTACATGATAGAATATTTTGCAATTATTATATAAATAGCTACAGGATGAAAAAATATTATCCAAAAATTAAAGATAAAATATGACAAAGCTCCGGAAAATGCACCCCATAAAAAAGAAAATTTAAAATTGACTCTTTTAACCAATAAAAAAAAGGGAACAAGAGCTATGTATGCCAAAAAAGGCAAGCCATTTAAAATCAAATAGTTAGGATGAGATAAGGCAAAAAAAACGGCACCTAAAACGGAAAGTAAAAGGTTTTGAACAAAAAAAATTAATTTATTTTTCATCTGTAATAAACTCTTTTGCATCCATCATGTGCAAGGATTCCTTAAGCCCCTTACCGGGTCTAAATCTTATTTTACACCTTGCCGGAGTTTGAATCATTTCTCCGGTCTTAGGGTTTCTGGCATTTTCTTGTTCCTTTAAAACAGCAAAATCAAAGGAACCTAAACCGCGAATCTCCACAGGCACGCCTTTTTTTAAAAGAAGACTAAGTTCATCTAAAAATAAATTAATTATATCCTGAACCTGTTTAAGCTGATATTGAGGATTATTTCTGTAAATAGAATCGATTATATCTATTTTTGTATGTTTTTGTTTCATTTTATAAACTACAAAAAAATACCGCAATCCCCTTAGGTTTTGCGGTTTTCAATTGCTTATTTAGCAGCAAATGAAGCATTGTACAAGAGCTGCATTCTTGATTTTTTGCGGGCAGCAGAATTTTTTGTCAAAATTCCTTTGCGGGCAGCAGAATCAAGCTGACTGGAGAGCTCGCGCAGTAAGGCTGCAGCAGTTTCTGCATTAGCAGCATGAACAGCCTCAGTATACTTTCTTGCAGTTGTACGTACTTCACTTTTTGTAGAGCGGTTCCGCATTCGGCGAACTTCACTTTGGTTATGTCTTTTAATCGCAGATCGATTTTTCACTTAAGGTACCTCCGTAATTAATTTAAAACTATTGTATATGACATAATACAGCCGCTTAGATTACACCATATCAATTTTTTTTGCAATAGCTATACGTAATTTTTTTATATCTTCTTCAGCCAAGCCAAGATCTGAAGCAGAATCCAAGTCTTTAGCAGCTTCAGGATATAATGCCAACTTAAAATAAGATAAAGCTCTCCTAAAATAAACATGAGCTTGAAACTTATTTATTTCAAGAGATTTTGTAAAATAGTCTATAGCCTCATCATCTCGATTCAATAAGGTTAAAGCAATTCCTACATAATAATGAGAACGAAAATTTGCAGAGTTATATTTACAGCTCTGCATAAAATCCTCATAAGCCGCTTCATAGTTAGCCTGAGCAAAATAAGCCATACCCCGATGTTTAAAAACAACGGAAAGAACTATATCATTAGGATGTTGAGCAATTATTTTTGTATAAATTTTTTCTGCTTTATCAAAAAGATTTTGATTGTGAGCCTCAATTGCAGCTAAAATCAAATCATCAATTGTCTCAGCAACTTTAAGTTCTTCACCATGATCCATACTATCATGGGATGCAGCACCCGTCTCAGGTAAAACTTGAGCAGTATATTCATCAGCCATCGAATAAAATTCAAAGCGCCTTTTTTCAAGCTCAGTATTAAGTTTGTTTTGATAATCGCGAATTTCCTGAAAAATAATATCAGCCAAACTCAAACTTGCGTTTATCGAAGCAAGCTTTCTTTTTAAGGGTTGATCAAAGGGAGAAAATTCAGACTTATAAACAAGTTCATGCTCAACCTCCGCCCAAGCATCTTGTAGAATTGTCCTAAGCTGTATCTCAAAAATCAATTTTTTAGGTAAAACAAGACCAACCTTAAATTCTTCCGGTATTTCAATCAAAAAATGGACCGATTCATATCCGAATTCTCTAAAGGTTCTGTCCGATCCCTTCCGTTCTACCTCTATTATGCTAAAATTCTTTAGCAAAATCTGCTCAACTTCATTTATGTCCTGTAAAAAAGGGCATATTATACGCACGCCCATAATATCCGTAAGAACAGGCAAATCACCGGTATCTTCTTTAGGCGGGAATTTTAAAAGCTTAAGATAATAACTCCCAAAACTCTTAACTCTCGTTTTATAAGTAGGGGCAGATGATATTTTAACTATGGAACGCAAAAATTCCTCTATACGCACTATCAGCACATTTAGATGAGGAACATAAGAATTATACAATTCCCTCAATTTTTCTTTTTTAGGGATCCAAGGTAAGTCTTCAGACAACATATCACGATAAAAATAAACAGGACATCAACAAAAGAGCGGCCGAGTCGCCTCGACCGCTTTTATTTTAAATTGTTAAGACTTATTGTTGTTTCTTTTCGGAACCTTCTGAAGGAGTGAATCCTTCTTCAGTTGCCAACTTCTCTTGTTCAAGGAAGCGTAAAACTTGAGTATGTCCAAACTTTTGAACCTCAATCTTCTTTCGCTTCATATCTCTTTCAGTTTGAATACCCCAGATGTCTTCATCAGCAAAGTCACGTACTGTTGTCAATACTGCTTTGTCATAAATGACTTTAACATCTTTAAAATAACCTACGAAATCGCCGCCGTCATGAGCTGCATCACGTGTAACAAGGAATCCTTCAAAGGCAACGTGAGGAAGAGCTACGGGATATACAGGATAAAGCCTCAATTCTCTTGCCTTTACATGTGAAACATATGAGGGGTTATTCCAGATCATTTCTCTCCATCCGTCAAACAAAAGATAACCCATAAAGTATCTCTTTGTTACATTGTTCTGATCTCTAAGAACAACATAAAGACCATGAGGATAATTCATACCATAAGTATTTACGGCAATTGCCTTGATAACGCCTGTATTTCGGACAACACCATAGCCTTCTTCAAATCTGGACTTTCCTGAGGCCTTGTCTTCATCGGTCGGATCCTGTATATTACCCTGATCATCAACCTGAGCCATTTTTTCATAAGCAGGAATTAAAAAAGCAGGTTTAATCTCTGCATTGGCATTATTTGCCCAAGTCGGGAATAAAATATGAACACCCATCAATTTCTGTCCGGCGAATTTATCTCCCTCAGCTCTTACTTCAGCTTCCTTAACAGTCGAAACAGCAACTGAAACAGGATTTTGAGAAGAAGAATTCAATTTAACTTCCCACTGTTCGATAGCCAAAGAAGATCTCATCAAAGCTTTTTGCTCATCTGTATAAGAAGCTCCGGCAACTGCACCGTAATCCATAACGGTACGGCGGTTTTGTGTCATCTTACCATTAGAATCTGCGATAATATCGGCATTCAACAGCGCGAAATCAACAATAATCGCTTCTTCAGCAACTGCAACGGCTCCCATCAAAAGGAAAGCCATAGCCACAAGTATAAATGTTTTTTTCATTCAAAAACTCCTTTTATGCACTTAATTTATGCCCTGTTACTATAAGTATACGTAATAATTCAATTTTGTCAACACTTTTTTTATGATTTTAATGTTATTTTTTTAATAATTCGTAAATCTCCACACCTTCTACAAAAATACAGGCGGCCTGAAGAGTCTTACAATTGGTAAATATATTCTTCTCTAGGAGCTCTTTAATCGCATCCGAATCAAATTCGGGTCTTATATTTTCTACAAAGACTAATGGTAAATCCGCATATAGGATACCATCCTTTACAAAGCAGGATAAGAGTTTAGTTCCTGAAGGTACAAAAGAATAACAAAGATGATTTACAGGACCAAGCATTAATTCTTCAAAAAAGGAAGATTCTTGAGCCTGAATATCTTGTGTCTGAACATATCGTATTTCCGTATCAATTTTACCGGTTATCGAATTTTTAAAAAAAAGAACATACCGATTATATTTTTCATTTAAAAAAGATGTAAAAAATACTATGATTACTATTACAACTAATAAAAAAGCCGAAATAATCTTTGTTTTTATGTAATTCATTACATACCCCGAAATCAATTATTTTCAAAATTGCTTATAAAAGCAGACAGACCATTATATATACCCAAGGAGCATTTTTTCAAGTAGTCGGGAGAATTTAAAAGCTTAATTTCGGTTTTATTGCTGATAAAGCCTAATTCAATTAAAACGCTGGGCATTTTAACATTACGCACCACAAACCACTGATTTTCGCGTATTCCCCTATTAGGGCTTTTTTTTCCGATTTGAGCATCCAAACCGTCTAAAATATTTTGCGCCATTAAAATACTTTCCATCGTAAATTCTTCTTCCATCATCGAATTCAATATTGGATGAATTTCTTTTGGAACCGTGTTTTTATCCACTACTTCACGCCTGTATTCCGGAGGCAGATACCAAACTTCAAAACCGGCAGCCTTGGAATTAAGAGAGGCATTTACATGAACGGAAACATAGAGAATACTTTCATTTTTTTTCAATTTTACCGAATTTGCCATTTTTACCCTGTCTTCAAGGGTTGGATAAACATCCTTATCCCTGGTTAAAAGAATTTTTTTATCGGGATAAGCTTTTTTTAGCATATTGTATAGGTCTAAACTTACATTTAAAGCTACCGTTTTTTCATTTAGTATTATTGTTTTTTTATTTTCAACATAAGAACCGATACAACCGGGATCTTTTCCGCCATGTCCCGGATCTATCAAGATAACCCCTACCCTATACTTTGTTTCTTTTTGAGGAACCGAAAAAAAAGTTTCAAGCTTTTTATACATTTCACCGCTTATAAAGGTAAGTCCGTCTTTTTGATAGGGAGGAGAAATAAAATCAGGCCTTTGATTATCATAAATTATAAGACTTTCCCCTATTTTGCAGCTGACCTGAGAGTTATCCTTCATAAAAATAAGCTCTTGAGAAAGAGGATCCCACGAAATATCAAGATCAAGCTTTCCTGCGGCATCTGTAACCGAAACGCCCGCAGAAAAAGCTTTTAAATAAAGAAAAATCAAGAGAAAAATAGAAAAAAAAGTCCTTTTACTATCTCTCATTAAAAATTAAATAGTATCAAGACACTCAATACCAGGGAGAATTTTCCCCTCAAGGAATTCGAGGGATGCTCCGCCGCCGGTAGAAACATGGCTCATCTTATCGGCAAGATTGAACTTATTTACGGCAGCAACCGAATCACCTCCGCCTACAATTGTAAGTGCTCCTTTTTCGGTTGCAGCTGCTACAAGGCGGGCAGTTTCTTCCGTTCCTTTTGAAAAGGCCTCAAACTCAAAAACGCCTACAGGTCCGTTCCAGACAATCGACTTTGATGACAAAATAATCTCTTTATAAAGAGCCAAGGTCTTAGGCCCTACATCCATTCCCATAAGATTATCCGGAATATCGGTGCTTTCAACCAAAACCGCTTCGGCATCGGGAGAAAAGGTTTCGGAACAGATATGGTCAACAGGAAGGATTATCTTTACACCCTGTTTTTCAGCCTTATCCAAAAGATTTTTAGCAGTATCCATAAAATCTTCTTCAAATAGGGATTTACCTATCTTTTTTCCTTGAACCTTTAAGAAGGTGTAGGCCATTCCTCCTCCTATAATTAAAGAAGAGGCGTTTTTTAAAAGGCTTTCCAAGACAGCGATTTTAGAAGAAACCTTTGCTCCTCCTATAATTGCCGTCATGGGCTTTGCAGGATTATTTAACATGGGCTCAAGGTATTTAATTTCCTTTTCCATGAGAAAGCCGGCTACCCTTGTATTGACAAAATTTGCAATTTCGGCTGTAGAAGCATGAGAGCGGTGAGCCGTTCCAAAAGCGTCATTTACATAGATATCGCCGTACAAGCTTAGCTCTTTTGCCAAGATTTGCTGTTCGGCCTTTTCCTTTGAAGTTTCTTCTTTGTGGAAGCGGGTGTTTTCAAGCATGAGGATCCCGCCCTGAGGGAGAGCTTTTACCCTTTCAAGCTGTCCCATGCAGGAAGGAGCAAAATCAACAGGAAGTTTAAGAAGGCCGGATAAATATTCTGCAACAGGTTTCATCCTGTGCTTTCCGTTAATATAAGCTTCCTCATCAAAGGGTTTTCCGTCTTTTTCGGCCTTTTCCTTGGCTTTTTTTGCATCTTTTGAAGGATCGCCCAAATGGCTCATCAAAACAAGGCTTCTTGCTCCTTGTTCCAATATATATTTTATTGTAGGAAGAGCCGCCCTAATCCGCGTATCATCCTGCACTACACCGTCCTTCATAGGAACATTAAAATCGACACGCATTATTATGCGCTTATCCTTTAAATTTACATCTTTTACAGTCTTAATCATATTACCTCCAACAATTTTTTATTTTAAGCCTTTAAATTTTATCATTTTCTTTTTTGAATTCGATGAAGTCTATTTCAACCCCGTTAGGATCTACGGCCGTTAAAATCTTTTTACCGTCTTTTACGGTTCTTGGAGGAGCCGTTATACGGACATTTTTAGATTTTAGGTACTTTTCGGCTTCGCCTATCTGGTCTACCTGTACGGTAAGAGAAAGCCGGCTGCCGTTTTGAGCTTTTGGGACATCATGGCTTATGAGCTCAAGATTCATTCCGCTATCAGGTTCCGTTAAAAAAGCAATTCTTTTTCCCGGAGCGGCCGACATCATATAATTAAAAGTAAATCCAAGTACTTTTTCATAAAATTCAAGTGATTTTTCCATTTCATCCGTGCGGATGGCAACACTGTTTAAAAACATTTTTATACCTCTTAAAAAAAGTATAACACAATCATTATCATAAGTCAATTGAAAGCACGACAAGAGCACGAAGATTATATAAATAAGCGCACATAGTTTTTGAAAAAAAATGATAAGCATTATATCTCTAGAGCCCTAGCTAAATTACCAAAAGGGTCTAAACTCATAGCATATCGTTTAGCTTTAAGTGAATATTTCTTTCCAAGAATGGTATCTATGTGCTTTAGAATTGATAATGCCCATTTTCGTATGATGTTTTGATTCATAACTGCCGTCTTATTTATGGTTGTATTAGCATCTTCTTTGAATGTTACATCCAACAGCCAATGCATAGCCTCAATAGACCAATGGCTCCTTACAGCTTTTGAAAACAATTCAATATTTAAGGCAAGAGAACTTATAAAATATCGTTGTTCTACACTTTTCTTTTTCTATTATTTATTGCCTCTTACGGTAAAATTTTGCATTCAATTATATCGGTTCATTTATCGTTATGCTTTACTTTTTCTTTCATACTCTTGTCGTGTATTCTTCCCATGGAAATCAATTTTGTAATATTTTTTTGATAAAAGATATATCCATGAGAGCTTTAAACATAATGTGTGACAAAGAAGATTTAGGTGCATTTTTTTGTTTGTATCGCGAGACCAAATTTAACGCCACTTTCCGTCCTATGTTCAAGGCTTGTTGTAGATTTTTATCTAAAAGCCGACAAAAGTCTTCTCTAAAATGAACATCTAATAACCAATGCATGGTTTCTACAACCCATTCTTTTCTTGCTATATCCAATAGCTGTTGCGCTGTAAGTTTTCTACTCGAAATATAATAATGCCATTCATCACTCTTTCCTTTCTTACTCTTAAACTCTGAATGAATAGCTCCAATACAGCTTAACCCCTCCCATTCATCTGTATTATCCATCCAACCTAAATTAGTTGTGCAAAAGGCTGTTCGCTTTTCAACTCTTTCACGATTTTTTTCACTTTTACAAGCTGTGTCCATTTGTTTTCTTAGAATTTCATCTTGAACATATTCTTCAATATCCGCTTTTAATAAAGGCTGGTTCCCTTTTACCGACAATAAATAGTCCCCTTTTCCTTCTTTTATGATTTTTGCCGTTTCTTTTTGACAATTTAAGGCATCTGCAACGATTATATGCCCTTTTATATTAAGAGTTTTTATAAGAGATTGAACCGTAGGTATCTCGTTTGTCTTTCCTTTAACACACTTTTGTGCCAATGTTATACCAAATTCTGCAACTTGTGCAGAGACTATGTGCAGCGGACTTTCATAGCTGCTCATTTTATCTGTTGAACGGATAGTTTTTCCGTCTATCGCTATTGTAAGAGGCTTTTCTGTACCGTATTCTTTGATAAGAGCCTCAGCCATATTCATAAAACATTCGTTTAATGAGTCTATGTTTATCAATTTAAGTAGACAGGTTAGCCAATAATAGCAAGGTATCTTTTATGCCGAATCTTTATTGAGCCTATCTTTTATAATGTCGGCAGTTGCCCATTCGTGTATTTCTCTAATGTTTTTACGGCCGCAAAGAAGTCCAAGTAGTAATATTTTTAAAGCTTCATTTACGCTGTAAAAATATCCGTCGTAATTGCTTATTATTTTGATGTCGTTAAAGTAATCAAATATATTTTCTATTTCCATACCTACATTATCGGCAGTTTTTAGTAAAATTGATTTCCGTGTATTCTTCCCCCCTCCGATTGACTTTATTTTGCAATTTATTCATAATGCCATTATGCTTAATGATGATGCTTTAATTTTAAAAACAGGAAACTGGGAGCCTCAAAATAAAAAGAGGCTGGAAAAACTGATAAGAGAAAAAGCCTTTAACGGGAATTATGCCGTTTTTGACTGGGATTTTACTTCAATTTTTTATGACACACAGGATAATCTTTTTGTGTACCAGATTGAAAATCTTTGTTTTAATTTAAACCCCGAAGAATTCAATCAGACCATAAGGGCGGGAATTCCTCAAGACGAGATTTTGCCCCATACGGTAAACATTGAAGGCAGGGTCTTAACTGCCGAAGAACTTTCGGACGATTTAAACGAACGCTATAAGTTTCTATATAAAAATTATTTGAGTCTTAGCGGAAAAATGAGCCTTGCAGAAATTACATCGACCGAAGAATTTATAGATTTTAAGGCTAAGATGCTCGTTTTAATGCGGGGAGCAGCCTCTCTTTGCGGTGTGGACATCGGCCAATCCGTAAGCACCGGTATGACGATAGAAGAACTTTCAGCCCTTACCGAAAAGGCGATAGACCAAGGTCTAAAAGACGAAATAAACACTTATAAGGTAAGATCTTCATCGATTTTAAAAGGAAGAGCCGGAGAAGTAGAAGGCGGCTATAGAAAGGGCTTGCGTGTTCAAGAAGAAATGCAAGACCTGTTTTCGGCTTTAAGGAAAAACGGAATCGAAGTCTATATTTGCTCGGCCTCCCAAGAAGACAATGTCCGCGTTTTTGCTTCCAACCCAAAATACGGATATAAGCTGGAGAGCAAAAATGTTTTCGGAAGAAGAAGGCTCTTTGATAAAAATAAAAAGCTTACAGTTATAGATGACACCTCGATTCCTGCAACAAGAAAAGAAGGAAAGGCCGAAGCAATAAAAAAAGTCCTAGCCCCAAAACACCAAAACAAAGCTCCCGTTTTAATAGCAGGCGACGGGGACGGCGATTTTTACATGATGGATGCTTTTAAAGACGAGGCCTTAATCCTAATCTTTAACAGAAGCCCCAAAAAAGAGGCTAAAATATACCCCCTTTTAATGAGCGGAATTAAAGAAAGAGGCAATCCTGATGCTCAAATAATTGTTCAGCACAGAAATAACGAAAAAGGCTGTTTTATCTCAAAGGCCCCGGAAGAAGAAAAACCTCTGGACAGCCTGCCTGAAAAGTAATTTCCACAAGAGGCCAGAGCCTTAAGTTAGATAAAAGGATAATATTTACGCATTTTTATTAAAGCCATCGGGGTGTTTTTTATACCAAGCCCAGCCGTCTTTGCACATTTCTTCAAGGTTGTATTTTGCCTTCCAGTCAAGCTCTTTGTTGGCCTTGTCGGGGTTTGCACAAGAACGCGGAACATCTCCTGCACGGCGTGCAGCCGGTTTTACGGGAAGATCGATACCGGAGGCTTTTTTAAAGGCGTTTACTATATCTAAAACCGAATAACCGATTCCTGTTCCGAGGTTATATACATCAAAGCCCTTAAAACCTGAGGCTATTTTTTCCAGGGCGGCAGTATGTCCCGATGCAAGATCCAAAATGTGGATATAGTCGCGGATACAGGTACCATCAGGGGTGTCATAGTCGTTTCCGAAGACGTTTAGATGAGGCAGTTTTCCTAAGGCTACTTGAGCGATATATGGAAAAAGGTTATTGGGAATACCCGAAGGCAGTTCTCCTATATCGGCACTTTTATGGGCTCCTATGGGATTAAAATAACGCAAGGCGATTATGCTTAAATCCTTATCCGAAAAGGCCGTATCCCTTAAAATTTCTTCGGACATAAGCTTGGTTCTTCCGTAAGGATTTGCAGCAGAAATAGGAGAATTTTCAGGTATGGGGACAACCTTTGCATCGCCGTAGACTGTAGCCGAAGAACTGAATATAAAGTTTTTTACCTTGTGCTCCTGCATAGCAAGCAAAAGATTGACAAGCCCGGAAATATTGTTTTCATAGTATTTTAAAGGCTTTTCTACGGACTCCCCTACGGCCTTATATGCGGCAAGGTGAATTACTGCATCAATAGAGGCACTTTTAAAAAAGTTAAAAAGCTTTTCCTTGTCCTTTATATCTATCTGTACAAGCTCCAATTTTTTAGAGCATATTTTTTCCAATACGGGAATTATTTTAGGTGAAGAATTAGAAAAATTATCCAAAATAATGGGCTCATAGCCTTTTTCGCATAAATCTGCAACGATGTGGGAACCTATAAATCCGGCTCCTCCTGTAACCAATACTCTTTTAATCAAAATTAACCCCTAAAAATTAAACTTACACACTCAAACACAAATAAGGCCTTCTAAAACTTTTAGAAGGCCGATAAAAAATTTAAACCTTATTTGCCTGACCAAACGCCATGAAGATTACAGAATTCGTAAGCCTCAATAACCTTGTCATCTGAAGTTAAGGAGAATTCAACTTCGGGAGCACCTGTAACGGGTAACTCCTTAAATTGGACACCTTTTTCCGTCTTAAGGCATACCCAAGCTATATGATGTTCTTCAGTCATAGGATGGGCAACGGAGCCTACTTTTACCTTTACGGTGTTTCCGTTTACTTCGATTACAGGCACATGCTTTTCTTTTGCAGCATCAACACTTCCGATTTTAACGGCTGAAAGTTTTTCACCGCAGCATGAAACCTCAGCATCCGGACAGCAGTCAATCCCGATAATAGTTCCTTTTTTCTCTTTACATAAAAAAAAGCTTATTTCTTTGTTCATTAGTTATACTCCTAAAATTTATGAATTTACAGAACAAAATCTGCAACTTATATAATATAACAAAAAAAGGGCTTGACGTAAAGCCAAAAATAAGATATTATCTGACTATATTTGAAGAATTTAAGGGCAATTAGCTCAGTTGGTTAGAGTACAAGCATGACACGCTTGGGGTCACTGGTTCGATTCCAGTATTGCCCAGTTTTGTAAGTCTATATCTAGTATAGAGTTATAGATTTTCAATCCCCTTGAAAACTTCACTTTCTTTTCTCTTTTTGATGGACTGTCGCATAAAATGTCGTATAATTTTTATAATTTGATTAAATCTTGTGCTTTTTAACCTTATAACCGGAAGGAAGCACCAAATAAGAATACAATGCTCGCAGTTCGGCACTCCCCTTTTAAACGATAAAAAATACGGCTCAAAACAAAAAAAAGTATTTTCTGAAGATTTGTCAAAAAAAGCTGCATATTTTTTACACGCCTATAAGTTAAGATTTTCGGAACCGTTTTTAGATGACTTACCAAAGGAGATTACCGCCCCCCTTCCTGAAAATTTTAAGAGGGCGGTCAAAAGTTTATTTAAGAGTACCTCTAAAAACCTTGTTGGATTTTTAGATTTGACAAACTTAAAAACTTAGCTGAGACAGGTACTTCGTAATCTTAGCAACAGCATCCTTGTTTGTTTCGCTTATTTCACTTACCTGAGTTATAATTTCATTTATTTGTCCTGTATCGTTTCCTATACCGCTCATTCCTTGTTCTATCATTCCCGAAATTTCAACTAACTTTGTGATTTCCTTGCTTACCTCGGTATTGCCCCTAAGAATTTCCAAAGAACCGTTTTTTACCTTATAAGTTATATCGCTTATTTCCTTTATAGCATCCAAGACCTGAGTACTTCCCGAATTTTGCTCTGTCATAGCACTCATTATAGAAGCCGTACCGTTATTTACAATTGAAAGAATTTTCATTATTTCGGCAAATTGAACCTCAGTCGTTTCAGCAGCAGAATTTAATTCCTCTATTTTGGTTTTAAGATTATTTAATACGCTTGTAATTGTTTTACCTTGAAGACTGGATTCCTCAGCAAGTTTGCGGATTTCGTCAGCAACTACGGCAAAGCCCTTCCCGGACTCTCCCGCATGAGCAGCCTCAATAGCCGCATTCATTGCAAGAAGGTTTGTTTGACTTGCAATATGCTGAATAACATTAGAAGCCTCCAAAAGGCCGTCTGAATCATCGGTAATATTTTTTGCTATAGAGTGTGCTGTAGAAACGGCTTGATTGCCTGATTCGGCAGAAGCGTTTAGTTTTTCGATGGAGTCGACATTTTCTTTTACGGTTTTTGTTACGGACTGAATATTGGAAACCATTTCTTCTATCGTTGAAACGGATTCCGTAACGGCTGCAGACTGACTTTCAATATTCTTTCCTAATTTTTCTATACCTGAGGCCATTTGATTTAAGGTTCCCTGCATCTTTACAACACCTGAAGATTGATCTTGGATATGATTTCTGGCTGAAGAAATATTATCGGTTATTTTTCTGACAGCCTCTGATGTTTTATCCATGTTTGAAGAAAGAAATTCGGCCGTGTCTCCGGAAAGACCTACACTTTCATTAAGATCCTTTATAAAGGTTTTGTTAAAACTCAAAAGCTTACCGATATCCACCAGCAAAAGAGCTATCTCATCCCTGTTCCAGCTTGCAACAGGGTCACTCTTATAATTTCCATCAGCCAAATCTTTTATTATTCTTTGAATCAAAAAGATTCGAACTTCGATAGATTTTACTATAATTCTCAAACTTAAAACAGATAGCACCAATCCGTAAATAAACAAGGGCAAAACGGAATTTATAAGTCTTTTATAAATATTTTGGTTTTCAAAACGGACAATAGGAGCAAGTACAAGGAGGATAACTGCTATAATACAGGCAATACTTGCAATAGTAACTTTTTTCATCATCGAAAAAGATAAAAATTTTTCTTCGACAGGAACAAAGGAAACCCATCTTTCAAAAGCTCTAATGGTGCTTGAAGAAAATATAGTACCCAGTAAAAATATATTTCCTATAGTACTAAAAAGAGAAGATAGAAACACACCTGTTTTACCAATAATTCCCACTTCTAAAGAAATAAGGGGGACACCGGCAGTAAACAAACATGGCATCGCCAACAAAACGGCTTCATATCTTAGTATGTTTTTCTTTGCTTTTTCGGGATTTTCTTTCCAGTTTATAATTGCAGGAAAAAAAAGTTTCTGTTTTATGATAGGACTTAAAACAGCAATTAGAATACTTATTATAAAAGTTTTTGAACTTATAACAGCCTTCAAATTAGAAGAACTTCCGACAAAAATAGAGGTAAAAAAATTGCCAAAAATCCAACCAAAATTGGTAAATAGATCAAAAACCAAAATCTTTTTTGGCGGAGGGGGAACAATTACATTAACTTTTTCCATAAAACTTTCTCCTTTATTTGTTATATCAATTTTAAATCTTTTCTCTAAATTCTTCAAGCTTAAAAATTTGATTTATTATAAATAGAATACATGAGCGATTGGATTATTTACACTGAAACGGAAATGATAACACCAGATGTATATTTTTTATAGTAAGACAAACCGGCCCTGAGCCAAGTTAAAAGCTGAGCCGGTTTATCTTAATTTTGTAATTTATCAATATTGACCTATCTTTTTGCTCTTAAAGAATTAAAGACGGCCAATAAGGCAACTCCGACATCTGCAAAAACAGCAGCCCAAAGGTTTGCAAGACCGAGAGCTCCCAAGGTTAAAAAACCGATTTTTATACCGAAGGCCAAGGCTATATTTTGCCAAACTATTTTTCGGGTAAATCTTGCATGTTTTACGGCCGCAGCAACAAGACGGGGATTATCGTTCATAAGAACAACATCAGCCGCTTCAATGGCAGCATCGCTTCCTATGCCCCCCATAGCTATACCTGCATCCGAGCGAGCCAATACGGGAGCATCGTTTATACCGTCTCCTACAAAGATAACAGAAGCCTTCTTATTCTTTGCTTTTACTTCATCGGAAATTTCCTCGAACCTTGAAACCTTTTCATGGGGTAAAAGCATTGAGGTGTAATTTTTTATGCCCAAATCTTCTGCAATCTTTTTGGCCGATTTTTCATTATCGCCGGTAAGTATTTCTACCCTCGAAAGCCCCAATTTATTTAAATCGGATATAGCTTCCCTAGCTTCATTTTTAAGCGTATCGGTTAAAATCAAGCAGCCGATGTACTCACCGTCATAAGCGGCATAAACTTGAGTTCCGCCTATCTCATCTCCATATAAAGGAATTTCCTTTCCTATGCTTTCGCTTATAAAGGAATTTTTTCCGGCTAAAAGATTCTTTCCTTTGTAATTTACCGAGATACCTTTTCCAGCCTTTTCGTAATAGTCTGTAAGCTCGGCATTTGGAAAAGTCTTTGTTACCTCTTCGGACAAATTAACTAGGGCACAATCTTGAATAGCTTTAGCTATAGGATGATGAGAATTAAATTCGGCAAGGGCGGCCAATTTTAAAAACTCATATTTTTCTACATTTTCCGCAGGCATTAAGGTCATAACCTTTAGAACTCCCTTGGTAAGAGTTCCCGTTTTGTCGAAGACGACGGCATCGGCCTTTGAAAGAGCGTCTATGTAATCGGCACCTTTAATCAGTATACCCCGTTTTGCAGCTCCTCCTATTCCGCCGAAATAACCCAGCGGAACCGAAATAACAAAGGCACAAGGACAGGAAATTACCAAAAATACAAGGCCGCGTGAAATCCACGGAGCAAAACTTTCCCAGCCGTTAATAGGCGTTGAAAAAATAAGCGCACTTAAAAGAGGCGGTAAAACCGAAAGAAGAACCGCTCCTATCGTAACTATCGGAGTGTAAACCTTTGCAAAGGAGGTAATAAACCGTTCTACCCTAGCCTTCCTGTTTTGTGCAGACTCAATCAGCTCAAGCATCTTTGAGGCAGCGGTATTTTCTAAGGAAGCTGTTGTCTTTACCGTTATAATCCCCGTTAAGTTTACAAAACCTGCAAGTACGGGGCTGCCTTTTTCTGCAGTACGCGGAAGGCTTTCACCCGTCATAGATGAGGTATCAAGTTCGGCACTTCCTTCATAAATTACGCCGTCCAAGGGGATTTTTTCACCTGCTTTTACAAGAACCAAGGAACCGATTTTTACGCTTGCAGGATCTACAAGTTTTTCTTTAGAATCGGAATCATAAAGGCGGGCAAAGTCCGGGCGGAGGTCCATAAGATCTATGATTGAGCGCCTCGATTTTTCGACGGCCGAGTGCTGTACCACCTCGCCTAAATTGTAAAAGAGCATAACCGCTGCACCCTCGGTCCAGTCGCCTAAAATAAAGGCTCCGATTGTTGCAACAGACATCAAAAAATTTTCATCAAAAACTTGACCCTTTAAAATATTTTTTACCGAAGTCAACAAGACCTTGTAGCCCGCTGTCAGCCAAGCTATGACAAATAAAACCGTCGAAAAAGCTGCATAAAAATTCTTAATTTGTATTCCGGCTTCCGCAAAAAAAATACGGGCAAAAATACCTCCGGCAAAAAACAAGGCCGAAATACCGAATTGCACTACCATCTCTTTTGATGAGCCGTGATGATGTTCGCACCCGCAGCCTGAATGATCGTGTCCGTGGTGGTCATGGTGGTCGTGCCCACAAGAGCAATGTTCATCGTGCTTATGCTCGTGATGGCTATGCCCATGGTGATCATGTTCATGGTGGTCGTGGTGTTCATGCCCACAAGAGCAGTGCTCATGGTGGTCATGTTCGTGATGTCCGTGTCCATGATGATCATGTTCATGATGGTCATGTCCACAGGAACAATGTTCATCGTGCTTATGCTCATGGTGGTCATGTTTGTGATGATCATGTTCATGATGTTCATCATGGCTGTGATCATGGTGGTCATGATGTTCTTCATGACTGTGCTCATGCTTGTGTTCGTTTTCTTTTTTTAAATCCATTTACCTGCCCTCCCTAATGTGCTCCAAACCTACGGAATATAGGATTCCGACATGGTTGTCATCTATTGTATAATAAACCTGTTTTCCGTTTCGGCGGCTTTTTACTATTTTAGCCTGCCTTAAAATTCTAAGCTGGTGAGAAACGGCCGAAGCCGACATTTCCAAAACTTCCGCAAGATCGGCTACACAGAGCTCCCCTGAAATAAGAGCGGAAACAATCTTAATCCTCGTAGAATCGCCGAAGTTTTTAAAAAAATCTCCCAAGTCGCTCATTGTCTGTTCATCGGGCATCTTAGCCCTAGCATGAGCCACAGTTTCTTCATTCGAAACACCTATTTCATCATCTTCTATCATATTCTATCACCTATTCATATGAACAAATGCTCATATATTCAAATATAATTATAATAAATTTAAAAAAATTGTCAAGTCCTATCTTGCTAAGAATTAAATTTTCTGTTACAATGTTGAAAGCATAACTTTGTTAAGGAGACATATATGGAAGTTCAATTACAAGAGCTTGTTGATAAGATAAAAAAAGACGGAGTTGCCGCTGCCGATGAAAAAGCAGCTGAAATTATCAGAGCAGCAGAGGAAAAAGCAAAAAATATTATCGAAAAGGCCGAAGCTGAAGCACAAGAAAGCATAAAAAAAGCTGAAGCTGAAGCTCTTAGATTCCAAAAAGCTGCCGAATCTTCTATAGACCAAGCCGGCAGAAATACACTAATTTCATTCAGACAAGGTCTTTTAAATGAACTTAATGCCATTATAAAGGCTGAAACAGCCAAAAATTACGATTCAGCAGTTCTAAAAAATCTGATTCCCGAAGCAGTCAAGGGCTGGGTAAAAACCGGCAATACCGAGAATTTATCCGTAATTCTTGCGGACAAGGACCTTAAAGAGCTTGAATCCTCTTTAAGCGCAGCCTTAAAAGATCATATTGCTAAGGGCATGGAACTTAAAGCCGACAGCAAGATAGCAGGCGGATTTAGAATCGGTACTAAAGACGGAGCGGCTTATTATGACTTCTCGGCAGAAGCCGTTGCAGATTTATTTTCGTCATATCTAAGCCCCAAAACAGCCGAAATTTTAAAGAATGCGGCAAAGGAGCTTTAAAAGGTGGCCTCCTACTATTATTTGACGGCTCAACTGCCTTCAATTTTTCCTAATCTACAGCCTCCTATGAGCTTTAAAGCCTTTAAAGAACTGGCTTTGCGTTCTCTTTCAAAAAAAGATGCTCAAATTTTGGAAAATCTATCCCTTGAGCCTCCAAGAGAAGAAAAAAGCACAGGCTCCGCCTATTTGGATAAGTGGTATGAGTTTGAGCGTTCTCTTAGAATAGCCCTTGAGCAGGTACGCTCGGCAAAGCTGAAATGGGAAGCTCCTATTTCCTATGACGAAAGAGTTTTGCTTTCTTCGGCTTTTACACCGGTACAAATTGCAAGAACAGCCGCTTCAATTCAAAATCCTCTTGAGGCCGAAACTTTTTTGGATAATGCAAGGTTTCAGGCTGCCGATACGGTAAGAGGGGCCGAAAATTTCTCTTCCGATGGAATTTTTGCCTACGCTGTTAAGCTCCTTTTGAGGGAGAGAGCCTCCAGATTCGAAATGGAAAAAGGAAAAGAAGAATATTCTTCGATATATAACTCTATCCTCGATGAAGAAAAATAAGCCGCTTATTTATAAGCTGATTATAAATCCGATACTTAAAACAAGCTGCCGGATTTTAGGCCGATAGGTTGATTATGACCGACACCTTAAAAGACCTGAGATTTAAAATCTGGATAGCCTTTTTAACTTTCTTGTCAGGTTTTATAAATGTAGGAGCAATCCGCAGCTTTTCTTTGCCTGTAAGCCACCATACGGGGAATGTAAGTCATCTTGCCCTTTCAATTGCAAACAAAAATATAACGGAAGTTTTTATGGTTGCTTCGGCGATTCTTGCTTTTTTTGCGGGAGCTTTTTTTTCAGGTCTTTTATTCCACCAAAGAAAATTCGGATTAAAGAAAAGATACGGCATTTTGCTGATGGGGCTGGCTATGATATTTTTAAGTTTGGCATTGCTTAAAACACCCCAAATCCTCAAAATATCTGCCCTAAGCTTCGCAGCAGGAGTTCAAAACGCCATGTTTATCTTCTATGGAGACATCCTTGTAAGAACCACCCACATAACAGGCTACCTTACAGATGCAGCCTTTGCCCTAGCTATGTGCCTTAGGGGCAAAAAAGACAAATTCCGATTTTTTTTGTTTTACAGCCTCAACATTCTTTTTTTCTTAGCCGGAGGAATTACAGCAGGCCTTATCAAAACCGATTCATTTTTTATAAGTTCTGCCTGTCTTTATCTTATCGCGGGCCTTTATTATTTTATGATGAGGAAAAAACAGTAAGATTGAAAATAAATTTCAACCATTGACATACGCATTTTTTATACATATAATTTACATATGACGGCAAAGGAAGTGTTAAAGCTCTTAAAACAAAACGGATGGTATATTTGTGAAACTAAAGGTTCACATTATCAATTAAAACACTTGAAAATAAGAGGAAAAATAACTATTCCCTTTCATAGCGGCGATTTGAAGGCAGGAACATTGAATAGTATTTTAAAACAAGCAGGATTAAAATAAGAGGTATAAAATGAGAAATAAAACATATTTGGCTGTTTTTGAACCGGTAGGCGATGGAGCATATAGTGTGTATTTTCCGCATGTTTTAGGTTGTGTAAGCTATGGAAAAGACTTTATTGATGCACAAAAAATGGCAAAAGAAGCTTTAGAACTTCATATATATGGAATGGAAAAAGACGGAGAAAAACTGCCTGTTGAGGAGTTTTCAGGCATACAGACAAACGATGGAGATATAGTTTGTGCTATTACTATTTACCCTGACCTTGTAAAAAATGAAATAGAAAGCAGGCGTGTTAAGACAAACTGTACTATCCCCTATGGTTTAAAGCTAAAAGCAGAACAACAAGGCATAAATTTTTCTCAAGTCTTGGAAACATCATTAAAAGAATTGGTATTATGATAAAACATATGGAATATGCATATTCAATTAGAAGCATCAATAAACTTAAAGAATATAATTTATTTTTAGAAACTCATAAAAGTAAAATAGCGGCTTATATTGATTTTATTCAAAATTCCTACAGTGTAAAAGATCTGCCTGAATATATAGTTTTTGCAGATTTTGATATGGCAACAAGGGTACACAGCAGCATAAGTATTCCGGCATATACCAATGAAATTAGAATGGTTATCACACCTGAACTTAATATTTGGAAATCCATATATTTAAAACAACTCGAAGTCTACGAACTCAAGGCTGTGGAAAATATTCAAAGTTACTATTCAAATGACATAAATGAAAATAGTATTTTGCAAATAATAGGACATGAATTAATGCATCAAAGCGAACTCTTTCTTGACGATTTCGAAGATGAAAAAAAATTGACAGAAGGCATTTGGTTTGAAGAAGGGATGGTCGAATATATAAGCAAAAAATTTTTTCTTACAACCGAAGAATTTGAAAAAGAAAAACAAATTAATACTAGTCTGGTCAAACTTTTTGAAGAAAAATACGGCATTTCATCTATAGAAAGTTTCGGACAAGAAACCTATGATGAGAATTATACTTCAATTTTTTATAATTACTGGCGCAGTTTTTTGGCAATCGATATCTTGGTTCAAAAATTCCATACAGTATTCAAGGTTTTTGAACACTACCATAATTGGAACAAGGCAGGACGGACCATGCCCTTATCAAAATGGTTTCAAATAGAATAATCATAAATTGAAACCGTCTTAAATTATCTTAAATCCGTTTGATTTTCCGGTATTATAAGAAGTCCAAAACCACCCTTTTGAGCAAAAAGACTTGTGTATTTTTATTCCCTTTATAATAAATATAAGCATAAAAATTAGAAAAAACAGGCCTCCGGCTATCGAGATATATGAGCGGAAGGATTTAAGGAAGAACCAAAGACTATCAATAACCAAGCTTATAGGTGCAAAGATACTAAAAAATTTTAACCACAAGCCGGAAAGCAGGGTAAAAGAGTCTTCCCAGACCTCTTTTGAGCTCCATTGATATTTTTGGGCATTAATACGGCATCCGGGTAAGACAGCTCTATCGTATTTATCTATTAAATAACGGGTGTATAAATACCCTAAAAAAGATGAAATAGACCACACCAAAAGGAAAATAGGAACTAAAATTTCTATAATAAACATCTATACCCCCTTACGCAAAGGGTTTTATATTTCCACCAGTTTTTCCTTTAAGGCCTTTTCGACTATAGGAGGAACCATGCCGGAAAGATTGCCCTTGAAGGCTGCCAATTCTTTTATGGAGCTTGAACGCAATACAAAGTACTTTGTGTCGGGAACCATAAATACGGTTTCTATCTTTTGATTTAAGCCCTTATTCATAACGGCAAGATCGAATTCATAGGAAAAATCGGAAACATTCCGTACACCGCGGATTAAAACATTGGCACCGATTTTTTCGGCATAGTTTACTATCAGCGAATTCCAAGTATTTACAAAAACATTATCCCATTTTTGGGTCAGTTCTTCCATCATATGTTTACGCTCTTCACCCGAAAACAAATAGTTTTTGTTGTTATTTACGGCGATTACTACATGCACCTCGGTGAATATCTTTTGAGCTCTCTCAATTACGTTTAAATGCCCGAAGGTGGGCGGATCAAAGGATCCTGCAAAAACAGCTTTTACCATTGGCCTACTCTAACATATTATAGGGCCTTTAATCAAGCAGACCGGAAAAAAGATACAGGGCAACCGCACCATAAATAAATAAATAAATAAATAAATAAATAAATAAAAAATAATGAATAAGAATAAATAACCCGATATTACTGGTTGGGTGGTATATATAAGGAAATAAAAGCAGCCTTATCACAAATAAGCGACTTTAGAAGAGAACACGGAAAAAAACACGCATTGGTAGACATTCTGCTTTTGTGTGTCATAGGATTTATATTCGGTCATACGGATAAGCGCCAGTCTTTTGGGCAGAATATGAAATCGGCAGATTGAAAAAGTTTATTGAGCTGAAAAACGGTATTCCAAGTGCAGACACTATTTTACGGGTACTTGCTCATATCAAAATACGGCTATTTTGAGAAAAATAACTATGAATTTAATCAAACTAGCTCCGGAACCGGTACGTCAACGGCCGACAAAGAAAAAAGCCTCAATGAAACAAAAACTAGGTCTTTGTATGATTAGCGATGAGTTCTTATTCTCTGTTCTTCAACTTTTGTGATGCGGTTGCCCTGTCTCCCGCATCCTTCTCCTCGACAAAAATAAAAAAAAGCGGTATAATACTTTTAATGAAAACCAAACAAACCATAATCCAAACTAAACTTTTTTCATTTGAAGATAAAGAGTACAGAGACTTTAATAAAAAGCTGATTCCCAATATTGACGAAAATACGATGATAGGAATCAGAACTCCCGTCCTGCGTAAATTTGCAAAAGAGTTTTTTAAGACCGAGCCGGAACAAGTTTCGGATTTTATGAAGGACGTACCTCACAAGTATTTTGAAGAAAACAACCTGCACGGATTCTTTATCGAAAACATAAAAGATTTTAATGAGGCGCTAAAAGAGACCGAAAAGTTTTTGCCCTACATTGACAACTGGGCAACCTGCGACAGCTTTTCTCCTAAGATATTCAAAAAGCACCATGAAGAAATTTACAAAAAAATTTTGATATGGATAAAATCGAAGCATACCTATACCATTAGGTATGCCATCGGACTTTTACTATCAAATTATCTCGATGAGCATTTTAAACCTGAAATGTTGGAGCTTGTTTCAAAACTCAGATCCGATGAGTACTATGTAAATATGATGATAGCTTGGTATTTTAGCTTTGCCCTCATCAAGCAATATAAAACAGCCCTCCCCTACATCAAAAATTAAAAACTTGATACCTTCACCCACAACAAGGCTATCCAAAAAGCCATCGAAAGCTACCGCATTCCGAATGAAGTAAAAGAGCTTTTAAGAGCGATGAAGGTAAAGGGATAAGGCTGCCAAAAATTTTAGTCTTCATATTCCAATTGAATATTCATTCTGTCTTTTGAAAGGATCGTTTCGGGGAAAACTTCTCTGGCATGGTCCAAAAGAACTTTAAGCTCGTTATCGGTGTACCTCGGACTGTAATGAATTAGGGCCATCTTTTTGACCTCGGCATCCTTAGCGATTTGAGCCGCCTGCGTACAGGTCATGTGTTTTTTTTCGGCAGCATCTTTTTCCATACCTTTTTCAAACATCCCCTCGCATACAAAAAAGTCGGAATGTTTTACTTCTTGAGCAATGGATGGTAAATATTTTGTATCGGTTACAAAGCTGAATTTTCTGCCCTTTCTTTTAGGCCCCATAACATCTTGGGGGCGGATAGTTTTTCCGTCAGCAGAGACTACTTCATTTCCGCCTTGGAGCTTTGACCAAAGTGGCCCGCATGGAACATTTAAGGCTCTTGCAGCTTCGGGATTAAATTCCCCCGGCCTCTCAAACTCTTCAAAGGTGTATCCCATACAGGGCTTTGTATGATCCAGCCAAAAAGAACGTACCTGAAATTCCTCGGTAGAATAAACGACTCCCGGTTCCTTTATTTCTTTTACGATAATTTCATAATTGATATACATATCTAAAACTTTCCGGCTGGTTTCCACATATTCGGCAACCTTTGGAGGACCTATTATGTAAAGAGGTTCCTCCCTGTCAACTTGGGATGAAAGCATCAGAAGTCCCGGAAGACCCGTTATATGGTCGGCATGGGTATGGCTTATAAAAATAGCATTGATTCTTTTCCAGCGCAAGTTTAGGCGGCGCAGGGCAACCTGAGTACCCTCTCCGCAATCAAACAAAAACAAATCGCCCTCACGGCGAAGCAAAACCGATGTTAAATGTCTATATGGAAGCGGCATCATTCCGCCGCAGCCTAAAATAAAAGCTTCAAGATTCATTGGAAGCCGATTATAAGCGATTTTTTACAAAAAAGCAAGACATTGAAAAAACTTCCGGACTTATGTAAAATGTGGCATGACGTTTGATTTGGAATATAAAAAATTAACGATTGAAGATATTAACAGTATAGCGCAAATTTATATTAACTACTATAATAACATTGAAAACGGCTGCTGGACAAAAGAGAAGGCCTGTAAAAGAATCTCTCAACTTATTACTATTAGCGATTCAATGTGTCTGGGTATGTATAAAGAAGGATTATTGATAGGTTTTACTTTAGGATATTATAAACAATTCGATGATTTATTGGCATATTTTTTAGATGAAATAGTAATAGATACAAAACATCAAAATAAGGGATACGGCACATCACTAATAAAAGCCATGGAAGATATTGTTAAAATAAATGGTGTCACACTTATAGAACTGTCAAGTGTTAATGATAAAGCACATATACATTTTTATAAAAAATCAGGATTTTATATTGCCGATAATTTTATTCCAATGGGAAAATTTTTAAAGGAAACAAACATCTAAAAGCCTCAATTTTTCGATGTTTGTCTTAGATTTACTCGCCTTTGTTTTTAATCCAATAGTCGCAGTCTTCGTATCCGTCGGCAACGGTGTGTTCTCTGTAAAGAGTGCCTCCGAAATGTTCCATAACCGCCTTATCCGTTTCGCAAAAATACGGCATCAATTCACCGTATCCGTTCTTTTTTGCAAAATCGGCAATGGGGCATCCTACCAGATGAATGCTGATTCCTTCTTTGTGATGCAGCGGGTTTATTTTCATTCCCCATGTATTGTTCCATGAGCCGTCTTCTTTGTGCTTGTTCAGCTTGCGTGCTCTCAGACCGAAAAGTCCGTGAAAGAGTTTTTGCACCAGCCTATTGTTAAGGTTGAACCGCGAAAGCTGACCGCCTTTTTTATTGCCGATCATCATACCGTAACACATAGCCGTAATTTCATCGGGCAGCATACTGCGGTTCATACATTCATAATACGCAAAGGCCGAAATGGCTCCGTAAAAGTTTTTAGACATCGGATTGTCTTTGCCGCCGATACTCGGTGCATCATTTGCAAACTTTTCGTAGGTTTCAATAACCTCCCGATACTTTTTTTCGGCCTCATCAGGTTGAAATTTCTTATTCAGTTCATTCCTGATCCAATCCGCAGACATTTGCGGAATTTCAAAAATCTTTTCAGCTGTCATTTTCATTCCCCCATAAAAACTTTTTGCAAGGATTATCAGAGCTTTGCAGCTCTGTTCTGTAAGGAAATTTTTCATCGTATCCGCTAAAGCGGATAACGAATCAGAGCTTTGCAGCTCTGTTCTGTAAGGAAATTTTTCATCATATCCGCTAAAGCGGATAACGAATCAGAGCTTTGCAGCTCTGTTCTGCCCTTACAAAACCATACAAAGTGTACCTGCCGTAATAAGCAGCGAACCCAATATCGATTTTGCATTGAGATTCTCATGCAGAAAAATCACTGCCAAAATTAATGTAATTACTACACTTAATTTATCGATAGGAACAACTTTTGATGCTTCACCTATTTGCAAGGCCTTGTAATAACACAACCAAGACGCTCCTGTTGCGAGGCCCGAAAGAGTCAGAAATATCCAGCTTTTTTTGCTGATATCGATAATTCCGTGTTGTGTATTTGTAAGAAAAACCATCCCCCATGCTATTGCTAATACAACAACTGTTCTCAATGCTGTCGCCAGATTTGAATTTAACCCTTCAATTCCAACTTTTGCCAAAATAGAAGTAAGTGCCGCAAAAACAGCGGATAAAAACGCAAAAACCGCCCACATAATTTTACCGCCTCCTTATAAAATAATAAAATATCAAGGCTGCGCTGTCAAGCCGATATGGCATAATTTTTTATATAGCCGTATTGAATATTTTGTTAGGCTTTCTCATGAAGATGTATTTTCTACTATTCGCTCTAAAATATGATTTGATTGATTTATAGATATAAAAAACACATTCAAAATCTTTGCGTTCTTTGCGCCCCTTGCGGTTAAATAAAATCATTCTTTTGCTACAACCCAATCTGCAATTTTGCTTTAAGGGCATTTTGTAATTCTTGCGAAAAATTAAGATTGGCATTTTCGGCCTTGTAATTTAACCATACCGGAATGGTAACCGTCTTTTTCACCGATCTTTCTGAAAATTGCCTGCGCCATTTATCTGTATCGGCTATAACATAGTTTACAAATCCGTCTTTTATTTTTACGTCCGATATATTACTGGCTTTTGGTATTGCTTGATTGTTATCTTCATAATGGGCAAGCATCATAGCTATGGCATCCTCTGCCATTTCTATAGCTTCAGTTACTGTGTCTCCGAATGTAAAACAGCCGGAAATATCGGGAACTCTTACCCCTATTTTTCCGTCATCATTTTCAAAAATAACAGGATATGTATATTTCATTTTTACCTGCAAGAGTATTATAGCACGTATTAACACGTGTTGTCAATTGTTTTTTGTAGAGTTTATCTTGTTGGCTAAATTGCAAAAAATATGTAATTATCGTTAACTATTTTAAAGTCTCCAATTTACTCAAATGGGAAAGTTCTTAAAATTATACATAGCTATTAAAATTCGTTGCGCTCTTTGCGCCCCTTGCGGTTAAATAAAATCATTCTTTGCTACAACCCAACCTGTAATTTTGCTTTAAGGGCATTTTGCAATTCTTGCGAAAAATTAAGATTGGCATTTTCGGCAGCTTCTGCAAGCCATGCGGGAAGAGATACATTTTTTCGCACAGCCCTAGAATATGTCATAGCTCGATATTTTTTTGTATCAGCTTTGATAATAGAAAGTGTATCATTTTGAGTATGTATAATTTTCTGTTGAGGCGTCGCATTAGGAATATCAAAGCCTTCATCTTCTGCAACACAAAGCCAAGCCGACATTGCATCTTCCATTTGCTTTATTGCATCCTGTTCTATGCCGGTTTAAAAAATACCCTGCTTTTTCTAACGCTTTTATTGCTTACATTCGTTCATTCATAGTAATATTATACGCATTTATACACATTCCGTCAAGATTATTTTTCTCTCCCAAAATCCCAAATTCAAGCATTGACAAATCATCGTTTATACACTAGTATACCCTTATGATAAAACTAATTTTAATCGGCTTACAATTTAGTTTTTCTCAAAACTCAAATTTAGTACTGAAAGATACAGAGAAAAACGTTAGCCTAAGTTTACCCCCCCCCTATTTTCTATATTAGCTCTAATATCTCTAATCGATAGATTTTATTTTTATTCTCATATAAAAAATTCTTTTTACATCCTAAAACTTAAAGAACAAAGGGTTAAGCCGTATTTAATTTTTCAAAATTTCATACTTTTTTTTAGAAAATTTACAAAGTTATTTCCCTATATTATAACACACATTCAAAATAGCCGCTTAAAAGTGGAAAAAAAGGAGCAAATTTATGCATAAAATTCCAAATCCATCAAAAGAAGAATGTTCAAAGTATTTGAAAAAAGAACTTGACGAACATTACATTGTAGAAGGAAAAACCGTTGAGAAAGTTTTTAAGCTATACCCTAAAAATACTGTGATTGAAGAAGTGCTGATAAAAGCTTCGCTTTTGAACGATTTCTATTCAACCAACATCTTTAGAACGTATCCTGTTGCAAAGCATATTGTCGATTTAAACATCGATGAGAGGCTTAAAAAAGGCGATATATCGCTTGTCGATGACATTGCCCGCAACAAACTGAACGGAAAAGAAAAATACTTTTACTCCTTTGCTACAAAATACTGTGCAATACATCAGCCTGATATCTTCCCGATCTATGACAGCTTTGTCGATAAGATGCTGCGTTATTTTCGGAAGCAGACGCATTTTGCAAAGTTTCAAAATGCTGATCTAAGGGACTATAAAAAATACTATGAAGTTTATACAGAATTTATAAAAAACTTTGCTCTAAATGATTTTAAGTTAAGAGAAATTGATCTTTATCTTTGGAAACTTGGAAAAGAACGAGCTCAAAAATAGCCGCATTTTGATTTTGCAATTTACTGTATTCACCGTTTTTATAAATACAAAAACGGTGAAGATAAACCATATAAATTGAAAGGAGGTGAAACTATGAAAAAACTGAAGTTATTTCACAGAACAGCCTAAGTTGTGAAAAAAGAAGGAGACAGGCGGTACTCCTGTGTAAAAACCGCCATAAAAAATTTTTTGATATGTCGAAGTAGCACAATGCTTCGAAAGGAGATGACAAATGATAGCTTATGCAAATATAAAAGATGGTTGGCTTGAGGTCTATGATGAGAATGGAAATCGGCTTTGGGATAAACAGGTTGACGATGATGATCAAGTTGTAGGGAGCACTGCGACAACTGTAAGTCTTAAAAGAGACAATTATATATATGTGTATGATGAAAACGGAAATGAAGTCTCGTCTAGACAGATTTAATTAAAAAAATGTGAGCCGCAAAAATGCGGCTCACATTTTCTAAGATAGCAAATGATGCGAATATTTCGTGTTATGAATTTGATAAAGTTCTTTGGCTTATTGGAAGCGGAAGATTTTATAAAAATCCGAACTTTTACGACGAATATCAAAAACCTGTCCGTGTTATTCGTGCGGAGGGTTTAATACCCGCCGTTTCTCGGCACCGCTCTGCGTCGGGGTTATTTATTGTTTCTTGGATGGTATTCAAAAAAAATGTGTTAAAATTGCATTTAATTTGAATTATTTTCACGTATACAAACTATATTATAACTATAAAAAACAATATCTATTTTAACAAATCATTTATATCAACCTATACTAAGGAGAATACTATGAAACAGACACAATTACCGCTTACCGATGAAGAAAAAGCAAATGTAAATCTTCTCGAAATAATTGACGGAAGAATCACAGGAGTAAGCAATCCCGATAAACTGGTAGGGAGCCTTGTACTGCCCAACTGTATTACAGAAATTGGAGTTTATGCTTTTAAAAATTGTATTTTTTTAACAAGTATTGTAATACCCGATAGTGTTACTAAGATCGGCTTTGGTGCTTTTCAAAATTGCAGTTCTTTGAACCGTGTTGTGATACCGAAGAGTGTTACCCTGATCCGTTCAAAGGCTTTTGCAGGCTGTACTTGCTTAACGGATATTACGGTCGATAGTGAAAATCCTGTCTATTGTAGTGAGAATAATATCATTTACACAAAAGATAAGAAAAAACTGGTAGCTGCGGCAGCCGGTTTGGAGCATATCATTATACCTGACGGCGTTAGTGAAATTGGTATGTGTGCTTTTCAAAATTGCAGTTCTTTAACAAGTATTACAATACCCTCCAGTGTTATTAAGATTGATATATGGGCATTTTCCGGCTGCACCGGTTTAAAAGAGCTTACAGTTGATAATAAAAATCCTGTCTATTGCAGTGAGGACAACAGTATTTATACAAAAAACAAGAAAAAACTAATTGCTGCGGCAAAGGGTTTAACTAGTGTCGCTATCCCTGACGGTGTTACTGAGATTGGAGAACATGCATTTTCCGGCTGTTCCGGTTTAACCGGTATTGTTATACCTGAAAGTGTTACCGTAATTGGGGCGTGTGCATTTTCAGACTGCACATGCTTAACCGGTGTTACGATACCCGATAGTATTACCGAGATTGGGACCGCTGCGTTTTCCGGCTGCACCGCTTTAACCGATATTACGATACCTGCCGGCGTTACTATAATTGGAGAGGATGCATTTTCGGAGTGCACATGCTTAACAGAGCTTACGGTTGATAGTGAAAATCCAGTCTATTGTAGTGAAAATAATATCATTTACACAAAAGATAAGAAAAAACTATTAGCTGCAGCAGTCAGTCTAAAAGGTCGAATTGTTATCCCTGACGGTGTTACCGAGATTTGTGAAAGGGCATTTTCCGATTGTTCCGGCTTAATCTCCCTTGTTATTCCCGCTAGTGTTATTGAAATTGGACTAAGGGCTTTTGCAGGTTGCAAATGTTTAACAGAGCTTATTGTGAATAGTAAAAATTCTGTCTATTGCAGTGAGAATAATATTGTTTACACAAAAGATACTAAATATTTGATAGCTGCTGCAGGCGGTTTGGAGCATATTATTATCCCTGACGGTGTTACCGAGATTGGGGCGTGGGCTTTTTCAGGCTGTGCTTCTTTAACAAATGTTACGATACCTGCCAGTGTTATTGAGATTGGTTGCTGGGCATTTAAGGACTGTACTTCTTTGAAAAACATCGTCATATACGGTAGTGTTGCTGAATATAATATATCAACATTTTACTGTATTAATCCCGATGCACACTTTACAGTCAAAAATGAAACGGAAAAAAAATTACTCATAAACAGTGACAATAGTATACGGGATGAACAAATTACGGTTGACCCTGAATTATAACTCGAATATTATACGCACGCCCTTTCTTTGTTGCAGGCTTGCGTAAAAAGTCAATCGGAAAAGTTGATACTTTCTTTTTGAGTTTCTATAGGAGGAATGATATGACACAAACAAAAAATCTTGAATGCAACGAAAAGATTTCCGAATCCCTCAAGGTTATTAACACAAGCCCTATCGAGGCATTGGTCACTTTTTTGCGTACCGAAAGCCTGTTGCAAGCCGTACTCGTTATTACCGCTTTGGAACCGGAAAAAGCATCCTGCACGTTAGAGCATACGCCCGAACACATAAGGAAGCCGATTATTGCATCTCTTACACGCAGTATTCAAATGTATCCCGATGTGTATGAAAAGATAATTGCTGATGCGGCGGAAACAATACGGAACATACAGGCGGACAAAAAGCGGCGGGTATCTGCCGGTTTTATGACTGAACTTGAAGACAGTATGCCGGAACTCAATAACCGAACAGTCAAATCCATCTTGAATATTTTAAAAGAAACGGATAGTGAACGCTCTTGCAAGATACGTTCCGCTATTGTTGCGTTTGAAGACATTATGCTCCTTGATAACCGTTCTGTACAAAAAGTGTTACGGGAAGCACAAATTGAAGAATTTGCTGCGGTACTTATCAATGCACCGGAAGCATTAAAACAAAAAGTGAGCTGCAATATGTCAAAACGGGCATTCACAGAGCTTGAAAAATATATGAAAACACACTATTCGCAGCTCATTAAGGTCAAGGAGGAAATGCAAGACCGTATTGCCACTATCATGTGCCGATTAGAAAAATCAAAAGAAATTAGCATTCCGCGACACGATGATGATGCCGTTATCAACTAATACATTAAAGGAGCATAGATGATGATAGATATTCAGCAAAAAGAAGATGGAAAACAAAAAACGGAGACACCGCACACTCTTATCGAAAAGTGCAGTAATGAAATGTTGGCTAAGGTTTTACGGACGGAAGACCCGCATACGGGGGCTCTTATTATCGGACGTTTGCCGCTTGAAAAAAAAGCTGCCGTTTTAGAGGGTGTGTTGCCGCACCTAACTGCTGATCAGCAAAAAATCATTCTAACGGAACTGACATTCGGCACGAGTGAATTAGCGGAGAGTATGCAGCTTATCGAAGCGGACATAGCAGAAAAAATAAAACGCTTAACGGAAAAACGCACTATACTGATAGGCGGCATTGATTTTGTCAACAAAATACTGATAAATGTGAATGAATTATCAAAAAAGGAAATTCTTACGCTTCTTAAAAATGCAAATCCGGCGTTATATGAACAAGTACATGCGGAGCCCTTTGTTTTTGAAGATATTGTTATGCTCGACGATCGTTCCATTCAAAAAACAATGCACAAAACAGATACTGCACAAACGGCTGCCGCGTTGGCAACTGCATCTTGTGAGGTAAAACATAAAATAATGATAAACCTCTCAAAACATACTACGGAGAAAGTGGAAGAAGAGATTAAAACTATCCACGCAAAGTTGGAAGAAGATACTGAAACAGAGGATGAATATGAAACCTTCAGTATGAAAATGGAAAATGCACAAGCTGCCATTCTTGATACTATCTTCCGGTTGGAAAAAACAGGTGAGATTGTTCTTCCAAAACCGGAGTTTGACTTTATGGAAGAGGCGGGTAATATTATTTTTCGAAAACCGCCGCTTGAGTTTATTTCCAAACCATTGTCTGACTTTATTGAAAACTGCGATACAGCAACACTGTGTGCGGTTTTGCAGCAAGAAGATCAGCTGATCATACCGCTGCTGATTGGAACTATGTCTTTGCATAAAGCTGCCGAACTTTTACAGATGCTTCCCGATAGTGTACGGCTTCCGATCATCGAATACCTTGCACAAGGTAACTTTGAGTCTGCGGATGCGGTGGAGTGTATTGCAGAACATATACGGAACGAAATAGAACAGAATACCCAAGTGCCGTATATCGAGCTTGACGGTATAGATTTTTTAGAAAAGATGATCGGGCTTACGGACAGTCTGTTTACGAAAAATGTACTATCCTTTTTAGAGAAAACCAACTATGAAGCATACACAGCATTACGGGAGCGCATCTTCCTTTTTGAAGATATTGCTCTACTGCATAATCATTCTATCATCAAACTGCTGCGTGAAATTGATAAAGAAGACTTCTTGCGGGCGTTCAGTGCACCGTGTCCCGCCGTACAAGAAAAAATGGAACGCAATATGTCAAAAGAGGCAGCAGCAGCATTAAAAGAAGAACTTGATTATATGGGAACCGTACCCATACAGAAAGTACGGGAATCCCGGCAGAAGATTATCGAGCAGCTCCGTCAGTTAGTAGAACGCGGCGAAATCGTTTTGCAATATACGGATGCAGAAAAGTTCTTAATGCAAAAGAAAACGATATTCAAGGCAACCGCACCGGGAAAGATTTAAATTATTCGTGCGGAGGGTTTAATACCCCGACGCTCGCGTCGGGGTTGTTGATTAAACCTGTTTGACAACGCAGTTATCGAACAGGTCTATTATCACGTATACAAACTATATTATAGGAAGGTATACCTTATGAAAAACATAGTAGCGTTTATATTTTTACTCGGGTTTGCAGCGTGGTTTTTTAAAGCTATTCCCGGATTAGAATTCATCAGTTACTTTATTCATGGAACGTTCAACCGGATTTGGCACGCAGCTGGTAGAAATCCGATAGTATTCATCATCGTATTCATATTTATGTTTGCAGCTTACAAGCATTACGGCTAGTAAGACTGTCTAACAGTGTAAAAGGAGCATACCATGCAAGAGACAAAAACACCGCTTACAGACGAAGAAAAAGCAAATATACAGCTTTTGGAAACAACCGACGGAATACTAACAGGAGTAACCGATCCCGATAAACTCATAGGCAGTCTTGTGCTGCCCGACGGTATTACCGAGATCGATATGCTTGCATTTTCCTATTGTTTCGGCTTAACAAGCATTATTATTCCCGATAGCGTTACTAAGATTGGAGAAAATGCATTTTACGGCTGCACCGGTCTAACGGAACTTTCCGTTGATAGTGAAAATCCTGCCTATTGCAGTGAGAACAATATACTTTACACAAAAGATAAGAAACACCTAATAGCCGCAGCAGGCGGGTTAAAAGGGCGTGTTGTGCTGCCAGACAGTATCACCGAGATTGATATGCGTGCATTTCAGTATTGTTCCAGCTTAACAAGCATTATTATTCCCGATGGTGTTACTCGTATTGGTGATATGGTATTTTCCAGCTGTGACAATTTACGAGCTATTGTTATCCCCAATAGTGTTACTATAATTGGCGAGTGGGCATTTTCGGAGTGTACCGGTTTAACCGGTGTTACGCTACCCGATAGTATTACCGAGATTGGTATGCTTGCGTTTGCCTATTGTTCCGGTTTAACAAGCATTAGTATTCCTGCCGGTGTTGCTCAGATTGGAAATGATGCATTTTTCGGATGTAGCCGTCTAACGGAACTTTCCATTGATAGTGAAAATCCTGTCTATTACAGTGAAAATAATATCATCTATACAAAAGATAAGAAACACCTGATAGCCGCAGCAGGCGGTTTAAAAGGGCGTGTTGTGTTGCCGGACGGTGTTACTGAGATTGGAGCATGTGCATTTAAGTGGTGTACCGATTTAACAAGCATTGTTATCCCCAATAGTGTTACTATAATTGGCGAGAGGGCATTTCATAGCTGTTGGAATCTCAAAACGGTAATCATAGAGTCTACAATTATAAAACACATCGGCGGAGATGCTTTTAAACGTGTTAATGCCGATATACATTTTACCGTGAAAACCGATGCAGTAAAAGCAATGCTGAAAAAGAACACCGCAATACGGGACGAACAGATTACAGTTGAGCCTAATGCTAACTCATTATAAGGAAGTAAATATGAAACAAACCGCAATACCACTTACAGACGAAAAACAAGCAAATATGCAGCTTTTGGAAATAACCGGCGGAATACTAACAGGAGTAACCGATCCCGATAAACTCATAGGCAGTCTTGTGCTGCCGGACGGTATTACCAAGATAGACAAATTTGCATTCTCCGACTGTTCCGGCTTGACAAATATTGTTATTCCCAATAGCGTAAAAGTGATTGCCGATTATGCATTTTCCTGCTGTACCGGTTTAACAAGCATTGTTATTCCCGACAGTGTTACTAAGATTGGACATGATGTATTTTCAGACTGTAGCTCTTTAATACGTGTTATCATACCGGATAGCGTTACCAAGATCGGCGATTATGTATTTTCAAACTGCACTCATTTAACGGAACTTACGGTTGACAATGAAAATCCTGTCTATTGCAGTGAGAACAATATCCTGTATACGAAAGACAAGACACACCTGATAGCTGCGGCAGGCGGTTTAAAAGGGTGTGTTGTTCTACCTGACACTGTTACTGAAATTAGTCCGTATGCATTTTCAGGCCGCACCGGTTTAACCGGTGTTACGATACCCGCTGCTGTTGCATGGATTACTGAATGCTTATTTTCCGATTGTTCCGGTTTGAAAAGCATTGTTATCCCCGACACGGTTACTGTGATTGATAAAAAGGCATTTTTCCGCTGTAGCAGTTTAACAAGTATCAGAATACCGGATAGCATTACTAAGATTGGAGATGCTGTATTTTTATACTGCACTCATTTAACGGAACTTACGGTTGATAATAAAAATCCTGTCTATTGCAGTGAGAACAATATCCTTTATACGAAAGACAAGACACACCTGATAGCTGCGGCAGGCGGTTTAAAAGGGCGTGTTGTTCTACCTGACACTGTTACTGAAATTGCTGCTTTTTCATTCCGGGATTGCTGTTCTCTCACAAGTGTTAATATACCCCGCAGTGTTACTCGAATTAACGATTGTGCATTTTCAGGCTGCACCGGCTTAATCGAGCTTAACGTTGATAGTGGAAATCCTATCTATTACAGTGAGAACAATATCCTGTATACAAAAGACAAGAAACGCCTGATAGCTGCGGCAGGCGGTTTAAAAGGGCATATTGTTATACCTGACGGTGTTACCGAGATTGCCGATTATGCATTTTCGGATTGCCGTTCTCTCACAAGTATTAATATACCCGGTAGTATTACCCGAATTGGTAATTGTGCATTTTCAGGCTGTACTCGTTTAAACTATATTACAATCCCTGACGGTGTTACAGAGATCGATTATGAGGCATTTGCCGACTGCACCGCTTTAACTGATGTTAGAATACCCCGCACTGTTACATGGATTGATGAACAAGTATTTATCGACTGTACCGCTTTAACACGTGTTACGCTGCCCGATACTCTTTCAGTGATTACTTGGGGTACATTTTTCGGATGTTCCGCTTTAACCTATATTGTTATCCCCGATAGTGTTACTGCACTTTGTCCGATTGCATTTTCAAACTGCAGCTCTTTAACAGATATCATCATACCGGATAGTGTTACGGTACTTGATGATGTGGTATTTTCCGGCTGCACCGGTTTAACACATATTACAATACCCAGCAATGTTACATGGATTGGCGATGAAGCCTTTTCCGGCTGTACGAATCTCAAAACGGTAATCATAGACTCTACTATCGTAAAGACTATCAAAGACAAGGCATTTGAAAACGTACATACTGATATACATTTTACCGTGAAAACAGATGCAGTAAAAGCAATGCTGAAAAAGAACCGCATGATACGGGACGAGCAAATTACAGTTGAGCCTAATGCTAACTCATTATAAGGAAGTAAATATGAAACAAACCCCAATACCGCTTACCGATGAAGAAAAAGCAAATATGCAGCTTTTGAAAATAACCGATGGCATAGTAACAGGAGTAACCGATCACCGTAAGCTGCTAGGAACTCTTGTGCTTCCGGAGGGTATCACAGAGATTGGTATGTTTACATTTATCGGCTGTTCCGGTTTAAAAAGTATTATTATTCCCGATAGCGTTACTAAGATTGAAACAGGTGCATTTATCGGCTGTAGCGGTTTAACAAATATTTTTATTCCCGATAGTGTCACTGAGATTGCTGATGAAGTTTTTTATTTCTGTGGTTTAATACATATTGTTATTCCCGATACTGTTACTAAAATCGGGAAAGATGCATTTTCCGATTGTAGTTCTTTAACAAGTGTTATAATACCGCATAGTGTTGCTGAAATTGGCGATGAAGCATTTTCAGGCTGCACAAATCTCAAAACGGTTATCATAGAGTCTACTATCATAAAACACATCGGCGTAAACACTTTTGCTAACGTACATACTTATGTGCATTTTACCGTGAAAACCGATGCAGTAAAAGCAATGCTGAGAAAGAATAGCACAATACGAGACGAGCAAATTAAAGTTGAACCGAATTTGTAAATAAATTTAGGAGGTATGATATGCAAGAAATAAAAACTTCGCTTACTGATGAAGAAAAAGCAAATGCACAGCTTTTGGAAATAACCGGCGGAATGGTAATAGGAGTAACCTATCCGGATAAGCTGATAGGGAGCCTTGTGCTTCCGGAGGGTATTACGAGAATTCATAAAAGGGCTTTCCTCAAATGCACTGCTTTAACACGTGTTGTAATACCGAAAAGCGTTACCCAAATCTATCCAATGGCTTTTGCAGACTGTATCAGCTTAACAGAGCTTACGGCGGATAGTGAAAATTCCGTCTATTACACTGAAAATAATATCATTTATACAAAAGATGAGAAACGACTGATAGCTGCAGCCGGCAATTTAACAAGCGTTACAATACCCGCCGATGTTACTATGATTGGTTTGGGCGCATTTTCCAACTGTATTTCTTTAACACGTGTTACAATACCGAAAAGCGTTACCAAAATCGGTTTAAAGGCTTTTGCAGGCTGTATCAACTTAACAGAGCTTACGATTGATAGTGCAAATCCTGTCTATTGTAGTGAAAATAATATTATTTACACAAAAGATAAAAAACGCTTGGTAACTGCAGCAGGCAGTTTGAAGTCTATTGCTATACCTGACAGTGTTACTAAGATTTGTTGGGGTGCATTTTCAGGCTGTACTTTGTTAACAAAAGTTGAAATACCCGATAGTGTTACTGAAATTAGCAGCTTTGCATTTATAGGCTGTGCTTTTTTAGTAAGTGTTACAATACCTGCCGGTATCACTAATATTGGCATATTTGTGTTTTCCGGTTGTACGAGGCTTAAAACAGTAATTATAAACGCTGCCGGTGTAAAGAAAATCAAAGCCGATGTTTTTAAAACGATATATGATGATGATGTACATTTTACCGTGAAAACAGCTGCGGTAAAAGCAATGCTGAAAAAAAGCTGCCGAAGTATACGGGACGAACAGATTACAGTTGAGCAATATAATGAGCAAAAGGCAATAATCCCCGTTTCAGATGAAAAAAATAGTTACGAGATTATTTCCAACAAGCAACTATTTGAAGCTTCCGATTCCTTAATCACCAAAAATATAAAAGCCTATAAGGAATTGGCAAAATGAAATTCTTTTCCGAAGCACAGGGGTTAAAAATTCATTCATCTTTAATTACAAAGACCGGAGGAATAGACGGCATTCGGGAATGCAATCTTTTGGATTCAAGTCTAAAATCAATATTCCAAACTTTCGATAGCAATGCATTATATCCGGCGCTTTTAGACAAAGCAGCTCAACTTTGTTATTCACTCATTGAAAATCACCCTTTTTTAGATGGAAATAAAAGAATTGGAATTCATTTATCGTTGGTTTTTCTTAAAATAAATGGTATTGATTTGAACTATACGCAGGAGGCACTCGTTGATTTTGGATTAAAAATAGCTTCAGGTAAGATAAAAAAAGAAGCAATACAAGAGTGGTTTATAGAACACAAAATATGAAGAAAAAATTATACGTTTTGCCGCTAAAAAACTGATTAAACAATAAGAGGTATAAAATGAGTAAATGGAGTAAAGAATTACAGGAGAAAACAAGATACGAAGTTTTTCCCGGTGCAGTCATGAAAAACAAAAATCATACTTATGGTATTTATTTTGAAGAAGGCGACAGCGTGGTGATTAAAGGGGTTATTGAAAGCGGTTTTATGCCTATGCCGAATGATAAAATTATTGCCGCTTTCAGTTCTATTACAGAAATGATTGATGCAGGATGGGTAATCGATTAACTGTTTTCATAGTATGATGTTTTTTTACTGTCGGAGGTATAAATAATATTTTAACGTTTTTTGTATCTTTGATTTTTGCTTTTAATGCTTCTATATAAACAGTTGCTATATTTAATCTTGTTGTATACAATATACTTTTACTAATCAAATCATCAATAAATTTATTTTTTTTCATAAAATATACGCCCTTATCTTTCTATATTCATTATATAAAACATACTAAAAATAACCTCTCAAATACTTCACACTATTTTGAGCGGTTTAATCCCCAGCTAAAACTAAGGAGAATTAAATGCCGAAAATTACTGAATCAACGATGAATGTCATTGAAGCCGTTGCCTCTGTTGCGGAACAACTTGCCGATTCAAAGTTCAAGATTAAGGCTTCTAAGGAATTTTCTCATGCCGTTGCACATTTGAATAACTACTTTGAAACGAATGAGCGACAAACATGGCTTCTCTGCAGTATGCTTGCCCTCCATTTTGAAAACAGGAAAAAGCCTTGCCGTTTAAATACAATCGCACATTTTTTCGACTGCTCAATGCTTACGATGCTTGCATGTAGAGGAGATATCGAATCGATTATTGCAAAACAGTATATGTATACCGTAAATGCACTGCATGATGATAAAATAGGTTTAGACAGTTCGTTTCAGTTTTCGGAAGAATTTTTGCAGTGTCTTTTGCAGAATGAAAAGCCGGTTATCACCGCCCCCGCACCGGCTGAAACGGATGTACTCGATATGGTAAATAAAATTAGGCATGAAGTATGCTGCCGGCACTCTTTGGGGATAAAGGTGCGGATAATGAATGCAGAAGAAAAAAGATATGCAGACGAACCCTTTGTTATTGAAACAAAGCAATTACTGCCCGGTGAAAAAAATCTTCAGGCGCGGATGATGTTTTACACTTGCTGTTCTCATTATATTACCGGAGATGAAGTAGGGCTTGCAGAATTACTCGACGCTACCGTGTATCCGGCGAGTGCAAAGTTTGCCCTTGCACGGGAGTGTATGGATGAACGTTTTATTTTATTTAAAGAGGACTTAGTCGCTTTCGATCAAAAAGGCACACTTACCGATGCAACGATTGAGATTACCCAAAAAGCAAAAGAAATGTTGTTAGGAGAGAACATCGATCTTTTTACAAAACCGGCACAGGGAACCGGTATTATTCAACCGGACGCAATTACGGCAAAAGACCTGTTTTATGAGCAAAAAAATGAAGCGGAAATAGCCCGTCTTACCTCTTCTTTGCAGGAAGAAAATTTTTGCGAAATACAAGCCCGCCTTTCAGAAAAAGGCTTGCCGAAAGGGATCGCCGTATTATTGTACGGAGCACCGGGTACCGGAAAAACAGAAACGGTGTACCAGCTTGCAAAAGCAACGGGACGGATGATTTTGCATGTTGATATTAGCCAAGCAAAATCATGCTGGTTCGGCGAAAGCGAAAAGAAAATTAAAAAGATTTTTACCGACTATAAACAACTCTGCCGTGCAAGCCGTAAGGAAAAAGAGGGAAAATTGCCGATTCTCCTTTTTAATGAAGCAGACGCGATTTTTTCCAAGCGGAAGGATACCAATGCGAGCAATGTGGCTCAGACAGAAAACACGATGCAGAATATTATTCTGGAAGAGATGGAAAAACTTGATGGTATCTTGATTGCAACTACAAACCTTGCCGACAATTTAGATACGGCATTTGAACGGCGTTTCCTTTTTAAGATCAAGTTTGAAAATCCGTCTGTTGAGGCAAAACGGAAAATCTGGAAATCAAAACTTAAGTTTCTCGACGAACGCGAGCTAACATCTTTTGCAGAAAATTACGATTTAAGCGGAGGACAAATAGACAATATTGTCCGCAAAGTAATGATGGATGAAGTCATAACCGGTATGCAACCAAATATTGAAACACTACACGAGCTTTGCAAACATGAAAAAATCGGCAATGATTACGAACAAAGAATCGGCTTTTCTTGCTGAGGCAATTTGTGCAGATAGGAAACTAAAGTTTATATTACCTACACAAGGAGTGTACCATGAAAAAAAATAAAAATCTCTCTTATAGATAAATAAAAAGCAAAGGCGGAGTACACAATGATGACTGAAAGCGAAAATGATACACTTACTCTGATATCCCAGAAATTAAAAACCTATCGGCTTTTTTGTCAGGAAGTGAGTTTGCCAACTTTCGCAGTGCCATAGATACTTGCAAAGATATACTGAAAATAGTATATTATGTTAAACGGATGCCCTTATTGGGACACAAATGGAGGAAAGATGAACGAAGTTTTAATTAATCATATGTATTCAGGAAATTATCTTGAAACCGGAAATCTTGGTCACGAAGTAATAAACCTTTTTAAATGCGATAATGGAAATCATTATATCTATGCTATGTCGGCAGGTGATTATGATACTAAAACCCATAACAATTCGATTAAAAAAATTATTCTTGTTAGAAATATAGATCAGCATAAAGCTGAAATTTTAGGAATATGTGATGTTGAAGAAGAAATTTTCGCATCAGAAATTGATGAACCGAATAAATATACGATGTTTCCATCTGTCAATGAATTGATTAATAAAGATTTTATGAACAAAAATAATCTTGATGGAACTCCTAAAGATAACAAAACTCTTTATCGGATTGAAACATATAAAAAAATACATGAAAGACAAATAGATTATATTGACAAGCATTCCGTAACATACGGAAATGTAAAACTATACGATTTATTCTTAAATAATAATACGGCACATTCGGATCATGCTATATATCTTACTTTTAAGGTTGTAAATTTCAGACGGCCGAAAGAGCTTATCTATCTGTGCGACAATAGATGTGATACAGATAATACGGATACTCATTACTTCAGACTAACGGAAAGAGAGCGAATGTGCGGTGCCAGTGTTGCAACTTATGAAAATCTTGAAGATTCTGAAATCAAAAGGCTTATCAACGCTCCTTATTGGGAAGACAAAGACAATTCTCCTAAAGTTGATATAAATAACATAAATATAAAATCAACTTCACTACTGAATATAATTAAAAAAAATAATGATGAAATTACATATTCAAATTGGATTTCCTATTATTTGAAAAACGATAAGGAATTATTAAAAAGATTTATCACACATTTTACAAATGAAGACGGGAAGACTAAAAGTAGTTTTGAAGATATCGAAATTATCAGAGAATCAAAAAATAACATTGACATTTATTATGAAGATTCACAAAGCATCTATGTTTTTGAAAACAAAATAAAATCATCAATAAATGGGACACAGAAAAAAGACGATAGTACAGAAGAAGAAAAAGAGTTTTCACAATTGGAAAAGTATTATGTTTTTGCAGAGAAAGAAGCCGAGAAATCGACATCTAAGAAAACTACCGGCTATTTTCTTTTACTTCCAAACTATGCCTATAAAGATACTTCAAAATTAAATAAATATGCAAAATTTGATAAATACAAAATAATAAGATATAGTCAGCTTTTAGATTTTTTCAAATCTTATAATTCCACACTGCCATACTATGAAGATTTCTTAAAAGCACTCGAATATCATGCTTCCGAATACCTCAATGATTTATATTCCGAAATGCTGGAAAGATTACAATCAGTTATTTCGTTGAAAAAATAATGTTACCAACTTTTCCGCTGTTGAATACTTTGCTTGTTATAGATAGCGGTAAAACTACGAAAATCAACACCCCCGACACAGAGCATCGGGGGTGTTGATTCGATATCACGTACAAATGAAAAACCCGGAAAGAAGTTGTATTCTTCAAAAAAGTGTTAAAATTGTATATTATTTGAATTATTATTTCGTATACGAACTATATTATCAGTATAAAGATAAAAAAGAGTTGCAACAAATGAAACAACATAACACCGGCACAGTATTAGCAGTAGTATTTTTATTAGGTTATAATAGTAAAAGGAGGTATGATAAATAGTTTTGCAGGAATTCTGCCTCACTGTTTATCTGATGAGTTTTGTGCTTTGCACAAAACATCGCATTATTGATTGCCGTTTCTCACAGATATTGCGAAACGGCGTAAAAAGTCAAATTGAAAATTGATATTTTCTCATTGACTTTTTATGGGATAATACTATGCAACAGACAAAAATACCGCTTACTGACGAAGAAAAAGCAAATGCACAGCTTTTGGAAATAACCGACGGAATGGTAATAGGAGTAACCGATCCCAATAAGCTGATAGGGAGCCTTGTGCTTCCGGAGGGTATTACGGGAATTCATAAAAAGGCTTTCCTCAAATGCACTGCTTTAACACGTGTTGTAATACCGAAAAACGTTACCAAAATCCGTCCAATGGCTTTTGCAGACTGTATCAGCTTAACAGAGCTTACGGTTGATAGTGCAAATCCTGTCTATTGTAGTGAAAATAATATTATTTACACAAAAGATAAAAAATGCTTGGTAACTGCAGCAGGCAGTTTGAAGTCTATTGCTATACCTGACAGCGTCACTGAGATTTTTTTGGGTGCATTTTCCGCCTGCACTTCTCTAACAAGCGTTACGCTCCCCCGCACTGTTACGGTGATTGGCAGCGCTGCATTTACCTGCTGTTTCAATTTACCCGCTATTGTTATTCCCGATAGTGTTATCGAAATTTGTCCGTTTGCATTTTCCACCTGTAGGAATCTCAAAACGGTAATTATAGAGTCTACTGTTATAAAAGATATTGACGAAACTGCGTTTGAAAACGTACATACTGATACATTTTACTGTAAAAACCGATGCAGTAAAAGCAATGCTGAAAAGGAACACCGCAATACGGGACGAGCAAATTACGGTTGAGCCGAACCTGTAGGATTAGAAATATGTTTATTATGCAGGAAAATCCGTTATAAAATAAACAAAAACGGCAATACTGTAAATTTTTTATAAGAGGTACGAGTATGACAATATCGGTTCAAAATAATTTCTGTATGCAAAAAACTCTCTTTATTCACGGACTTAATTCGGATAAAAATTCGGGTACGGGGCAAGTAGTAAAAACGCTATTGGAAAAGCACGGAATTTAACTTATTGTTCCGTCACTCGATATACTAAACCCCGAAAAAACTTTACAGGAAGTTAAGTCTTTGATAAGGGAGCAAAATGTTTCTTTGATTATAGGGCATTCGAGGAGAATTATTATTGCAAGCCTAAGCTGATTACATTTTCTTCTACACCCCAACCTGTAGTTTTGCTTTAAGGGCATTTTGCAATTCTTGCGAAAAATTAAGATTGGCTGTTTCGGCCTTGTAGTTTAACCATGCCGGAATGGTAACCGTCTTTTTCACCGATTTTTCTGAAAATTGCCTGCGCCATTTATCCGTATCGGCTATAACATAGTTTACAAATCCGTCTTTTATTTTTACCTCCGATATATTACTGGCTTTTGGTATTGCTTGATTGTTATCTTCATAATGGGCAAGCATCATAGCTATGGCATCCTCTGCCATTTCTATAGCTTCAGTTACCGTGTCTCCGAATGTAAAGCAGCCGGAAATATCGGGAACTCTTGCCCCTATTTTTCCGTCATCATTTTCAAAAATAACAGGATATATATATTTCATTTTTGCCTCCACTACACTATTTAATACCGGCTTCTTTCAAAATATTATGTGCAGTTCCTTTTGGAATATCACCTTTATGACGCGGTATTGCTATCATCTTTCCGCTTTCTTTGTGAATTGCTTTATCATGTTTTGCTCCGGCTATTATTTCATAACCGGCCTTTTTTAAGAGCTTTATAATTTCATTAGATGTCATAGCTCACCCTACAAGAGCATTATAGCACGTATTAACACGTATTGTCAAGTATTTTTTGTGGAAGCAACTTTTTCTCCCCCAAAAAAGTAACCCAAGAACCTTTTTTGGATGGTTTTTCAATAAAATTATTATTTACTTTTGTTATAATTATTTTTAACATAAATTATTGAGATCCCAAATTCAAGTCTTGACAAATAATCGTTTATACACTAGCATACTTTTATGGTAAAACTAATTTTAATCGGCTTACAATTTAATTTTTCTCAAAGCTTAAATTTAACGATTAAAAAGGAAGGTTTAAGATGAAAAAATTATTAGCAGTTTTTTTCTGTGCGGTTTTGATTTCTCAAAATATTTTCACAGAATCTAATGATTTATCAAATGGAAACGGTAATGGAGGGAAAGATAAGATCGGAGCATGGCTGGGTGTACCGTTTATAGGCTTATCTTATTCACATGAATTTAACAATCTGATAGAATTTGATTTACTGATAGGTTCAACAGGAATACCGCTTATTGCTAGAATAGTGAATATCCGTAGTGCCCTTCTTTTTACTGTATGGGAACCGGTAGTTAAAGGTCAAAACTGTCCGCTCACAATTGGCACTGCCATTGATATCAACAGTTGGATGGTATTGTATAAACCTGCCAGTATTGGTGTTTCGGTATTATTCCCCGTAAGATGGGAAGTAAACTTTGAAAAAACATCCGCATTCAACTTATTTATCGAAGCAGCTCCTGCTATCGGTTTTACTTATTATTATGGAGAAAGGAATCACAGCTTTGCCCCTAACAATGAATCCGGATTATTTAAGAAAAAAATAAATGATCAAATATCTATAGATTGGATTCCGCATATCGGTCTTGGACTTAGATACCGTATTCCGAATAAAAAATAGCGCTTAGGCATAACTCTTCTCCCCCTTCCCCTAATCCCTTAGTTATGCTAAAATGCTCTGAACACGATAAATATTGATTGGGGGAAAGAATGCCGTATATTTTGGGAACAGCGGGACATGTAGACCATGGAAAGACAGCCTTGGTAAAAAGGCTTACAGGAATTGAAACCAGTCATCTGCCTGAAGAAAAAAAGCGGGGGATGACCATAGAGCTCGGCTTTGCTTCGCTTGAAGATCCTGTTCACGGTACTGTCGGCATAGTAGATGTTCCCGGCCATGAACGTTTTATCCGCAACATGGTTGCAGGCACATGGGGTTTGGATGCGGCTCTTTTAATAGTGGCAGCCGATGACGGCTGGATGCAGATGTCCTCCGATCATTTGCGTGTACTGAAGGCCATGAAGATAGACTCCATTCTTCTTGTAATCACAAAATCCGACCTTGCAGAAAAGGACATGCTTGAACTTCTAATCGAAGATGCCAATGCCCAATGCGAAAAAATAATCGGAAGAAAACTGCCTGCCGTTGCCGTATCTTCCCTTACCGGAAGCGGAATCGAGGAACTCAAAGCCGAAATTACGAAACTTCTTTCTTCATCAAAAAAACAAAGCCCGCCTACTCCCTTTTTATATGTAGACAGGGTCTTTGTCCTAAAGGGCATAGGAACCACCGTTACCGGAACATTAAGAGGAAAAGGCCTGCATACGGGCGACAGCTTGCAGATATATCCTTCAAATGAAGAATGTAGAATTAAATCGATACAAAACCATCATAAGGATGTGGAAAAAATAGAGCCCGGTACGCGGACAGCCCTCAACTTAAAGCTGGGAGAAAAAACAAATCTTGAAAGAGGAATGCTCTTAGCTGAAAAAGATTCAAATTTTGTTTTAAGCGGAAAAGAACTTTTAGTACGCATCGATGAGGTTTTTACAAACAAGGAAGGGGGCTTTAAAAATCATGCCGAAATTGAAATAGCCCTCGGAAGCGCTCATGCAATAGGCAGCATTCACTTAAACCAATTCGACAGGAGCTTGGGCCGTCTTTCTTTAGAAGAACCTATTGCTTCTGCTTGGAATCAAAGAGCCGTTTTAATAAGGCACGGCGGAAGCGAAATTCTAGCCTCGGCCAGAGTGCTCGCAAGTTTTCCAAGCTACAAAAGAATACAGTTTAAGGAAGCCTTTGAGGTTTACAGGGATAAGGAACTTCCTTCAATTCACAGCTACAAGTTTAATATTGAAGGCTTTGTCGAGGATACTAAAATCAAAACCCAAGAGCTCACATCGGATAAGAATGAAGTCATTGAGTATGGCTCTTGGCGTTTTTTAAAAAAGAGACTTGAGTTTTGGGAAAATAAAATTTTAAAAACGGCTCAAGAAAGTCAGGCAGGTTTTACCCTTGAAGAAGTGGACTTACCTGTTCCGCAAAGGGTAAAAACTACAGTATTAAAAAAACTTTGCGATGAAAAAAAGCTGGAAAAAGAAGCTCATATTTATAAACTGAGCGGAAGAACGGGCGACGATATTTCTAAAAATGCAAAGGCCCTTTTGGATGCAGCCTTTAAGGCTGGCTTTGAAGGCATCGAAATAGACAAGATAAAGCTCCCTCAAGCCAGAAAAGAAGCGAGAGCCCTGATAAAATTAGGTAAGCTTATCTGCCTTGAAAACTTTTTACACTACCATACGGATTTTTACAAAAAGGCCGTAAATTCCTTATTTGCAAAATACAAAACAGGGGATAAGATTTCGATAGCCGATGCACGGGAAGTAACCGGCCTTTCCCGCAAATACATTCTTCCGATTCTAAACCTTCTCGAAAAAGAAGGCAAGCTAAAAAGGCAAGACAACGACAGAATTGTATTGTAAATAGTGGCGGTAAAGAGCTAAACTACTACTCATTGAAAAAATACATAAAAATTCTTATTCGGTTTCGGCAAGGGCACGGGAAATGCTAAAAGCAAAATCTCCTATTTTTTCCAAGTTGCGGACCATGTCGATATATAAAAGCTCGGCCTTTACGTTTGCACCTTTTTCCAAGCGGGTACGTGCAAGATGCTTTAGGTGTTGTCGCATCGCATCGATAGATTCTTCCATTTCATGGGCCATTGCAAGCTGCTCCGCTGCAAGAGGTTTATTTAAGTGTTCGTGAACAAAATGAATAAACTGATTTACAATTCCCATATAGGGCAAAAGTTTATCCATATCGTCTTGGCTGATGGGCATCTTTAATTCTATACTTCGGTTGATAAAAAGACCCAGCTCAAAAATCTGATCGGTCATATTTTCTATATCGTCTACAATACCGAGCATAAGGCGTACATTCTTTCTGTTTTTTTCGGATAAAGAAAGCTGAGAAGTTTTAATAAGGTATACAGAAAGCTCTTCCTGCATTTGATCGGTATAATCTTCTTTTTCGGTCAACTGCCTTATCACAAATTCTCTTGAAACATTTTCTTCCTTACTCAAAAGAGAACGCAAGAGGCTGAACATTTCCCGGACAATATTGGACATCTTTAGAATTTCAACCTCGGCCCTAAGCACATAGGCCTCCGTATTTTCTTTCATGCCGGGTGCCTGAAAGGTAAGAACATAGCGGGCAGGCTCTTCATTTTCTCTTGGTTTAATAAGCCAGCACACAAATTTTGCAATCTGATTTACAAACGGAATGGCGACAAGAGTGTTGATTACATTGAACAAGGTATGGAACACTGCAATTTTAGTCATAAGACTGCTTGAAGGGCAAATCAAATCCACTAAGGATAAAAACGGCGTAAAAAAAGCTAATGTAAAAACGCTGCCTGCAACATTAAACAAAACGTGTACGGCCGCCGCCCTCCTCGCATTGAGCTTTGTTCCTATTGAGGCCAATACCGCATCTACTGTAGAACCTACGTTACTTCCCAAAATTACAGCCGCAGAAAATTCCCAGCCGACTACCCCGGTATGAGCCATCGTCAAAAGAACCGCAGTTGTCGCACTCGATGAATGGAGAAAAACAGTAAGTACCAAACCGAGGATAACACCGATTATAATACTATGAATACCTGTCTGTCTAAAAAGAGAAAAAAGGGCAATATGTTCACCCGAAATATTCGGCACGGCTGAAGCCAAAAAATCCAAGCCGGTAAAAAGGAGACCGAAGCCCATGATGGCCTCACCCAGATTGTCTTTTTTAAGTTTTTTAAAAAAGGTTAAAAAATAGCCTATTCCGAAGGCAGGAATGGCTATGCTTGCTATAGAAAATTTAAAACCCAGGAGAGAAACTATCCATGCCGTAACGGTCGTACCTATGTTTGCACCAAAAATTACACCTATAGCTTGCTGAAGACTCAACATTCCTGCATTGACAAATGAAACGGTCATAACGGTTGTAGCACCGGAAGATTGAACAATGCCGGTAACAATTATACCCGTCAAAACAGCTAAAAATCTGTTTCCCGTCATAAAATTGAGTGTACGGTGTAGACTTTCGCCGGCACTTTTTTGAATACCGTCACTCATCATTTTCATTCCGTATAAGATTAAACCTAAACTTCCAAGCATCTGGAATACAAGAGAAACTACAGACATGTGACTAGTATATCAAAAAACGGAAGAATTTTCAATCCACGCTTGGCAAATAGGGCGTATTAAAAAAGTTGCAGGCAAAAATTTTATACCTGTTCTTTCATTGGAGGTTCAAAAGTCCTATCCGAAAATGCTTTTCCCAACAAAATAGGCACAATCATGGAGGAAACGATAATCAGCAAAATGACCGGTGCAAAGTATTCGGCTTTAACCATCCCTACCGCAAGTCCCTTTTGAGCTACGATGAGGGCTACTTCACCGCGCACCATCATTCCCAGCCCTATCTGGAGCGATTCCTTCCGCTTAAAGCCCAACGTCAATGCTGAACCGCCGCAGCCGATTATTTTGCTGATACAACCGACAAGCACAAAGGCTATCGAAAACCATAGTAAGCTCATATTCAGTCCGCTAAAGTCCGTTTTAAGTCCGATAGAGGTAAAAAAGATAGGACTAAAAAACATATACGAATTAATGTCTATTTTCTTTTCCATATAGGAAGCGTCATGCAAGTTGCATAATACAACCCCTGCAACATAGGCACCGGTAATATCGGCAATACCGAAAAATCGTTCGGTACAATAGGCAAAAATCAATGCAACCCCTAGCCCGTAAATCGAAATACGGTGAGTATGAGGATGCCTCTTATCATACCATTTGAAGATTCGGTAAATCACATAGCCTACTACCAACGAAGCGGCAAAGAACGCTGCCGTTTTTATAATAAGTGCGAGGTAGTCGCCCTTACCGGAACTTGCACCGAGTACAACCGTCAATGCAATAATGCCTAAGACATCATCGATGATTGCAGCACTGATAATTGTTTGCCCGACTTCCGAATTTATCTTTCCCAGCTCTTTCAATGCAGCAACGGTAATGCTCACCGAAGTCGCCGTTAAAATAGTCCCGATAAATAGGGCTTGATAAAATACGGGCGTTCCAAAACCGTCGAAGCCCCAAAAGCCTAAGGCCATAGCCGTACCTAAAACCAATGGAACGATAACGCCGCAAGCAGCGATCACTGTGGATTTGATACCGGATGCAACAAGTGATTTTAAATTAGTACCCAATCCGGCAGAGAACATAATCAGGATAACGCCGATTTCCGACATATATCCGATAAACTGATTGGTTTCGGCATAGATAATGTTCGGTTCGGCTCCGCCGAAATTACGAAAAAAAGGCAGGTAGCGTAATAAAAGCCCTGCAACAATTTCACCCGCAACTTGCGGAATATTCAGTTTTTTTGCAAGAAGACCGAGGTACTTTGCAACAATAACGATAATTCCAACGGAAAGGACGATTTGCAAAGCAATTTCGCCAATAGGTATTTCACCAGCAGACATAAACAGCTCCCATAAAAAGTCAACAAACAAAATCGACTTTCTTAAAAAAAATAATTGATTGCAGATAGAATTAACAATCACACTTATTTTATTCCATTATATCACAGTATCATTTATTCGTATAGTACCGCATTGCTGCACATAACTACGGTGAGATTTTTACGTCCACGCTTGACAAATAGGGCGTATTTTTAATAGACTATAATTATAGGAGAATTTTAAGCATTATGAAACTTTACAGTAGAAGACAAACATTAGTATTTTCGCTCATTGCAGCGGTTATTTTTGCAAGTGCAGGTTTTTTTGCCGGTATAAAATACAATACAGGAAACATCGGCTTAAATGAAATTCAAAGTGAAGCCTCAAACGGCTCTGCCGATTTTGAAAAAAATGCAGGAAACGGATTTGTTCAGGCGGAAAATTCGCACAATTTAAATATGCAGAAGCATGGAAATACGGCTGCTGTAAGCACTTCAAATGAAACAGGCTACATGGGCTATACTCCTGCCGAATCACAGAATATTCATGTATATGAATCGACCAATGAAGCTGTCGTAAACATAACCACCGAAACTATGGGAGCAAACTGGTTTTTTGAGCCCGTTCCGGTTGAAGGCAGTTCAGGTTCGGGCTCCATAATCGACGAAAGCGGATTGGTATTGACCAATGCACATGTAATTTCAGAAGCTTCAAAGATTTATATTTCTCTTTCTGACGGAAGTCAGTATGAGGCAAAAGTAGTAGGAACGGATGCCGAAAACGATTTGGCTGTTTTAAAATTTGATCCGCCTAAAAATATTAAACTTACGGTAATAAAATTAGGAGACTCAGCCAATTTAAAAGTCGGTCAAAGAGTTTTAGCTATCGGAAATCCTTTCGGACTGGAAAGAACTCTTACAGACGGAATAGTCTCGGCACTGAAGCGCCCGATTCAAAACGATAAAAATATTATCATCAAAAACATGATTCAAACCGATACGGCAATTAACCCCGGAAACTCAGGCGGCCCTCTTTTAGACACTCAAGGAAGAATGATAGGAATAAACACTATGATTTATTCCACATCGGGAAGCTCGGCCGGAGTCGGCTTTGCAGTTCCCGTAAATACGGCTAAAAGAGTTGTTGCAGATATCTTAAAATACGGAAAGGTTATCCGCGGTTCTATCGATGCCGATTTGGTTCAAGTTTCAGGAAGACTTGCCTCTTATGCAAAACTCCCCGTTTCTTACGGGCTCCTTGTTTCCGAGGTAAAAAAAGGAAGCAATGCGGCAAAGGCCGGCCTTCGAGGAGGAAATGAAGCTGTGCGTTCGGGAGTGGGCAGATACAGCTCCGTCTTTTACATAGGCGGCGACATAATCGTTGAAATAGGCGGACAAAAAATAAATAACATAACCGATTATTACTCGGTACTGGAGGACAAAAAACCCGGTGAAACGGTAAAGGTTAAAATTATCAGAGGAAAAAAACTTGTCGATTTAAACTTAACCTTATCGGAACGAAACTAAGAGCCGATGATCGATTTTAAAAAAATTTTAAAAAAAATTTCATGGAAGATTAAAGGAGTCTCGGTTTATGCCCTTGTCGGTGAAAGCGGAACGGGAAAGAGCTTTAGGGCTCAACTGCTTGCCGAAAAATACGGCATTAAGCTCATCATCGATGACGGGCTTTTAATCTATAACGATAAGATAATTGCAGGCCAATCTGCAAAAAGAGAAAAAACTCTTTTGGCGGCCGTAAAGGTTGCCTTATTTGACGATAAAAAACATAGAGACGGGGTGGCAAAGGCTTTACAATCCCATAGCTTTAAAAAGATTTTAATATTGGGAACTTCCGAAAAAATGGTAAACAAGATTGCCGCCCGCCTTCAAATTCCTCAGCCTCAAAAAATAATTAAAATTGAAGACATTGCAAGCAGAGAAGAAATCGAAACCGCAATGAGATCAAGGCGTGTTGAAGGCAAACATGTTATACCTGTTCCTTCAATAGAGGTACAACGCACCTACCCTCAAATCTTTTACGACAAGATACGCCTATTTTTTAAAAATAAAAAGACACCCTTCGTAGGAACCGAACAATCAAAGCTCTTTGAAAAATCCGTAGTCCGCCCGGAATTCTCAAAAGTCGGTACGGTCGAAATATCCGAATCCGCTTTAACTCAAATGGTATTTAATTGTATTGAAGAGTACGATAAAGAAGTAGTTATTAAAAAGCTCAATATCAAAAAAGAAGAAGGCGGATACAGACTAGATCTGACTGTTGATATTCCTTTTGGAACACAGCTGACCGGAAAGATCAATCAACTCCAAAAATATATAATCGAACAGATAGAGAGGTACACAGGTATATTGATTATTCAGATAAATGTTATAATCGATAAAATAATCAACAGGGAAGATTCTAACCCTTAAAATCCAAACCTATTAAATAAGTTTCAAAACTTGAACTTCGGCATGCTTCAGGCTTAAAGGCCCTTGCCGTCTTAAAACATTTTCGTAAATTGTTTAAGTGAATCTGCTGATCTCCGCCTTGGAATATCTTTACGACAAAAGAACCGCCTTGTTTAAGCTGCTCTTGTGCATAATAAAGAGCAAGCTCTACCAAACCTGAAGAACGGGCCGTATCAACGGTTTTGTTTCCTGTTGTTGCAGGAGCCGCATCGCAGATAACAGCATCATAAGGTCCCAATTCTTTTACCGATTTTATAATTCCCTTATCGAACATATCGCCTTGAAAAAAATTAAGCCTCTCATCATAGACTGAAGAATCCAAGGGCTTTAAGTCGACGGCAGTTACCCTTCCCTCCTTATTTAAAAATCGCAAGACATAGACGGTCCAGCTTCCGGGAGCCGCTCCCAAATCCAAGACCTTATCATTAGGAGAAAAAAGATTAAATTTTTTATTCATCTCTTCAAGTTTGTATACGGAACGAGCAGGATAATTTTCGGCAAAAGCTTTTTTTGACCAATAATCAGGTTCGCTGTATTTATTTTTTGCCATTTACTTTTTCCTTTTTGGATTGATTTTCTTTTCCTTCCAACATTCGCGAAGTATCATCTTTAATCTCCGCATCATATTCATCAAGTTTTCGATGGAGGGTTCTTCGGCCTATTCCTAAAATATCGGCTGTCTTGGATTTATTATTATTTTGGTTTGCAAGAGTCTGCAAAATAATTTGCTTTTCGGCTTCGGCCATATTTACTCCCATCGGTATACGGATTGAAGAAGCCTCGGCCTTTTCGCGCAATGTTTCCGGTAAGTCGTCAAAGTGAATTACATTATCGGAGCTCATTACAACGGCACTTTGAATACAGTTTTGAAGCTGCCTTATATTTCCCGGCCAGTCATAATTATAAATTGCAGCTCTTGCACGAGGTTCCATAGAATCTATTTTTTTACCGTTCTCCTCGGCGAAGTCTTTGATAAAGGCAGCAACCAAAAGAGGAATGTCCTCCTTGCGTTCACGCAAGGGAGGCACGTGAATATGAACTACATTCAATCTAAAATAAAGATCTTCCCTAAAATTTCCTTTTTTTATTTCTTCTACCAAATCCCTGTTTGTTGCGGCGATTATCCTTGTATCTACGCTAATAGTTTCAGAACCTCCTACCCTCTCAAACTTTTTTTCTTGAAGAACCCGTAAAAGTTTTACCTGTATCATTTGATTGACTTCGCCTATTTCGTCCAAAAAAAGAGAACCGCCGTTTGCAATTTCAAAACGGCCTCGGCTGCGTTGTACGGCCCCTGTAAAGGCTCCTTTTTCATGACCGAAAAGTTCGGACTCCAAAAGGCTTTCGGCAAAGGACGCACAGTGGACTTGAACAAAGGGCTTATCTTTACGGTTTGAAAGATTATGAATGGCTCGAGCTATCAATTCTTTTCCGACTCCGGTTTCTCCGGTAATTAAGACGCTGGCCTTTGTCGGCGCAACTTTTTTTATATTCTCAAAAACCTTTTCCATAAGAGGACTTTTGCCTATAATATTTTCAAAACTTTGTTTGGTTTCAATGTCATGTAAGAGTGCCCTATTTTGCAGAACAAGGGCCCTGTTTTGTAAGGCTCTTTTTACTAAAAGAAAAAGGCGTTCCAAATCCAAGGGCTTGGTTAAAAAATCATAGGCCCCCATCCTCATGGCTTCAACAGCCGTTTCTACCGTCCCGTGTCCGGTTAAAACAATTACGGGAACCCCCGGAGTTTTTGAAATAACTTCGCGTAAGACCTCTTCACCGCTTATTTCAGGCATTTTTAGATCGGTAATTACAAGATCGACTTCGTCTTTTAAGGCAATATCCAAACCTGTTTTTCCGTTATCGGCAGTAATTACTTCATAGCCTTCATCTTCCAAAGCCATCGCAAGGCCTTCACGAATATTTTTTTCGTCATCAATAACCAAAATACTGAATTTCATTTTATATCCTTTACCGAATCAAAATCGAAAGTTTTATCGGAGAGTAAAAGCATTGCACCCTTACGCTCTATCGGAAGAGAAAATTTAAAACTTGTTCCCATGCCGTAATCCGAATAAACGTTTATGTCTCCTCCATGTTCTTTTATAACCTTATAAGTCATGGTCAGCCCCAAGCCCGTTCCGTCATGTTTTGTCGTAAAGTAAGGCTCAAATATTTTATGCATATCCTCGGGTAAGATGCCCTGCCCTGAATCCGAAATAGTTACAATAATAAAATCGTTTACTGCCTTTGTAGATATATCCAAAAAGCCGCCATTAGGCATTGCGGCTTTTGCATTTGTTAGGACATTCATAAATGCCTGCCGCAAAAATCTTTCATCGCCTTGAATCTTAGGAAGATCCTTTGAAAAGCTAAGAGCAATACTTATACCGCTGTCATTAAACTCGTCAAAAAAAGTATCGTACAGATTCTTTAAAAGAGCATTTATATCTACGGGAACAAATTCGAATTTTAAGGGACGCACGGCAAACAAAAAATCCACCACGATTTTATTGAGCCTTTCAATTTCTTCTTCGATAACGCCTATATGTTTTTGAGCCTTTTGGTTTATGGATAAATTACAAGCCGTAAAATTTTTCTTTAAAAGCTGTAAATGAATGCTGATTGCTGCAAGAGGATTTTTTATCTCGTGAGCAACGGCAGCTGCCACATTTGTAAGGCTTGCAAGATTTTCAAGGCGGCGGTTTTTAATCTCTTCAATTCTTTTTTCGGTAATATCCGCAATCATAATTATCGTACCTTGAATTTTCTTTTCGGTTACCAAGGGAAGAACCGAAACTTCAATATATTTATTTTTACCTTCAGGCTTATCGGCTTTGAGGTTAAACTCTTTTGAAGTTTGTCCGCTTTCATTTTGAATAACCGAAGAAACAAAGTCGGCAATATCCTGAATCTTTATATGTTCCCAGACATTTTTTTCATGGCCTTCTCCTAAAGCGGAACCGCCAAGTGAAGTGCTTCTAAGAGAGGTTCCTCTAAAAGAGGTGCCTAAAATTCTTTCTGCAGCCCTATTCGATTTTATAATCTTATTTTCGGAATCTGCAACTATAACACCGTCATTTAAAGAATCCATTACTGAATCCAATAGAGAATACTCGTTTGCAAGCAGCTTTACAAAGGTACGCAGTTGAGCTTCATTCATGTTTGGGGATTTTTGTATTCCCCTTCTCATAAACTCTCTCATATAAGTTTTTCCTTAATTTCTTCTGCCAAATTTTCTAAAGCGGCTTGAGGCGAGATGTTAAAAATATCTACGGCAGCTTCGGCATTTTTTATTAAAGCCGTTATTTTAAAATAAGATTCAAGTTCCAAGGCGGAACATTCTTCATTTTTTAAGCCGTCTTGTAAAAAAAATTAAAGGCTGTTTAAGAACAAAATATAAATCGTATGAGGTTTACATTTATTTAAAAGATTTACAATGTTTGAAACCGTGCAATTTGAATTGTCATACTTGTTTTTATTTTTGTAATTTGAGATCGAATTATAAAGAGCCGAGGGAAGAATTTTATTTTGCCTGTCTATGAGCAAAAAAACATACTCATAAAATAAGGCTGCCGCATTTTGAATCATACGAAAACTTACCGGTAAAAAACCGTAAAGGTAAGAGCTTAAAAGATTGAACTTACCGAAGGGTTCATGGCAAGGCTCTCCTTTAAAAACCCGTCTTATAACTTCTTCTTGGGATTTTTTATCTCTTTCTTTAAAAGTATAAGTGCGTACCCTTGACAGTATCGTCGGCATAATCGCTCCCCGATGAGCGGTGGTTAAAATAAAGACGGCATAGGAAGGCGGCTCTTCTAAAATTTTTAAAAAAGCATTTCTAGCACCTTCCTGCATCTTATCGGCATTTTCGACAATCAATACTTTTTTTATTCCCGAAGGCATTAGGCGCACCCATGAGGAGGCCTTTCTAACCTGATTTATGGGAATAGTATCGTACATACATTCGTCTTGAAGTTTTGCGGATTTTAAAACAAGAGCTTCCGCAGTTTTGTTAAGCACCTTGTCATCTATAGTTTCGATAGGGCCGGAACATAGATCGGCCAGGAGTTCTTCAATCTCTGCAATGACGGGGGCGGCTTTAACGAATCTTGTTTCATCCGTATCCCAAAGACGGGGATCGAATCGAGCGGTAAGTTTTCTAATAGCCCGCAAAAATAAATATCTCGAAGAAAGAGTTTTTGTTTTTAATAAGGTCTCGCAGGCAGCCTTGATTTCGGGGCTGTGGTCCCGTGCTCCCAAAATAAGAACATCGGAAGAAATCATCTCTTTTTGCCTCAAGCATGAAGAACAAGTACATGTCCAGTTTCCCGATTCGGTACAAGAAACGGAGCGGGCAAGCTCAAGGGCTGCGGTCAGCTTTCCCGAACATTCAGGCCCCGAAAACAAAATCGAAGGTGGAAGTTTTTTTTGTTTTATATCTTGAATGAGCCTAAGCCCCGCTTCTTGATCTATGAGATTTTCAAACATCTACAACTCCTACCCTAAAACTGCTTGGTAATATCTAAAATAAATGGAGAAAGGATTTTCGCAAAAATGCTTTCACTTAATATTTTATCGAATGAAACAAAGGTTTGGATATTGATAAGCATGAGGATAACTCCTATGACAATCAAGCCTTCTACAAGGCCCAGACAAAAACCTAATGACCTGTCCAAATTTTTTAATGACTCGCTTGAAAAAAGGGAGCCTAAAAAAACTTGAACCAATTTTATAATCAAATAAGTAGATAAAAATAAAATCAAAAAGGCTATCACGGCAGATAAGGATTTTCCTCCAAGAAGCTCGGTAATTACAGGGGTAAGCAATTTATAAAACAAAAAAGCTACAAGTCCGCCGACAATAACCGCAGCCTTTGAAAAAAACTCGTCTATAAAACCGGTTACGGTAACCTTAATAACAAAAAAACTTAATATAATCAAAAAAACTATATCGGCACTTCCTATCCGCATTTAATTATTCTCCATCACTTAATCCTGCTTAAAGATCTTCATTCTTAGATGTAAAAAAGCTTTTTAAAAAGTCAGCAATTACGAGGGCAGGTTTTTCACCTGCCAAGGCGGCAGAAGCCTGAGCCATATTTTTTAGCCTTTCGTTTCCGCTTATGTTTTCTTCAAAACCAAGATCCCGCAAAAGCTTTATAAAAATATCGGACCTTACATCTTCGCCCAAAAGAATTTCTGCGGAACCTTTTTTCTTAAAGAATTCGGCATTTTCTATTTGATCGCCGCGGGAGCTTCCCTTTTCAAGAGGAACCAAAATCATAGGCTTACCGGCAGCTGCCGATTCCCAAACCGTATTGGCTCCTGCCCGCGACACCACAATCGAAGAAAGGCTTAAAACATCGGCCATCTCCTTTTTTATAAAGGGATAGGGTTTATAGTTTTCTGCAAATTCGGGGGAGGACTTTAAAAGGCCTTCTTTAATTTTTTGTCCCTGATCCATATTGGCTTCCCCAATCTGATGAACCACAACAAAATGCTTTACAAGATATTCGATTGAATCGGAAATCAAATCGTTTAACTGTCTTGCACCGAGACTTCCGCCTAAAACAAACAAAACAGGTAAGTTCGATTTTATGTTTAAAAAAGAACGCCCCTTTTCTGGCCTGCCCGAATAAAAACTTAAGCGGACGGGATTTCCCGTACATATAACCTTTGAACGGAGAGAAGCCGGCAAAAGCTCCGCTGTTTCTTGATATGAAACCAAAATACGGTTTGCAAATTTAGAATTAATCCTTGTTGCAAGGCCGGGCGAAAAATCACACTCGTGAGTGATAACCGGAATTTTTAAGAATTTTGCAGCGGCACAGGGAGGAACCGAAACAAAGCCGCCCTTAGAAAAAACCAAAACAGGTTTTAACTTTAAAAGAATAAAAAAGGACTTTATAAAGCCTGCCGCAACCTTAAAAACATCTATAAAGTTTTGAAAACTAAAATACCGCCTCAATTTTCCGGCAGGAATACCTATGAATTCAAGAACTGAAGGAGAAGCCGAGTAAAGCTCGGAAGATTCAACTATTTTGCGGTCAACTCCCTTAGCAGAGCCGATCCAGACTATTCTGCATTCCAAAGAAGAGCTCAAAGCCTCTGCAACGGCAAGTCCGGGAAAAATATGCCCCCCCGTTCCGCCTCCTGTAAAAACAACACATTTCATAAATGTAAGTGTATCACAATGACACAATTTTGAAAAGGGCTATTTACAGGGCAACCGCACTATAAATAAAAAATAATGAATAAGAATAAATAAACCCGATATTACTGGTTGGGTGGTATATATATGGAAATAAAAGCAGCCTTATCACAAATAAGCGGCTTTAGAAGAGAACACGGAAAAAAGGGCATTCATATTGTTTCGGCTCAGATGGATTTAAAAGACATGATAGTAACGATTGATGCTATGGGCTGTCAAAAGAAAATAACAGAAAAGATACAAGGTATTTTATTTGATGAGGATTATTTCTGAGAATCAGAAAAGATCATGCAGCACAAAATACGGCTATTTTGAGAAAAATAACTATGAATTTAATCAAACTAGCTCCGGAACCGGTACGTCAACGGCCAACAAAGAAAAAAGCCTCAATGAAACAAAAACTAGGTCTTTGTATGATCAACGATGAGTTCTTATTCTCTGTTCTTCAACTTTTGTGATGCGTTTGCCCTGATTTGTTCATAGTATTTAATGCCCCAATGCTCTGCATCGGGGCTAAACTTATCATTATAATAAATTACTTCCCTTTCTTGTTCGGATTCAGTTGTTCACCGCGATTGCCTTGATTTTGATCATACTGGATATTTGTACCGGCTGTACCCTTATTGGGATTTTGCATATTCGCTTGATTATCAGCCGGTTTTATCGGTTTATTTTTGCTCATACTATCTCCCCCTATTTATTTAAAAACAACGCTGATTTTAATTTTCCCACTTTTAAAGTCGGAAGCCTTTACCGTGTATCTCATCCATGAATCGGTTTCATATTCCTTTTTAACATCATTGATATACCAATTTTCAACAATTTTACCCGGAGGTAAAATCGCTTCAAACTGCAATTTATCATTTTCCTGTATCGGAGCTCCGTTATTTATATCCGTATAAGGGGATGAATTTATGTTTTGGCATTTTACACGCGTAGAATCAAATTCGATAGTTCCTTGTTCAGGGTCTTTAGTGTCAAATCGGACTTTAATTTTTCCGTCTGCAAAGTCGGAAGCCTTTACCGTGTATCTCATCCATGAATCTGTTTCATATTTCTTTTTAACATCATTGATATACCAATTTTCAACAATTTTACCGGCAGGCAAAATCGCTTCAAACTGCAATTTATCATTTTCCTGTATCTGAGCTCCGGTATTTATATTCGTATAAGGATCTGTATTTGTGTTTTGGCATGTTACACTTGCATCAAATTCGATAGTTCCTTGTTCAGGGTCTTTAGTGTCAAATCTGACTTTAAGTTTTCCGCTTACAAAGTCGGAAGCCTTTACCGTGTAGCTCATCCATGAATATGTTTCATATTTCTTTTTAACATCATTGATATACCAATTTTTAACAATTTTACCCGGAGGTAAAATCGCTTCAAACCTTAATTTATCATTTTCCTGTATCGGAGCTCCGGTATTTATATTCGTATAAGGGTATGAATTTGTGTTTTGACATGTTACACTTGAATCAAATTCTATAGTTTTTTGTACAGGGTCTTTAGTGTCAAACCGGACTTTAAGCCTTCCGCCTGCAATGTCGGATGCCTTTACCGTGTAGCTCATCAATGAATCGGTTTTATCTTCCTGTTTAACATCATTGATATACCAATTTTTAACAATTTTACCGGCAGGTAAAATCGCTTGAAACTTCAATTCATCATTTTCTTTTATCGGATCCCCGGTATTTATATTCGTATAAGGGTATGAATTTGTTTTTTTGCATGTTACACGCGCAGAATCAAATTCTACTATATTTTTTGTTATTGTTCCGCCATTCGGCTGCAGACAACCGGTAATTAATGCAACCGCACTAATTATTAAAATTAATGTTCCGATTATCGAAACTCTCTTTTTCTGTTTCACTTCTACCTTCCTTTTTGCAATGTTCTTTTTCATTGCAAGTTCGTATTTTTTATCGAAAGAATGTCAAATTGTTTGTTACCTGAATACTTTAAGGTATGTCAACCCAACATATTTTCACACATTTTTCATTATACCCCCCCAATTTTTTGTCAACCCTATTGACAATTTTTTTTATATTTTTTTTAAAATGCAGAATAACTGCCGAAAGCTGTCAAAGACACAAAGATACAATATACTTGACAATATATCCTCATTAATATATATTTGGCTTATGGGGAAAACAATTATAAGTAATGATAATCGTTTTGAATGGGATGAAGAGAAAAATCTTGCTAATATTGAAAAGCATGGAATAGACTTTGAAGAAATATTGGAAGTATTTGATGATCCAGCCTTTTTAACAGGATATGATTTTGAAAATTCCGAAAAAGAAGATAGATATTACGGAATTGGAAATTTGAACGGAATATTGATAGTGTTGGTCTTTTTTACCGAGAAAAAAAACAGAATACGGTTAATATCTGCACGGCAAGCAGATAAAGACTTGAGTGAGGAATATTATGATTACTTCAAAAAAATTAACAGCTGAAAGATTGGAAGAAATAAAAAATTATCCTATATCGTATGATGAGGATAGTCCAAAACTGACAAAGGAACAAATTGCAAGACTAAGGCCGGCTCATGAAGAATATTGGAATGTAACGCCAATTAAAAAAACAATTTCGATAAAAATAGATGCCGATATTCTTGCAGTACTTCAGTCTTTAGGTAAAGGCTATCAGACAAGAATAAACAGTATTTTAAGGAAAGCTATTACTACAGGAGATTATTAATCTAACACTTACATGAACGGAAATGATAATTGCCTGTCTTCTCCATGATGTTTCTTACTGCGAAGAATTCTGCGGCAAGGAGGATTGGCTTAACCATGGACGAAATGCGGCAAAAATCTCCTATCCTTTTCTTAAAGAATTGGGATTGCCTGAAGATAGGATTAACGATATATGTTACGGAATAGCGATTCATGTAGACGACAAAGCCGATTTTGAGGGAGAGCGCACCCCATTTGCTCTGACGGTAGGAGATGCGGATAATATTGACAGATTTGATGTGTATAGGATTTATGAAACTCTGCATAACAATAATTTTAAAGATATGAATTGCCATTGATACAAAACCCAATGCGAAAATCTTGCTAAAAATCCGATATTGTGCTATTATATGCAAATGATGAAAAGAAAATTTATACGGAAACTTTGTTGTTTTACTCTCATTTTAACGCTTTTTCAGGGCTATACTCAAGTTTTTCCCCAAGAAAATGACAAGTCAATTAAAGAAATACGAACCGAAGCCATGGATTTTTATCGAAACGAAATCTCGGCGGCCTCAATAAACGAAATATCCGGCGAAAATTTAGGAGTTTGGCAGGATGTGCTTAATGCCTCCCTTTTTATGCTCATAAGAAATAACGAGCTTTACCGAGGCAGAATGCGCCTTATAATTGAAGAAAATCAAATAATCAAATGCGGAATTTATCCTGATGGGACTATCTTGATAAGTACAGGACTTTTCGATTACATAGAAGCTCGAATTGCCGAAAATTTAACAGCTTCTCCGCGAAGAATAAAAAACTTAAACATTGAAAGAGAAAAAATGCTTTCAGCTTTTTTAGCCCATGCAGCAGCATCGTTTGCCCTTGACAATAAGCTGGTCTATTTTTCGGACCCAAGGAGAAGCGGAGAAAAAAACAGCGAACTTTTAAAATCATACAATTTGACTGCCGACAGCTTTACCTTGATTCTTTTAAAAACTTGCAGGTTACGATTCAAACCTTTTTTACAGTCATCTTGAAGACCTAAAAAGAATCCAAGCCGATCCTAATTACGCAAAAAAATTTGAAAGTTTTTTTACCGATAACTTTTCACCGCAACAGCGTATAAGCAATTTACTTAAACACAAGGATGAGGCAGAAGCCGTTGCCGATGAAATTTTCTATGTGCTTGATGCAGTCAGAAGTGATGATGAAAATGCTATTGAAGATGCAAAGCAAAGAGTTTCGGCCCTGCGGACAGCCTTTCCTAACAATATGTATTTTAAAAGATTGGCAGCCGTAACAGCACATAAAAAATGGGCATCAGGTATTTCAAATAAAGGACTTTTAACCGCCTATCCTGCAGCTGCACAAGATTCAAAAACGGCGAAACAAAATTATGAGATTTTAAATTTCGATCCTAAAAGTCTTTTGATAGATCAAAAAAAAACGAAGAAACGGAATCAATTCCGGGAAATATAAACGATTATGATGAAGCCGTAAGAGCTTATAAAAGCTACCTAAATTCAATTGAAGAATCAGGAATGAAATCTTCATATTCAATGCTTCTTTTTTATTCTCCCAACATAAACGATAAAACGCAGGCTCTTTCTCTTGCCGAAAAAGCCTACTTAAGTGAAAACGGAACAGGAAGCCTAATTGCCGCATCGAACTATGCTTCCCTCCTCTACCTTTCGCAAAAAGATTTTACAAAAGCAAAACTCATTTTAGAATCCTTAATAAAAGATAATTCAATCACAAAAAACGATCCGCTCTTTTTAATTTCAGGAACTATAATTGATACAAGAATTATTATCTTTAATTATGCAAGAATGCTTTTTGGTTTAGGTGAATCGGAAAAGGCCTTAAAGGCTCGCGAACAATTACGCAGTTTAATTTTCTCTATGGAAAAATATAATCCTATAATTTTAAAAAAGATTAAGCTTGAAGATACCACAGATGATTTAATCGAATATTGGGGTAAACCTTCAAGAATAAAATATAATTATTTTTCTGAAAAGTGGTATTACGATTTTTTAAATGCCGAGGTTTCAATTTCAACTGCAACAAACAATAACATAGAAAAGATTTCGATTTTTGCAGATTCCAATTTATCATTGCCCAATGATTTACGGGTAGGAGAAACAAAAAAGTCTTTTGAAAGTTTTTTCGGCAAACCGATTTATACGGCAGGAGATTGTGAAAACTATTTTTATAAATCGAACAAAATTCAGGTTTTATATTTAAACGGATTTATAAGGCAAATATCCATAACAAAACTTGAATTCTAAAATTATTGTAAGCAGCTTATTTTAAACATGCTTATTATAAGCGGCTTATTTTGAGGAATAAAAATGAATACAAATGCAATCGTCTTATATAAAAACCGTCCGGCTCTTATAAAAGGACAGGCTGACGGAAAATTTGAAATAGAAACGGAAACGGGCATCAAAAAGGTGCGCGAAAAAGATTTTTCCGTTTTGGCTCCAAGTAACTCCTCATCGCTAAAAAACATTTTGACCGCTGCTTGTCCCGAACCTGACTTTAATGAAGCCGCCGACTTTTTTGAAGAAGGAACAGCCCTCTTCTCTGAAATAAGCGAATTGGTTTGGGAAAATTTAAATCCGGAACAAATGTGGGCAGCTTGGCTTTTAGTATCGGCTTCCCCTCTTTTTATTGCAGAAAGCCCGGACATTCCTATTAAGATAAGAACAAAAGAAGAAGCTGAGGCCATAGCCGCTGCTGCACTAAAAAAAGAAACCGAAAAACAAGCGGAAGAGCAAGAGCGGAAAGAATTTATAAGCAGCCTATCAAAATTTATAAAAGAAAAAAAGGAAGAAAATTTCGACTTAAAAAAATACTCTCATTTTTTACAGGAAATAGAAGCCCTTGCTTTGGAAAAAACCGACAAATCAAAACTCTTAAATGAAACTCACTTAAAAGAAACTCCTGAATCGGCCCATAAGATTTTAATTAGTACGGGCTATTGGAAGATAGAAAAAAATCCCTACCCCACCCGCTTTAAGCATCCGTTAAATTCGCCTAAGCTGGAATTGCCTCCTATCGAACACAACAAAAAATACGAAGACCTGACTCATCTTACCTCCTATGCAATCGACAACGAGGGCAGCACCGATCCGGACGATGCCGTATGCTTTGACGGAGAAAACTTATGGATTCACATTGCAAACCCTGCCGACATAATTACCCCCGATTCCAAAAGCGATATGGACGCAAGGAAACGGGGTGCGACCCTTTACATTCCTGAAGGCGTATCCCGAATGTTGGGAGAATCGGCAGTCGATGCCTTTGCCCTCGGCCTACATGATGACTCTTATGCCCTGTCGTTTAAACTTAAGCTAAATGACTCGGCTGAAATTCTCGATGTAGATATTTTGCGTACCAAAATAAAAGTAAGCTGTATAAGTTTTGAAACGGCCGATGAAGAAAAGATGAATACAAACCTAAAACCTCTTTTTGAAATAGCCGAAAAAAACAGAAAGAAACGGGAAGCTGCAGGAGCTGTTTCGATAGACATGCCGGAAGTTCAAATCAAGGTAGAAACCGAAAATGACAACCAAAAAGGTTTTATAAGCCCGTATAATTTTACGGAATCTTTTTTGATGATAAAGGAAATGATGCTCCTTGCAGGAGAGGCCGCCGCCCGCTTTGCTTTTAAAAATAATATTCCGTTTCAGTATGTAAGTCAGGAAGCTCCCGAATTACCGAAAAAACTTCCCGAAGGCCTTGCGGGCGAATACCGAAAAAGAAAAGCTATGAGGCCGAGAAATGTGGGTACAATTCCTGCAATGCATTCAGCCCTAGGAATTGCAATGTACAGTCAAATTACAAGCCCCCTCCGCCGCTATGGAGACTTGGTTGCCCATCAACAGCTTTTAAAATTTATCGACGGAAACGAGGTAATGAAAACCGATGACCTTCTTATGAGAATAGCGGCGGGAGACATTGCAGGCAAAAATTGTTCCTATGCTGAAAGAGCCTCGCGTCAACATTGGACTCTGATCTATCTATTACAAAACCCTGACTGGCAAGGAGAAGCCGTAATTTTGGAAACAATAAAAAACACGGCTCGCATTTCCATTCCGTCTATCGGCTATGAAACCGAAATGAGATTAAAAAAAGAATTATCGATTAACGAACGCATAAACATAAAAGCCGAGGATATAGATATTCCGAATCTGACTGTAAGATTTGTGCAGGTGTAAAGGGAAAGAACTTATGCAAAATGTTTTTTATTCTTTAAGGGAATTGGATAAAAGAGCCGAAGAAGATTTTAATTTAAAAAACGGAATCTTAATGGAAAACGCAGCCCGCGGTTCAGCAGAAAAAATTAAAAATCTTTTTCCTTTTAAAAAAGGCGATGAAAAAAAAACTCTACAGATTGTCTGCGGTTCGGGCGACAACGGCGGAGACGGGCTCGCCCTTGTAAGAATCTTAGCCGATGATTTTAATATTCATGTTATAATTTTAAAGGAGCCGAAGTCTGAATTATGTAAACTACAATACGAAAGATTAAAAGCCTTAAATATAAGGACTGCTAAAAACATCTTGCCCGAATCGGATATTCTTTTTGATGCATTTTTGGGCACCGGCTTAAAAGGGCTTTTAAAAGCCGAGGATAAAAAAACAATAGAGAAGATAAATAAGGTCAAGGCCTTTAAGATAGCCTGCGATATACCGAGCGGCTTAAACCTTGATGGAGAAGCAAGCCCCAATGCAGTTCTATGTAACATGACCTTTTCGATGGGAGCCTTAAAGCAGGCCTTTTATTCGGATGAGGCAAAGGATATTACGGGAAAAATCGAGGTCATAGACCTAGGCCTCCCCCGCTCATCCTACGAGCAAAACGAAAAGCCAAATGTTTTTTTACTCGAAAAAGAAGATATGCTTCTCCCTTCAAGAAAAAAACAAAACACCCATAAGGGAAGCTTCGGTCATGCAGGAATAATTGTAGGAGAAAAAAACCGGGCAGCACTTTTGGCAGCTTCTGCCGCCTTGGAATTCGGTGCAGGCCTTGTAACATTGATAGGAGAAAATCGGGAAAGGCCTAAAAACCTAAAAGCCGATTTTATGTATGACGGCAAATTTGAGGCCGGCAAATTGAATGTTAAAAAATTTACAAGCATCGCAATAGGTCAAGGACTTGGAAGAAAAAACGATGAACTTTTTTCTATCCTAAAAATAAAAGAAACACAATCAATACCCATAGTCATAGATGCGGATATCTTTTATTATGCCGAACTAAAAAAAATCTTACCCAAATTAAGTGCCGCCGTTTTAACTCCTCACCCAAAAGAATTTTCTTCACTTTTAAATATCACCGGTTTGGATAATTTGAGCATTGAAGAAATACAAAAAAAACGCTTTATATCGGCCTTAAGTTTTTCAAAAAAATTTCCTAAGCTTGTGCTCGTACTAAAGGGAGCTAATACCTTAATAGCTCATGACGGAAAAATATTTATCAATACTTTAGGATCTTCCTCTCTTTCAAAGGCGGGTTCAGGCGATGTGCTGACAGGTCTTATATGCTCCCTCTTGGCCCAAGGCTATAAACCTCTTGATGCTGCAATTACGGGGAGCCTCGCCCACAGCCTTGCTTCTCAAAATGCAGGAGCAAGCTATAGCTTAACGGCAAGCAAGCTCATTAAAAATTTGGAAAAACTGGAAGCGGCACGGCAGGTAAAATAATATGAAGCAGTTTAAACTTATTTCGGATTATAAACCTTCAGGAGATCAGGGAGAAGCTATCAAGGCTCTTTCAGACGGAATAATTGCAGGCGACAAATTTCAAACGCTCAAAGGAGTTACGGGATCGGGAAAAACTTTTACAATGGCAAATATTATTCAAGCCGTACAAAAACCGACCCTAATCATAAGCCACAATAAAACCCTTGCCGCCCAGCTTTACAGGGAATTTAAAACCTTTTTCCCTGAAAATGCCGTCGAATACTTTGTTTCATATTACGACTACTATCAGCCTGAAGCCTATGTTCCCGCACGCGACCTTTATATAGAAAAGGACGCTTCAATCAATGACGAAATCGACCGCCTCCGCCTATCGGCAACCTTCAGCCTTATGGAACGCCGAGACGTAATCGTCGTTTCCACCGTTTCCTGTATTTACGGTTTGGGGCTTCCCGAATCGTGGCGAGACTTGCGCATAACCATAGAAAAAGGCGAAAGCATCGAAATCGAAAAATTAAAAAAGCAGTTGATAAGTTTGCAATATGAAAGAAACGATGCAGTCCTTGAAAGAGGCCGCTTCCGCGTCAAAGGTGATGTTATGGAAATTTTCCCGGCCTACATGGAAGATGCCTACCGCCTTGAATTCGATTGGGAAGAAATTGTGCGCATCAGAAAATTCAATCCGATTTCGGGTGAGGTAATACAGGAATACGAAGAGCTTTCAATTTATCCTGCAAAACACTTTGTAATGCCCGAAGATGCAATTCCCAATGCTCTTGAAAGAATAAAAAAAGAATTGGAAGAAAGGCTGAATGTTTTAAATAAGGAAGGAAAGCTCCTTGAAGCAGAAAGGCTAAAAACCCGCACCGAATACGATATCGAAATGCTTTCCGAAATGGGTTATTGCCCCGGCATCGAAAATTACTCGGCTCCAATCGCAAACCGGAAACCCGGAGAGCCTCCCGCTACCCTCTTTCATTATTTTCCCGATGACTTTTTATTGTTCATGGATGAAAGCCATGTAACATTTCCTCAAGTGGGAGCCATGTATGAAGGAGACCGCAGCCGCAAACAAAATCTTGTAGACTTCGGTTTCCGTCTTCCTTGTGCCTTAGATAACCGCCCTTTAAAAATCGACGAGTTTGAAAAGATGCTTAATCAGGCTGTTTTTGTTTCCGCAACCCCCGGCCCTAAAGAAATAAAATACTCTACCCGCATTGTCGAACAAGTAATACGCCCTACAGGCCTTTTGGATCCGATAATCGAGATTCATAAAAGCGAAGGCCAGATGGAACATATCTACGGAGAAGTAAAAAAACGCATTGCCTTAAACGAACGCAGCCTAATTTTAACTCTTACAAAAAAAATGGCGGAAGACTTAACCGATTATCTTACAGGGCTCGGTCTCAAAGTAAAATATATCCACAGCGAAGTTGAAACAATTGAGCGTGTCGAAATTCTAAAGGGCTTGCGAGCAGGGGAATTTGATGTACTTATAGGAATCAACCTTTTAAGAGAGGGCATCGACTTACCCGAAGTTTCTTTTATCGGAATTCTCGATGCAGATAAGATAGGCTTTTTGCGTTCTACTACAAGTCTTATTCAGATTGTAGGACGGGCAGCCAGAAACGAAAATGGTAAGGTAGTTATGTATGCCGACAGGATAAGCGATGCCATGAAAGAAACTATCGAAGAAACAAACCGCCGCCGTGCTATTCAGGAAGCCTATAACAAGGAACACGGTATAACGCCCAAGACAATCAAAAAAGCGATTGAAGATATTTTAACGCGGGAAAATGAAATTAAAAAAGAAGCAGCCCTTGCAGAAGCCGGCCCCCTCATCAACAGCCTAAACATTTTAAATCCTGCAGACAGAAAAAAACTTATCAAAAAACTTGAAGCCCAGATGGCCGAATATGCCGACATGCTCATGTTTGAAGAAGCAGCAGTCATAAGAGACAAAATAGAAGAAGTAAGGCGGATAGGAAGTTAAGGAGAAATAAAATCTAAAACTTATAATATAAAACACGATTAGGGGCTTGTCAAAGACAATCAATAATGCTATAATCGATAACAGAATTATTTATTATAGTATCCGGAGATATATGGCTAATAAAAATCATGAATTGGATAAGCCGATAATTGAAGCGGCAAAACAAGAATTCTTAAAGAACGGATTTCAAGAAACCTCTATCAATATAATTGCCCAAAAAGCGGGAGTTACAACAGGAGCAATATATACTCGTTATAAAGGCAAAGATGAACTTTTTTGCAGCCTTATGGAAGATTTTTTTAAATCGATAAATGACACAAGATTAAAAAACAAATCATCATATATGAACTATTATACGGATAAAAATTTTAATAATTTTATTAAGAGTATATTAAAAGAAACAGCCGACTATATAGATATTTTGTTTAATTATTATGACGAATGTAAACTATTATTATGCTGCAGTAACGGCAGTTCTATAGAAAAAAAGCTTCATAAGATAATAAACAATAAAATAACTGAAACAAAACAATTTATCAAAAAAAATACATCTTCAAATATCAGTGATGTACAATTAGATTTTGTAGAATTAGTGATGCAGCAGCAACTCAATGCATACTCGATGATCATAAAAAAAGGATATGGTAAAGAAGAAACTATTGAGTATATAAAAACAATGGGAGAATTTATTGCTGCAGGTTGGAAAAAGATTTTCAAAAATCTTTTAAAATAAGGAATCATAGGTATGGACGATATAAATGAGGAACTTAAACCTATTTTAGATTTTAAAATCAGTTTTTCTTATAATGCAAAAAACGAAAAAGCAATAAAGGATATACGTGGAATAATACCAAAGGGAAAGTGTATTGTACTTTGCGGAGAAAGCGGCTGCGGTAAATCAACAATTTTAAGATGTTTAAATCATTTAATCCCGGAATTTTATGAAGGAATATTTGAAGGGTTTATTAAAATAGATGGGGAAGACACTGTAAACAAAACAATCGGAGAAGTAGGAAATAAAATTTCATCGGTTTTTCAAGACCCCAGAAGTCAGTTTTTTTCTTTAGAAAGTGATATTGAAATTGCTTTCGGCTTAGAAAACAAGGGCATAAATTCAAACGAGATAAAAAAAAGAGTCGATAATGCTTTTTTAAAATTCGGATTAGAATATTTAAGAAATAGAGAGGTGTTTAAACTCTCAAGCGGAGAACGCCAACTTATTGCAATAATGGCAGCATGGGCTATGAACTCCGATATTATTTTACTGGACGAACCCACTGCAAATTTGGACTATACGGCAATAAAAAAATTAACGGAACTTTTATTACTCTTAAAGAATGAAGGCAAGACTCTTATTATAAGTGAACACAGGCTATATTATCTGCATGATTTAGCTGATGAATACTGGCTTATAAAAAACGGTTATATTTTTGAAAAATATGATAAAGATATATTTTTAAAACTCTCACAAAACGATTTAAAAAATATCGGTTTAAGAGTTAATGACATAAATCAAATAGAACTGCCGCCCAAAAAAGAGGAATTTTATAATCAAGAAAATGTATTGGAAGTTAAAAACATTTCTTTTAAATACGGCAAAAAAAGAATCCTTAATGATATATCTTTTAAACTTAATTCTAATGAAATTACCTGTATTATAGGACAAAACGGTGCAGGAAAAACAACATTAGGAAAATGCTTGTGCGGTTTATTAAAACCTACACAAGGAAAAATATATCTTAATGGAAAGGCTATGAAATATGATGATTTATATCGAAACAGTCTTTTTATAATGCAGGAATCTGAATTCCAATTTTTTACAAATTCGGTAATCGGAGAACTTAAATACGGTATAGACAGTTCCAAATACGATGAGATAGAACCCTTATTAAAAGAATTTGACATGTGGAATCTTAGAAATAGACACCCTTTTTCGCTTTCAGGAGGACAAATGCAAAAACTTACATTGATGACAGCATATTTATCAAGCAAAAAACTGATTATTTTAGATGAACCCACCTCAGGACTTGATAAATGGAGTATGGATTTATGTGTAAAGCTCATCGATAAAATGAAAAAAGGAAAAATTGTTTTATTGATAAGTCATGATTTGGAATTCATTGCAGCCGTTGCCGAACAATATTTTAAAATAGAAGACGGCAAAATACAACAAACATGCAAGCTAAAAGATATAAAAACTCTTATAACAATATTAGACAACGGCTCTTCCCAACACAGTGAAATCAAATTAAAAAAAGACAAACCATTAGATCCGCGAGTCAGCCTGTTCTTTTTAGGTCTTTGTATGTTTTCAATCGGAATAGATAATAAGGTCCTAATTCAAACATACAGCTTATTTTTATTAATATTTTCGCTTATCAACAAAAGATATAAAACTTTTTTTATATATTTAATTGTTTTATGTCTTATTTACGGACTTGAAATACTATTTCCCAATACAGCCACCATATTTATGGCAAATCTATTGCCGAGGTATATTTTAATATTTATGATCTTCCCTGTTCTTCTTGGAGGAAGAGGAGCAACCAATATGCTGGCAGGTTTAAGAAAAATCAGAGTACCGGAAAGGCTGATACTGATTCTTTCCGTTTCATTTCGATTTTTTCCGGTACTCAACAATGATTTTAAATTACTAAAACAATCAATAAAGAACAGAAAAAATTACGAAGAAAAAAACATATTAAAAAAAGTTTTTCTGCATTGCGAAGCTCTTATTACCTCAATTATATTTAGAGTAATAAGAATAGCAGAAACATTATCCGCTTCTGCAGAAACAAGGGGCATAAGTATGAAAAATAAAAAAACTTCATATATTGGATTGAAATTCGGAGTACAAGATTATTTTGTGATGATAGTCTTAGCTTCAGTTTCAGTTATAAGTATATTTTTAAAATAAAAAGGAGATTCAAGATGAACAACGGCAAATTAAAAGTAAAGGACGTTATCACAGTTACATTATTATCATTATGCAATATTTTGATATTTTCATTGGGTACATTTATGTATGCGACACCAATCACCATTCTTTTAACGCCCGTACTATACTCCCTATTACAAGGAGTAGTTTTTTATGTTATTGGAGTAAAGGTAAAAAAAAGAGGAGCATTTATAATCTATTCTTTTATTCAAGGCATTATTTCATTTTATCCGCCTTATATTTTAATGTTTATCCTCTCCGGTTTAATAGCCGAATTATTACTCTATAAAAAAGGATATGGAAATTTAAAGTATATCGGAATAAGCTATGTAATTCAACAAGCACTTGCATCTATAGGGAGTGTAATTTATCCTTATACAATTGCATTAAATAAAACTCTGGATAAGATGAGCGAACAAGAACTGATAGGAAATATTACAAAAGCAGGAAAATTAATTTCTTCATGGGGAGCACTGATTTTATTAATTTTAGTAATTTTTTCTGCAATAATCGGAGCTTATATAGGACAAAAAATAGTAAAAAAACATATTTTAGAAAAATCCATTGATTAGTAAAGAGTGAAAAAATGAAATCTGAAAAAAATTACAGCTTTTTTAAAGAGATGAAAGAATTTATAAAACCATATAAGAAAAAATATTTTTTATCCGTTTTATTAAGTTCATTTTCCGTGTTATGTGAATTATTATCTTATTCTTTTATAGGCATAATAGCAGCCATATCTTTAGAGGAGCAAGCGATAAAAATACATTGATTGCTTTAGTCTTAGTAATAATATGCAAAACAGCAAATGTGATTTTTTTAAATTTTTCTACGCTCATATCACACAAGACGGCATATTTAACACTAAAAGATATAAGATGTGCAGTTTGCGATAAATTTATTAGAGTACCCATGGGATATTTTGATAAAAACTCCAGCACATTTATTACCGGAAATGACGGCAAATCTAATTATACCGGCAGCGATGATTATTTGGCTCAGTATCATTAATATTAAACTGACAGGAATAATCATGCTTTGGATTATAAATGGAATTTATAAAGGATTGGGAACTCTCAACTGCTTGAAAAATTAAAACTTATAATATAAAATACCAAATGAAGAGGATATTATAAACAGTTTGACATAAATTCGACCTCACTATTTATCTATAATTTATAGGATGTTAATATGGCAAAATTACAAAAAGAACCGATTGTAGTAAATCAAAAAATAATTAAAGAAAAAATTTACACTATACGAGGACAAAAGGTGATGCTTGACTTCCACCTTGCTGAAATATATGGATATGAAACAAAAAGGTTTAATGAGCAAGTCAAAAGAAATATCGAGAAATTCGAAGATGATTTTATGTTTCAATTAACCAATGAAGAAGTACAGATACTTTCAAGGTCGCATTTTGCGACCTTGAACAAAATAACGGGAAGAGGAAGCAATATCAAATATAATCCTTATGCCTTTACGGAACAAGGTATTTATATGCTTATGACAGTATTAAAAGGAGACCTTGCAATAAAACAAAGCAAGGCTTTAATAAGAATGTTTAAGCAAATGAAAGACTATCTAATTGAAAACCAAGATTTTATAAGCTCTAAGGAACTGGCACAAATAGCAATACAAACAAATCAAAACACTAAAAATATATCTGAAATAAAATCACAAATGGCTACGAAAGAAGAGCTAAAAAAGGTCATGGATAATTTTATCGATCCCGATACCTATAAACACTTTTTGATTATGGACGGAAAGAAAATAGAAGCTGATATAGCCTATCAAAAAATATATAAATCGGCTAAGCATACTGTTTACGTAGTGGATAACTACATAGGATTAAAAACTTTAGAATTATTAAGAGAAGCAAAGGAAAGTATCACTATAAAAATTTTTACTGATAATATTAAACATCGTACTATGTTGACTACTTCAATTTTAAAGGATTTTAAAATTGAGTATCCTAATATTTCTCTTTCCTTTCAAAAGACAAAGGGTAAATATCATGATAGATATATTGCAATAGATTATAACACAAAAAATGAAGCAATATATCATTGCGGAGGTTCTTCAAAAGATGCAGGTAATAAAATTACAAGTATTTTGAAGATTGATGATACAGTACTTTATCATCCGATGTTTGATGAATTATTATTAAATCCGATATTAAAGATATAGGCAATGTTAAGGTATATTGTAAAAGTGAACTTACAGACGACATAGAATGGAAAAAACCGTATCTTTTCGGTAAAGGTTTATGACAAAATAGGCTTAATCGTAGAAGGAACTCATGAACGCTTTATTGTCAACAATGAAAAATTTCAAAAAAGCAAATGAAAAGATACAGTAACTATTAAGGAGAAAACACATTTGGATATAAAAAAATTTTGGAAAGCAATTGCGGAACAAGATGCTGAAAAAATACGTTCTTATTTTAATAAAACTGCAACTATCAGATGGCATAATACAAATGAACAATTTACTTTAGAAGAATTTATCAAAGCTAATTGTGAATATCCCGGCAAATGGGAGGCAGAAGTTGAGAGGATCGAAAAAATAGATAATCTAATCATTACTGCCGTAAAAGTATTCAACAACGATACATCGGTTCACGCAACATCCTTTATAAAAATTGAAGATGATAAGATTGTTTCAATGGATGAATATTGGGGAGATGACGGCAAGCCTCCGCAATGGAGACTTGAAATGAAAATAGGAACTGCGATAAAACTATTATAATTTATACATGCTTGAAAATTATTCTCATCAATTGTTCTTAAGTTAATCATCGAATCTTACTATATATTCAAAACACGTATTTGTCAAGACAAGGTTTTATCGTCCGCATGAAAACTTAAAGCACTTCGCAAGTTGAACATACTTACATCATCGATTTTCATTCGTAATATATTTATGATACTGTATTTTCCCCTTACTCATGTATATAATGGTATCAGCGACTTCTGCGGTAAACTCGATGTCATGTGTGATGACAATAATAGTTTTTCCTTTTTCTGCAAGATACCGGAACAAATCAGCAATGATTTTCATGTGGAACCCATCAAGCCCGCTGGTAGGCTCATCAAAGACAATAATATCCCGTCCGCTCAGATAAGCTATTCCAATAAGCAATCTTTGTTTTTGCCCTCCTGAAAGAACCTGAGGATTTGTATCAAGGGAAATTTTTAAATGTAGTTCATCAAGGCAGGCTTTTATTTTTTCATCGGTAAGCCTTTTATTTCCGATTTGAAATTCGTTTCTTATGGAGTAACCGTATAGCTGATAATCTATGTCCTGTCCTACAAAAAAGGTTCTTTGTAATCGCTCTTTTTTCTTTACCGGTGCCGTATCGATATACATACCACCTTCCGTTTGCTTGTATAAACCGGTAATGATTTTGCAAAGACTGCTTTTCCCCGCCCCGTTTTCTCCTACAATAACATGAACCTTTCCGCTTTCTAAATTGAGGTCAACAGTTTCTAATATGCGATAACAATTTTTTATATAAACAATCCCTTTGCAAGCAGCGAAAGAATTATCCCCATTAACCTTTTTATCTACATTTATTTTAGGTAAATTAAATTGCCTCAGTCCAAGGTTTCTCAAATCAAAATTATTTAAAGAATGTATTTCATGCTTTGACATGTCTTTTATAATTTGTCCGTCTTTCATTATAATTAAGCGATCTATTAATTTTTTTAAATAATGTAAACGGTGTTCGGAAATAACAACCGTACAGCCTTTTTCTTTGACTCTTTTTAAAAATTCGGCTAATCCACTTGTCGCCGCACTATCTAAATTCGCAGAGGGTTCATCTAACACGAAGCCTTTAGGTTGTGTACAAAATACGGAGCCTATTGCAACTTTTTGCTTTTCTCCGCTTGAAAGATACATCATATCAGTATCTAAAATCTTTTCTATTTCGAGCTCCCTTGCGGCTTCTTCAAGCTTATTCTTCATCAAAACCCTATCTTCACAAGCATTTTCCATAGCAATGACTAATTCATCTTTCACTTTTCTTGCTAAAAATTGACTTCGCGGATCTTGAAACACAGAGCCCCAATATTTTGAAAGCTCACCAATGCTCATATTCTTGGCATCTTTACCATATAACTCATATCTTCCCTGTACCGTACCGGAATAAAAATGCGGGCACAGTCCGTTTAATACACGTATAAGGGTCGTTTTTCCGCAGCCTGAAAGACCGGTAATGACAACAAACTCACCTTGATTGACTTTTATATTTATATTATTCAAAATCTGTGTTCTACCGTCATAGGAAAAAGAATAATTTTGCAGTTCTACCGCCATTTCCAACCCCATTTTATTTCTATAATTTTTAGGCAGATAAAACCGGCTAATAACATTACCAATGCAACGCTATCCTTTTTTGTCCACCGAACTTCCGAAAAACTGACAATAGCATTGTTCACCTCAATTCCGCGAGTAAGTGCTGCCGCTGTTATTTCATCCGAAATACGCACGGTTCTGATAAGCAGCGGTATCAATGTTAAATAAAAATTTTTTGGTAAGTGAAAAACCGTGTTTAATAGCGATATTCCTATTCCCCTAAACTTTAAGGCACCTCGTATCGCTTTTAATTCATACTTAATCGTGGGTAAAAATCGTAATAACACAATAACTGAAATACCGAACCCTTTCGGTAAATGCAGCCGATGAAAAACTTCGAGAAGCATTCCCGGAGGTCTATCCGAAATTCCCGACACAAGAGAAAGCGGGATTAAAAGATGCCTTGTAACGGCTGCGAATAGCCATAAGGTTTGAAGTTTTGTTATTCCGACCGTAAGGTGAGAAAACAAAAAGAGCAGCAAAAAAATTAAAACAAAGGTGAATGCCTTTTTGTATTCTCTTTGAACTAAAATAAAAACTATGGAAACAGCAAACGCTGCTATAAAAGTAATTTCATTTTTATAGGTCAAAAAGGCTATACTGCCGGCAACGGCAAGAAAGAGGTTTACTCTTATATCGGGAATATATTTTTTGTTTTCTGCCGGCATACCTTATTTTTCTACCATTCCGCCGGAAATAAAATATCTATTCAATACTCGATACCCGATTTGCGTACCCGCAATGGAGCCGATAGCAGTAAGAAGCATACCGATGCCTATATTTTCAGCACTATAAACTGCGAATATCGAATCAATATATTCTTGTGTCAATCCATTTGCCTGTAATCCTGCAATCATCGCATCTTTTTGCAAAAAAATAAGCACATTGGGAGCCAGCATTATTATCAAACCGAACAGTGTATACGCAATAGTTGCTTTTATTTTATTCTTATAGCCGTTGTTCCACAGGATAAGTTCCATAACCAAGCCTGCACCGGCTATCATTGCACTGATGATAATCATACTGTTTACAAAAAAATAGTACACGGCAAAAATAAACGAGAATATAAAAGCCGTTCCCAATTTAGGAGCCTTTGCTATCATCAAACAATAAATGATGCCGCATAATACCCCATCGATTCCGCCTACAAACCAAATAACAAATTTTAGATTTGTTATAAACGGCATTAATACTACCGTTTGTATGCCGATCATAATGGCGGTAAGCAATGTAATAAGGACAATATCCTTTAATCCGATTTTCTTATTCATTTGTATTCCTCCAGAAGCTCTATAATGAAATTTTCCATTCTTTTGATTTATTTTGTAGATACCACAGCCGTGCGTACAGGCCTTGCTTTTCCAACAGTTCGGAGTGCCTGCCTTCTTCCACAATGCAGCCCTTATCCAAGACGATAATCTTGTCAGCGTTCTTTATGGTTTTTAAGCGATGGGCAATCATGATGACGGTTTTATCTTTAACCAGGTTTGATATAGCTTTTTGAACCAGTACTTCATTTTTTGAGTCTAAGCTCGAAGTAGGCTCATCAAGTAATAAAATCGGTGCGTTTTTAAGAATTGCTCTGGCAATTGAAATCCTTTGCTTTTCACCGCCCGATAAGGTAGAACCGCCTTCACCTACAATGGTGTTATATCCTTCAGGCAGTTTTTCTATAAACTCATGACAGCCTGCTAGTTTGGAAGCGCGAATCATATCTTCTTCCGTTGCGTTTTTGTTTCCGAACATAATGTTTTCTCTTATGGTGTCATGGAAAAGATAGACCTCTTGCAGTACCATTGAAATATGTTTAAGCCACTGATCGGGACTTATTTCGTTGAGTGAAACACCGCCGATTTTTATACTTCCCGACTTTACATCCCAAAACCGTGCGATAAGTTTTAATATGGTGGATTTTCCTCCGCCGCTCGGTCCCACAATGGCGGTAAGCGAGTTTTTCTTAAAAGTGCAGGATATATCATCAATAACATTTTTTTCTGGTAAATATGAAAAACCCGTATGCGCAAACTCAATATCGCCCAAATCTTTTACTTGTATTGACTTTTCGCCGCCTAATTCTTTTTTCTTCATAACATTGTCGATTCTTGTTGCACTGACATACTGCATTCTAAGAACGGCGGTATATCGAATCCATGTAAGAAGCGGACTTATAATTTTGGTGCCGATAATAATGATACTTAAAAATTCGGTTAAGCCTATTTCGCCGCCGACAATAAGATAGGTTCCGGCAAAACACATAAGCGGAAGACCTGCCCGTGCAAATGTTAAGGCAAAACCTAAAAAGGAGCCGCCCAATGTTTCTCCCCTTATGCTGATATCTTTTAGGTTTTTGTAGGCATCTTCAAGCTTGGAAAAACCCTTTCCTATTTGATTGTAGCTCCTAAGAATTTTCATACCGGAAAGATATTCATTGAGCGCTTCTGCAGTATTATCTTTTGCCGTTCTTGAGCTTACAATTAAGTTTCCCAATACCTTAAAAGAAATTAAAATAATAATTGCGGAAATCGGGAGTGCAATATAAAAGACAAGCGCCATTTTCCAATTAAACCAAAACATAAAAACCGATGTTAAGATGCAGGAAAAAACAACACCGAACAATCCCGTAAAAGTGCCGACCATACCCTGCTCAATAGCTAAAAAATCTCCGGTAAATGTATTGATAAGTTCTCCGGAACGGGTTTTAGAAAAAAAACCGAGCGGTAATCTTTTTAATTTTTGAATAAAGTCTTTTTTGTTCTGTGCAGAGTTGCGGGCACCGGGAAGAAAGGTTTTTAAAAAGGTAACCGTACTGACCGTCAACTGCAAAAGGAAAAAACCTGCAAGCCAGAGGGCTATATTCCAATATCCCTTATCAAAGATGATTGCAGGATTGTTAAAATATGTAATAAAAAGATTAATTGCAAAATAAACCGCTACTGCCGGAAAACCGACGGTAAAGCCTTCCAAAAAATACCATATCACCGGTTCCGTCATTTGTTTGGGATGCCCCATTGTAAATTTTCTTATAAGTTCTTTCATTACAGTTCACCTCCCTTGCTTGCTATTTCCCATGTTTCCGCTTCAAACTGTAAATTCCACAGCGTTTTATATGCTCCGTCTTTTTCCATAAGGCTTTTGTGCGTGCCTTCTTCTATGATTTTTCCTTCTCTTAAAACGATAATCTTATCCGCATCCATAATGCTTTTCAGCCGGTGCGCAATGACAATGACCGTTTTATCTTTGATAAGATTTCTAATTGCTTCCTGTATCAAGTTTTCATTTTCCGCATCGGTATAGGCCAAGGCTTCGTCCAAAATAACTATTTTAGAATCTTTTAAAAAAGCCCGTGCTATCGAAATTCGTTGAGCTTCTCCGCCTGACAGCTTTATATTCCCCGAACCGATCAGGGTGTCATATTTATCGGGAAGGTTCATGATAAAATCGTGGCATCTCGCTTTTTTAGCCGCTTCGATTATTGTTTCATCGGAGCATTTTTTATTCATCGAAATATTGTTTCGTACCGTATCAGAAAAGATATGAGTGTCCTGGAAAACAAAGGCGATTTTTTCCATTAAGTCTTCCGTATCAAAGCTCTTTATATCCTTTCCTCCGATCTTTATACTTCCTTCATGCACATCCCAAAAGCGCAAAAGCAACTGCCCTATGGTGGATTTTCCGCTTCCCGATTCTCCGACCAAAGCAGTCATCTCATTTTCATTACAAGTAAATGAAACGGTATCAAGAGCTTGCTTCCGTAAGGGGTCTGCCTCACTTTGATACGAAAATGAAACCGAATCAAAATACACTGATGCCCCCTTTTCTTTTTCCTCATTATTTTTTGCTTTAAAAACGGGCTCATTTAAAATACCGTCTATCTGCGCAAGACCTGCTTTTGCAAAATTGATTTGATTTGCATAATCTATACAGGTTAAAAGCGGGTCGTACAGTGCAGGCACGATAATCAATGCCATAATAACCGATAAAACCGTATCTCCTAAAGGATTTTTAAAAATCAAAAAACCGCCGACCGGAACGACAAAGCTAAGAAGAGATAGGATAATACTTTTATACATGCTCATAAAAAAAGCGGATCTTTTATAATTGGTTATTTCCCAGTCAAGACATCCGTCAAGGCTGTGCTCCAAATTTTTTGATATGCCGCCTGCCCGTCCAAACAGTTTTACTTCCGCCATTCCTTTTACATACTCTGAAAAATGACCGGTAATATCTGCCGAAAGTTTCATATAGTTTGCATATCTTTCTTTTGCTTTTTCTCCGCCAAAAATCAAAGCCTGAAAGAAAAAGGCAAGCACCACCGAAATGAGCACCGTAATTGCCATAAGCCAATTAAGATAGGCAATTCCTAATAAGAGTAACGCCAGCACAACAAAGGAGCCCGTCAAATCAGGCAGCATGTGAGCGATAACCCCTTCTAATTTTTCGATATTTTCATCCATTATTTTTTGAATGGAGCCGCTTGTGTTTTTGGAAAAAAAACCGAGCGGTAATTTTCCTAAATGTTCCATCAGCTTAATTCGATACCTATATAAAATTTTAAACGCCACCCTATGGCAGCCCAAACTGCCTAAAAATGAAAAAATTAAATTACATAAAACGGCAGCACCTGCAACCATTATCCAAAAGAAAACACCGTCCCTTTCTCCGCCGGTTAAAAATATTTTGCCTATAAAATATACCGATATATATGGAACGGCATTGCATAACATTCCTACCGTAGATAAAAAAATGCTTGCAATAAGAAACGGTTTTCCTTTATTTGAATAATAAAAAACACTGTCGAATATTCCTTTTGATTTTTTATTCACAAAATGCTCCATTTCAAAAAACTCGGTTAGTCATCGCTAACTTATTTTACTACCTTATTCTAGCTGTTATAAGAATTTTTGTCAATAAGAATTTCTTCAAATAAGAAAGAAAATATAAAAATACTTGACTTTTTAAGTCAAATATACTATTATAATCTTCAAATAGAACAGAAAAACTTTAAAAAGAGAAGAGGTAAACATGCGTACGGTTGAAGATTATTGGGAGGACTTTGAACATTTCGGCTTTATCAAGCATTTAAAAGATGGAAGAAGGGATTATATATTGGATGAAGAAAAAGGCTCGGGCGGTTTTTCCATCTTGGGAGATACCGAAACGGCTGTGGCGACTATTTCCGATTGTACACTGTACCGGCCTCTTGTTATCAAGGCGGATAATGTAAATGAAAGAATTATCGAACTTGGGCAATATTACACAGGGCTCGCCTCTTATTATGAAAAAAAAGAAAAGTCTTGCGAATTTGAATACGGGCTTAATGCCTATGTCAATACTTTTAGTTTTTACGGATATAAGAGGATTGAACCTCATGTACGGTTTATCAATATAGGTTTCGGCTTTCGGGAAAAGTTTTTTTCTTCTTTACCTATCACATTGGAAGAGGATTTTTTTGAAAGAGCTGCATGCGTACTTAATCCTGAGCCGATTGTCATTCCGAAAATAACCGCAATTTGCAACAGCCTTAAAGAATGTACATTGGAAGGAGGCGCGTTAAAGCTCTATATTCAAGGTAAATGTTTGGAAGTTTTTTCTCCTCTGTACGATTATATTTATAAAGCAAAACCGGCAATAAATGTGCACCTTTCTCAAAAAGACAAGGCCGTCCTTAAAGAAGTAAAAACTTTTATAGAAGAACACTTTGCAGATCATGTTACGATTGCCGAACTTGCCAAAAAGTTTGCCATCAATCAACAAAAACTGGTAACCGGTTTTAAAGATTGTTTTAACACAACGATAAACGGATACACTCAAAAAATAAGAATGACAAAGGCCCTCGAACTCCTTTATGATGATACCTTATCCATTATAGAAATAGCACAAGCGGTCGGCTATTACGGAGACGGTTATTTTCAAAAAGCCTTTAAGGAAACCTACGGCATTACTCCAAGCCGGATGCGGAGGGATTTGTAATTTGATTTTTATACATACTATCCTCCATAGGCGGAATAGATTTTCATTCCTCTTTTCCATACTAGTGCACAAAAAACAGCAAGCAGCGTTATCCAGCCTAAACTTTTACATAAGGAAATAAAAGCGGTGCATAGCGGAACATCATCGAGTAAAAGGCTTACCGGAATATGAGAAATAAAGGCAAAGGGTAAGTTCTTTAAAAGACTAAACACCGATTCGGGTAAAAGGACAAGCGGAAAAATAATACCGGCGGAAATATTTTTAAGTACCCGTATCGATGTATAGAGTGAAGAAACACGCGAAAAATTAAAACTATAGAGTGCTATCAAAAAATCGATTAAAAAATTGATGAGATAACCTGCAATCAAAAAGAGCACAAAAAATAAAGCCTTCCATAATGATAGTGTAAACACAAAATATCTTTGCAGCAAAAAATATAAAACCGTAATCGGAACTGCATTCATAACAATGAAAATAAAACGATGAGGCAAATCGGAAGCAAGTTGATACAGCGCATAATTATACGGTTTTATAAGATACTGATTGAGTGTGCCGAGCCTTATATCATCGGAAATTTTAAATACGGAAACCGTTGAAGTAATATTGTAGGTTATCAAAGTCAAAAAGTAATACGATACTATACCGTCTGCTTTAAAAGGTATATCTTTACTTTGATAACTGACGGCAAGCCATAACAATACATTAACTGTAAAAGGAAACAGTGAAAATAAAAATCCGGAAATAAAATTAACTCGATATTCCAATTGATTCGCCAAACTTATTTTAAAAACTTTGTAATAGGAGCTCATAGTATGTCCTCAGTCGATGTATACAATCTTCTGATAACATCTTCCATCGAAATATTTTCAATGGTAATATCACTTAACTCTTCAATAAAATCATTGGAAATATTTTTTAATATATCCAAACTCGCAGTTGAGTCCGCAGAAATTTTAACCGTATCTTCTGCAGTTTTTTCTGCAAAAAAACTACCTTTTTCTTGCAAGGTTTTTATAATTTTATCCGCTTTCAATAATTTTAATTTTAATATAAAATATTTTTTATTTAAAAATTTATTTTTAAAGTTAATAAAAGAATCTGAATATATTTTTTCTCCCTTATTTATTAAAATCAACTCCGTACAAAGGGAAACAATATCGTTAAAATTATGACTTGTCAGTATGAGGCTTGCATGATATTTATTGCAATAATGTTTTAGAAAATCCCTTATGTTATATTGCGTAATTATATCAAGGCCTATAGTCGGTTCATCAAGAAAAATAAGTTTCGGTTTGTGAATTAAAGCCGCTATCAATTCCATTTTCATTCTCTCTCCTAAAGACAGTCTTCTCACCTGAACATTCACCTGTTTTTGTACGCCGAGTATTTCAATCATTGTGTGCAGCGTTTTTTTGTAATCGGCATCTTCAACCTCGTAAATGGTTTTATTAAGCTCAAAGGAATCAACGGCAGGCAAGTCCCACCAGAGCTGACTCTTGTTTCCCATCACCATCGAAATTTGCCTGAGGTATTCTTTTTTCTTTTCAAAAGGATTGTACTGTAAGACGGTAAGGCTTCCTTCTGTCGGCAATATCAACCCGGATAACATTTTAAGTGTTGTCGTTTTGCCTGCACCGTTTAAACCGATTAAGCCCGTTATCGAACCTTGAGCAATTTCAAAGGAAAGATTTTTAACCGCAGGTTTATATAGTTTTTTACGTTTAAACAAATTTTTAATACTGCCTTTAAGTCCCGCATCTTTTTGATAATATGCATAGCTTTTGCAGATATTTTCTGCAACAATAATTTTTTCGTTATTAACTGCCCGATCCGACATAACGCCTTACTCCTTTTTTAAAAATAAAATTCGATAATAAAAAAAATATAAAACTTGCCGCAAAAGAATATAGAATATAACCAATGGATAAGTCTTTAACGGCAAACAAAATAGGAAAATTAAAACATACAAACAGCGGAATGACAAAGATAAGAATTTTTTGAAGCAGCCGCGGATATATCTGCATAGGTTTATTTCCGATGGTAATCAGCTCGGAACCTATGCCCATAACAATATCCATCCGCATAAACCAAAAAGCCAAACTCATCAATATAAACATAATCGAATAAATCAAAAAAAAGCCGTTCAACGAAAGTAAAATATACAGTAATAATTTTAAAGGAGTCATCCGTATATTCAGTTTTATAAGACAATACATCAAACCGGTAATATTTATGATAATATTTTTTATCTGCGGAATGTCGAACTCATTAAATGAAATGTTAAAACGCTGATTCAATGGTTTTAATAATATAAAATCCAAGGTGCCGGTATTGATCATTTCTGGCAATCTTTTTAATCCAGGCACTATCAAAAAAGTAAAAACGGAATCCATAAGTCCCCCTTGAAAGGTCAGCATCAACATTCGGTACTTATCCCAGCCGTTTACCGTTTCGGTATGAATAAAAATCGTATCGATAAAAATGAGATACATAAAGAGCCATACGAGTTCAAAGGTTCCGCCGCTTATAAAATTGAACTTATATTCCATTAAGTTCATAAGAGAACCTTTAAAATAGGCTTTTAATATTAAAAGATATTTTTTCATCGCACTGTATCCGTCCAAAAATAATCTATACCAAATACATTATCACAGGACGGCGACAGCTATATGTCGTAATTAGTAAAAAAAATTTTAGCTGTTTTTATAAGCTCTTCTTTATAATCTTTAGGAGAAACGACGGTTACAGCATCTCCGAAGCTAAGGAGTAAGGCCTTCCATAGCCGCTCTTTTGCAGGAACATGAATATGGGTTTTACATTTGTGAGAAGAAAGTTTTTCGATAACGGAGTCAGGAAAATACTCTTCGATGAGCGGAATTTCTTTTTCGGAAAAAATGATTTCTATATTGATGCAAGTTTTATAATATGCTAACTCGGCTTCTTTCATCTTTTGTTGTATATCGCCGTGTCTTATAAATGATCTTTCTTTTGAGAGGACTAGGTTTTGCATCCGAGCAACCTTAAAGGTTCGATACTCTTTTGTTTTTTTAAGGTATGCAAACAAATACCATGCATACCATTTATAATGAATTGCAAGGGGCTCCGCACAAACATGCGAACTTTTTCCTTCGGAATTGCGGTAATCGAAAACCATATAGTTCTTACCGCCGATAGCTTTTTCCAAAAGCATATTGGAATCTTGCACCTTTTTATTTTCTTTTGTAACGCTAAAATCCCAAAAGACTTTTTGCCCGCCCTCTTTTTCGATAATGGCATTATATTTTTCGATTAAGGAATTGAGCTTGTCATTTGTATATGAAGTTGCAAGACTTTCCAAAGCGCTTATAATAATTTGCTGTTCGCTGTTTTTGATGTTGATGTTCTTTATTTTATAATTTTCCAAAACGGCATAGCCGCCGTACCTTCCGCCCAAGGTATATACGGGTATACCGGCTTCGGCTATGCTTACCATATCACGCTGAATAGTCCTGACCGACACATCAAAATACTCTGCCAAATATTTTGCGGAAACCTTTTCATGGTTCAATAAGTATATAATTATTTCGAGAATCCGTTCAAGTTTCATTTTTTTAATAGTCGGCATTTTCAGTCTTGTAGTTTAACTAAGCCGGAAAAACAAACGCCATCCTAATCTGCAATTTTGTTTTATAGGGAATTTTCTCTCAAAATTATCAAATATCAAATGCGGAACCTTGACAAATTAGACTTAATATACTAGAATTACACTTATGGTAAATCGAATTTCAAACGGCTTGCAGTTTAATTTTTCTAAAAAACCAAATTTAATTTTGAAGAAAGTAGCGAAAAATGTTAGCCTGAGTTTACCCCCCCCCCATTTTCTCTATTAGTTCCAATATCTCTAATCGATAGATTTTTATCTTATTTTTGCTCTCACATTAAAGAATTCTTTTTTCTGAATGGAATTTATATATCTTTCAACAAATATCTTAAGGATCAAAGTTTTTCCTCACTAATAAATGCTAAGTCGGCTAAAACATGTTTGATTGATCTGTCTGAAAATATACAGGTAACGGAACCAATCGGCATTTTAGATAAAAAATTAAATTGCAATAAAGATTGCAAGAAGGAAGGTCGAAAGATGAAACAAAAAAGATTAGTTTCAATGATTGGTGCATTAGTTGTAATAATTAGTGCAGTGGTTTTAATTACAGGTTGCCCAACCGGACAAGAACCGAAAAATGAGCAAGAAGAGCAATGGAAACCTGGTGAAAAAGCTTTTTTTGATATTACATACGATTTAACAGACTGCACATACAACGGTTCGGAAAGTTATAACAATTGGCAATTAAAAAAACAAACTATAAAAGCAGGAGCGGAAATAACACTCGCCCAAGACGGCAGTGAAAGCAGTTCAGGGGGTGAATGGAAACTGGAATATGTAAAACACAAAGACGGAAAATATATTAAAGGATGGAGTAAGAATAAAGCCGGCAATACAAAAGACTATGACTTTGGTCAAAAAATAAAACCGACCGGTGATATGACACTGTATCCTGCCGTATCAAAATATGGGATAGGAGATGTTATTGACGGTAAAACAATTATCTATGTTAGAAATGGGATAAAGGATAAAATACAAACTAAATTTTTAGGAAATGGTGAATATACCGAATATAATGTAGTAGGTACAAATTGGAGGTATATAGCGGCGGATGTTGATGCCGGAAAGAATTCCGAGAAAAAGCAATGGAGTTCATCAGCAAAAAATATAATTACGTCAAACGGCATCGGAGGCGGTAAAGAAAATACGGAAAAAATACTAGCAGGATATGCAACTGATACTGTAGCAAATAATGCTGCAAAATACTGTCAAAGCATAAGCCCAAACGGGTATTTGCCGTCAGAAGCTGAAGCATTTCTTATATTTCATGCAATACGTAATAAAAAGATAACGGGACTTCCAACTTTTTCACAAACAACAAATATAGGAGGCTCATTCTCTGGGAAAACAGCATATTTTTGGACATCGACACAATCAGACACGTCTAAAGCGTATGTTATAAATTTAGTCAAAGATGAGTTGCTTTATAGCGGAAAAGGAGAAGAAGCGAAAACAAATGTAAAAGGTTTTGTTTGTCCCATTGTTTACTATGATGATGATGGAAAGGTTGTAAAATAAACTTCAACATACTATATTACGCATACTTTTAGTATGTATAATATAGTATGACCTTTGAATGGGTAATACTAAACTGGATATAAGTGTCCCCTACCTCATTCCTTCCAAATAACCTTTTAATTTTTCGATACGCCTTAAAAACTCGGCGTGTTTTTCTTTTTCGCCTTCGATGACTTCGGGAGGAGCGTTTTTAACAAAGTTTTCGTTTTTGAGCTTAGAGTCTATCTTTAAAGCATTTTGCTCATTTTTTTCAAGCTCTTTTTCAAAACGCTTTTTTAATTGATCGATATCTATTGAATCTCCCGTTATCAAAAAAGCCTCAAAGCCCGCTCCTACTACACCGATTGAAGAGGCAGGTTTTTCTTTAAGAGAATCGATAAAGTTTAAACCGGAAAGGCCTGAAAGCATTTCTATTATTTCGGAATTTTCACGGGCAGCTTCCGCAGGAGAGTTTTTCTCGATATAAAGAGAAACCTTAAGCTTTAACTGAGGGTCTATGCCGCATTCGGCCCGTAAGGCTCTAATATTGCGGACAATTTCCTGCAATGTTCTAAAACGGATAGAAGCAGCCTCATCTATGCGTTCTTTTTTTTCTTCGGGGTAATCGGAAGTCATTAAAATCTTAGCACGAGGCAAGGCGCCTTCAGCACAATTGCCGGGCAGCTTTGAATAAATCTCTTCGGTAACAAAGGCTAAAAACGGATGAAGCAGACGTAAGGATTCTTCCAAGACGGCAAGGAGCACCGAAGCCGCCCTATCCTTCTCTTTTTCGTCCCCATACTTAAAAGAAAGTTTAGTACCTTCAACATACCAATCACAAAAATTATTCCAAAAGAATTCGTAAACCTTTTGAGCGGCCTCATTATAACGGTAAGAATCAAGGCTTGAGCGAACCGTTTGAGCCGCCTCGTTTAGTTCATGATAAATCCAGCGGTCAAGTTCTTTTAAGTTGTTTAGACTGCCGTCCCGTACGACAGGCACAATTGTTCTGCCCGCAAGGTTTCCTAAAATATATCGGGATGCGTTCCAAACCTTGTTTGCAAATTTTGAGCCAAGCTTAAAACTTTCCATGTCGATTAAAAAGTCCTGACTTTGAGAACCGCACATAAAGGTAAGGGTGAACTTCATGGCGTCAGCCCCAAACTCTTCGATAGCTACAAGGGGGTCAATACCGTTTCCCAAGCTCTTACTCATCTTGCGGCCTTGTTTATCCCGAACCAAACCGTGAATAAAAATATCTTTAAAAGGAGCCTTGCCCGTAAACTGCAAGGATGCCATTATCATTCTTGCTACCCAAAAGAAAATTATATCGTGTCCCGTAACAAGGGCCGATGTCGGGAAAAACCGTGCGAGGTCTTCGGTCTTTTCGGGCCAGCCGAGGGTTGAAAAAGGCCAAAGCCAGCTTGAAAACCAAGTGTCCAAAACGTCCTCATCCTGCTTTATGTTTTTTGACTTACAGTGAGGACATTCCGTAATATCCGTGCGGCTTACGATAGTTTTTCCGCAATCGGTGCAATACCAAACAGGAATTCGGTGTCCCCACCAAAGCTGACGGGAAATACACCAGTCGCGGATATTGTTCATCCAGTGAGCATAGGTGTTCTCCCATTTTTGAGGATAAAAAACAACATCGCCTTTTTTCCATGCATCTAAGGCTTTTTGAGCCAAGGGCTGCATTTTTACAAACCATTGTTTTGAAACATAGGGCTCTATACTTGTATGACAGCGGTAACAGCAACCTACTGCGTGCTTTATTTTTTCTTCATTTTTAAAAAGTCCCAGAGCTTCCAAATCTTCGATAACGGCCTTGCGTGCTTTTTCCGTTGAAAGGCCTCGGTATTTTTCGGGAACTGCATCGTTTAATGTTCCGTCAGGGTTTAAGATATTTAGAACCGGAAGATTATGCCTTTTACCTACCTCCCAGTCATTGGGGTCATGGGCAGGAGTTATCTTTACAACACCCGTTCCGAATTCTTTATCGACATAGGAATCGGCAATTACAGGAATCTTCCTATTTGCGAGAGGGAGAATTACTTCTTTTCCTATGATGGACGCATAGCGTGGGTCTTCGGGATGAACGGCTATGGCGGTATCGCCCAAAAGGGTCTCGGGGCGGGTGGTTGCAATTCCTATTTTTTGTATTTTTTCGCCGGCTTCATTTTGTAAAACTGCCCCGTCTGCCAATTTATAATAAATATGGTACATGCCGCCCTTTCTGTCTTCATACTCAACCTCATCATCCGAAATTGCCGTACCGCATGAAGGGCACCAGTTTACAAGGTAATTTCCCTGATAGATTAGCCCCTGTTCATATAAAGAAACAAAGACCTCCCTTACAGCCTGAGAAAGCCCCTCATCCAAGGTAAAGCGTTCCCTATCCCAATCGACCGAAACTCCCATTTTGCGGAGCTGCTTTGTTATAATCGAGTGATGTTCATTTTTAACTTCCCATACCTTTTCGATAAAAGCGTCCCGTCCGAGGTCACGGCGGTTTTTGCCTTCGGCCTTCAGTTTTTTTTCTACAACGGATTGAGTGGCAATACCTGCATGATCGGTTCCGGGAATCCAGAGGGTTTCGTCCCCTTTCATGCGGTGATAGCGGACAATTACATCCTGCAAAGTTTCATCGAGGGCATGGCCTACATGGAGAACGCCCGTAACATTGGGCGGAGGAATGACGACAGTAAATGTATTTTTTGTGTTTTTCCTTTTTATCGGGCTAAAGCACTTATTGGCTTCCCAAAAGGAATAAATACGCTCTTCAAATTCTTTAGGATTATAAGATTTTTCCAATTCAATCGCCTGCAATTTTTCGCTCATTGTTTTCTCCACTCGTTTTAAAATATGAAAGGAGATTATAATATGAAAAGGCTAAGTTTTCAAGACGCTATGCAGTAAATTTATTGCTAAAAGCGAATTTTAACGTTAAGTTAGCCAAATTATTGAGCTTAATTTCATCTTTGCAATTTCCTTTTACAAAACCAAACAGAGCTGCCTATTTTTCAGTGCATACATCAGTTTCTGCCCCTTATAAAGGGCTTCGGAAATAAAAATCGGAAAAAGTTTAAAAATTTTTAAAAGACTTTTTTTTCCTCCCCTTGCCTTCCAAGAGTGATCCAGCTTTGTCCAAATAGAAAACAAAAGAGGAATAAAAAACAAAAAAAGGGAAAACAAAACGGCAAGCTTAAAGGGTAAGATTTTTTCCAGAGCCTCTTTTAATTGGCGAGAGCTTGTGGTATTAAAAAAAAGGGAGCTTATCTGCATAAGGCAGACAAGTTTTAAAATAAGAAAGGCCAAATCTTTTATATCGGTTTCCGTTTTTATAAAAACCGAAAAAACATGGAGGCTTACAAGAAGCAGGCAATAAGGCAGGATCGGTTTTAAATCCAGTAATTGCTCTAAAAACGAAAAACCTATAAAACGGGCAAAAAAAACAAAAAAGACCGAATAAAAGAAAACATAATTAGGAAAGAAAAAAATCAGGGCTGTAAACCCGAAAAGAAAGAACAATTTTAAAAGGGGGGACGTCCTATGTAAAAAGCTCGTTCCCCTCCGGTAAGAAAATAAGGGCCTTATATCCAAATTAAATCCTCCCTCTTTGTGTATGAAGTAAGCGGAGGCCTTATACTCCATTCTTTTAGGTTTTGTCTTAAGCCCTCTTCAGCGGTCCCGTCAAAAACTTTTTTAACCCTATGGAGAACTAAAAACCTATCGGCAAGGGCATAGCATTTTTCAAGCTCATGGCTTAAAATAAGAAGGGTATAGTTTTCGGCCTTTAATTCTTTAATAAGGGAATTAACCTGCACTACCCCCTCATAATCCAAATTTGCATAGGGCTCATCAAAGATGATTACCGGAAACTTCATCGCCAAAATTCCTGCAACGCAAAGCCGCCTCTTTTCTCCTCCCGATAAGGAACGGGAAGAATAATACCGCTTATCCTTTAAGCCTGTTTTTTCCAAGGCTTCCTCCAATCTTTTTTTTCTTTCTTCCGGCGGAAGTTTTATATTTTTTAGACCAAACAAAATATCTTCCTCAGGTGTTTCTCCCAATATCTGCAAGCCGGAATCCTGAAAAACTATGCCGCATCTTTCTTTTACATCTACAAGCCCCGATGAGGGCCTTATAAGCCCTGCAATAATCGACATAAGAAGAGTCTTTCCCGAACCGTTTGCACCCGAAATAAGAATACACTCTCCCTTAAAAACGCTCAAAGAAATTTCGTCCAAGGCTTTAAAATTAACAGTTCCGTCAAAAGAGCTTTGAACAAAGGTCTTGCTTATATTTTTTAAGCTTATAATTTCTTCTTTCATAGTTTAAGAAGAAGCCTCTAAAAAATATTTTGCCGTAACGGGACGCAGCTTATAAATTAAAGCGGAAACCAATATCATCTTGATAAAATCTCCCGGCAAATAAGGAATACAGGCAAGGCTCAATGATTCAAAAAGGCCCCTGTTTGTAAGCTGCATAAATCTTGCTATCCCAAAAACATAAATAAGAGCAAAACCCGAAAAAGAGGCTGCAATTATTTTTAAATAGTTTATTAACTTAATGCTCTTATTTTTACCTGAAGAAACTAAGGCAAGGTCTTTTTCTCCGGGCTTTCTAAAAAAAATAATTAAAAAAGCTGCTGCCGCAAGATAGCCGATTAAAAAGCCTCCCGTCGGCCCCAAAAGATGGGCAAGCCCCCCTCTTCCGCCCGAAAAAACGGGAAGGCCGAGTAAACCGGCAATCAAAAAAAGAGCTGTTGAAGCCGTCCCGTAAAGCCCCCCTTAAAGCCCCGATGCCAAAATAGGCATCATATTTTGAAGCACTATGGGAACGGGAGTTCCGGGAAGAGGAAATGCTATAAAACCGCTTACGGCAATAAAGGCAGCAAAAAGCGGAACAAAAATTAGCATAATCGATAGTTTAAAATTTGAGCTCATATTTTCTCCAAATCAAATTGATAACTATAATAATAAAACAGGTTAACAATTTAAGAAACCTATGTCAAGACCTTATTAAAATTAAATAAAACTAAAACATCTCCATTTTCCCCTTGAATTTTATGTGTTTGTATGATAATATCTTAAATATTGGAGGAAGGAAACTATATGGCAAATGCAGGAGGCCTTAATAAAAAGGCCAAGGTCGAAAATGATGACCTTTTAAAATTAGTTACATTCCAACTCGGAGAAGAACTTTACGGTGTAGAAATTATGGATGTTGACCAAATAGTCAGGGTTCAAGATGTAAGGCCTATTCCGAATGCTCCGTATTATGTTGAAGGAATTTTTAACCTACGAAGCGAAATTATTCCGGTAATAAGTCTTCACAAGAGATTTCACATAAAAAAGGCTTCTTTAGATGAAGGCGATGAGTTTTTGGGCGGCTTTATAATCATAAAGGTTGAGAATAACAAAATCGGTATTATAATCGATAGAGTAGCCCGTGTTGTTGATGTAAAAAAAGATGAAGTACAGCCTCCGCCTCAAATGATAGCAGGTATCGGAGCCGAATACATTAACGGCGTTGTCCGCCGAGATCCCGGTTACCTAATAATCTTGGATATTCACAGGCTCTTTAATCCGAAAGAATTACAGAAAATTACGAATTTATAAAAATTATGAAAGTACCTGTTTACAGTTCCACTATAAGACGCTCCGAAATGGATGCTGTTCTTACATGTATGGTCGAGGAAAAAATAGGCCCCGGCGAAATGAATCAAAAACTTATCAAGCAGGTTTGCGAAACATTTCAAACAGCCGGAGCCGCTGCATTTAGAAGCCCGTCCATAGCTTTAAACTATGCTTTAAAGGCCTTAAATCTTGAAAACGGTTCATCGGTTATTATCTCAAGCCTTGCACCCTCTTGGCAATATGTAGAATTAAACCGCCAAGGGTATAAACCGATTGTGCTTGATGTAGAAGCCGATTCCGTTTTTCCTTCCTTTGAAAGCATTGAAAATGCGGTTCAAGCCAGTGGAAGAGTTCTTGTCCTACATGAAACCTTGGGCTTTTTACCTGATATCGAAAAGATATTAAGCTTAAACATTCCCATAATAGAGGATATTTCTCAAAGTGCAGGAGCTGCCTACAAGGAAAAATATGCCGGCAGTATGGGAGTTTTTTCGATTTTGGGACTGGAAGAAAAGGATATTCTAACAGGCGGAGGAGGAGCCGTATTACTTGCTCCCGAAAGGCGGAATGCAATAGTCTTAAAAAAGCTTTATGACGAATCCCCTCTTACAGACCAATTGCCCGACATAAATGCGTCCTTAGCCTTTGTTCAGTTAAAACAGATGGCAAAAAACATGGAGCAGCGCAAGGAAATGCACGAGTCCTATGTCCGTTCTTTGATGCAGGGAAAACATAAAACGATAGCTCAAAAAGAAGACACGGTAAATCCGGTTTATTCTTTTCCGGTTATTTTAAATTCGGGAGTTTCTGATGTACAAAAATATGCGGCAAAAAAGGATATAGATATAGAGCTTGCTTTTAAAAATTCTACCGTCGAATACTTAAAAGAAAGTCAAGAAAGTTTTATAAATGCATCTTCTCTTTTATTAAGATGTGTTCTTTTTCCTCTTTATCCGCGATTGGGTGCAAAAAAGTCGTCCGAGATTGCAAGAGTTTTAGCTACCCTGCCCTAATTTCTTTTATAAAATTAGGCCGGGCCTTTTGAAGGAAATAGAAATTTTGAAAAAAGCCCTTATAGTTTTAAGTATCGAAAAACCTAATGCAAAAAAGATTTGTAAAGAAATCGAAGCTTTTTTATCGGCAAAGGGAATCGATTCTTTTGTATATAAATATGACGGCATCTCCCATTCTCCCGAATTAAATGAAGACTATGACCTTGCAATAAGCCTTGGCGGAGACGGTACGGTTTTATTTACTGCCCGTTACAGTGCTCCGCGGCACATCCCCGTTTTTCCGATAAATTTAGGACGGTTCGGTTTTATAGCAAATATCGAACCTAAGGAATGGGAAGGAGAACTTTTACACCTCTTAAACGGAAAACAAGCCTTACATAAAAGGATGCTTCTTTCAGCTTCTATAAAACGGAAAAATAAAGAAATTGTAAAATATGAAGCCTTAAATGATGCCGTTGTTTCAGGTTCGGGCATAGCAAAACTGATAAACTTGGATATTTCCTTTAACGGAATTTCTTTCGGTGTTTTTAGGGCTGATGGGGTGATCGTTTCGACTCCTACAGGTTCGACTGCCTACTCGGCAGCTTCAGGAGGACCAATCTTAGATCCCGATGTATCGGCCTTTGTTTTAACCCCTATTTCTCCTTTTTCCTTATCGAACCGCCCCTTGGTTCTTCCATCGTCGGGTCAAATGAAGATAAAAATTCTTCCTGCAAGAGCAAAAGATATTATAGTTTCAATTGACGGACAGGAGATGGTTTCTTTACAAGAAGATGATGAGATTATAATAAGCGAGTCTCCCAATAAGGTAAAAATGGCAGGCTGTTCTCCCGATAATTTTTACAAGGCCCTGCGCTCAAAACTCGGCTGGTCGGGTTCTTCATCGCCCAAACTGAATTGATGTAAAAATTGACAGCAAAAATTGAATTGATTGACATTTTATCCCCTTTATTGTATTATCGTAGCTTATGATTACAGTAAGCGATTTAAGTTTAAAGTTCGGCGACAGGCCGCTTTTTAAGGATGTTAATTTAAAATTTACAAAAGGCAACTGCTACGGAATTATCGGCGCAAACGGAGCCGGAAAGTCTACTTTTTTAAAAGTGCTTTCGGGAGAATTGGAGCATGACTCAGGTGAGTTCAGCATTACCCCCGGAGAGCGAATGGCTGTTTTAAGGCAGGATCACTTTGCCTTTGACGAATACAGTGTAAAAGACACGGTTTTTATGGGCTATCCTAAGCTCTACAATGTTAGAAATGAAAGGGAAGCCATTTATGCAAAAGAAAATTTTAGCGAAGAAGACGGAATAAGAGCTTCGGAGTTGGAGGCCGAATTTGCAGATTTAAACGGCTGGGAGGCTGAAAATCAAATAGAACAAATTCTTTCAGGTTTGGGGCTTGATGAAAACTACCATGACAGGATGATGAGTGAACTGGATGAGGGACAGAAGGTACGGGTCTTGCTTGCTCAAGCCATCTTCGGCACCCCTGATATTCTTCTTTTAGACGAACCTACAAACGGTTTAGACCTTGAATCCATAGCATGGCTTGAAGAATTTTTAATCGACTTTCCCAATATTATAATTGTTGTTTCTCACGACAGACATTTTTTAAATACAGTTTGTACCCATGTCTGCGACATTGACTACGGAAAAATCCGCATGTATTCCGGCAACTACGATTTCTGGTACCAGATGAGCAGGATTATGCAAAGGCAGGCTAAGGACCAACAAAAGAAGAGAGAAGAAAAGATGAAAGATTTGAGGGAGTTTATCCTACGCTTTGCTTCAAATGCTGCAAAGAGCCGTCAGGCAACCAGCCGAAAAAAAGTTTATGATAAACTAGCCTTAGAAGAAATTGAAGTTACAAGCCGTAAATTCCCTTATGTTCATTTTAAGCCCAATAGGGAAATCGGAAACAATGTTGTCCGCACCGAAAAAATTTCTTATAAGACACCCGACTCAGCGGAAGAAAAGGGCATTCAGCTTTTAAGCGATTTTTCGTTTACGGTAAACAGAACCGATAAAATAGCCTTTGTAGGTCAAGAGCATAATTCAAAAACCGCCCTCTTCGATATTTTAACCGGAAAATTAAACCCCGATTCGGGAGATGTTTACTGGGGACAGACCGTATCCCATGCCTATCTTAATAAGGACAATGCCGAGTACTTTAATAACGATTTAAATATTACCGAATGGCTTAAACAATATTCCCCCGACCAAGATGATGCCTATGTAAGAGGCTTTTTAGGCCGAATGCTTTTTTCGGGTGATGAATCCTTAAAGCCCGTAAACGTTCTATCCGGAGGCGAAAAGGTACGCTGTATATTGAGTAAGCTCATGCTTTCGGGAGCAAATGTTTTAATATTGGATGAGCCGACAAACCACCTCGACCTTGAAGCTATTACAAGTTTAAACGATGCCCTTGTGGAATTCCCCGGTGTTATTCTTTTTAACTCTCACGACCATGAATTTATTTCTTCAATTGCAAATAGAATTATCGAAATTACTCCCAACGGCGTAATCGACAGGATGATGAATTTTGACGATTATATAAAAGACGAATACGTCAAAAAGCTGCGTGAAGAACTATACGGCAATACCAAAAAGATGCAGATTTAAATTCAGCTGATAAGGCCATGCTTCATCGAATAGATTAAAACCCTTATAGAAAGGCTGTCATCCTTGAGGTATTTTTTGATTCTTTCTTCGGCTCCTCTTTCCATGGCTTTGAGAATCATTTCCATCTTGTTTTCAACAAGATAGTTGAAGGCTTCTTCAGCCGTTAAAAAAGCATTGACCGTTTCGATTGTTTTTTTGTCTGCCCCATGCATGGCAAGGTAGTAGACAAAGGCTTCCATGCGCGTATCGGCGGTGCGGTTGTGAGTATTAAAAATACCTATGGAAAGTTTAGCGAATTTACCTATGTGTCCTAGTAAGGTCATAGTTTTAAAGCCTTTAGAATAGGCATAGCTTAAACTATCTCCTATATAGTTTGAAATTTTTACAGTGGGAAGGTCTATTATAGTTTTTAGTTTTTCTTTAAGGCCTTCCCCATAGTTTCCCGGCACCAAAAGTATTTCTTTTTTTCCTGAATTTTGTAATATTCCGTCTATTTCAAGATAGATGGTTTTTTTGATGGCATCCTCGCTCATAGGATAGACTATGCCCTTTGTGCCTATAATAGAGATGCCGCCTTCAACACCGATATTTTTATTAAAGGTTTTTTTGCCGATTTCGGCTCCTTGAGGACTGAAAATTTCTACATTGAAGCCTCTTTTTGAAACCTTTAAAACTTCTTTTTCTATCATTTGACGGGGTACGGGATTAATGGCAGCCTCCCCTACTTCTCCGAAAAGACCTTTTTTGGTAATTCTTCCTATACCCTCTCCACCGTCAATGAGAACCTTCCCATCGTTTCTATAAGATACCCGAGCATGGATATAGATGCCGTCGGTGCTGTCCGGGTCGTCCCCCGCATCTTTTTGAACGGCGGCCTCTCCAATAGCTGTCCCGTCTTTGTCTTTATAGGAGCGGCAATGCTCTACCGGAAGGTCAAGGACAAGTCCTGCAGGCGTATCGATTTTAACCGAGGTCATAGTTTCACCGCCTAAAATCAAGGCCGCTGCCTTAGCCGCCGCCGCCGCACAGCTCCCCGTCGTATATCCGCATCTTAGCTTTTGTCCGTCTTTGTCTATATATAAATCCAGTTTCATTTTATGGATAAGATTATAGCATTAAAAATGGGTTTTTGAAAGAGGATATACACCCTTTCTTAAATCATACCTGCTTTTTCAAAATGTTTTTTAAGAAGCTTTTTCGAGATAAGCGCTCCAATACATCCGCATAGCGCCGTTATAATAAGCATTATTACGGTTATTGTAGGTGAAACAAGTTTAGTTAACGTTTCCAAATACTCGGCTCCAAACATTTCTTTATATGCATTAAGTGTTTGCTCTGCATAAAATAAAAACGGCACATACATTCCTCCAAAACTTGAAAGAACACAAAATAGTATATATCCGATTGTCAAGCCTTTATAATTTTCAATTCCTTTTATTCTTGCGATGAGCATTGCAAGAACACCGCCAATGATGCAGCTGATTATATATGGCGGATAAAAGCCTATAATACTTGTAAGTATACAAAACAATAATATCATCCATGGATTTTTTGTTTTAGCAGGTACTAAGAAATAAGCAATTGCTCCGATGATTGCCCAGATAGGCATTGTTAAAAGCATTGTGTATGGCGACATAAATAGAAAAGACAGTATTCTGTACAAAATCTGTGAGCATAGAACCATCAATGCCGTAATAATCAAATCTTTAATTTGAAAATTTCTTTTTCCTTCCATAAGTTAAGTTCTCCTTAAAATTCAATATTTTTTATTTTCATAACAACAACAGCTGTATAAAAAACGAGCATTATTATCAATAGCAATATATCAAGCATCCCGAAACGAACTTCTCTATAGCTTGTTTTTTTACCTGAAACACCTAATCCTCGTGTTTCAACGGAAGCGGCTAATTCCGTTGCAGTAGATAACATTCTCATTAAGAGCGGTATCAACATCATTTCGTACATTTTACATGGATGCTTTAATACACCCAATAGAGAAACATCTATTCCTCTAGTCTTTATTCCTTGTTTAATGCAAACAATGTCTTGTTTTATCGTAGGAAAAAAACGCAGGATAACCGCTAAAGGAATATTGATATAGTATGGAATTTTCATGTTTTGTAAGGTAGCCAATATTTCCGATATTTCAGCAGTTCTCATCAAGTTTGTTGCAGCAAGTAGTATTGTAACAAAACATAAAAGAAAATAATGTATTGTTGTTGCGATAAATAAAGGACTTATCTCGGCTGCTATAAAAAGCCCGCTGTATACAAACAGAAATTTAACAGCAGTTTTATGTATACCGCTCATTATTGCGAATATAAAGACCGATAAAAAAAGCAATATCTCATATTTTTTACCCGGTAATGTAAAAACAAAAATACTTACTAATAAAACTTGCAATAATTTAATCCTTGGATCATATTTTATTGCATATCGTTTACATCGCTTAAACATTACTTTGCAACTCCATTCCGTAACAAAAAATCTTTTACGGTTCTAAAGTCTCGATTATTTTTTAAACTGATACTTCCGCCGATTGTACCGTTTGCCATAAAAACGGCTCTTGTTGCAACTCGGCTAAGAAATTCCAAATCATGGGAAATAACAAAGTTTATGGTTCCTTGTCGGCTCAGAATGTTTATTGCTTTTGAAACTGCTTTCATATTTTCGTAATCAAGCCCGGAAGTCGGCTCATCAAAAATAAGAATAGATTTATTTGAGGCCATCGCTGCCGCAATAGTTACCCGTTGCTTCTGCCCCCCTGATAGTGCCCATGGATGCTTTTCTTTATATGCAAAGATATGTAATAATTTCATTATACATTCGATTTTTTGCGTATTCCTTTTGCTGGATAATCCGGAACTTACATATAGCTCGGATAAAACAGAATCTGAATATAATTGATAATCAGATTCCTGCATGACAAAATAAACACTTTTATATAATTCTTTTTGTTTTACCTGTTTGCCGTCAAGGAAAAATCGGCCATGAGCGGATTTTAATAAGCCCGCAATAATTTTCCCTAAAGTAGTTTTACCTTCACCGTTTTGTCCGATAATCGCAATGGTCTCCCCTGCATAAGCTGTTATATTGATATTGTCTAAAAGCTTCTTAGAATGTTTATATGAAAAAGATACTTTTTTAATTTCAAATTTTATGTTGCTGCTTCTCTCATATCCTGTTTTATTTTCCCTATTCAACTCGATTTCTTCTATATTAAATGTTCTCAGTTTATAGTTTGTCAAATCGGCTGTATTGATATTTTCAATATCACTTTTACATAATTCTTTAACGATATTTCCGTTACTCATGATAAAACATCTATCACATAAGTTTTTCAAATAAAATAAGCGATGTTCCGAAACAATAACCGTATGTCCTGCTTCTTTCAGCTTCCGTATCATTTCTTGTAACTGCATAATTGCATGAATATCCAAGTTGGCAGATGGCTCATCAAAAACATATATGTTAGGATTTAAAGTTTTTGCAGCAATAATAGCAATCTTTTGTTTTTCTCCGCTTGACAAAGAAAACATATCTCTATTCATAAGGCATTCAGCGTCAAAATCATAAAACGCATTGTTGATGCCCTTTATCATTTCTGATCTCTCTATTCCGTAATTTTCACAAGCAAATGCCGCTTCTGCCGTGGTGTTTGTTGTAAAAAATTGACTCCTCGGATTTTGAAATATGGAAGCAATGTTTCTGCCGAGCTCTCCTACAGAAGTAGTTTTTGTGTCTTTACCAAGAATTTTCACACATCCTGTCAAACTGCCTTCAAAAAAATGAGGTATTAAACCGTTTATCAACCTCATAATAGTTGTTTTTCCGCAGCCGGATTGTCCTGTAAGGACAATACATTCTCCTTCTTCTATTTTAAGATTGATATGCTTTAAAGAACCTTCTGTTTGTGTTCCATAGCTAAAACTTACATCATCAAAATCAACAATACTATCTGCCATTCAATTATCCTATATATGCCAGCCGATGGATTTTTCGCGTATTTCGATAAAATGCTTGTAAATTCCTTCTTGCTTAATCAACTCTTTATGACTTCCCTGCTGCACAACTCTGCCTTTATCTATAACGATAATATGATCAGCTTCTCTAACGGTAAATAATCTATGAGCAATACTTATAAGCGTCTTATTTTTTGTTAACTCCCGTATCGCACTGATTAATAAATGTTCATTTTCAGGATCAACGCTCGAAGTTGCTTCATCAAGAATAATAATCGGAGCATCTTTAAGAATTGCCCGTGCAATGGATATTCTTTGTTTTTCTCCTCCTGATAAGGTAGAACCGCCCTCGCCGATAAGGGTGCGGTATCCATCCGGAAAGTTCATAATAAAATCATGACAACAGGCTCTTTTGCACGCTGCTATAACCTCTTCATGAGAAGCATTCGGATTTCCGAATTTTATATTGTTTTCAATCGTATCGTTAAACAAATAAACTTTTTGGAAAACCATACTGATGTTTTTTAATAAACTGTCGGAAGTAAAGTCTTTTACATTCCTTCCGCCGATCAGCACTTCGCCTTTTTGTACATCCCAAAACCGCGCTATTAAATTACACAATGTTGTTTTACCCGAACCGGAAGCGCCTACAATCGCTAAGCTGCTTTTTGAGTTTACTTTTAAATTGACATCTTTTAAGATTGTTCTTTCGCTATAGCCGAAGTCAACGTTTTTAAACTCTATATCATAGGAGTTTATAGTTATATCCTTTCCATTTTCATCTAAAGAAGGAATGTCGGAAATATATTCCAATCGATCCAATTGTGTTGCTAACATTTTGCTTAAAAATGCCCCGTTGTTTATTAACTCCAATTCCATAAATATCAAAAATGCGGATACAATAAACATAAGTGTATACGAAAGCGGAATACTATGATGTAAATACAAGATCACTGCAACAAATACTAACACGCAGCTTGCAACTTTATAAATCATCTCATACAGCTTCATAACCAATGCGGTAGCTTCCGTAACGGCTATATCAACGTTACACTTTTTAGAAAAAGCTTCTTCAATCTTATCTTTACCTTCTTTTCCTTTTTTAAACGAACGAAGCACAGAAATGCCTCTGATGTATTCGATAGCATGAGTAACTAACTGCTCTTGTGCCTCCTGCATAACCGATGAATGGGTTTCTGCTTGTTTTGCAATCAACCCTAATACTGCAATCCCTAAAATAATCGCCGTCAAAGATATCAGTCCTACCGGATAACAAAATATCAAGAGCATAACTGTCATACTGAACGCATGAAAAAATCCGCCTACAATAAAGTTCACTGCAAGCATAGCCATTGCCTCTAGATCGGAAATAGTCGTCGTTAAGATGGTTTGAATTGTTCCTAAATTTTTTTCCGAAAAATACCCCATCGGTGCTTTTTTTAATTTTTCTCCTATTTCAATTCTTTTGTCTCTAAAAATCTCATAGCCTGATGCACTTAGGTTTCTATCACACAAATATTGAAAGATAAACCTCCCCAATATACTTATTCCTACAATTAAAACAGCCTGCAAAATAATGAGCATATTTAATTTTTCAAGGTTTATCAGGATAAATAAAACCGAAAACAGCATAAACGAAGCAAAAAAAGATTTAAATGCGCCGAAAATAAGACCTCGAATTACATTTGAACGGTATTCGCCTGATATTTCTAATATTCTTCTTACAATGTTAAACATTTATTGTTCTTCCTTATCTTCATCTACTCCGCCGACATATTTATTCCATAATGAGGTATATACACCGTGTTGATTTAAAAGCTCATCATGAATACCGCTTTCAACAATCTCTCCGTTTTTCATAACTAAAATAGTATCGGCATGTGTAATTGTTGAAAGTCGATGAGCCACAACAATAAGCGTTTTACCTTTTATAAGATTATTGATTGCGGTTTGAATTAAATATTCATTTTCCGGATCGGCAAAAGCGGTCGCTTCATCTAAAATGATGACCTTAGATTGTTTTAATATTGCGCGTGCAATAGTAATGCGCTGGCGCTCTCCGCCAGAAAGCTCTCCTCCTCCGTCTCCGACTTTTGTATCATAGCCGTCTTTCAATTCCATAATAAAATTATGGCAAGAGGCTGCTTTTGCCGCCTCAATAATTTCTTCATCGCTTGCATTGGGCTTTCCTATTTTGATGTTTTCTTTTATGCTTGTATTAAATAAAAAAGTATCTTGGGCCACATAGCTTATTTCACCGGTAAGCTGCTCAAATGGTATTTCTGATATTTTTTTGCCGCCGTAAAAGATATGCCCTTTTGTAGGATCCCAAAAACCGGCCATTAATTTAGCAATAGTTGATTTACCGGATCCGGAGCAGCCTACCAGAGCCGTTACCGTATTCGGTTTTAGTTCAAAGCTGATATTTTTTACTACCAATTCCGTATCATACGCAAAGGAAACATTTTCAAAACGGTATAACGTATTATCAAATGTTACTTTTTCTTTCGGTCTTATAAGCTCATCTTTTAACAAAAACAATTCTATCATGCCTAAACTTGCCTTTACCATATTGAATTGCTCGGAATACTTTCCTACTTTTATAAAATGCGCTATAAAACTGAAAAAATCAAAATCAAAAAAAATGTAGGTAAAATAATGCAAACGATAAAATTTGACAAAGTTATTTGCCCGTTCATATATAAATAGGCTCCGACCGGTAAAGTACCGAGCAGGGTTGAAGGCGTAACTGCCTGAATAAACGCAGACCAAAACCAACTTTGCTTCCACCAACTCAAGGTACTGTTGTGAAAAAAATCTATTGCATTACTGAATTTTTCATAAGAAGCAGTACTTTGATTAAATGCTTTGATAACTTCTATTCCGTTTACATATTCAACCAAGGTGCTATTCATATCATTTTGCGCTTTTGCATATGTCTTACTTCTTATCTGATAATCTTTCATCATGCCGATATATCCGAGCATACCTAAGGGAATGGTAAGCAAGGAAGCAAAGCCCATTCTATAATCCAAGACCAGGGGATATCACACTAGATGTTATTTCCGGCATAAAGTGAGCCATAGAATCTTCAAGTTTTGATACTGTATCGACCATTATGTTTTTAAATGTGCCTATTGGTGTGTCAATCATTACTCCCATAGGTACCGATAACATTTTTTCCGCAATGTTACTTCTTATGTTTTTTAAAATATGATAGGTTGCCTTATGTGAAATAACCGTTGAATATAATGTAAAAGTACCTTTCAATATTTGTCCTAATAAGGCTATTAACGTTATGTATATAACGGTCTTAAACGTTGCTTCATATAAATAGATTTTTTCTATCAGTTTTGCTATAGCAATAAATGGAACCATTCCGAACAGTTCTCCTATAATTGCCCAAAAAATTGATTTATATAAATCGGCTTTTTTATTTCCCGCATATCTCAATAGAGATGAAACCACATTGCTTTGTTTATTATTCATGATATATCCTCAATTCATTTAATAAGCCGCCCCAACCATAATATTGAAAAGTAACAATGCTCTTGATGTACCTGCTCACATCATCGTATGGAATAGCGTGAATGATACATTCACATAATGACGTTATATAACCTTTCGTAATGATATGTACCTCAAGTTCTTTAATTTTGGTTGCAGAAGATTTTTTGCCGGCTGTGGCTTGAATGAGCTTCATATTTTTATGCGTATATCTATCTGCAATTTCTTCCGCAAAATTTTCTACCCGTGAACCTTTACTGCAGGCAAGAAGCAGCTTAAACTCATCAAAATGCTCATACATATAATCTACAAACCTCATGGTTTCAGAAAATAATGCTTCAATAACAACATTGTCAGTTTCTTCCGATAGCGGCATAGACGCTTTATCAGTACTTCTAATTTCAACATCCGTTACGATATCTAATGTGTACTCATATACATCTTCAATAAGTGTAAAAAACAGTTCTTCCTTATTCTTAAAGTGACGGTATATTGCACCTGTGGTTACATTCGCCGTTTTCGCAATCTCCCCCACCTGTGCTTTTTCAAAACCATTCCGTAAAAACTCTTCTTTAGCGCATTCCAAAATTCTGTTTTTAGTTATGTCCGAACAATATGACACCGGTCTTCTTCTCCGTATATTTTTAATTTGATAATCTAATTATCTTTAATAATTAAATTATCATTTTTTTAAATTTTAGTCAAGTATCTTTATTATTAAAATGTATATTTTTAGGTTATTACAATAGCTTTTACAATTTCTCTATCATGATCAATATAAGTGAATTCCAACTCGGTATCTTGTAATTCAATTTCAAGTATATTATTCAAAATATGCCTCAATCTCTTATTAAAAGTATTGCTTCTTTATTGCTTTTGTAGTATTCTTAAGTTTTTCAGGGGTATCATAAGGAACAACTATGAATGTATATGATTTAATTGCAGAACATTACAGCGAACTTTTTCCGCTTGAATTAGAGAAGAGTCGAATTTGAGTTATATTGAAAGTTTCCCCATAAACCCAATAATTTCTCTTTCATTTCCGTTTACCGGAATTTTCTTGTATGCGTTTTCACCGAGCAGGAGGGCGGTGTTGCAGACTTTGAATAAGAGTTCCAAGTCGTGGGTGATGATGAGCACGGGAACTTCTTGAGCGCAGTGTAAGATGAGCTTTGCGATTTCGTCCATGCGCTTGTAGTCGAGACCGCTGGTCGGTTCATCTAAGATGATGATACGCCTGCCGCTTAAAAAAAAGCCGTTGCAAGAGCGAGCCGCTGCTTTTGTCCGCCTGAAAGTTCCTGCGGATGGTCAAGCCTCTTTTCCCAAAGGTCAATTATGTGCAGGTACTCAGCCGCTTGTTGCAAATAGGATTCATTCTTCCGTTTTGAAGAAGGGATAAGCTCGTTTTCTACCGTATCGAAAAAAATCTGATAGTCAACATCCTGCATCATGTAATACGCTGTCTTTAAGCGCTGCCGCCGCCGCTTCCCGTAACCGATCTGCCCCTTGCAAGACAAAAGCCCGCCTAAGGCCTTACCGAGCGTAGTCTTTCCTATACCGTTTTTTTCCGATAACGGCGGTAATCTCTCCTGCGTGTACATCAAATGAAAGATTTTTGATAAGTTCCCGCCTGCCGATAGAAATGCTCAAGTCCTCGATATGCGTAACCGCTTGTTTCGGCACCGAAGGGTTTTCGCAGACAAGACTGTCATACCGTATTGCCCTCAGTCCGTACCGCCTGCAATCCTCTGTTGTCAATTCACCCTTCAAAAAAATTTTTTCGATAGTGCCGTCCTTCATGTAGATGAGCTTATCGTACAATTCATTTAAGAAAAATAAACGGTGCTCGGCAATGATAATCGTTTTTCCCATCGCCTTTAAATCCCGTATGATCGCTTGAAATTGCACAATACCTTCATAGTCGAGATTGGAAGAAGGCTCATCGAAAAAAAGCAGCTTTGTGTCATAGATGAGTGTGGAAGCGATGGCGACCTTTTGTTTTTGCCCGCCGGAAAGCTCTGAAAGTTTTGCACCTTTAAGCGATTCTATCTGCATCGTTTGAAAAGCAGCATCGGTTTTTTCGCACAGGGTTTGAAAATCCATACCGAGATTTTCTCCGGCAAAGGCAACCTCTTCCTCTGCAATGGTAGCAAAAAACTGATCACTCGGATTTTGAAACACATTGCCGATGTACTTTGCCAATTCGCCCTTTTTATAATCCAAGATGTTCTTCCCTAAAATGCGCACCTCACCGTCGAGTATTCCGCCGTAATGATAGGGAATTAAGCCGTTTAATATCCGCGTTAAGGTAGTCTTCCCGCAGCCGGAAAAACCCGTAAGCACAACGAGCTCGCCTTCTTCAATGCTCAAATCAATGGCATGGAGCGTGGGACTTTCATCATTTTCATAGGTGAAGTTTTTTATTCTTGCTTCTACTATGCCCATACGGATATCCATAGTAAAAAAACAGCTGCTAATAAACCCACCGTATCATACCAGCCGAAGTGCACCGGTCTATAACTCGTCTTTTTTCCTTCGTACTCAATCCCCTTTGCGATTATCGAAGAGGTCAGCGTTTCACTTACATGAAGACATTTATAAATAAGGGGAATAAGATAGAGTTCAAACGAACGGATAGGATGTAACAGGCTCAAACGCAAACCCCGCACCTTCATACCGTTTTTTATTTCGTTTAACCGTGCCGTCATTTCGTCCAAAAAGCGTAAGGCGGTAACCAGTCCTATCGAAAGAGATTGCGGCGCTTTTACCGCACGCAATGCGCTCATAATTTTTAAGGGACTGGTTAAAATCAATATCTTTCCGATGTTAAAGATAGGATAGAGCCTTAAAAATAAAGCAATCAATCCTATCAATGCGCCGGTTGTCATTCCTAAATCGATATATGCCAAGAGCTTTATCAGCAAAAATAGGCCGATGTAGGCCAAGGCCCTTTTTACGCCTTCCGTGTACGAAAATAAGAACAAAAAAAGAAAGCTCATACCGAGCAGCACATAATACATGGTTTGATTGACAAGAAACACCAAGAATGATGTGAGCAGTATGAGTATAAAAAGCGTTATCGGATTCATTGACCATCCTTGAGTGTTTCTTGCCGGCTTCATTATAATACGCTCTTTTTACTGCTCTTTTCAAAGAACTTTTTGTTGATATAGGTACCGAATAAGCCTGCCAAAGATTCCAAGACGATGTTGCAGGCTACCGCTATTGCGATGGCTTTTACCGTATAAAACCGAATCATCCACTGAGCTTGTTCACTTGAAATAGACGGAGCGAACTTCGTAATTCCTTCCGCACCTAATACTTTGACAAATATAATCGGGTGCATTGCAACGACAAACATTGCAGCCGAAAAAGCGATTGAAACTTTTACATTGCTTGAATAATCGCCGATGATGAGCTCGGCAAGCACTGCCGAAACCAAACAAATCGGTATCATTATCCAATAGCCCATAAGGGTATATAACAATCCGTAGATAAGCCAAAATAAAAATGCCGTCCAGCGGTGTTTTACTTTTTTAGCCGTTATCACAAAAACAGGGCCGACTGCAAAAGCGGCAAATCCTGCAGAAGCGTATAAGGCTATGGCTCCCAGTGTTCCCGTCAGCATCGAAATTGCCATTCCGATTACAAACCCGATAACCGTCAACACGGCTATCCGTACAATGTCTTTTAACTTCATAAAAAACCTCCAATATTTTCAATTATAACATTGTTATATTTGAATTTAAAAAAAATAGATTCACTTTCCTCATTCATAATTACAATTAAACCGTGCGCATTTTTTTCCAGCCTTCATTAAAGAAGTCCGCAATTAAATAGGCATTGTGTTCGGCTTCTTCTTTTGTTTCGCAATGAACGGCAACTTCCGATAGTGCATACAGGTAGGCATGGTTCAGTAAGTGAATGCCTTTTTTGGTGATTACTTGGGCAGCCTTCTTTTTCCCGTGAATCATCTCCAAGATTTTCAGGTGATTTTCATCTTCTTTTTCTATTATTTCATCTAAAATATGCTCATGTTTTGTTCCGTATGAACAAAACGCCAAGAGCTCGAAAATATCTTTGTTATCAAAAAAATAGGACACCATATCGACGGCTCCCTTTAGTTTTAAATCGAGGATTGCTTCGATTGTTTGTTTTGTGATAGCCGTTTCTTTTTTATACATTGTAAAACTTTGTTGTTTGAGCAAGCTATAATGGTACTCTATATCGGTAATAACCGGCCGCACCAATTCGGAAAAAAGAGCTTCTTTGTCTTTAAAATGACCGTAAAAGGCTCCGGTCGTAACACCCGCCTGCGCACAGATTTCCCGCAGATTGGCTTTTTCAAAGCCCTTCTCTTTGAAAATCTTTTTCCCGCATTCCAGAATTTTCTTATGCGTAAGGTCAAAATCTCCGTTTCCCATTAAAAGCACCTGTCAAATATAGCTTAGTTATATTATAAGGGTTTTTAGTTTTTTGTCAATAAGGGATTCTAGATATTTTTTAAAACGAGTGAGGTTGGTTGTGGGTATGAGAGAACTTCTTATTATATACTATAAACTCTCTATGTATATTTTACCGTATCATTAAGTAAGTCTTTTAAAGATGTAACAATTTCTTCAACAGTATGGATTGATGTATTTAGAGCAAGTTTATCTGCTAGTGCTGGACTATAATTGATAACTTCATTTTTTGTTACTTTGTGCCAGATAGGTAATATAACTTTATGCCCATTCATTTCTTTTGTTATCATTCCATTTAATTCATATTCAGTCCAATTTTTCTTAATAAAATTAGGAGAAATTATTACAATCCCATACAGAGAATTTATGAGCCCTTTATCAATACTTTTTCTTAGACTATCACCAATTTTTAATATAAATTCATCGTACCAGACTTTTAGCCCTTCACTCTGTAAAGCGAGTGCCAGTTCTCTAACAATGCCATCTTTATCTTCAGAGGCATGTGATATAAAAAAGTCATATTCTTTAGATTCAGCATAAGAAGGCAAGATCGGCTTATCCATATTAGAATAATTCTGACTAATTAATATATCTAATTTATCTTTTTGAGCTTTAATGTCTTTTTCTAATTTTTGTTGAAATACAAGTTGCTCCCTTTGATTTTTCTTTATATCCGCCTCTTCAGCTTTTTGTACTTCTTATTTTCGTTTTCTCAATTCAATTGTCTTATCTGCAATTTTTTTTTGAAAATCGGCAATTTTTGACTTTATGTTTAATATATCATGTTGATAATTTTGTATTTGTCGTCGCTTACTTTGTATTGTCGATAATGATGAACTTTTAGTTATTGATCTTTCAATATTTGATATATTTTTATTTTTATCTAGCTCTTTTTTTGTTTCATCTGCAATCTTTTTTTGTAAATCAGCAATTTCTTTTTCAACTCGGCTGACTCTATCATAATAAAATGAAGCAATCATTAATGCTCCTCCTTAATGTTCTATGTTTACATATTATGAAATAATAACAATTTGTATTGTATATTTCGATACATTTTATTTTGGTTTATCATTATGAATTACATTATACCCATTTACTAACTTTTTTCCAACTAGGCAATCTCTTATTGTAATGACTTTTTTTTAACGATAAGTGGAAAAAGATCGGAACCGGAGACCACCCAAATTCTTCATTAAACATTCCCCTATTACCAATTTCCAATCACAACCTCCTCAACACTCTCTGCTGCATGATAAAGCTGATAAGTATCATTGTAAAATCAACGGCAGGTTCCGCCCACCATACGGCGAGGCTTCCGAACAGATGAGGCAAAATCAGCATGGCAGGAACAAAGAGGATGAGCTGACGCAAAAGGACAATCGCTCCGGATTTTTTAGCGTCTCCGATAGATTGGAAAAAGGTAAGCGTCATAATCATAATTCCGTATAAAATAAATGTAGAATAAAACAGTTTGAAATTGATAAGACCTGCTGCAATTATTTCCGGGCGTACATTGAAGATTGACAAAAGGCTTTCGGAAAAAAGCATTGCCGGAACCCACGAGAGAGCCGCAAGAAGCGTTGCGCCGTACATAAAAAGCTTCATCGTTTCCCGCACTCTTCCGTATTGCTTGGCTCCGTAGTTTGCACCGATAACCGGCTGTAAGCCCTGACTCATACCCCAGAGCGGAATAAACGAAAACATGTATAGCCGCATTGTAGCGGACATTAAAATCCCCCAGTTATCGCCGCCGAAGGTAAACGCCTGTTTGAACAAAACCGTTTGCTGCACTGCAAACAAAAGCTGCATAAGCATAGCAGAGCTTCCGATGCCGAACATTTCACGGTAAATTTCTTTATACTTTTTAATTTTATGTATTTTGACAAAGGGACTTTTTTTCGCAAAATACCGCAGAGTTAAAACCGCCTGCACCATTTGCGATAGCACCGTAGCAATCGCCGCTCCCTCAATTGCGTACTCTCCCATCAAGAGCATAAAAACCGGATCCAGCACGATATTGAGCAATGCCCCCGCTCCCATAATGAACATGGATTGTTTCAGAGCACCCTCGCCTCGCATGGTCATGTTTCCGGCTTGAGCAAAGTTTACAAACACCGAACCTAAAAATACAATCCGCAAATACCGCACGCCTAAATCTTTAATCGCTCCTTTTGCTCCCACCATTTCCAAAAAGTACGGAGCTGAAAGCACACCTGCTGCCGTAATCACTAGCGAGAAAAGCAGCACCCAATAACAAACATTGCCGAAGATTTTATCTACCGTTTCCGTATCACCCTTGCCGATTGCCCGCGACAGAATTGAAGCGCTTCCGACACCGAGTAAGGCCGACACTGCTCCGTTTATCAGCGTCAGCGACATAGAAATACTGATTGCGGACATTGCATAATCGCCGATAATTCTTCCTGCAAACACCCCGTCCATAAACGGATACAGCCCGATAACGACCATTCCGATTATCCCGGGAATTGCCAGCTTAAAAAGCAGCTCCCTCGGACTTTTTGTCAATAACTGTGTTTTCATATCTTGGTTCATTGTAATTCTCCTAAAAATTAATTTGTAATTCATAATTCTTAATTAAGAATTGATAACACTATATGCTAACATTGTTATCTAAAATATGAAAAAAGTCAAGGGGATAAAGAGTATTTATGCAAAAGTATTGCTTTTTTATTGCTTTTGTAGTATATTAATAATAAGAGGTAAATATGAAAACAGCAGTTTTACAGACACGTGTAGATAAAACTCTAAAACAGGATGCAGATGCTTTTTTTGAATCAATAGGAATGGATACGACAACTGCGATACGTATATTTTTAAAACAAACTTTAATACAGCGTAAAATTCCATTTGAAATTGTTCAAGATAATTCTTTTTATTCGGAAAAAAATATAAAAGCTTTGGAACATTCTAAAACTCAAATGGAAACCGGGCAACATTCAATTCGTGAACTTGTTGAGGTATAACATTGCATAAAGATTTTTCCGATGATGCGTGGGAAGATTACACTTATTGGGTAATCCATGATAAAAAGATTCTCAAAAAAATAAATCAATTGTTTTCAGATATTGAACGAAACGGCAACGATGGAATTGGTCACCCTGAACCCTTAAAAGGAAATCTGAGCGGTTATTGGTCGCGAGCAATAGATGAAAAGCATCGTCTTGTTTATAAAATTGAAGATGAAATAATAAAAATTATTCAGTGTAAAAATCATTATAATGATAAATAATCTTTCTAACCCTATTTCTCCCCATCTCCCAATACGAAAACCTTCCTCCAGCCGGCAGAAAAAAAATCGGCAAGGGTTTTCATTGAGTTCAAAGCGTCTTTTTTTTTGAAATTATGCAGTACGGTTTCAAAAATGCAGGAAAAATAAGCATGGGTCAGCATGTGCAGTTCTTTCGGCGGAAGGCGTCGGACGATAATGCTTTTTTTTTCAAGCAGTTCGTAGGTTTTATACATATCTTTCATTTCCCGCTCCACCATCCAATCGGTAAATTCGGCATATTTTGTACCTGAGGCACAGCAGAGAATCAGCTTAAATGATTCAAGATTATCAAAAATATAAGAAACAAAATCTTCAAGTGCTTCAGCCGATACTTTCCATATTTCATCTATGCCGCCTTCTTCAAGCACGCTGAAGCACAGTTTTTCGGAGGCGGAATACTGTGCTTGCAATCCCTGAATTGCAGGTTCCACCAACGCGGAAAAAAGGTCGGTCTTATCCTTAAAATGCCGGTAAAATCCGCCTGTAGTAACACCTGAAAGCCTGCATATTTCCCGCAAATTGGCTCTTTCAAAGCCTTCTTTCAAAAAAAGTTCTTTACCATTTTTGAGAATCATTTCGTGTGTTTGTGCGTAAGTTCCGGTATTCATATTTTCTGCCTTGATAACTATGTTACCAGTATATTTAAAGAAAAAACTTTGTCAATAGGAAAAATTTTTACCCCTTGATAACCATAGCACTTAACCATATACTAAAGCCTAGATATTTTACAAAAAAACTATTACCAATGCTGATTACTTTATAAGGAAAAACTATGAATGTATACGATTTAATTGCAGAACATTACAGCGAACTTTTTCCGCTTGAAACGGAAAAACTTGAATTTATACAACACCTTTGTCCGTTGCCGGGCAGATTGTGCGATGCAGGCTGTGCAACCGGTGAACTTGCAATGGGTTTATATCAAAAGGGATATAATATATGCGGACTCGACTTAAATGCAAAGATGATTGGAATTGCAGAAAAGAAAGCTTCGTGTATCCGCAAAACAGGTGAGCTTATGTTCTATCATGCAGATATCGCCGATATTATGCAGTTCAGTAAATTTAAGGGTGTGTTGTGTTTCGGTAATACGCTTCCGCATTTGCGTGATGAAGATATTCTCCGCCGTTTTTTTAGTTCCGTGTATCGGTCATTAGAGGAACACGGCATCTTTATTGTTGAAGTTCTCAATTATGACCGCATCCTTGCCGAGAAAAAAATGGACTTTAAAGATAAAGAAACGAAAGATTTTATTTTTAAGAGGCACTATGATTTTTTACCTGATGGGGATATCAGGTTTACTATAGAATTTACCGATAAGCAGCGCAGTACCGTCGGTTCGGATTTTACGGTATTACATCCTCTGAAGAAGCAAATGCTTTTAGCCTTATTTAAGCAGGCAGGATTCAAATCCGTTTCAGCCTATTCGGATTATACCTTTACGGAAAGCCGTGCAGAAGATTATGCCGTAGTATACACAGCAAATAAATAAGAGATATAATCCCATATTCTCATTTTGATAAAAAGCAGTTTATGAAAAACATAAAATATCTTTACATGGTTTTGATTTTTTTTACGATTATTGTAATAAAAGGCATGGCGGCAGAAAACAACAAAGAGTACAAAGTATTGATAGGTATGGCCCCCGACAAAGCGGTAAATCTTAAAGGAATAAAAACACTGGTAATTGATGCTGAATTTTTTTCTAAAGAAGATATAGCACAGCTTCACAAAAACGGAAATGTTAATATATTTTCTTATTTAAACATCGGCTCTATCGAAACATTCCGCGATGATTATGAAGCATTTAAATATATAGCTTTAAGCGACTATGAAAATTGGGATGAAGAAAAATGGATAAATGTTGCGGACAAAAGATGGCAAAAAAGAATAAAGGACAAAGCACGGCTATTATCTCAAAAAGGTATAGACGGTTTTTTTCTTGATAATGCCGATGTTTATTATCATTATCAAACACCCGAAATATATCGGGGACTTATGACTCTTTTATATGAAATACATAAAGAAAATAAACCTATTATAATAAACGGCGGAGATACTTTTATAAGTCAAGCAATAAAGCAAAATGCTCTTAAAGGAATCGTAAACGGAATCAATCAGGAAAGCGTATTTACCGAAATAAATTTTAAGGATAACACATTTGGAGTAAAACCTATAGAAGACAGAGAGTATTTTTTTGCCTATTTGGATCAATGTAAAACCTATGGATTTACCGTCTATTTACTGGAATACGGCCCAAGTAAAAAAATTGAAAAAGACATAAAGGCGTATTGTCAAAGCAACGGATTTATCTACGACATTTCCCATTCATTGCAGCTCTATAAACCTTTTTAATTGACAAATATAGGGATAGGCTTAATATTTTTTATTGTTTGTTCCAGCTTAATCTTTTCATTCCTTATATCTATTTCCGTTTGTATGTTAATAAAAAAATCATCTGAAACATTAAAGTACTTTGCAAACCGTAAAGAGGTGTCGGCAGTAATTTTTCGTTTATTTTTTAAAATATCTTGAATACGTGATACAGGAACAGCTATATCCTTAGCAAGCCTATAAGCACTTATATCGAGCGGTTTTAAAAATTCTTCGTTTAAAATTTCGCCTATTGTAGGTGTAGGAATTAACTTTGACATAACAACCTCCATCAATGATAATCTACAATTTTTTATACCTGATTAACAGGTATAAGTCAAGAGTATAACATGGTATTTTTAATATTTCTACCTTATACTTCGACATTTTTATAGCAGTCTTGACATCTTGCAGTTTTTAGAGTATTGTCTTTATATTATTAACTATTTCTTGTGTTTAGCACTAACTTTTTTCAATCTAAAATAATTTAGTCTTAAGGAAGAAAAATGATTCTATTTAAAAATTATATAAAAAAAATAAGCTTTGTTTTATTTTTAAGCCTAGCCCTCTCCGCTTACGGATTTGACCTTAATTCTTATTGGTCCTTGGGAGATGTAAAACTTGGAGGTATCTTCCAAGCACAAAAACCTAAGGCCGCATGGGACATAAATATTTCTGCTTTTAAGTTTTATTTTAAAGACTTGGATTCGGGGTTTAATTTATCTTTAAGTCCTTTTTATATGAATATAAAAGGCGGCAATAAAGAAATAGAAACCATCAACGGTGCTGCCGACCAAAGATCGGCGTTTTTTAAACATGGACTTTTTATTATGTCTTTTATAAATGCAGAATTAAGCTTTAATACCTTAAATTTTATATCCGACACCTTTGAACTAAATCTTTTTACGAATATTCATGCTGTCGATCCTGTCATAATCTCAAGGTTTCAAATAAATGCAGGCTTGGAGTTTGCAATCACAAAAGAAATATATCCCTTTGCCGGAAGAAAATATCCTTTAAAATCAAAGCTTTTAAGTGCAAGGACAGGATTCAGATACACCGACAATAAACCCTTTTTCCTTTGCGACATAGGTTTTGACTTAGGTGCTATTTTATTTATTATTAAAAGCGGCGACTACAAAGAAGCAAAAGCAAAGACAGAAAAAGAAACCGTAAAGGATATTTTTGATAAGGATTAAATTTAAGATTAGTTGATTGGTAGAAAATTATTTGGGATAATTATGATATACCGATTTGATATTTCTTTAATTAAAAAATACCACAGTAAATCTCAGATGGTAAGGGTGCTAACAGAGGATTGGGTACTAAGAAATTTTAGTTGCCCGATTTGCGGTAAACTTAAAATCGAGGCATATCCAAATAACTATCCGGCAGGAGATTTCTTCTGTAAAAACTGTAAATCGGATTTTGAGTTAAAAAGTAAAGAAAGCATTTCCGGAAAATTACCGAATATCATCACGGACGGAGCCTATAAAACAATGATTGAAAGAATTACATCTTATAGAAATCCGAACTTTCTTTTTCTGACTTATAAGGACTACGAGGTATCAAATTTTATTTTGATACCAAATCATTTTTTTACTCCATCTATTATTTTAAAAAGAAAGCCTCTATCAAATACAGCAAGACGAGCCGGATGGATAGGATGCAATATAGATATTTCGAAAATTCCCGATGCAGGAAAAATATTTATAATAAAAGATCAAATCGAAACAGACTCGAAAGAAATAATAAACAAATATGCAAAAATAAAATCCCTAAAAAAAACAAATATTGAATCTCGAGGCTGGCTGCTTGATATAATAGCTTGTATAGAAAAAATAAACACAGAAGAATTTTCTTTAAACCAAATATACGCCTTTGAAAATGAGTTAAAATTAAAACATCCTGAAAATAATTTTATCAAAGACAAGATAAGACAACAACTCCAATATTTAAGAGACAAGGGTTTTGTAAAATTTTTAGAAAGAGGAAAATATAAAAAGTTATAAGCCGCCCTCCCCTTGCCCCTCCACCCTTATTTTGATATACTTAACACTCAAAACATCAGCACCTTATTTTGGAGGAAAAGATGAATATACTGCTTGTCGGATCAGGCGGAAGGGAACATGCAATAGCTTTAAAGCTAAAAGAATCACCTTCTCTCGGTAAACTTTTTATAGCACCCGGAAACGGAGGCACGGCCCTTTTGGGTGAAAACATTCCCATAAAGGCCGACAATATCGAAGAACTTGCCGATTTTGCTCTTTCTACCTCAATAGACCTTGTAATTGCAGGCCCCGAAATTCCTCTGTGTTTAGGCCTCGAAGACCTGATTAAAGAAAAAGCAAAAGTTCAAAACAAAAAAATAGCATTTTTCGGGCCGTCAAAGGCTTGTGCCCGATTGGAAGCCTCCAAAGATTTTTCCAAAGAGACGATGAGCCTTCTTTCCATTCCCACGGCAAGATATTCTTCTTTTACCGATTTTCAAAAAGCAAAAGAATATATTGAAGGCTTTGATTACCCCTTTGTAATAAAGGCTGACGGCCTTGCAGCGGGAAAAGGAGTTATCCTGCCCGACTCAAAAGAGGAAGGCATAGCCGAACTTAAAAATATAATGATCGAAAAACAATTCGGAGCCTCAGGCGACAAGGTAGTCATAGAAGAACGCCTTGAAGGAGAAGAGGTTTCAATCCTTGCCTTTTCGGACGGAGAAAAAATAGCCGTAATGCCGCCCTCGCAAGATCACAAGAGGCTTAAAGACAATGATGAAGGACCCAACACCGGCGGCATGGGAGCCTATGCCCCTACGCCGATTTGCTCATACGAAGAAGCCGAAAAATATGCGGCTCTTACGATTCTTCCAATTGTAAAAGAAATGAAAAAAAGAGGCACTCCCTACATCGGGGTTCTCTATGCAGGCCTCATGCTCACAAAGGACGGCAAAGGCTTTACACCCAAGGTGCTTGAATATAACTGCCGATTCGGAGATCCCGAAACCCAAGTCTTAATGCAGCTTTTTGATGGGGACTTAGCTCTAACCATGAGCTCTTGCGCAGAAGGAAGCCTCGACAAAGCTATGCCTAAATGGAAGAAAGGCTATGCGGCAACCGTAGTGCTTGCAAGTGAAGGCTATCCTCTTTCTTCATCAAAACCGGTAGAATTGTCCGCTTCGGAATTGGAAGGTTCCCCTGAGGTTAGCGTAATACATGCAGGCACATCCCTTAAAGACTCCAAAATATTCGCATCGGGCGGAAGAGTTCTTTGTATAAGCTCAAACGATAAGAGCTTACAAAAAGCTATGGATAATATCTATGCAAAAATAAAAACCATACATTTTCCCGGAGTGCAGTACAGAAAGGACATTGCAAAACGCGGACTGGAACATCTAAACAAACTTAAATAAATATTTATTTAAATATAAAATAAAAAGGAAGAAATAAAATGAACGAAATGAAAAATTAAAACCAAGAGCAGCCAAAGGGCAAGAGCGAAGAACTATCAAAAGATAAAAGTTCGGTATACAGCGCATCAGGCGTGAACATTGATGCAGGAAATGAGGCCGTTCGCTTAATGAGTGCAGCGGTTAAATCAACCTTTAATAAATCCGTTCTTTCGGATGTAGGCACCTTCGGAGGTCTTTTCGGCACCGAAGAGCTTTTTAAAATGAAAAAGCCGGTCCTTGTAGGTTCTACGGACGGGGTCGGAACAAAGGTAAAAATAGCGGCCGAAGCCGGTATATACACAACAATAGGCCAAGACATAGTAAACCACTGCATTGACGACATCCTCGTTCAAGGAGCCAAGCCCCTTTTCTTTTTGGACTATGTTGCAAGCTCAAAGTTGGATCCGCAAATGATTGCCGACATAGTAGGAGGCATGGCAAAGGCTTGTAAAGAATCGGGCTGTGCCCTCATCGGAGGCGAAACGGCGGAAATGCCGGGCGTTTATATGGAAGGAGAATTCGACATAGCCGGAACCATTGTCGGGGCCGTCGATGAAGAAAAGATTCTTCCCAAAAAAAACATAAAAGAGGGAGACATCCTGATAGGCCTTGCCTCTGACAGTCCCCATACAAACGGGTACTCATTGATTAGAACAGCCTTTAAAGGCGTAGACCTTAATACCGTCTACCCCGAATTAAAAGCACCATTACATGAGGTTCTATTAAAACCGCACCGCTCCTATCTTAATGCAATCTATCCAATCTTACAGGAGCATCCCGAAATCGTAAAAGCCCTAGCCCACATCACAGGCGGCGGTTTTATCGAAAACATTCCGCGCGTTATTCCTGCCGGCCTCGTCATCAAGGTAAAAAAAGGCTCGTGGCCCGTACCGCCTCTTTACCCCCTGATCCAAAAATTGACCGGTGCAAGCGGGGACGAAATGTACAGGGTCTTCAATATGGGTATCGGAATGATAGCCGTTGTTTCCCCCGACATGGCCGAAAAATATCGTGAACTTGTCGGAGAAGAATCATGGATAATCGGCAAACTGGAAAAAGCCGACAATCAAACCCAAAAGGCTGTAACAATATTAGAGTGAAGGGTAAACCTCTAAAAACTGAAGTTTTTAGAAGTTCCCTATAATAAAACTTGTATTTTGAATAATTTATGCCGATAATGAACTGATATGAACTCGATAAAACTACCGCGGACAATTCAGATAGGCGGCAAAGGACAGGTTAAAAAACTTACTCTCGGAGGCACTTCAGCGATTTTGCTTCAAACTATGTGGAAAGAAAGCCTATTGGGGGCTGATCTCCTTTCTATTGTAAAAAGCCTAAATGAATTGGAACAATTGGGCTGCGAAATCGTGAGGTTTGCAGTTCCCGACATGGATTCTGCGGAGCAATTTGTCAAGCTCACCAGATTAACGGAGATGCCCCTCGTGGCCGATATCCATTTCGACTATAAACTGGCCTTACGGTGCATGGACGGGGACACGGCAAAAATACGCATAAACCCCGGAAATATCGGTTCAAAAGAAAAAACGGAAGAAGTTATACGCAAGGCAAAGGATACGGGAACTGCTATCCGAATAGGGGTCAATTCGGGCTCTCTGCCTTCCGATCTAAAAAAGAAAATAGAAGAGGCAAATGCAAAAAGAAACTTAAGCAGCGCCAAAAAGGCTTTAGATGATGAGATTTCCCTTTTGAGAGCTGATGCCTTAACCGAGGCTGCGGCAAGAGAACTGGAGATTTTCGAAAAAGCCGATTTTAAAGATGCCGTAGTTTCTATGAAGGCTTCCAATGTACGGGAAACGGTTATGGCAAACGAAATCTTTGCTAAAAAATTCGACAATCCCCTTCATTTAGGAGTTACTGAAGCAGGCCCCCTTATTCAAGGTATTGTAAAAAGCACAATAGCCTTTTACAGGCTTTTGGAACAAAACATAGGAAGCACCATAAGAGTAAGCCTCTCCGATTCTTGCGAAAATGAAGTTATAGCCGGAAGAGAAATATTAACCGAATGCGGTAAAAGGCAAGGCGGTATAAGGCTCATATCCTGCCCGCGATGCGGAAGAAAGGGCTTTGATGTTCAAGCCTTTGTAAAACGATGGCAGACAAAACTCTTATCCGAAAAGAAGGACATAAGCATTGCCGTTATGGGCTGCGTAGTCAACGGCCCCGGAGAAGGCAAGCATGCAGACATTGGAATTACCGGAGCAGAAGACTCCGTTATAATATTTAAACACGGAGCAATTACCAAACGCTTGGATTTAAAAAAATTAACCGAAGAAGAAAAAATTGAGGCAGTAGATAAAGCCTTTATAGAGGAGCTTCAAAGTCTATGAAAAAACAATTAAAAATTATTTTTATCGTACTATCTATTTTTTATTTTTACTCAAACCTTTTTTGTTTGGAAACTATTGATGAAAAAGAAAGGCCTTGGCATCTTTTAGAACAAGCAAAAATTCAAATGGAAAAAGGAGAGTTCGGCCTGGCCCTCCACTTAACAAATAAGGCACGGGATATTCATAAAGAACAAATGGAAGCAAAATATTCTTATATGTTCAATGCCCTAAAACCGAAAAGGGTAAAACTAGAGGGAGACAATATTTCGGATGTCTATGCAATTTTAAATAAAAGAGAAGACCACGATGCCTGTAAAATTTTAGATGAAATCTTTTTAACTCATCCGCCCGTATTTTTTGATAAGTCTATTTCAAAATTAATGTCATGGCTCGAAAAACGCAAGGCCTTCCCTGAAACGGATTATTTGACAGGCCGAATTTATTTTGCAGAAGGAGATTATGAGCAAGCCATGCACTATTATAAGGAAGCATGGAATTTCCACAATTTCTTGGAAATACCGGATGAAAGGTTCAATATAATTTACGCACTTGCCGACACATCAAAACTTTTGCGCAAATACGATGAACAGGAAAAATACCTCTTGCTTGTTTTAACCGAAGACCCCATATACGGAACTACAAATTTGGAAAGTGAGGCTCTTCAAGCTATGATTAAAACAATAAGCTCGGAAAAAACAACCGAAAAATTCTTTTTGCTGTACCGAAACCGTAATCCGATAGCCTTAAAAGCCTACATGGATTTAACGGATATATATATGGAAGCGGGCAAAAACAGAAGAGCTCTTGCAACCGCTGTTTTAGCTTCTATAATAACTATAACGAACCTTGATGACCTTATCTCAAAAGACAATTACACTTATGAATACACCAACCTTTCCGACCTGCTCCATAGACTTAATAGAAAACAAGAAGTTATATTGTGGGCCGAAAAACAAAACTTTTGGAGAGCTTTTATGAATCTTGCAGATTGCCTTTTAAATAACGGTAATACGGAGCAAGCTTCTTATCTCTATTCAAAACTGGCAGAATCAATTCCTTCGATTAAATATGCCCAAGAAGCTATATATAAAAAAGAGCAAATGATAAAAAATAAATAAAAGCATACCTGCATCTTTAATTGCTGATAAGATCTTTATGCAAAATTATAGCCGAACCTGTCTAAGGGCGGTTTATTTTCCGTAAGATTCTTATAAAAGTTATCCATAAGCTCAGCCGTTATTTCCACGGAAGTATTATAAAGAGAAAAAAGGTTTTCGTTTGTTATTTTGCTCTTAGGATGATCGGAAGTCCTAATGATGTGTCCCTGCAAAAAATCATAAAGACCTAAGATTTTAATTAAAGAAAGTTTTAAAGTTTGAGATAATCTTGTAGGCGCATAGAAAAATTTTTTCCCCATTTTAAAACTACGAAAAGAACACAAAATATCTTCTTTTGTTATAGAAGGGAGAAGACATCTGTAGATATTGGCAACGGCTTCAGCTTCTTTTTCATTTATATCGATATAATTATAAGCCTTGTACCTAAGAGGATGGAGCCCGTCCTGCTTTAATAAAAATTTTTCAAATTCCATTTCGATCTCGGCATGGTCTCTTTTCATTTCCTTGACCATAGCATTTACATAAGGATGGCAAGAGCTGTCCAAACCGAAGTGTCCTATAAAGCCCATCATGTAAGAAAATTCATCCGTATTAGGCTCTATTCTAATTTTATTTAATACGACATTAAAAACATCGGTACAATTTGTATTATGAATATCCGTTGCAAGCTGCAAAACAGGATTATTATCCTTTTTAAAAGGTTTATGAAAATACAAAAAATCAGGCCCCTGTAAGCCTAGATTATATAAATTTTTATTTGAAATTCCGGCGGCAATTTCAGAAGGCAATAGAGCAAAAACCCTTTGTCCATGTATATAATGTGCGTAAAAATCCGGCATAAATACCTCCAAAAATACATACACCCTATGCTTCTTTAATTATAATCAAAAAAAATCTATTTTCAAGCCAAGAAAATTAGGGAGAAAATATTTTTCTCCCAAAATTTTACTACATAAATCATTTTTTTCATAAAATAATAGTAGAGAGGCATGATAAACATTTCGGCTTGAAATACAAGCCTACATGTTTATCTTCGAGTTTGCCCAAGGGCAAACATCGCAAATTTTTAGATGGTAAAAAAAATTATTATTGAAGACAGGAGTATATAATGGAAATTTTAAGTTTTTCGTCATTCGGGTATGAAGGAGAATTGATTAAGGTCGAGGCAGATTTAAGGCGAGGCTTGCCGGTTATCGACATAGTGGGGCTACCCGGTTCTGCGGTAAAGGAAGCAAGGGATAGAATGAGGGCTGCTATCAGGAATTCGGGACTTGAATTTCCCGTAAGCAGGATACTGATAAATTTAAGCCCTGCCGATCAAAAAAAAGAAGGAAGCGGTTTCGATCTTCCTATTGCCATCGCCGTCCTAACTGCAAAAGAGGCAGAAAAAAATTCGGCAGAGGTTAAAGCAAAAGCTCAAACTATAATTCCCCAAGATGAAGACAGGGAGAAAGAATCCGTGATGATAATGGGCGAGCTTGAGCTTTCAGGCAGGGTAAGGCCTGTGCGCGGTCTCATAGGAGCTATCTCGGCAGCCCGTTCTCAAGGCATCAAATACTTTATAGTTCCAAAAGAAAACGAGGCCGAAGCCCTCATCGAAGACGGCATCAATGTATTCGGAGTGTCCGATTTAATCGAAGCTCTGGAATTTTTCTACCAAATAGAAAACGGGAAATTCAATACAAAGCCTCAGGGGTTAAAAAAAGAAAGCTTCCCCTATAAGGGAGCCGTACCTCTTTTTGTATGGAGCGATATGGAAGAACCGGAAGATTTCGATTTTCAAAAAGACTCAAAAAGCGAGTTCGGCTTGGTAAAAGGCTTTGAGGATATCCGCGGACAGGACGGCCTGATACGGGCATTAGAAATAGCGGCGGCAGGAGGGCATAACCTCATAGCCTACGGACCTCCCGGCTGCGGAAAGACCCTTTCTTTAAGCCGCTTTCCCCTCCTCCTCCCCGACATGGACGAAAAAACAGCAATGGAAACAACCCGCATTTACAGCATCGCCGGTCTCTTGCCCCAATCGGCACCGAACCCCCGTCTTTTAAAAAGGCCGCCCTTTAGGATGCCTTCTCAAAATGCAAGTATGGAAGGCATCATAGGAGGAGCCGGAAAATGTATGCCGGGCGAAGTTTCCCTCGCTCACGGGGGCGTTCTTTTTTTAGATGAAGCCGCTCAATTTAAGGCAAGCGTTTTGCAAAGCCTCCGTGCCCCCTTAGAAACGGGAAGCGTAACCTTGAGCCGTGCCGGAAGAAGCAGCACCTTCCCTGCCCGCTTTCAGCTCCTTCTTGCAATTAACCCATGCCCCTGCGGCAACTTCGGGAGCCCCGGAAAGGTCTGCACCTGCCTCCCCTATGAAATCGAAAAATATTGGAAAAAACTTACAGCCCCCCTCTTGGACAGAATCGATATAAGGGTTCCGGTAATGCCGCCCAAACCTGAAAATATTTTGGCGGAGGCAAAATATTCTACCCAAACGATGAGAGAAAAAATTAAAAACGCAAGGCTCATTCAATGGGAAAGATTAAAATTTACAAATAAGGAGAAAAAAGTGCAAAACATAATTTATGAAAACGCAAAACTTTCACCCCAAGAAACGGCTGAAGTTTGTAAAATGAGCGGCGAGGCGGAAAGATTTTTTTCCGTGATTGTTGACTCAAAAAAACTTTCGGGAAGAGGAAGCCACGCCCTCTTAAAAATATCCCGCACAATCGCCGACATCGAATCAAGCAAAAATATTTCTTTGGCCCATATCGAAGAAGCAGCAGCCTTGAGGCAGTGGATAAAGTATCTTCCGGATTTTTTATAGCCGGTTTTATTGCTTACCTCGTCTATTTGCAAAAATCATTTCAATAATGCCGCTGATGGCGATGGTATCAGATGCTTTCGATTTCCTCTTTGGTAAGGCCTGTAGCTTCTGCTATATTCTCAATTGACAATCCTAAACGGAATAAATTCCTTGCTGTTTCAAGTTTAGTTTTGTACACCCCATCGGAAAAACCTTGTTGTATTCCTTGCTGTATGCCAATTTTTAGACTTTCTTCTCTTTGTACTGCAATATCCGTATCATAATCGTATTCGGCTACTAACATATTTATTACCTCCCGTGATTTTCTCTGTAAGTATTCTTTTAAAATTCCTTTTTCTATACATATTTTTATGGCATTTGTAAAACCGTTTTCAGAGTCAAGTTGTGTTTGATTTCTTACCTCTTCTACAAAGAGGCTGTATTCTTCAAGCGGTTTGCACACTGTTAGGATTTTATTTGCCTTACCAGTATTTATGTTTAAAACTTGTACCGTAAGTTCCAGCGGCACTTGTTCCGGTTTTGTGATGAACGCATCGGACAGCTTTAATGTTGTATTTTCAGGATAGTCTTCCTTACCGTTATAGAAAACATAAAACTCAGGTGTAGGTATTTTTGACAGTTTTCTTAAATATCTGTCAGTCGGAGCTTGCAGCTTTTCATAGAGCCTTGCTATGTATTCTAAAAATCGTAGAGGCATATTTTCGTTTATGGTGGATTGGTGTTCTGCAAGAATGATAATTTTACCATCTACAAGACAGGAAACATCATTGATTATGTTCATATACATGACATTATCGAGCCGTATATTTTCTACAGGAGACGAAAGCGGAAGGTGTGTACCGTGTAATGCATTGTAAAGCGACAAAAAATTCTCTTTTGCAAATATACGGGCATCTGCTGCGTCGCACGGCAAAAAAGTGTCCTCGACGTATACCCGATACGCCTGCGGTACTTTTTTGCCTAACTCCTTGCATCTGCTCCGCCTATTTGCAAAAGTACTCATACTATATAACCGCCACGGATGGCGGTGGTTCCACGCAAATGCGATGTTTTGAGCTTTGCTCAAAACTCGAAGTCAACGACTGTACACGGATGTACAGTCGTTGACGGTCGACAAATACCGAGTCTTTATATTTTCTGTTTGCCGTACTCATAGCTATTTCCTCACTGGTTGTATTATACCACACTTTCAGCAATTTTGTAAGAGAATCAATCAATACTTTCAATACTTTTCGCACCCTTGCAGGAAACCTCTGAACTGTGATATAATTATAAAGTTATAAACGGAGGACTTTTTATGGATAAAAATGAAATATTAAATAGAGCAAAAAAATATGTTTCCGAAGAAAAGGAAGTAAAATTCTCAGAAGAGGTTAAGGCTTTAATCGAAAAAAACGATGAAAAAGAATTATATGACCGCTTTTATAGGGATTTGGAATTCGGAACGGCAGGTTTAAGGGGAATCATAGGAGGCGGCACAAACCGCATGAATCCTTTAGTAATAAAAAATGCAACCCAAGGACTTGCGGATTATCTGATTGAAGCAAAGCCTGACAAGGCTAAGGCCGGTTCTTTAAGTGCCGTAATTGCCTACGACTCAAGACGCTTTTCGGATGTTTTTGCAAAAACGGCTGCTCTGATTTTTGCGGCAAACAATATCCGCTGTTACCTTTTTTCGAGCCTCAGGCCTACGCCGGAACTTTCTTATGCCATAAGGGAACTCGGCTGCGATACGGGAATTGTAGTAACAGCCTCGCACAACCCTCCGGAATACAACGGCTACAAGGCCTACTGGTCGGACGGAGCCCAGATTACCCCGCCCCATGATTCGGGCATCATCAAAAAGGTAGGAGAAGTTTCTTCAATCAAAATGATGAGCGAAGAAGAAGCTCTTAAAAACGGAAAGCTCGTAATAATCGATAAAGAAATCGATGAAAAATACTGGGCTATGCTTAAAAAGAAAATCAGCCGTCAAGAAATTATTAAAAATATGGCTTCCAAGGTAAAGATAGTTTACACTCCCCTTCACGGAACGGGAGCTATGCATGTAGAAAAGGTTCTGGGAGAAATGGGCTTTAATGTTATAAGCGTTCCCGAACAGCGTGAACCTGACGGAAATTTCCCGACGGTAAGCTATCCCAATCCCGAAGACCCGAAAGCCTTAAAGATGGCCATGGATTTGGCTATAAAGGAAGGAGCCGATATTTTGATGGCCACCGATCCAGATGCCGACCGCTTTGCCTGTGCAGTAAAAAACGATGCAGGCGAAATGCAGCTTATAAGCGGCAACCAGATGGGAGCCCTCTTTGCGGATTATATCTGTCTTACATTAAAAGAACAAAATAAACTGCCTCAAAATGCCGCAATAGTACGCTCGATAGTAACCTCCCCCTTAAGCGATTTGATTGCGGCCTCTTACAATGTGCAAAGCGAAGAATGTCTTACCGGCTTTAAGTGGATATGCGGCGTTGCCGAAAGGATGGTAAGCACGGGCTCCCACTCCTATCTTTACGGTTATGAAGAAAGCTTCGGCTACAACTTCGGAACCGAGGTAAGAGATAAGGACGGTATTGCCTCTTCTGCAATTTGTGCCGAGATGACCCTCTATTGGAGGAGCAAGGGAAAGAGCCTCTTAGACAGGCTAAACGAAATCTTTTCTAAATTTGCCTTTTACGGAGAAAAGACCATCAACATGGTATACCCGGGAGCAGAAGGCTTAAAGATTATGCAGGACATGATGGTAAGAGTGCGGAAAAGAAATTTAAGCGAAATTGCCGGCGTGAAGGTAAAAACCATCAGGGATATTCAGGAAAGTACGGAATATTCTCCTTTAGAACCTTCCAAAAAAACTACAGTTACTTTACCTAAAAGCAATGTTCTTCAATATTATTTGGAAGACGGCTCCATAATATGCATAAGGCCCAGCGGCACCGAACCCAAGATAAAGATATACATAATCCATTCCGAAAAGGTTGTTTCATCGGTTGAAGAAGCTAAAAAACAATCGGATAAAAAGATTGCCGAATTTGAAAAAGAATTTAACGGGGTACTAAACACATAATGAGCTCTTACGATTGGATCAGTGCCGTCTATGATAAGGCGGTTTTTACGGCCTTCGATACCGAAACAACGGGCACGGAGGCCAAGGCAGAAAGAGTTGTCGAAATCGGCTGCGTAAAATTCGACATTCGCGGAGTTATCGCCCGCTACAATGTTCTAATTGACCCTGAAAAACCCATGCCTCCCGAAGCGGGCAAGGTAAATCAGATAACCGATGAGATGCTTGCAGGCCAGCCTAAATTCGCAGAAGTTTTGCCCGACTTTTTGGACTTTATCCGCAACACAGTTTTGGTTGCCCATAATGCAAGCTTCGATATAAACTTTATAAACTGCGAGCTTGAAAGGTGCGGAAAAACAAAGCTTACAAACAAGGTTTTTGACACCCTAACATTTGCACGCGAAACCCTTCCGGGCTTACAAAGCTATGCCCTGCAAAACCTTGCAACACAGTTTGGCGTTCAAGCCGTAAATGCCCACCGTGCCGAGGACGATGCCAGAGTCTGTATGGAATTCTTCAAAATAGCCGTAAGCCATTTCTTTGAAAAAAACAAGGATATGCTTGACTATTATAAAAAGGATGTCGATATTTCCGAATATTTGAGCACCAAGGACCCTGAAACGGACGGCGGCAAACTTGTTCAAAATTTATTTTAAAAAGGCTCAAATTAAAAAAGCCTCGATTGATTCTTTTTTGAGAAGAACCAATCGAGGCTTATAAATATTTTATCAAAACAATAAGGCTTATTTTTTCTTTGCTTTTTTTACGAGCTTTTCAAATTCGCTTATCTGATCCGTAAAAATCTTTATGCCTTCTTTCCAGAAGTCCGGAGTTTCGATATTAAAGCCTGCACTCTTTGTTACCTTAACGGCATCCATCATACCGGTCTTTCTTAAAATATCCTCGTAAACGGAAGTAAACTTTTCTCCTTCCTTTTTATAGCGGTTATAAAGACCGAGAGCAAAAAGCTGACCGAAAGCATAGGGGAAGTTATAAAAGCCCAGGTCGGCAGAATAATAATGCCCCTTAACAAGCCACATATATGGATGAAGCAATTTAGAATCAAGCCCGTTTCCATAGCTTTTCTTTTGAGCTTCAAGCATCAGGCGGCAGCAGTCTTCAGCTGTGAGTTCATGCTTTTCCCTTTCTTCCATAAAGGAGCGTTCAAAATAAAAACGAGAAAGAATATCGATCAATACCTGACATCCATCTTGAAGATGAATTTCCAATAGAGCCGTTTTTTGCTCTTCATTCATTTTTTTAATTTCGCTTTCAAACAAAATGGTTTCTGCAAAAATAGAAGCTGTCTCGGCAAGGGTCATAGGATAGCTTTGATTTATTACGGGCATATCCTTTACAACATTAAAGTGAAAGGCATGTCCCAGCTCGTGCGCTAAGGTACTTACAGAAGAAAAAGAGCCGTCGAAGTTGCAAAGAACCCTGGGTTCCTTTGTTACGGGAAAATGAGTACAGTAGGCTCCGCCGACCTTGCCGTTGCGTACCTCGCCGTCTATCCAGTTGGAGGCAAAGGCCTTTTTTGCAAAGTCTCCCATGTTCTTTGAAAATGAAGAAAAGTTTTCGATTACCAATGCCTTTGCTTCTTCCCAAGTATATGTCGGAAATGATTTTGAAACCGGAGCAAAGAGGTCATAAAAGGGTAAATCCTTTTTGCCTAAGAGCATGGCCTTAGCCTTTAAATACTTTCTCCATGCAGGAAGAGAATCTTCGATGGCGGAAATTAATGAGTCAAGAGTTTTTTGAGTTATATTTGCCTGCTTTACAGATTTTTCGATTGTGCCGCCCTTCCAGTTACGCCTTTTATTTAAGGTGATGGAAGTTCCCTTTACGCCGTTCAAGGCTGCGGCAACGGGCTTTTCTATGGACTTGCAAAGCTCAAGTTCTTTTTTAAAAGCCTTTTCGCGGACAGCCTCATCCTTATCGTAGGCCATCGCTCTAAGCTGAACCAAGGTTTTTTCTTCCTTAGTTTTTTCATCCCAAATACATGAAGCTGTGGAAGTCATCGTGCTCTGTAATTTGCTCCAAGCCGAAGCACCGGAGCGGGCAAGATCGGCAGCCAAGGCTTCCTCTTCTTCGCTCATCTGTTTTTTTTGCCAAAACAAGGTATTTTCCAAATAGAAAGAAGCATATTTTAAATCCTTGTCGTTTTTAATCAAGGCCTTTACCTCTTTGGAAACGGAAGCCAAGATATTCGAAAAGCGCACTCCAAGGGGCGTAAACGGAACAAAGAGAGCCGATATCGAGTTAAGCTCAGATAAAGCTTCCTTGTTTTCGGTATCGGTTGTATACACGGCCGAAGCATAGGCATAAAGAGTTTCAGCTTCGGCATTAAATTCGTTTAAAATATCCAAAGCTTTTACCAGCCATTTTTTTAAGTCCTTTCCTGAAAAAGCCTTTAAGTGTTTTTCAAACTTGGAAGTCAATGCAGGAATTTTCTTTTTTGATTCCGCATATTTTTTTGATTTAAAATCGGGATAAATATTTTTTAAATCCCATCTCGGTGCAGTTTTGTTTTGCATTAGTATCTCCTTATCAATTGATGGTTCTCCATAGATTGAAAATAATTTTATATTATAAGAGAGCTTATGTCAATAATATATAATATTTAAAACCGTATGCGAAAGGTTCGAATAGAGGTATCGGCGGCTTTAGAACAATAGTGTCGAAACGAATCGTTTATTGCAAATTTTTCACGAGATCGTCTCATGTAGAGCTGAAACATGTGCCCTATTACGGCACTAATAGGCGGCATAGTATGTCAATACGAATAGAACGCCGCCGGCAGCCTTAAAAGCGTAGCCACCCCGCTGTTGTTCGAAAGCAAAAAATTAATAAAAAACGAGCTTTAAATTCTTATGTGCAGTCTTTTAAATTTACCCATACTGTGATATACTGTACCCATTGTTTTGAAAATATAATTACGGCAAGATAGAAAGAGGAAAAAATGCAAAGTACGCTGATTGACAATTCCGAACATTTAAAACTGACTGATACGCTCAAAGAACTGATCAACATCTCCGGTATTACCCGCATCGACATTGCAACCGGCTACTGGGATATTCCCGGCACACAGCTGATTGCAAAAGAACTTCGGGCATTCTTGGAACACTCAGCGGACACACACCTGCGCATTCTTATCGGGAAGGACCCGTATCTTTTTGCGCAGTACAGTGCCGACGTTAAATATAAAGATGCCGATTATCCTCAAGATTTTATCAGAACCGATCTTGCCGATTTAAAAGTGAAATCGGAATATATTCCGGCTGTGCAATTACTATTGAACTTTTGCAAAGAACAGCATGAAGGACAAAAAGACCCCAAAATAGAAATACGTATTTTTCAAGGTGCAGATAATGATAAGCAGCAATTCTTCCATTCAAAGTGCTATATTTTTTACGGTGAAGGAAGAGCTTTCGGCATTATAGGCAGCAGCAACTTTACAGGAAAAGGATTACAGGAAAATTCCGAACTGAATTATTTGGAAACGGTACCCCAGATTATCACTGCAAAACCTGATGAAATAAACAGGTCGAAAGGTCATATCTCATGGTTCAATGAAAAATGGGCATTAGCTTCCGATTGGACGCAAGAGTTTTTGGAAGAGGTGCTGAAAAAATCGGAGATAGGGATAGAAAGTGAAAAAAAGGAAGATCAAACCAAACCTCAACATGAACCGCCGTATACCGAACTTTCTCCCTATCAAACCTATATTAAATTTTTGATCGATCAGTTTGATGAAGTAATAAACGGCGACGGCAAAATCACTCCTGATGAATATATCCCTCATGACGAGGAGTTCAAACAGCTTACCTATCAAAATCAAGCTGTCAATCAAGGTTTTGCAATTATGAAGCGGCACCACGGTTTTATCCTTGCCGATGTAGTCGGTCTCGGCAAAACTTTTACTGCATTGATGATCGTAAAACGGCACTTGATAGAAACGAACTTTACTCATCCGGTGTTAATTATCACCCCGCCCGCTATTCACCAGAGTTGGCTAGATTCAATCAACTATTTCGACAAAAACGAATTTCCTCAGAAAAAAATTGCACAGCGTATTAACCTTACCACAATCGGGCGTCTTGATGACAGCGGCGAAAGTGACGGCTATATTGATGGAAATGATTTTGATATCGTATTTAAAAAAGAACAATACGGAATGATTGTAGTTGACGAAAGTCACCGCTTTAGGAACAGCAATACACTCATGTATCAAAAACTTGATGACTTAATAGGAAGTATAAATCCTCATCCATATATTTTACTTCTTTCGGCAACCCCACAAAATAATACTCCGTATGATTTACGGAATCAAATTTATTTATTCCAACGTGAACATAAAAATGCAACCCTGTGTAACCTCGGCGAATTTGGAAATGATCTTGAACGCTACTTTAAAGAGAAACAAGACCGATACAAGCAGTATATCCAACGATATAAACTTGTGAATGGGATAAAAATTCAAAAGACATCGGAAGAATTAGCTCAAGATAAAAAAAGTCTTATTGCGGACAATAAAGATATACGGAAACATATTGTCGAACCGCTGATAATCAGACGTACTCGAACGGATATTGAAAAATATTATCAAGACGATGTAAAAACTCAAGCATTGAAATTTCCTAAAATAAATAAACCGATTGAAATACCCTATGAGATGAAAGGAGAGCTGGAGCAGCTTTTTAACACAACCCTCAATATTATTGCACCGCAGGTGAGTCAGATTGAGATAGACAAAGCGGGAAATCAGCTGCTTGCACTCGGAACAGAAGCCGGGAAAGACGGCCTCGGTTATTACCGCTACAGAGCGATTGAATTTCTGAAAAACAAAGAGCATCGAGCATTATACGAAGTAAAAAATTTAACGGTAAGTAATACGGCGGAACGGTTAGCCCAGCTGATGGAAATATTGCTGGTTAAACGGCTTGAAAGCAGCCAAGCAGCCTTTAAAGAGTCTCTGCATAACTTATCCCGTTACACTGAAAATATGATTAGGATGTGGGAAGTAAATCGTATTTTTATTTGCCCCGATTTGGATGTAAATAAAGAACTTAGCGATAGGGCACTCAGAAAAAATGGCGGATTTAAGCAGTGCCTTAACATGCTAGCTGATAAAGCGAATAAAGCGAATAAAAGAAATTCCGGAAGCGAATATGAAGGTTCTAATAAAGAATATAAAAGAACTGATTTTGATGAAAGCTATATCACCTTATTACAGAATGATTTACAGCTTATCAAAAACTTATGTTCAAAATGGGATGTTCAAACGGCAGATCCTAAAATGAGTACCTTTATTTATGAAACAGCTAATCAATTCTTAAATAAAAGAAGGAATAAGAATAGAAAGTTAATTATTTTTACCGAATGTATTGCAACTCAAAAAGCATTGGTTCAAAAATTACACGAAATGCCGATACCGCATTGCAATGTTCTTTCAATTACGGCAGCAAATCGTGATGATATGAAAGATATTATTGCGGCAAATTTTGATGCAAATTACAAGGGCGAAAAGCGGGATGACTATCAAATACTGATTACCACAGATGTCCTTTCCGAAGGAGTAAACCTGCACCGAGCTAATTCAATTTTAAATTATGACTCGCCGTGGAATGCAACACGGCTTATGCAGCGGCTTGGGCGCATTAACCGTATCGGTACGGAAGCAAAAGAAATATGGAATTATAATTTTTATCCTTCAACATTGGGTGATGCACAAATAAATATTAAGAATAGAACATATATAAAATTGCAAGCCTTTCATGAATTATTCGGTGAAGATTCGCAAATTTATTCAACAAAAGAAACGGTACGGCATTTTTCACCGCCGGTATATACAGTCGATGATGATGAAGAATCTCCGATTATGCCGTTTATTGCAGAATTACGGGCATTTCAAAAAGAACAGCCGGATGATTATACCAAACTAAAAGCGATAGACAAGCCTGTTATTTCTGCCATACAAAATCTACAACACGGATCATTTGCTGCGATGCACGAATATAACGATCGGCATGAGTATATGCAATCATTATTATATCTTTCGTCCAATATTAAGACCCAGCAAGTTAGCCAACTTGAGTTTTTTGAAGCGTTAAAACCACTGATACAACTTGAAACACAACAGTCTGAAATAAATATGGATACCATCACAGCCTGTAAAAGATTGATTATGGAATGCTATGAAAAAGATAAACAAAACTCAGCATTGATTATGAGGGAAAGAAAAAGCAAACAGAACAAAGAGATAACGCAAGCACGGACTAAAATACAAGAATTATACACAAACATTAATTCTAAAAACTTGCGCGATATGCTCAATGTCATTTCCGATGCGCTCATACACCACAATGTTACAGTAGCAAAACAAGTTTTAAAAACGAATTTTGAAGCTAATGCGTTATTTGATAACAAAGATTCTATCATTACAGCACTTTATCAATTAGCATGTCAAAATAAACCTGCAGCCGATACACATACTGCATTATCAATAGCACTTATCACGGAAAGTATAGAGAGGAAAAAACTTGTATGATAGAAAAAAAATATGAAATAATTATTTATAATACTGAAGACGGTAAAACTAATGTGAAATTATATGCGCAGGACGATATGATATGGATGAATCAACAGCAGATTGCTTTACTTTTTGAAAGTTCCAAGCAAAATATCAGCTTACATATTGCAAATATTTTCAAAGACAAAGAAATAACATTATTAAGGAGCACACAATGACTGATTTTCGCACTATTTTTGAACAAAGCTATCCCGGAAAAGACAAAATCTACGAAGATATAATTCTTCCTATTTTCAAAAACGCAACGGATTTACGGCAAACGGCACCGATTGCATTGGCAGAATCCGATAAAAAGAATGTTTTACAGGCTTCAATCATAGCACAAGTTGCAGGGACATTTCCCGTAACATTTGCCGATGTAGAAGTACAGTCGTCGGTACACCTCAAACGCAACCGTGTTAGTATTCAAAACTGTATCCGCAAAATTATGGAAGATAAGAGTTCAGCACTTATTTTTTTCCATTTTGCTGATAACAAAAACGAATGGCGGGTAAGTTTTGCACATCGAGCAGAGACACTGCAAACTAGCACAAGTGCAAAACGGTATACCTATCTGTGCGGAATAGAGCATCCCTGCCGGACTGTTGCAGAACGCTTTCATCGTCTAGCAAAACAAGCCGATGCTGCCGATATAACCGCTGCAGATATGCTGGAAGCCTTCAGTGTAGAGGCGCTAAGCAAGGAGTTTTTTGCCGAGTATAAGGTTTTCTATGAAGATTTTGTGCAGTATATCACGGGCAAACGTTATATGAAAGCAAAAGGAAAATCGGGCTATGAAAACAGAGCTGTAGCCGGAGCAAAAGTTCATACAAAAATCTTTGCACGCTTTCAACAAATCTGCAATGGGGATGAACAAAAGGCAGAAAAGAAAGTTCGTGATTATATCAAAAAGATGATGGGACGGCTCGTATTTATTCAGTTCTTACAGAAAAAAGGATGGCTCGGTTGTTCAGACGATAACTGGAATGACGGCGACAGGGATTATTTACAGCATCTTTTTGAAAAATCAAGTACAGAGCAACAAAATAATTTCCTTTCTACCGTACTTGACCCGCTCTTTTTTGGTATGTTGAATACAAATCCCGAAGAACGAAAACACCATTTTAAGAAAAAGGGTTGGGATGCAGCATTGCTTGACCGTTTCGGGAAAGTGCCGTATTTGAATGGCGGGCTTTTTGAAGAGGATCCGGAAGACAGTATTCCGGTTATTTTTCCGGCGGTATTGTTCGGTAATCCTAAGCAAAAGGAGATCGAACGGACTTTCCGTAGCGGTCAAAATACCGGCTATCCGTATGATGCAAGCTGCGGTCTTTTAGATTTTTTCGCCCGTTATAATTTCACTATTGACGAAACCGATCCTGAAGATCGGGAAGTCGGCGTAGACCCTGAAATGCTTGGGAAGATTTTTGAAAATCTTCTGGAAGATAACAAAGATAAAGGTGCATTTTATACTCCAAAAGAAATTGTACAATATATGTGCCGCGAAAGCCTTATAGCATACCTTACCGAAGAAACACAGGACGAACCGGCAATGCGTAATTTGGTCTTAAATAATGACATACAAACGATAAAGGATAAAGATAAAGTTTTATCTGCACTGAAAAATATCAAAATCTGTGACCCTGCAGTCGGTTCGGGGGCTTTCCCGATGGGAATGCTGAATGAACTTTTTGCATGCAGAATTTTGCTGGAAGGAGACATCGCCGATGAAGAAAATCGCTCACGCATTAAAAAGGAGATTGTTCGTGAAAATATCTACGGAGTCGATATTGAAAAAGGCGCCGTTGATATCGCCCGTCTGCGCTTTTGGCTTGCTATCATCGTCGATGAAAAAATACCGCTCCCTCTTCCCAACCTTGACTATAAAATAATGCAAGGTAACAGTTTATTGGAAAGTTATGAGGGTATCTCCTTAGAAAATTTACTGCACCGGAATAAAAATAATCTCTTTGACAATACGGAAGAAAGCATAAAAGCCCTACAAACAGCCATCATCGATTATTATCAACCTAAGACGCATAAATCAAAACAGACTATGAAGCAACAAATTTCTCAACTTGTTTATACATTGCTCAGTGAACAAGGATGGAGCAAAGAGCACGATAAGCTGGCCGATCTAAAAAAGGTATCAATTGATGCAAACAATCAATTCTTCTTATGGCATACTTGGTTCAGCGATGTGTTTAACCGACCCTCAAAACAAGGCTTTGATATCGTGATTGGTAACCCGCCGTATATACAATTACAAGATGATGGCGGTAAGCTGGCAAAAATGTATAAATCGGCTAAGTTCAATACTTTTAATAAAATGGGTGATATTTATCAACTTTTTTATGAAAAAGGCATTGCCCTGCTGAGAAAAGATGGACATCTTTGTTATATTACCTCTAACAAATGGATGAGGGCAGGATATGGAGAAACCAGCCGTAAATATTTTGCAGAACAGACTCAACCAAAGATTCTTGTTGACTTAGCCGGTGAAAAAGGTTTTGAAAATGCAACTGTCGATGTAAATATCTTACTACTGCAAAAGGCTGCATATACTCAAAACACCTGTGCCTTGCGGGGAGGATTGGAGTGTCTAAAAGATAGGAGCGGTTTAGCTAAACAACCAGTACAAGCAATTGAATTTCCTAAAAACGGCAATAGCTGGGTTATTCTTTCAGATATAGAGCAGCGTATTAAGCAAAAAATTGAAACAGTCGGAACTCCACTGAAAGAGTGGGATATAAAAATATATCGAGGCATTTTAACCGGTTGCAATGAAGCATTCATCATAAACAAAGAAAAACGGGATGAACTAATAAAAAAATGTCCTAAAAGTGCTGAGATTATACGCCCGATTCTTCGTGGCAGAGATATAAAGCGGTATAGCTATGATTTTGCAGATACATATTTACTCAATGTACATAATGGTATCCGAGAGAAAGATATTCCTCCCATCAATATTGATGACTATCCTGCTGTTAAAGCACACTTAGATCACTATTGGGATAAAATATCCGTCAGAGATGACCGTGGAAAAACCCCGTATAATTTACGAAATTGTGCATATATGGACGATTTTAATAAGCAGAAAATTATTTGGACTGATATTGCTTGTAAACCATCGTTTGTTTTTTCAGATGAAGAAATATATTTCTTAAATACCGCTTATATGTTAAGTGGGTATCATTTATATTATCTACTGCATATACTTAATTCAAAATTAATAACATTTTATTTTACCCATACAGCGACTGGATTAGGTAATAAAGGATTAAGATTATTTAAAATATTCGTTGAGAAAATACCAATTCCAGTGTATGTAAATTCTGACATACAAAGAAGCTTGGACTCTTACAAGCCAGTCATAAATTTGCAAAGTGAACAGGAGAAGATAAATAAATGGGTGAATCAATTATATCATTTAAATACAGAAGAGATCGGGTATATAAATAGTATAAGTGAATAAATCATTATTGTGTATCATTTTATTTCTCTAAAACCGATTTCATTTTGCTCTTGCTGATTTAATTTATAGAGCTCAAAAATCATCTTATCAAGTAAAATTGCTTTAGCATGTGTGTAATTATTCTGAATATCTTTTACTGCATTTAGGAAGTTAGTTTCTATTTTATCATCAATTGCGATAACTGGAATAGTTTCAAAGAAAATTTTACTTAACTCGCGTGTGCCACCCTGTAATTCAGGGAAGTTATCTCTAAAACAATATTTAAATAAAGATGAATTGAAAAATGCTGTCAAAAAACCTATATATTGCCCCGTAATAATAAAACATTTTTGATTAACGAAAAAATTTTTATCGTCAAATACAAAAGGCAAATATTTGGTCATGTTTGGATAAATAATCTTCTGCTTAGAAAAATTGTCCCAATAAGCTATACTGTCTTGCAGTTCAAACCATTTATTATGTGTCTTTTTTCTGCTACCTTTATTTCCCGATTGTGAAAGTCGGTTTTCACCCCAGCAGTCCTTCCCATATTGGGATAGATACTCTACGTCTGATTTACCAAAATTAAGAAGATAATCTCTGACTGCAGGATACTCATCTATATTGTATTTTCTACTCGGAAAAGTTGCAATTAAATATTTATCGGCAAAATTATACCCATATTTTTTAATGTCCTTGCCTCTTAATATCGGGCGTATAATATCGACAGAATTAGGCGATTGCTTTATAAGCTCGTCTCTTTTAGTCTTATCGATAATAAAAGCTTCATTGCAGCCTGTTTTTATTCCGTAATTGATTCGGATATCCCACTCTTTTAACGGTACTCCAACTTTTTCAATTTTTTCTTTTATTCTTTGTTCTATTGGGCTTAAAATAACCCAAGAAGAATTGCGAGGAAAAATAATGTTTACAGCTTCATTTTTTCGTTCAAGCAAATCGCTGAAAAATAATAATAAATAGTAACCGATAAGAAAAAGCGGAATAAAAACTAGACGATATAATTATTGGAACCGTCATGTACAGGCGGCTCCAAAATCGCAGGATAGAAGCTATTCCGCTATTACCGGATTGTTAAGGCGCTCTTTAATAAACTTATCAACCGTTATACGATGCACATCAAAGATTCTGCCGATTGCAGCTTTTGAAATTTTTTTATTGAGCAGTGCTTCAACTTCCTGCTCTTTTCCGCTTAATTTCAATAAGGAATTTTTACGCCCCTTAGGTCTGCCTAGTACGACCCCTTGCGTTTTCCGCAAAGCTAAGGCTTCTTTTGTACGCTGACTAATAAGCTGCCGCTCAATCTCCGCTGCAAGCGAGAAGGCAAAAGCCAGCACTTTTGAGTTGATATTATCTGCAAACTCAAAGTTTTCTTTAATTGAAAAAATGCGGACATGCTTTTCAATGCAAGCGTTCAAGAAACTCATTACATTTAAAAGACTTCTGCCTAACCGTGAAAGTTCCGGTACAATCAGCAAATCATTTGCATGTAACCGGTCACTTAAAGCTCCCAACTTACGATGCCCAATCGAAATTCCGCCGGACATAACTTCTTCGATAAACTCATCAATAGTAATGTTTCGCTCTTCAGCCCAACGGCATACCTCAAACCGCTGATTTTCCAGCGTTTGTTTTTCTGTACTAACCCGCAAATATGCGTATATCATAGATTACCTCCGCTTTGTAGTATACGCATTAAAGCGATAGTATGCATGGCACCTCAACTTTTATTTTTTCTATACTATATATTTCTTCCTGTGTTAATCCGTATAATTTATATATAAGTTGATCTATTTGCTTTTCAAGTAAATAGGTATTTGCTTGTGGATTTTTCTGCTTAGCTATAAGAATCTGATCAACCAAATCAATAATGGGCTTTTGTTGCTCTTTTGGAGCAAGTGGAATAGGAATATTTCTTATATGCTCAGGATAAATATGGTAGTCACCGCCACGAATATTTGTAAGTAAAATATTTGCATAGTGTGAATTCATAATTGCAAGAATGTATAATAGATGTATCTTTTCAGACAATTTTTCCATTTCATTACGGGTATGATGAGAAAATCTTTTTATACTTGTTGTAATGCTCTTATTTTCAACACCATGTAAATCTTTCCAAAGTATAGCAACAAACATCGCATCGCTTGTTGTATACTCTCCATTTTTATCAAAAACGACTTGTAAATCACCAAGCCGATTAAACATCAATTTCTTTGTAAAATATAACTCTTTGAATGTTGGGCGGCTCAACCTTTTAGGAACACGCATTGTGTTATACTCAAGAAATCTAATTCTTTTTACATGATATCTTTCAATATCTTTCGATTCAATAAACTTCATATTATGAATATCATCTTTTAATTCACTAATTAAATCAGCTTTTACAAATTTATCTTGCACGATTTTTTCATCAGAATTTAGAACCATCCCTTTGCTTATATAGCAAAAATCACCAAGCGTATACATAGTAGCATGACGATTTGTATTTCGTATGTCTTGCGTTAAGTTCCATACTACGGTCTTTTCATCTTGTACAAGTTCCGTGTATGATTTTGTAAATACAACTTTTATGTTATTTTGCTTTGAGTTAAAATTTGAAATACGTACATGATTCCTTGGTAAAACTTTTTTAATAAACAGAATACAATTTGTAACTGTCGCACTTTCAAATACTTTTATACCTTTCAAATCAGTAATCTCAAACAGATCGTACTTAGTGATAATTATTTGGCGAAGCCGTTTGGCATAGTTTTGATTTGTAACAGGATACGGTACAATCTGTGAATAAATACCACCGTTTTTTAAGAGTTGTAAACTTTTTTCTATAAATGGAATATACAAATCCCACTTCTGATATAATGTTTTATATGTTCCGAATTCCAATAATTGATTTCGTTGTTTTTGGAGCCATCTATCTGCTACCTGATTGGGAGCTGAAATATACGGCGGGTTACCAATCACGATATCAAAGCCTTGTTTTGAGGGTCATCAAAATCGGTCAATAATAAATATGGTGTTTGAGCCACAATGAACTTTTACAATTTTTAGGTTCAAACAAACCCGTATATACCATATATCTATATAGAGTTTGTTTTGATATTTCCAATTCTTTTGCAATTTTTGTTTTCTCAACGCCCAATGACATTTGTTCTATAATCCAATTATGACAAGCTGCACATTTCGGATTTAACCGGCAGCGCTCTCCTTGCTTTCGTCCAATCTGTTTGCCTTTAGATTTAGCACAAGCAAGAGCTTCCTTCGTCCTCTGGCTAATCAAATTTCGTTCAATTTCCGCACTTAAACCAAACGCAAACGCCAGAACTTTACTTTGAATGTCATCTCCAAGGCGATAATTATCTTTAATCGTCCATACCCTGCACTCTTTTTTCATGCAAATGTTGAGGATTTCCATAATCATAAATAAATTACGCCCAAGACGTGAAAGCTCTGCACAAATGATTAAATCTCCTTTCTTGACTATATTTAAAAGTTCTCCCAGCTTACGTTTATCATAATTTTTCGTTCCGCTGATGGTTTCTTCAATCCAGCCATCTACATTCAGCTTCTCCCGCGTACAAAAATTCGTAATTTCAAATTTCTGATTTTCAATCGTCTGCTTATCCGTGCTTACTCTGATGTATCCGTATGTCATTGTGTGCCTCGTTTTATAATGTGATATGGATATTGTTCACAGTAGTCCTTTTACATGCAAGAGCTGTGTACGGAATGAGGCTCACCTCAAACCACTGATTTGATTATATTCTCAACCCCAATCAAAAATTTTGTCTAGCTGTTTTGTACTTTGTTTTCTATTATCAAGAATGTTAAAGAAGCCCCTTTGACAATTTTTAAACTGATGCCTATAATATAAATGATGGCTGAATCAACAAAAAAGAAAAGCGATACCTACACGGAAATTCTCAAAAATGCAAAAGCTGAGTTTTTGCAAAACGGTTTTGAAAAAGCATCGATGCGTTCCATTGCCGCAAGGACCGGCATAACCGCCGGAGCTTTGTACAAACACTTTCCATCAAAGGCGGCAATATTTGAAGCTCTCGTAGAGCCGCTTATCGGACAAACCTTAAGTATCGGTTCCGATTTTTCCAAAATTGCAATACATTTATATGAAACTAAAGACTTTTTATCAACAAAAGAAGCAATACGCATATCGTTGCAAAATTTATGTACGCTGGTTTACAATCACTTCGATGATTTTAGGCTTTTATTTAACCGCTCGGCGGGAACAAAATACGAAAATATCCGTCACGAATTCGTAATGGCAGATGTTACAGCGTGCAAAAAATTCATTGCCGACTTAAAAAAACGAGGTATAAAAGTCCGATCCTTAAACGACGATCAGCTTCACTTAATTTACAGCACCGCCTTAACACCTCTTTTTGAAATCATCACACATGAATATTCGTATAAAGAAACCCAAGGCTTCATAGACATATTAACCGATGTGATGTATTTTTGCTGGAATAAAATTATGCAGCCGGAAGCGGAAATAAACAGATAAAATACTATTTTTTCCTCTTGACAAATTTTTAATGTATGGCTATACTAACAACTGGTAAACAGCGTTTACTAATTGTTAGTATTACAAGAGGATTGTACAATGAAACTTGAAAGTTTGCATATATTTTTTAAAAAGATCGGTGAGTTTCAATTAAAATACCGCTGGCTTTTACTCATCTTATTGACAGCTATAAGCATATTTGCCGCAATGGGCTTAAAAAAGTTTAGAGCCACATCAATGACCGAAGAAGTTTTTGTAAACATTACGAAGAATATGAGAAAAAATGAAGACAGGTTTAAAGAGCTTTTCGGCAGCAATGACACCATAGTTTTGCTTATAGAATCCGATGATGTTTTTAAGCCCGAAGTTTTAAAAATGATTAAAGAAATCGGAAACGAACTTTTAGAAAAAATTCCGTACGCCGATTCGGTTACTTCTATCACCGATATCGATATAAGTATCGGAACGGAAGAAGGAATCGAGATAAAAAATCCCTTTAAAGACGGTATCCCTGAAGATCCTGCCGAACTTAAAAAAGCAAAGGATTTTATCCTATCCAGAAAATCCATCGTAAATAAACTTGTTTCAAGCGATGCAAAAGAAACCTGGCTTGTTCTTTCGCTTAAAGCAACCCCGAGTAGAGAAGAATGGATGAAAACTTCGGATAAGGAGCTTATGTATATCATGGGAGAAACCGCTATCGATATCGTAACAAATCCCAAATACAAAAGCTCTGCCTACACAATAAAACCTGCAGGTCTTCCCTACACTGAAACGGAAGAAAAGATTGTTATGAACGCAGATATAAAAAAATGCGTAAGTCTTAGTTTTATGTGTATGATAATTCTTCTCGTTATTTTTGCACGCTCGCTAAGAGGTACGATAGTACCTATCATAGCCACCACAGGTGCAATAGTTTCAGTTTTAGGTTTTATGGGGCATTTAAATATTGAAGGAAGTTCCGAAATGCTTTCCGTTCCAATAATTCTTGCAATGGCTCTTTCGGTAGGCTACTCAATTCACCTTGTAAATTCTTTTAGAAACAGCTTTTACGCAATAGGAAAACGTAAAGAAGCCGTTATCGATTCAATAGAAAATACGGGCTGGCCTTTATTTTTTACGGTTGTTACGACAGTTGCTTCCGTTTTATCGTTTTTAACGGTTGACCTCGAGCCGATGCATTGGATGGGGCTTGCAAGCGCCGCTATGGTTTTTGCAGTTTATGTCTATGTGAGCATCTTAATTCCTATTTTGATGAGTTTCGGAAAGGACTGTCCTCCTGAACAAAATAAGAGTGCAATAAGATATAAAAAGCTGGATTCTTTTTTTGAAAAGTTCGGAAGGTCCGTATTAAAAAAACGAAAACCGATTTTAATTGTTTTTGCACTTGTAACAGTCCTTTGTCTTCCCGGTATTTTTATGATAACCGTAAACATGGACAGTTTTAACTTTATGGGAACAAGAATTCCTTATGTAAAACGCATTTATGAAATTACACATTCTCAATTGGGAGCCTATTTTAACTATAATGTGATGCTGACATTTAAAGAAGAAAATGCAGTAAAAAAACCGGAAAACTTAAAAAAGCTGGAGGAGTTAAGCCGCCACATATCGGGCTTTAAATTGACAAAATTGAATAACGGAGTCCCGAAAATATTTTCAATTTTGGATGTTGTAAAAGATATGAATCAAACGATGCATGCCGATGATCCGGCCTTTTATACCATACCTGAAGATGAAGACCTCTTAGCCCAACTTTTATTTTTATACGAAATATCGGGTGGAGAAACTTCCCACTGGGTTGATGACGAATTCAGAACTCTCCGTATGAACGTAGATGTCGCAGCCTTTGACGGAAATGAACTTGCCGCCAATTTGGAAAGCGTGTATAAAAAATGTGCTGAACTTTTCCCCGATGCCGAAACCTTTTTAACAGGAGCTGCAGCCCATGCCGCAGAAATGAATAACAAAATAGTATATGGGGAAATAAATTCTTTTTTTACATCTCTTGCAGCAATCGGTGTTTTAATGATGATTGTATTCGGAAGTATTAAAATGGGACTCATAGGTCTTATACCTAACATTATGCCCATTATTACGACAGGAGCAATTATGGGCTACTTCCATGTTCCTCTTGACATGGTAACAATGGCACTTATGCCGATGGTTCTCGGTATAGCGGTAGATGACACAATCCATTTTACCAACCATACAAAGTACCTATTTGAAAAAGAAGGCTCTTATGATAAAGCAATTGTCGGTTCTTTTTATTCCATAGGAAAGACACTTGCTATGACTACGATAATTTTGTCGGTTACTTTTTTAATGTACATGGCGAGCAAAATAGATGCATTCCTGCGTTTAGGAATTTTAGCGTCAGTAGGTCTCTTTTCGGCCCTCATTGCCGACTATCTGATGACACCCGTATTGATTTATATTTCAAAACCTTTCGGAAAAGAGAAAAAATAATTATGAACTACTTACACATGGAGGTATTATGGATATCTTAAAAAAACATATCGGCGCAATCATCGTTCCGGTGGTTTTCGCAATTATAGGTGTTGCCTGCGGCATTGTTCCGTACTTTGCTGTTGCATCTATTGTGACAGAGCTGATAAACGGTGTCACGGATTACCGCGTTTTATTGCCGTATGCAGGGCTTATTCTTGCAGGGTTTGCAGGGGCGCTTATCGGGCATTCTATATCGACAATCGGTTCCCATAATCTTGCGTTCAGTGTCATCGAAGATACGCGGAAAAAGGTTGTGGAAAAACTGAGCCGCCTTTCGATGGGCACGATAGAAGAAAAAAGCAGCGGCAAGTGGTCTCAATTTGTGGTAGAAACACTTGATAAGATGGAAAAACCGATTGCACATGTAATCCCTGAAGTATTGGCGAATGTGCTCATTCCGGTTGTCATTGTCGTTATCATTTTTATATTAAATTGGAAGATCGGTCTTGCAAACCTTGTAACACTGCCGCTCGGTATACTTTTTTCGATGCTGATGATGAAAGATTACGAAGCAAAGTCCAAGCGGTACATTGAAGCGTCAAAAAAAATGAATGCTGCCGCCGTCGAATATATTCAGGGCATCAAAGTTATTAAGGCTTTTAATAAATCGGCTTCATCCTATGATAAATTTCAAAAAGCAGTGGAGGACAATCGGGACTCTATGCTCGACTGGTATTTAAGCGTATGTTTTGCCATGATAGCTGCGATGGAGGTTCTGCCGTCTACGCTCCTTATCGTATTACCGGTAGGACTTTACCTCTTTATGACCGGAGGGATTACAATTCCTACGCTGATTATGTGCATATTGCTTTCGTATGCGTCGTACAAGCCGCTTTTAAAAGCGATGGCCTATACGGATGCGATGGCAAATGTGCGTGTCGTATTCGGGGAAATAAAATCGGTGCTCGATTTACCGGAACTGATACGGCACGATACGGCTCCCGATCCGCAAGGCTTTGATGTGCGCTTTGAAAATGTGATATTCGGCTACGGCGGAACACTGTGCGAAACGGACGGTGCAGCTGCCAAGGACAGTACAAAGGTGTTCGATGGATTGAACTTTACCGCCAAAGAAGGCCAGCTGACTGCGATTGTCGGCTCTTCCGGCAGCGGCAAATCTACCATCGCAAAACTGCTGGCAGGCTTTTGGAATATCGAAAGCGGACACATCACCATCGGCGGCGCTGACATCGGCAGCATGAGTTTGGAACGGAACATGCAGCTGGTTACATATGTGTCGCAGGAAAATTTTTTATTCAACAAGAGCATTCGGGAAAATCTCAGGATGGCAAAAGAGAATGCAACGGACGAGGAAATTGAAACCGCATGCAAAAAAGCAAGCATCCATGATTTTATCAAAAGCCTGCCTAACGGGTATGACACCAATGCGGGAAACGCAGGCAGTAAGTTTTCAGGCGGTGAACGTCAGCGGCTCACCATTGCCCGTGCGCTGCTCAAGGATAGTCCCATTGTCGTACTCGATGAGGCCACCGCCTATTCCGATCCTGAAAACGAAGCTATTATCCAGCAATCAATCGACAACCTCGTAAAAGATAAAACCGTCATTATGATTGCACACAGGCTTTCCACTATTGTCAATGCCGATAAAATCATCGTGCTGGATAAGGGCCGGATTGCCGCAGAGGGAACGCATACCGAACTGTTACAAGATTCGCCGCTCTATCAAAAAATGTGGCAGTCCCATATCAGCGGCAGGGATAACGGATAATTGGAGGAATGCTAAAATGTTTGATTTATTGAAAAAGATATACACGATTGCGGGAAAGCAATCAAAGCGCATAACAACGATGTTTATCTGCGATATGCTTAAAAGCATATTCGAAGGATTCACTCTCGGCGGACTCGGATATTTTTTGCTGACGCTGAGCCGAGCAGTGTTTCAGGCACAGCCGGTTACAAAGAGCAATATCATTACGGTGTTCTGTATTATGCTTATCGGCATAATAGGAAAGATTATCTTTGGGTATATTTCCGACCGGAATAAAAATATCGCATCGTATACGATGGGAGCTGAAAATCGGCTCGTCATCGGAGATAAGCTGAAAAACGTGCACATGGGATATTTTTCCGAAAGCAGACTTGGAGATATTTCCGGCGCATTAACAACGGTTATCACAGATGTTGAAACAATCGACATGATGATTCTCGAAATGATGTTTGCAGGAAGCATTCAAACGGTTATCATGGCACTGTTCGTATTCCCCTTTGATATGGTAACAGGCTGCATCATTTTTGTTACCCTTGCAGTAGCGATTGTATTCAATAATCTGTTCCAAAAAAAGACGGATGCGGTAACGACAAAACTGACTGAGCTTAAGCTGCAGCTGCGTACCGATATTTTGGAGTATGTGCAAGGAATCGGCGTGGTAAAGGCGTTCGGCAGAACAAGCGAAGCACTCAAAAATGTGACAGAAAGTATTAAAAAAAGCAAGACAGGTTTCTTTGCCGTAGAAAAGACTCTGACACCTTCATTGCTGGTTTTTTCTTTGCTGCTAAAATTAGGAACAACCGCAATTATCGTGAGCGCCTTATACCGCTATTCGATTGGGACTATAGATATTGAAAAAACGCTGATGCTGATTGTCGCGAGCTTTGTGGTATTCGGCGGTTTTGAAATAGCCGGTACAATGCAGAGAATGCGCGGTGTTGCGGTGCAGAATTTGGATACGCTCTTTAAGGTTAAAAATATTCAAGCCTTACCGGAAGGTTCGCTCCGGCCCCATGGAAATGACGATATTACCGTCAAGAATATCACCTTCGGATACGGCGGAAAAAAGAACACTGAGGAAAAGCTCTTCCGCAACTTGGATGTGTATATTCCGAAAAACAGTGTAACCGCATTGGTCGGCTATTCAGGTTCGGGGAAGACAAGCCTTTGCCAGCTGATTGCCCGTTTTTGGGATGTTGATGCAGGTGAAATAAAGCTCGGCGATACCAATATAAAAGATTTTGCATACGATACATTTTTATCAAACTTTACTTTTGTATTTCAGGATGTGTACCTATTTGAAGACACGATAAAGAACAACATCAAATTCGGAAAACCGGATGCAAGCGATGAAGAAATTATCGCTGCGGCAAAAGCAGCGCAATGTCACGATTTTATTATGGAACTGCCGGACGGTTACGATACCGTGCTGCAGGAAGGCGGAAGCAATCTTTCAGGCGGAGAGCGCCAGCGTATTTCCATTGCGAGGGCAATGCTCAAGCCTAGCTCCATTGTTATCCTCGATGAAGCAACTTCAAGTGTAGACCCCGAAAACGAAGAGAAATTGATGAGAGCCCTCGATGAGCTTTTAAAAAACAAAACTGCAATCATCATTGCACATAGGCTTTCAACTATTAAAAACGCAGATCAAATATTTGTCATGGATAAGGGAAATATCGTACAGCACGGCAAACACTCCGAGTTGATGCAGCAAGACGGTATTTATGCTCACTTTGTCGGTATGCGCGAAAAAGCTGCATCGTGGCAGGTGTAGCTCCCTAAGGTACGGAAGCATAGCTCCATAAAGTATGGACGCATAAGCCCATAAAGCATGGGTGCATAGCTCCATAGAGTATGGAGGCATAGCCCCATGCAGCAGGGACGCATAATGGTAGACCGTCTATCATTATAAGGATAGGCTGTCTACCATTATAAGGATAGACCGTCTATCACGGTAACGATAGGCAGTTTATCTATATAGTGATAGACTGATTGACGGTAATGGGTTTGAAGATTGTACATTCCGTGTACGGTTTTCAAAAGATTAAATAGCCTTCCGCATATTTTATGCGGGAACAAAGGAGAAAAGATAGGAGGTTTGATAAACAGTTCGGCAGGAATTCAGCCTCACTGTTTATCTGCCGAGTTTGCCTTTCGGCAAACGTCGCATTATTGTATGTAGTTTTGCATACAGCAAAACTACTTGAAAAAACTCTTTTCGCAAATTTATATTTGCTGCAAAAAGGTTTTATAGGAGTTTTTTATGAAAAGAATAAAACATTTGATTGCTCTTGCCGTGTTTGCGGCAGCAGCTGTGAGCTTTGCGTTTGCACAGGAATTAACGGGAAGAGAAATAATGCAAAAAGCAAGTAACAGGGAAAAGGCCGTAACCGATTCTTTTAAGATGAGGATGACCCTTATAAACTCAAGCGGAAAAAAAAGAGTTCGGGAAGTTACAGCCTATTCAAAAGATTACGGAAATGAAGAAAAAACGGTTATGGTGTTTTTACTTCCTGCAGATGTAAAAGGAGTCGGCTATCTTTCATACTCATATGATGATGAATCAAAAAGCGATGACCGCTGGCTTTATATGCCTGCATTAAAAAAAGCTAAGCGCATAAGCGGTTCATCAAGCCAAGACTACTTTATGGGAACGGATTTTACCTATGATGACATGAGCGGCCGCAAGGTGGACGATTATAAACATACTCTTTTAGGCGAAGAAAAAATCGATTCCAAGGACTGCTGGAAAATCGAATCCGTTCCGGTAAAAAAATCCATGTACTCGAAATATGTTTCATGGATAGACAAGGAATCCCTTTTAAACATAAAGGCGGAATTTTATGATGAGCAAGGTTCTATTTTAAAGGTACTTACCGTCAGCGGTATCGAAAAAAAAGACGGTTTTTGGACAGGCAATAAAATGGAAATGAACAACCTGCAAAAAAAACATAAAACCTTAATTGAAATTCTAAAACATGAATTTAACAAAGAGATACCGGATTCTTATTTTAGAGTCAATTCGCTTGAGGAAGGGAAGATTAGGTAATACTTTTACAAAAGGCTTCTTTTAAAAAGGATGTGTTAATATGGATATAATCAGGGCAATATTGGACGGCATAGCGATGGCGGCCATATTTAACGGTTCGGCGGCGGCTCTTGTAATAGCTAACCCAAGATATTTGATGGATTCATATCCTAAGGGGATTCAAAAAGCTGCGCCTGAACCGATGAGTAAAAAAGAAAAACGGGTAAATAAAATATTTACGGTTATAGTAATGGGAGCGTGCTGGCTTTATGGAGTAAGCAGTACATTATATGGTGGAATTCATACATTTAGGCTACTATTTTGTACCGCATATATTCATTGGATTATCGTTAATTTCGGAGATTTTTTCTTGTTGGATTGTCTTTTATTCCAAAAGTGGACTAAGCTGATTGTCATTCCGGGAACAGAAGATAACCCAATCTATCAAACAAAAAATTGGATGAAGGTTATAGGAATACCGGAGCATTTTTTGTTGTGGCCGTTTATAATAGTGCCGTTTTTTTCTCTGGTTCAAACAGGCATTGTAATGCTAATACAATTTCTGTTTTCCTTCTAAAAGTACACAGCAGAAAAAGATTTCTTACGGTAAGCTGTATCGAAAAAACCTTTTTCAAAAAGTTTTTATGGGAGGTATAAAGATATGAAAACAATACGAAAATACAGACAAGCGTTCTTGTTAGGTACTACATTCTGTATGTTATTTTTTGCATTAACATTTCCTTGCGGTGCGCAGGAAGCAGGAGGAACATTATCCGAATATCAAGCAGCCGATAATTCAGATGATGAAGAATTTACTGATGATTTGGAAGATGACAGCGGAAAACCGGTATTTACGGTAAGCGGAAAACTGGAAACAGCCCACGGTCTTAGATGGAACAAAGGAGCCGAGTACAGTCTGTCCCGTTCTATTGCTCAAATAAAAGGAGAAGTCCTTGCAGGTTCGGCCTATGCCTTTCTTTCAGCCTCGGCAGAATACAATTACCGCAATCCCGCACGCACGGGCTTTAAACTTAATGAAGCCTATTTCCGCTATTCGGGCGAGATTTGGGATTTAAGTTTCGGAAGACAGCTCATCAACTGGGGACAGGCAGACGGCTTTTCCCTTACCGATGTACTGAGTGCAAAAGATTCTTCCGCCTTTTTAGCTCTTTCTTCCGATGATACAAAACTCGCATCGGACAGTATCCGCTTGCGCTTTTTCCAAGATATTTTTACATTTGAAGCGGTCGCCGTACCGTTTTTTACACCGAACAAACTGCCGCGTTTCGGCTTTGAAGACGGTGCAAAGAACGACCTATACTATATCGATACGCCGGACACTTACGATACCAAGACACCTCTCGGCTCAATTCCAATTAAGTACACAAAAACCGAAAGCGCTAAACCTAAGATGTTTACCGACACGGAAGCTGCCGCCCGTTTTTCTTTCTTCTTACCCGGCATAGATTTTTCCGTTTCCGGCTTTTACGGCTGGGATAAAAATCCTCGCTTTGTAAAAAGCGGCTATGCGAAAAAAGGACTTTTTAATCCTGCAGGTACGCATCATCCGCTTTTAAATCCATACGTACCGAAAGAATTGCACACCAATTTAAACGAAGAATATTACCGTATCGGAATGGCTGGTATTGACGCGGCGATTCCTGCAGGAGATATAACGATCAGGCTGGAGACCGCTTATATCGGAGGCCGGTATTTTGAACCGAAGAATTTGCTTACAGAAAAGTCTATCAATGATTTAAAAATACAGACACCTGATGATGTTACGCTTGAGTTTAATTCAACAATTAAAAAACACCAGCTATTGGCACTCGCAGGACTCGATTGGATTAAGAATTCTTGGACGCTTAGTGCACAGTATTTTGAAGACCTAATTTTGAACCATAAGGACGATATAGAAAGGCCGATGCACAAGGGCTTTGTCAGCATCAATATAAGCAAAACATTTTTGCGGGACACGCTCAAAGTTTCTGCAAGCGGAGCAGCCGATATAAACTACGGCAGCACATCAAGCACTTATTCGGTTGACTATGCCCTTACCGACAACATGCATGTAATTTTGGGCGGAGACATTTACACCAAAGGCTATGACGGCAAGGGAGACTTTGCACAATTAAACAAGATAAGTTCTATATGGGTTAAGGGACGATTTAACTGGTAATACCAGTAAGGGGGGCCTCGAAAAACTTCAGTTTTTTGAGGTTTTCCTTAGTCTTTTTTTAGCTTAATAAGTATAAATGCAGCAAGAAGCTGAGGCTGCCGCATCTATAAAACCTGATATTTTAATTTTGGATTTCTCTTTGTTCATATAAAATTAATTCCTTATTATTTATAACTTATTATGCCCCTTAAATTATAACAAAAAATGACTATTTTGCACTTGCCTTTTAGCCTATTACAAGCACCAAAAACCGCCTTATTTTAAGCTATAACTACCAACTAAAGACAACAAAATGAGTTCCTTTGCTATAATAATTGGGGTATTTTATTATTTATAACTTATTATACCTCACAAATTATAACAAAAAAAATGACTTTTTTAAACTTACCTTTAGATAGATTTTTTGATCGGAAAGTTTTACATCCCTTTTTTGAAGATAAACTATAGTTTTCTGTTATTTTTTTAGTAATTTCATTTTTGCAAAGCATTTAAACCGTTTATCATATTTATTATAAAACCTTTCCGATACACCATCTATTATAACATTTCCATCTTTATCTTCTTTTTGAGTTGCATCAATAAAATAGATGTTATTGTTGATAGTTTTAATGTAAATTCCTATATGGGTGGGTATATCATTATTATCTTCTTCACTCATGAACATTATATCACCTTCTGCAGGTGTATCTGTAAATACTACATAATGCTTAAAAAGAGCCTTGACATTTGCATCTTTAAACAACAAATCATATTTAATATTATCAGAAATGGCATATCTATAACATTGTACAACTAAACCAGAACAATCAATTTCTATTACGCCTGTATGTAAATTATCTCTTCCGCCCCATACATATTTAGTATTAGCATTGGCGTATTTACGAGCATAGAAAACTACTTTTATACCAATTTCATTTGAAACAGAAATAGAGAATTGGCAAGATGTAATGATAATAATAAATACGCATAATAACATTTTCTTTTTCATAATTACCATCCTATATAAAATGATGAACAAAAAGATTCACTAGAATTTTTTTGAAAGGTCGCTTGTGTTAAATACCCATATTGATTATACATAGGGTAACCGTTTAGCTCAAACTTATCTTCAGTTAATCTTTCAATAAAAACTACAACAGCATATTGCCACCCTCCTTTTTTTTCATTATAGAAGCAACCTCCTCCAAAAATATTTAATCTTTCCCCGACATTTATTCTGTCTTTAAAAACATTAAACCATTCATATTGATAAGTATATGTCATTTTACCCCAATACCAGGTATTTAACAAGCCCTTATTTGGTGTAATTTTTCCTGTTACAGTAACATTTTTTAGTTCAGCATCATGTAAAAAAGCTTCTCCAGATTTCTTTATTCTAAAGATTTCCTTTCCATCGTTTTTTGCTAAAATTCCTACATCTTTATTAATCTCCACCTCAAAATCATTTTGGCTTTGTTCATCACTATCTACTTTAATTTTTTTTGCAACAAGATTTTCTAAAAAAGCCTCACTAGTAGTTAATTTTTTAATAAAACTATTATTGGCGATAAGATTTTCAACAAAAGTTTTTTTTGTTGTAAGTTCTTTTAGAAAAGCAATGTCACTGGCTAAATTTTTAATAAACGCCTGATTGACTAAAAGCTCATCAATCATCGCTTTTTGTGCTACCAGCACCTTAGCAAACAACGCCCCGAAGTGCCCCGTCTGCTGTTTTAGTTCCTCAATCTCAAATAAGTGAACTAAACACGCCTGATACTCTTTTGCATAGTTTACTTCCGGTTGAAGGTTTAACCATTGAGCTCCCGTCCAGCGGTAACACACCCCGACCTTCCAGCCGCCTATAGTTTTGCCCGAAAGCACCCAATCGCCGGGATTAGCGTCTACGGCTCCGAGTCTTTCGCCTTTCGTGATAATGGCCGTTCTTGTATCTGGAACAGTTTGAACCACTCCCAGATACTTAGGCGTAACCCCTGATACGATATTTTCAAGCTGCTGGACCGGCGTTCCTTTTGTTACAAGGCGGTATAAACCCCTGATTTCCGGCTCGGTTACAACTGCCTTATACATTCTAACTTCATCAAAAGTAGCGTGCGTTCTTCCTCCGCCGAGCGTGAAGCCTTCGGAAAAATCCACAGGGTAATTGCCTGCGCTAAGTTCTGCTTTTAATTCTGCGTTCTTGTAGATTTTGAAAAAGCTGTTTTTTGAGAAAAGAAAGCACCAATGGGTTTGCTCTTGGTCGTCTTTAATGTCGGTTACGGTTTTTGTTCCGGCAAGTTCGATTGTTAAAAAGTCTGTTGCCTGGTCAAAGTAGGCTTTAATGTTTGCCGTCTTAAAAATACCCCTGTAGTCGTCTGCTTCTACGACTCCGTCCCATTGCCGCCAAAGCGAGATAGTAAGCTCATTTCTGTTGCCGGCAATCGGCATAGTACCTGCCCCTGCAGGTAAATAAACGGCGTTACCGGAGACGCCTTGAACGATTTGAGCGTCGGCGGGAAGTGTCATATTTGCCCCGTTTGCGTAGTTGATTATTTCCATTTGCTTTATCTCCTTTTTTTATATAATTTAATAAACATGTTCAACTAAGCTAAAATTTTTATATTCGCTCTCAATCCCTTGTGTGTATCCGCAATACCCCGAATAAAATAATATGCCGACATTATGTCCGACCGGATAATCATATTTAAATTTTAAAAGAGCTTTACACTTTCCGTTAACAACAGGCGTTTCACTTCTCGCAAGAACCTCACTTTTAGTAAAATCATAGAATAAGATAGTCGCAAATTCAGCGGCCGTATCATTTAATACTTTAAAATCGGCGGTAACAGTATAATTTTTTCCACGCTCCATAAAAGTTAAAGCATTTAAAATTTTATAATTATCCCCTTCCTTCGCCGGTAAATGTATCACCGTTTCTTTTAAAAATTTAGGTAAGACTTCTTTATCGTAAATATACAAATCTCCTTCCTCATTATCATCAGTAAAAAAACCTCTAAATTTAAACATTCTAATATCATAATCACGGGAGACAATTTTCAAACAAATAAATTTAAGGCTGTCTTTTTCTTCGGTGTTTGCCAAAACTTCAGACCTTTTCATTTCTATATAAAAATACTCCTCATCCTTGTTTTGACTTTTTAATAGTTTGTAATAATTACATAAAGACTCCTTGATAGTTGGAGGCGGCTCATTCGGCAGCCCCGGTTCTTTAAAGGTCGGCCTATGTATAATCGGATGGCTATAGCCGGTATACTTTCCTTCTATTTCTATGAGCCCTTTTTCAATTGTTTTTTTTTGTTCTTCTGTCAACATCTCGGTTAAATGGAAGCCCACAATTATATCATTTGCGTGTATATAAGGGATTTTTATTATGTCGTTACCTTTAAATATCGTATAAACAATATTTCCTTCTCTTGTTAAATTATAGGTACCTTCTAAAATATCGTTATTTAAACTTCTAACATTTATATACGTTAAATTAGTTTTTCTTCTTGCAATTATAAAACGTCCAATGTATGTATCAGCAAAAGAGAAATTTTCCTTATTAGTAACTACAATTTTTAAATGAACATAACCTTCTGCATCTTTTAGAATGTCTTTTTCGTCGTAATTTATACATATAAGATTTTTTAAAAAATAATTATCATCATCCCAATAATTGCTAAAATTTTTGTAAGGCAACATGTTATCTTTATATCCTAATGGAACATCGACTGACAAGCATCTTAAAGGGGCATCATCTTCTGGCCTACATACGTATACTAAAACACTTGCCTTATTAGAATTATCATCAATATTTAGCGAATAGCCTGTGGATAAAAAAAGCGTTCCATTTTCTTCATCCAACTTGACTTTTAAAATATTTTTTAAAAGGGTGTTCCCATTGAATCTCATAAGCCGTACATACTGATATAGCTCTTTATACTGATGCTCCCATTCAATTATTTTTTCTCGAGTAAGCTTTTTAATTTTATTTCCCTCGGTTATACTTAAACTTTTAAATTCATCTACTTGATTTGAAAGTTTTCTTTCAAATTCAATTCGTTGATTTTTTAATTCTTCCTTTGTTTCCGTAACAGCAGTTTCACTAATATTTGAAAATTCTTTTACAACTTTTTCCTTAGCTTCTTTTGCCGTTTCTTCCATATTAGCTTTCATCTCTACAGCTACATCTTTTAATCTTTTTTCCTCTGCATCAGCAAGAGTTTTAAGATTTTCAAATTTTTGCTCGGCTAATAATGTCAAAGCCTCTTTGCTTTCCTCAACAAGGGCAGAAAGCTCTTGCTGTTTTTCTTCGCTAAATTGTTGTAATTTAACATGCGCTTCATCGCTTGAATTTTTAAGTGCAATCTTAGCCTGTTCAATTGCTTGTTCAAGTGCAGCCTTTTGCTCTGCAAGTTCTGCGGCAATATAGTTTTTAGCGTCTTGTTTAATTTGAGCAATTACCGTATCTCCCATAGCGGCAATAGCTGCTTCTTTTGCTTTCTCGATAAAATTGTTATAGGCTACCGTTAGGTCTTCCCAGAGCCTTACCCAGTTGTTCATTTGTATATGCCATATTATACCCCCTGTACGGCCTTTAAAAAAATAAAGGTTCCGTCATTTTTTATAATTTTAGGCCTGTAAGGCCAATTTGAATACGGTTCTGTTTGTGTGTTAAAAACTCTTTTCACATAAGCGGCAAATTCAGGAAAGACATCAGGACTGAAAGGCAGTCCGTTAGCTTCTAAAAATCCGTGCTTATAATCATTTTCATAAAAAAATTTAACTTCTCCGATAGGACTATCGTATTTTTGAATTGCTAAAAGTCCATCCGTTTTTTTTAATTTTTTTATTTCGTTTTCTTTTTCAATTAAAAAATAATCATCATCGCTGAAAAATCCTGCAAGGTCTAAATTGTCTAAGTCTCCGCCTTGTCCTTTTTTCACCCTTAAAATGCCACACATTCCCTTTAAAATCTACGACGGCATAACAGCCAAGGCCGAATGTTTCAGTATTTATATTTTGCGATATAGAGTTTTTATTTTTAATACCTGTCGTAATTACGACGTTATAATTACCAGTAAGTTTATAAATAATGTGATACTGCTTAGCTCCGTTGCCATTTTGCTTATCAAAGAAAAGTTTTAATGTAAAATCGTTTTTTAATTCTCCCGATAAAATAATTACATTATTTAAAGCTTCTTGAAAAATCATCTTGATTTCTGTTTTGTCTGTACAGTCATATTCGATTATTTTAGATTGCCAAGCTGTATAAGAAGGATTGGGAGCGGGTAGGGCTTGAGGTGTTTCGTCAAAGTTCAGAAGACTTAAAATGTCGGTATCGGTGGGAAAAGATAGGGTTTCTCCGGGAATACCTTTCTCACCTTTAAGTCTTACAGGTGCAGTCCATTGACCTTCATTTATATTGATCGCATTTTTTGTCGACACCCAAATACTCCTTTTAGTTTGAAGACGATGCCAACCGTCTTTTGTCCCATCCCCCTTCGGTCTTAAAGGTTCTTCTTCGCTGTCATTATAAGTGTAATAATACTTCCATTGCTCTACACTCCCTGAATCGGAAATACTTCCGTCAATGTTTGTAAGTTTATTATCAAACGGAGGAACAACATAAGAAGGATCATCTATTCCAAAAATTTCAGGCGAATAGTCTACTGCGATAATAGAAGCATTCCATTCATCGATAGGTTCTATTGAAGTAATTATTAAATCAAGGCATTCTTTTTGTTTTATTCCGAAAGTAAATAAATCCCCTTCTTGAGGTGTATCATTTTCGTTTAACGCAAGTTCAAATTCTATTTTGTTTGTATAACTTGTAGATAAAGGTCTTGTATCTGCAATCAATATGCGGCCGTCTTTTTTTCTAAAACGTAAAGCATAAGTCTTTCCTTTTTCGGCTTCAATATATTCATCCAAAATAACGGCCGTAGTTAAACCGCTTAAAGTTTCTACTCCCTTAACTCTTCCATAAGCTATCCCGATTAGTCCTATATCTCCCGCATATTGAATTCTGTCTCCCTTAGTGCAAACTAAAAATTCAAGGTCTACATCAATTTTATGCACACGAGGTCTGTTGTGCATACAGGCATATTGATACCGCCCTATCTTAAAAGCTTGCATTGCATTTGTAACACCCCAAAGCGTTTCTTGCTGTTTTTTTAAAGCTTCGGTTTCTCCTGCCTCTCCTGTAGGCGTATCATAAACAATCCTTTCATTTTCTTTAAAGCCTGAGGCCTCATCAATAAAATTAAATTCTATAGCTTCCGGAATATCTGCAAATAAAAGGTTTTGACTATAAGACTTCGTATTTCGAGGAGTAAACAACTGAACGGGACTTAATCTTTCGACGTCCTGTACAATCGAAAACTTACTGTCTATTTTAACGGCATCGGCTCTGGCTGTGTGAGTTATCATCGTAATTAATTCTGAAAGAGTTGCCTTATCGGAAAGAACTGCGTTACAAGAATATTTTTTTTCATCGCACCATAAAGCCCATTTTTCAAAGCTTTCCCAATCTATGTCTTCATTTGAGACCGGGTTAGAGTTTATCTTTCCTTGTAAAACATATTTTAAAATTGCTGCGGGATTTGAGGTCAATTTTTCTTCCCACGACGCGGGGCCTTGTCCGCTTCCTTTGTATACAGGGATTTTAGTTTGAGCTATAAAGTTTAAAGAATCTATTACGCCGTTAAGGCGTTCTGTTGCCTTTATTTTAAGTGCAACTATTGTCAAATTCTTTTGTCTTTCAAGACGGATTGGCCTGTCATCCGTAAAGGATCGGACGCTTCCTACATAAACGGCATCAACTATTTTATTGTCTTCCGAGTCAGAAGTAATACGGGTAAACTTTAAAGTGTATTTATCAGGAGGCAATCCCTCTTTTGTTATTTGAAACCTTTTTGTTTTTAATTCTTTTCCTTCGATTACATTTTTATTCCCGTTAAAAAAGCCTAATAAGGAATACTGTGAATCCGAGTCATTTTCTTTTTTATAATAACAGGCGACCTCTACAGAAGCACTCGCTACATCTCCTGAATCATTATATCTTCCAAGTCCCGAATAAAAGAAAATATCTACATTTATCTTTGTAGTTTTTGAAGGTGTTGTTCTTACTATACTTCCGTCTTTTCCGTCTTCAAAACTGTGTTTCAATAATTGGTTTATATTTTCATCTCTTACAGCTTTTTTATAAAATGAACACTCTTCTCCGGATTTTAAAATCTGTAATTTGACAACAGAATCTTCCCCTGATAGGATTTTATCTATATTTTTTGTTTCTGAATACTCTTTTAATAATGTATCCCCTAATTTAATGGAATCTTTTTCGATTTCTATATCGTTATAGCCTGCACAAAAAAGCTGTATTAAATATTGATCGTTTCCTTCAATTTCAAAATGAGGATTAGCTGCCATGTCAGGATATATAAGATGTCTTCCTAAAACAATAGGAATAAACCCTAATTGATTAGCTCTGTTTTTGGCTCCCCTTATGGAAGGGTTTTGCTTAGGCTTTTCTCTGTCTTTTAAATTTGGAATATCCAAGTTTAATAAGACAGCTCCGCCTGCAAGCATTCCGATTCCCGTTCCTATAAGAGCTACCCCCACTCCGGTCAAACTTCCCAAAGAAATAGCCGTTACTAAAATTCCTGCAAGTATTGCCAAGGCTCCGCCTATAGCCATTCCTTTGCCAGTTCCTTCAGGAGTGCCGCCCGGATGTACTGCAATATAAACAGTTTGTCCGTCATTAGGGGTTTTATTTATATCTTTAATTATTTCATCTTCGATTAAAAAGTGTGCATGTTCTATCGGTAACCCTATATTAAGTTCTTCATAAAGTAAGTATAAAGGTTTCGGTTCACTTTCTTTTATAATTCTTTTTTTTGCATCAAAGGGATGAACCTTTGCGATAATTTTTATTGACACGGTAATACCCCTCCACTCTTCCCCTTATTTCGGGTGAGCTTAATTTTTGTAAAACGCTCCCCGATTTTTCGGTTGTATGAAGTATAAACCCGTCTCCGGCGTAAATGCCTATGTGTGAAGGAAGGCCTTGATAGTTAAGGAGAACTACATCTCCTATATCGGGAGCGTCAAGCTTTTCTCCTGCAATTAATGGCTTATTTATTTTAAAAATTTCTTTTGTTTCTTTTACATCGCAAGCATTTTTATAATCGGATAAAAGAAGCGGTAATTCCGTATCAAATTCTATTCTGTAAATCAAAAATAAAAGCCCGTAACAATCGCAAGCTGTTTTGTCTCTGCCGTTTGAAAGGAAAGGAATGCCGATGTATTTTTTTACCCAAGGAGCAAGCATTAAAAAAGTCCCGGAAAATCTTTGGGCGTAAAACGGCCTTCAGGAATATTCCTGTCAAACAAATAAAAATCGTATAGGTCTCCCTGAACGGTTGCCTTATCGACAGATACATTTCTCAATATAAACTTTAAAGGCCCTTTTTCTATAATGTCGGGAGTGTCCGCCAAAATAATTATAATCTTTGCCGTTATCTTTTTTCCTATACCCTTAGAAATAAACTGCATTATACGGCTGTCTATATTATCTATTGCAAGCCGGCAGGTTTCGCTTCCCGTTTCGTTTTTTTGGGAAGGAAGAGAAACGGTAAACCCGCAAGCTGTATATCTTTTCCCGTTGGATATAATATCTTCGTTATTGTTTACAAACCTCCAAGCATCTTCTCCTTCAACCTCTATTTCCAAGCAATATAAAAAGACCTCATCCGTTTCGTTTCTGTTTAAGGCCTCTATGGCTCTTTTTGAAAGTTTCGTCATGTTTAAAACTCCTCTAGCGTAATTGTAATATCATAAAGCCCGGCCCCATTTGAAACTTCTTTAATAGGTTCTATCATTCTAAACTCTTGAACCTGCAAACTTTGAGGGTGCTTCATATTAAATCTTCTTGTTCCGTAAGCTATGACACGCCTGTAAAAGTCTTCAAGGATCTTTTGCTGTTTGATTGTAACGGTTATATTACCTGTAATTATTTTGGTTGCTCCTGTGTAACGCCTTCTCATTTTTTTAGGCCCTGCATCCATTTCGGTTCTTATAACCGGATCGCTGTAAGATGCCGATAATCCTTCAAGTTGTAATGTTTCCGGTAACTCTTCAGGCCATGATATTTCTGCCATATTTAAACTCCTTGTACTGTTAAGCCGAATCTGTTTTTTAAGCTTCTGTCGGCCTTGCCGCTTGCTATAACTCCGTTAATTGCTTGTCCTATCATTATTTCGATATTACGGGATCCGTCATCTCCTTCAGTTTCTTTTTGAGAAACCGCTTCCCCTGTATTGTTTATTATTGTAATCATTACTTTAGGCGCTTCTCCTCCCAAGGCAGCTACACCCAATGACCCGTCTTTTCCGCGTTTTAAAGGCATTATCGCCTCAGGCCCCGCTTCTCCCATAAGACCTGTGCCTTTTGCAAATTTAAACAAAGTTGGCTCTGTAACTATCTTGTTTGTAAAAACCCCGCCTAAGGCAAAGGGGATAACATCACCTTTTTCATAAACGCCTCCGAGCGCATTTTTGTGGAGCTTGTTTTCTCCCTTTTCCCTGTCGATAGTTCCGGAGACTACACCGCCTACTACAGCACTTCCCAAGCCTGCTGCAACAAAGCCTAACCCTAAGGCCCATTGACCTTGTGCTATTAACTGTAAGCCCGCCTGTAAAAAAAGGTTAGGAAGCTGGTTTAAAATTTCTTGTGCCATTTTAACCATTGAATCATGGAAGGCTTCGGCGGCATCATCGCCTTGAGCAAAGGCATAACCTATATCGCTTAAGCCCTGTACCAGATGGTCAAAACTTATGTCCGCTATTGCGTAAGAGATGTCGGCTATAGCCTGAGAGGCTTTCTCTTTTAACTCATCCGATTTAATTCCCAGTTCGTCAAACATTGACACAAGACCGTCTTTCATTACAGACTTAAAAGCTTCTTCAAAAGGAGAAAAACCTCCTTCCAAGCCTTTAAGTTTTTTTACATATTCATCGAATTGTTTTAATTGTTCTTCCGTTGCCTTGTTGGCTACTAAGGTCTCGCGAGCTAAATCGTACTCACTTTTTCCTATAGCTTCAACTTTTTTCTTGTAAGCGTCTAATATATTCCCCGTATTAAAAAGTCTTATTTGCTTTTCTGCCTCTTTTATCAAAGATTCATCGGCATTGAGCTGCTTTAGTTTTGATAAGGTCAATTCATCGGTAGTTTTACCTAGCTCTTCATTTTTCTTTATAAGCTCATCATATATTTTTTTTATTTCTTCGTTGTTTTCAAGCTGTTTAATTTCGGCATTTATTTCTTTTATCCTTGAAAGTAATACCTGTATGGAGTTATCTGTAATGCCGAAAACTGAAGAGCCGTCTTCATTTTTTGCATTAAATAAATCCTTTAAAGCGCTTTGAATTGTTTCTTTTTGTCCTTCTAAAGCCTTTTTCATATCGAAGTCTTCAAGAATTATTTTTGCAAGGTTCTCTTCTTCCTTTGCTGAACCCCTTATCCCTTGAATAAAAAGATTCCCTGCCTTTTTGCCGGAAGAGCCGAAAAGAGTCTCATCTACATTTGTTATTTCTTGCCACCACTGCTGCCATGTTTTTTTTGAATTTTCATCAATAAGAGGAGTAATTGTAACTCCCGTTTCTATCTTTTTTAGCTCATCTTGTAATTTCCCTATCTTTGATTTAAAGCCAGGATTTTCGGGATCTATGCTTTCAAGAATTTTTACAAAGGCATTTGTTGTTTCCCCTGATACATCGCTTCCCCCCAAAAGGGCAGAATCCAATTCGTCTTTTAATTTTGATATAGCCTCTCGTAAGCCTTCTGTTGATCCATAAAGATTTTCTTTTGTTTGATTGGCGATTAAGTCCCAAAGTATAACTAAGCGCTCAGCCCGTTTGGTCTCATCTTCAAATCCTGCACCTATTTCTGCCAGTTCTTTATTTATGGGCTTTTTTGCCTCATTTAAAATTTGAGGCAGTTCCGTTTTTAAATATTGTTCAAGCCAAAAGTCTCTGTGATCTCCTTCCTTTTTAAAACTTTTCTCAATATCTTCTACAACTTTTCCTGCATACTTTAATTCTTTTAAGGCCTTGTCAAAATTTCCGGTTTCTTTTGCGGCCTTAAACATTTCTTCGGTAAGACGCGGAATTTTATCTTTTATTTCGTCATAGGCCTTTGCACTTTCCAAAAGAACCCTATTGTATTCTTCCTCTGATTGTGCGCTTTTTAATCTGTGTAAAATTCCTATCTGCCGTTGAGCCTCTTCAACAGTTGTAGAATATTCTTTTATTTTTCCTGAAAGTTCAGGGTATAACATCAAAAGTTCTTTTGTAACAGTTTTATCAAGAACCTTGTTTTTTTCCATACCCTTATACGACGAAAGAAGGCGATCGGCTTCGCCTTTTGTTCTTTCCATTGCTTCACTTAAATCTTCCACCTCTTCTTTTTGAGACGCAAAAAGACCGGTTAAATAAGCAACTCCGGTTATCAATCCTCCTATCGCAAGCATATAGGGATTGGCATTTAAAGCCGTAAGAGCTGTTTTTATTCCTGTTATTGCTTTTATTGCAGGTCCTGAAACGGCGATGACTCCGCCAAACCCTAAAATAAATCTTTTTGTTCCTGCATCTAAATTTGATATTGCTTCAAAGGTTCCTGTTGCAAAATCCAGCACATCATTTACTAAAGGGAGCATAAGGTCTCCGAAAGATGCTAAGGCTTGTTTCCCGTTATCTAAGGCTGTAGACCATTTACCCATAGTATCTTTTGAAAGACGAGCCATCATCCCCTCAAACTGTCCGCCTGTTTTTGTCATAGCTTTTATAGCCTTATCAAAATCATTAAAGCCTATCTTGCCTTCGCTTACCATTTTTTTAATGGCAGCCTCGCTTACTCCGAACTGTTTACTCAATTCTTGAACGATTGGGATTCCTCTTCCTTGAAGCTGTTTTATATCATCACCAAAAAGACGGCCTTGCGTTTTTATCTGTCCGTAAATCGTCGATAAGTCTCCAAGGCTTATTCCGGTTGCCGTGGCTATATCTCCCAAGCCCCGCATTGTGTCTGTTACACTTTCTGCCGTAACACCGAAGGCTAAAAGCTGTTTCCCGGCTTTTCCTATTTCCTCTGTTTGTAAAGGAGTGGACGCTCCAAACTCCTTCCACTCATCAAAAACTTCTTTAGCTTTCCCTGCATCTTTTAAAAGAACTTCAAGAGAACTTTTTAAGGACTGATTATCGGCAGCAAACTTAACGGAGGCTCCCCCTGCCGTGATGATTGCTCCGCTCATTATTAAGGCTTTTTTTTCTACAGCACTTAAAGCTTCAGAAAAAGAGGCTGTAGTTTTTTCCGTTCCGTCCATAGCAGAGTCAAACTTTTCTATGTTTTTTATAGCCCGCTCTACTTCTGCCTCAACTAAGATTCTTAACTCATCGGTTACCTGCTGCATCCTTTACCTCTTTTTCTCTAAGCGTTTCAAAAACTCCGTCAAACAATTCTACAAGTTCAATTATAGCACCCGCTTCGTTTACATATCCCTTCCCCGAAGGAAGCCCGAATTTTCGATAACGAGACCAAATACTAAAACTTTTAAAAAAATCTTCTGTAAGGTAATTTTTAAAATCTTTGCGGCGCAAGGCCCCAAATGTGAATAGTTCTTTTTTTTCGTCATATTCGGGGTGCCAGCTTTTCACGTGCCACCCCTCATAGACAAGTTCAAATGCAATTTTTAAATTTTTTTTTCTTCTTCCGAAAGACGGTCGGATATAACTTCTTGGCAAAGCTCCTCAACAAGAGCAGCCACTCCGTAAGCGGTACATTCTGCCAAGGCTTCTCCGTCCTTGATTTTAACCGTTCCTCCGTCTTCATTTTTTACTTCAAGGTTTTTTATAGTTCCTACATGACGCCTTAAAATTCTTGAAACATCCATTCGGCGTTTGAATGTTACCGCCGCTTTTTTTTCGGCCGTTGCCGCCGCAGTTAATTCCCGCTCTACATCCATGCTGAATAGCCCGTTCCTGTCTTCAACCGTAGGTCTTATTATTTCGCAAACAACACGGTCTTCCGTTTTAAGATTTTTGTTGCCGCTAAAGGCCGGCACATAATCATATCTTGTCTTAGCCGTCAATATCATAATTTTCTCCTTACTTTGAAATATAAATAAGAGACGGCTTCCTTTTGCCGTCAACCTTGTAGTTAAAACTAAAGGGCTGCGTGCCGTCCATAGGTTTACTTGTATTGATAGACTCGCAAACTATCGGCATATATTCCCACATCTCCGTTTCTCCTTCAGGAGCTGCCTCTCTTCGGCTCATCATAAACTCATGTTCCAAGGCTTTAGAAGGAAGCCTTGTTACCTTGTTTCCTTGAACATCCTCAATCACAATTTCCCTAAATTCTCCGAATAGCTCTTTTTGCTCTTGAGAGTCCACATCCACAAAGCCCGATATTGAGCCCGACCTTTCTTTGAAAGCACTGGGAATATAAGAGCGTACCCCCGATTCAACATCCGCCTGTGTCGTTACATCAAAGGTCTGACCTTGGGCGTTATCTTGCACATCCGTAACAAAGCTTATAAGATGAAGCTCCAGCGGAATAAGAGCATCTCCTACTGTAAGCGGATGATCTTTTTTTGCAAAGAAAATGTTTCCCACGCCAAGCCCCAGCCCGCCTTGAATAGCATTATCCGGTTTAGGAATACTTGACCCCGTGCCGGCCATAGCACTTATTTTGTAAAATCCTTCTTTCGGAACCTTTGTTACCGAAGCACTCCCCTTTATTTCCGCACCGAAAACAATCCGGTACAATCTTCCGTCTTTTCCTCCAGGTCTCATTTTTTCCCTCCGTAATATTTTTATTACTCTTCATTTAAAAATGAAGGATATGTCATTGTTATTATATATCCCTCCCTGTACTCTGCCGGCAACGCTTGAGAGTCTTCAGGATATTCAAATCTTCCCTCCTGTACTTTTTGGAAATGAGCTTTGATAATATATTCTTGATTGTTTTTTATTAAATGAACATCAAGAGAATCGATACAAAGCTCAAGCATTTTCTTTAAAAATTTTGATAGCTCATTTACATAGTCGATTGAAACTCCTAAGGACACGATATCACAAGAAAGCGTTATAGTCTCATAACTTTTTATGTCGTTATTCTTTTTTTCTCCTCCAGCCGTAAACCCTATAAGAGCGAGCTCTGCGTGAGCATCTGCGACCGTGCTCGCTTGAGGTTTTAAAATGTTTATAATTCCTTTTTTTGATAAGGCTTCCTGTAAAGCTTTAATTACTATCATTTACTTTTTCCCTTTAATTTTTTATGTATTTCTTTTGCTATCAAGCTTCTTATGTATTTTTCATCTTGTTCATCAAAGTATAAAAAAGGACGGGCAGGAATTTTAATTGAAGAGCGTACCAAAAATAAAGCAAAGGGTTTTCCCTTTCCCTTTTGAGCCATAAAGACTTTTGCCGATGAAGTAAAGAAAAAAAAATAGCCGTCGTTTTTCATCGCCTCTATCAAGCCGGAAGGTTTTTCCTTCCCGTATTTTCTCATCAGTTCTTTTGTTTTAACGCTAAACGGAATCCATAAAGCCTTAGCTTTTTTAGGCCTTATGACTCCTCCTGATTGTAAGATTTTAGCCTGCTTCGCCTTTGTTCCGGTACTTGCCCAAAGCTCCCCTGAATGAGGAGTAATGCTTGTTGCCATTAGGTTTGTATCCCTTAATGTTTTATCTCCTTTTTTCAATACCTTGGTTAAGGATGAGTTTTCGGGTGCTATTCCTTTGTTTATTTTTTTGTTTGCACTTGAGCGCATATAAAGGGCTGCTTCCTTCATGGCTTCAGAAAGACCGCCTTTTAATTTGTCGGAAAAAGACTTAGGTTTATACACAATCCTAACACTCATTTTTTTTCTATACCTCTCGATTTTAAAAAAAATTAAGCGGCCTCAAAAAAAGCCGCTTAAAATAAAATTTTTTAAGGAACTCGGATGGCTCCGGCTATAGGGTTCATTTCCCTGTTTTCTCCGCCTGCCGTGTTTCCGAAATATGATTCTAAAAGCTCTCTTGCATCTTCGGCCTTTTGCTTTGCCCTTGATTCAAACCCGACAAACGAAAAAAGTTCATAAACCGATCTTGTAATTATAGCCGTTTTTATAACCTCGTTTTCTTCATCGAATTCGTTTCCGGTTGAAAGGACTTTTCCCTTAACCCAAAGGTTCGCTCTTTCCAAGGCCCTTAAAGCGTTTCCGTCATCGCCTGCGGTAAGAGTTAGATACTCCTGACGCGTTACCGCTTTTTTTATATCTTCAACACTTACCGCCATTTTTTTCTTTCTCCTTATGCTTTAAGCTACATACTTTTTGATCGTCGATTTTTTTACCGCAAAGGCAGGTAAGGGTTTTGAAGAAGACATAACCTTTACCCCCGAAGGATCTCGAAGTTCTTCATAGCTTGCAAAGAAGGGCAAGGGCTGAAGCTTTGCATCAAGCTCATCTAAGGCCGCATAGAAAAGCTTTCCTGTGTTTGCAAGGTCTATTGACTGAATGCTCTTTGAATCGATTACCGCTGTTGCAGCACTCTTTCCCGGCAGCTTATAACTTCCCGTGATCGGCATGAGCTTATACTTGCCGAAAAGAATAAGGCCGTAATCGGTGTACTGTACCGGCACATTTCCGGTTGCCTTTGAAAGAATTTCTATGATAACCGAATAAACATCGGTTCCCGTTAAAAGTCTTACATCCGAAGATGCTCCTGTCTGCTGCTGGGCAAAAAACTGGGCTTCCAAGGCAGCCTGCACATCCGATAACTTTGATGCACCTGTTAAGGTTGAAGGTGAAAGAGATTTAATCTTTCCAAGTTCTACCTCGTAAGTGTCTAATGCCCCGCCTTCTACTGCGGCAGGATAAGCGATTTTTCCCGACAAGGATTGACAAACCAAAAGCTCTGTAGATACGGCAGTCCTATCTCTAAGATTTTCAATCACCTCGGTAAGCTTTTCGGAAATCCCGTCAACATCTCCCATTGCAATAAGAGTGTTAAGCTCTGCACCGGATATTACCCTATTCATCGAAAGAGGCTGAACTTCAATAAGGTTTGCACTCTTTGTTCCTCCGTCAACGGAATAAGATTTAGAACCCCTGATCACCACAGGAACAGCTCCCGTTTCATTTTCGATATCCTGAACCGCGATATAAGGCGAGGTTTTAAGCTTCCTTACCTCTTGCGGAAACAAAAGGTCTGTTATCGGTGTTTGAGGCTTAGGTAACCCTGTGATAACATCCGTGAAATTTTTCAAAGAGAAAAATGAGTTTATTCTTTCCCTTACATTTTGATTTAAAGGCATAATTATTCTCCTAACTTTAATCTTTAATCTAACGGCTAGTTTATAGCATAAACTCCGTTTTTCCTAAGCTTTTCTACCAGCTGTTCGGTGCAAGCCGTTCCGGTGTCTTTATAGCTTACCGAAGATTTTTTTACGGCACCGAAAATTACAACCAAGGCTGACGCGTCCTTTGTTTTGCCGCTCTCGTCCAATTCTACTTCCTTGTACAATACCCCTATTGCATCATCCGTGTCGGCTGCCAAGTGTTCAACCTTACCGCCGTCAAGCTTTACGGCCGTTCCTGCGGCAAGACCTTTTATTCCGTCCTTAACAGGGTAAGATACCACTATGTGGTTACTTCCTGAAAGAAGAGTTTTTTCCTCCAGCGTTACGCTTCCTATGTTTGCTTTTACCATTTCTTTCCTCCTAATCTGAAAGTTAGTATAGTTTACAAGGCCTTCATTATTTGACGGCCTGCCGATTTAACATCTCCTGCCCCTTCGCTTCCACGATCCGAGTAATCGAAGCCCGAACTTCCTAGGCTTACGCTTTGAGGCCACTTCCTCAAGATTGAAGATAAAAGCTCAATCTCCGTGCCGCTTACGCTTTGCCCGTTATCGGAAAAGTTGACCGCATCGCTTCTACTTGAAAGAGAAGAAGCCAAGACTTCAGCTTGTTCCATAACGCCCTTAGGAAGATGATTTTCTACCTTAGCCTTAAAAGCTTGAAGCCTCATTTTCTTCACCTCGTCATCATAGCTTTTGAGCTTGTCTGAAAACTCTTTTGGGAGGGCTTCAGGGGAAGCCGATCCCGTCTCTTTTTTTTCTTCTTGAGCTTTTTTTAATTCACTCTCAAGATTTGTTTTGCTTTCGGCCAAATTTTTATTGGCCTCTTTAAGCTCTGCATTTTCTTTTTGCATTGCCTCGATTTCTTCTTTAGTCATTTTGACCTCCTCATCGCTTTCTTTTATTTTCCCCGAAAAATCGAAAGAAAAAATTTGATCGTCATCGGCTGCTTGAAAAGGCTTTTCTCCTAAGTCCTTTAAACCGGGAATCTTAGGAGGTGTCGCTCCTAAAAAAGCTAAGTGGTGTAAATAAGTTTTACCGTCTATAGCTCTTTTAGGAATACTTACACTCCAGCCGTCATAAAGCCCCGATGTATAAAGTGTATCAAGAGTTTCTGAAAACTCGACTTCCCCTGTAAGAGTTTTTCCGCCGTTTGAAAGCTTTACGCTCCACACATTACCGTACTTCGGGGCATCATCTTTTTTCATTATGTCATGCCCGATTCCTACAGGACGGCGAGGTGTAAAAGTTTCTACAACTTCCTTTAAATCTTTTTCGGTAATGAGGTCTCCGTTTTGCCCCCATCTGCCTGCATAAGCAAGCTCTAAAGTTCTCATTATTCTGGGCATGATCTTTACTCCTTTTCTTCATAAAACAAATCTTGTTGTTTCCCTTTTATAGAATTTTCAAGTCTTGTTTTGGCTATAGAAAAATACCTATCATCTAACTCTATACCGATAAATTGGCGGCTGGTCTTTATGCAGGCAACACCGGTCGTGCCGGAACCCATAAAGGTATCAAGAACGGTATCTCCCTCGTTTGTACTATGTAAAACAAATTTCTCAATGAGCTCTATCGGCTTTTGAGTCGGGCTCAGTTTTTCACCGTTTGTCTTTTTAGCACCGGAGCGAAAAGAAGGTACATCCGATATAACGCTATAAGCGCCTTTTACATTAAATCCGTGTCGCTTTGTAGTAAACATTACAAGTTCATGTTGATAGGAATAAAAGTTACCGGGACCGGAGTTTTTATCCCACACAAGCATATTTTTAACACCTAATATGCCGTACATAATCGGGTAATAAAAAGCATAACTTCTCCAGTCGCAGAAAAAATAGACACAGCCGTCAGACTTTAATATGCGCTTGTATTCCGTAAATAGTTTTTCATAAAAAGGCTTACAGATAGCAAGATCATTAAACCTCCCCTTTTGTCCATTGTGCGTCATTCCGAGAAAATAAGGCGGATCGGTTATGATAGAATTAATGCTGCTGTCCGGGATTTTAGGCAGCAGGTCGATGCAATCACCTTGTAAGATTGTTATATCACCATTAAGCTTTGTTTCTTTTTCCATACCAAAAAAGATACACGCTATATTTATATTTTTGCCTCTGGTGGGAGCCACTTATCTTTAACTTTGTAAGACGATTTTTCCATGTTGTCTTTTTACCGATTCTTTTAAAAATGGGCTTTTATTACCTTACCCCGTCAAATCTTACCAAAAATGCTATATACCCCCGTGTACACCGGTGTATTTTTCAAATCAGGGGCGGTTTTAACTGTGTCGGGGTATGGGTTTTAAAATAAAAAGACATTAAAAAAAAGGCGGTCTTAATTTTAATCCTAAAACCGCCAAAAGGAGCCTCTCATTTATGAGCATTACAGAACAGCAATCTATCAACTATCCGCCTGAAAAATATATTAGCAGAATAAAAATAAAAGAGGGCTTACTGTGGAGAACTGTATTTTTTGAAGTGCGAATTTGACGGATTCGGTTTTTAAATTTATATTTGATATAAAGCTAAATAAAGCCGTGCAATAAAACACGGCTTTTAAAAGCTGCTTTGTTTTTGTGCTTTCAGCAAGGGCAACCAAAAACAAAACTTAAAGGGTAAATCATCGGGGGCGTTAAGCTATACCCAACGGTTTTTTATAATATACTATTACTCAACCTAATAGTCAAATAAAAAACCGTTTCCGATAAAAGGCGGTTTGAACATGAAACAAAAATATTCAAAACAAGAAATACAAACAATTGGTTTTCTTATACAAAAACACGGCTCGCTTTCTTATATGAAACCTTCCGATTTAGAAGATGAATATTTTAAATTAACCAATGTAAAACGTTCTCACGGATGTTTATATATGGCTTCATGGCGCTTTCTTAAAGGTTATTACGAAAGCCTTTTAGCCGGTTAATCTAAAATTATATAAAAAAAACGCCGGTTGTTGCCCGCCGGTATTTTTATTATGCCATATATTTATAAAAATAATAAGCCCTTAGGAAGCCTCAAAATATTAAAAATATTTTGTTTAAAGCCTTGACAATTTACCGGACTGTGATATAATAAAAATAACGGCAGATTGCTATGCCGTTTTATAAAGGGCGTTGCGGCTCCTGACATGAGGCGTAACCAGCCCTTTTTTTATTTTCTTTTTATAAAAAAACTTCTAGGAAATTCTTTTATCACTCCTTTATAATCAAATAATATTTTTACTATGGGAGTCCTTCCTATTTCACTTTTTATTGCATCTAAAACAGATTTCTTATCCATTTCATCTGATACACGAACATAAACTATCCGTCCACGCTGTTTTCTTCCGGCTTCCTGTATTTCTGATTTTATTGTGTTTTTTGTCGGGATTTTTCCATCAAACCCGAAATGTTTTATTTCACCTATTTCATTATCTATTATCATATCCGGGTTTTTACTTTTTTGTGTTGTAGGCAATAAATAAACCTTATGTCCTGCATCCGCAAGACGCTTTGCCGATGCAATTTCATCAGGATTATGCGTTGAATTAGCAGCCGTTTGTACATAACCTCCTTTTTTGCCTTTGTGTATGCTCTCATAATTTTTTAATAATTCGGGGTAGTAGCTTTGCATATCAAGCTCTCTTGCTTGTGCAACTATATCGGCGGTAATGCCGTACCTATCGGCTCTTGCAATCATTTCAGGGGTAATCTTCCACCAGCTTTCCTTTTCAATCGGATTTCCTCCGAAGCCTTTTTGAGGTTTAAAGTTTTTTCCGATTTCTTTCATCGGTGTGTTTTCAATTTCAATACCATGTCCTATCTCAAAATCGTAAACGGCCCTAAAGGTTGTACGGCAATTAAAATGATAAGGCGGGAAGCCGTAGGTTTTCCAAAATGGATGATCCTTGTGTAAGGCCTTACCGTTTCCGGTTATAAAGGTTAGCCCCCTACAAATATCGCTTTGCCTTTTATCTTCCACAAATAAAAGCTCCCACGCAGGCGGCATATTGTTTTTATGCTGCATAAGACGGCCGGCATTGTAAGCACTCTGTACATTGGTGCGGTAAACGGTTTCCCAATAGCGGGGCGGAAACTTTTCGCCCCAGTCTTCAGTCATAGCCTCAATATCTTTCCAAGACTCCAATATGCTTTCATTTTTTTCTACAGCAAGGGCAAGCCTTCCCTTTACCGTTTCAATAAAATCCGCCTCGCTTAATTTTGCAACTGTGAAAGCCCTAAACCTTAGCTTAGGCTCTAAATTCCGCCAGTCATCTTTTTTCATCGGGAGCTTTGCCCTTAAAAAGTTTACGGCCTCATCAAAGGATAATTTTTCTTCTTCAATCAAAACGGAATGTTCTTGATCATCTGCAAATTCTTTTTCTTCTCTATCTTTAGGCATTGCGTGTAGACGGCCCAAAAGAAGGGAGCCTTGTATCAGGTTTTCTGCAAGGCGGATAAGTTTTTCATTATCTCTTCTTTCAAAAGATAAACTCTTTATTTTTTTTGGGCTAAGTTTTTCGCCTTTTAATACTTCTTTAAAATTGCTTAAATAATCTTTTAAAACTTCTTTTATAAGGCTTTTAAATCTCACCAAACCTGCATCGCAAAAAGAATTAAGTTCTGCGTTTTCTTTTTTAACTCTTTCTCTTTTTTCATTTAGAAAAACAAGAGTTCTTTTTTTTTTACATTATCCGAAAAATCAAGAGAGCTTTCATCTTCTCCTCTTATAAGACGATCTGAAACAAAGCGGTCTTCTTCATTCTCAGGTTCCGGTAACTTGTGTCTGTCATACAAGGCTTTTTTAGAAATAGGGACTCCTAACTCGATGGCCTTCGTTACCATCTCCCAAGAGGCATATTCTCCTGCATCTATCTCAAATCTGACAGGCTCTTCACCGGGCCAGTTTAATTCACAAAAGATGTCATACAACCCTTGTATTGAACTTTGAAGATTTTGGGCATCCTTACTTATAACGGCTGCAAAGGTGTCATCATGTAAAACCGCGTTAGCCCTTGTTCCGTATTGAGCCTCGTTTGTAGTAAGGCTTTGCCCTGTAAGCCCGTAAGAAATTTCCGTATTACATACGGCGATTAAAACATCAAAATCTTTTATAGCCCCTTCGGCATTTAAATACTTAACGTCTTTTACATTCCCCAAAGCAAGGCTTGACCCCGATCTTATCTTGTGCAAAATATCCGCCAATATGTTGGCTCTCTTTACTGCCTCTGCATCGGTTTTGGTTTCAAAAATTGCCAAGATACTCGGCACCCCGATTCTTTCTGCGGCCATCGTCCAAAACTTAAAGCCCAACTTTTTAAACTGCCAAGGCCAATAGACACGCCGTAAAATGCTTACCCCCGAAACGCTTCCCGTACCTCGGTCGTTTCTGTGAACTATAAATTTATAAGGATTATTTAACGGGATATAATCGGGCAAAAGATAAGGTGTATATCTATCCCCTTGGTCGAAGCCTTTTTTAAAACCGATTAAAGAGCGCGGAATAGGGATAAATTTTTCAGGAACAAAAAGGCCTTTTTCTTTTTTCCAGATAATTTCACTTACGGCTATTCCGTAGGGAAGGGCATTTAAAAGCTGTAAGCCCAATTCTTGAAGTTTATTGAAATTTATATAATGACGGGCTTCTTCATTGAGCCTTTCGTTTTTTCCATCGACTTGCCCCATGTCAAGCCGCAAGACCTTATCTTGTCTGTTTTCTACAAGACTTCCCACCCTTGCATCATCGAGCATGTCATTAAATATTTTTAAGTTCTGTCTTGCATCGGATAGCCAATCGCTTGTTTCATCAAGATTAGCAACGATCGACCTAAAGCCTGTTAAGTCGATTACCGAGCTTAATAGTTCTTTTTCATTTACCTTCTTTTTTCCCAGCATGAAAATCCCCTTTAATAGCCTAAAAACATATTAACATCTTGCGGATGAGCTTCTGCGATATATGGAGCGGCCCCTTCTCCTTTTTCTAAAGCAGCATCCAAACAAAGAGCCGAAGCGACGGCTGCATCTCCGTGCCTCTGCGTTTTTCTCACACCTTCATTTGTACGCTCTGCAATTTTAGGAATCCCTTTTATAAGCTGTACTACAGAAAAGTCGCTTAATATATACTCGTCTGAAGGAACGGTAAAGTTTTTTTCTTCAAGGCTTGATTTTAATAAAGGCATCATACGGGCATACCACGCATTGCTTATCATTACCTGCTCGACAATTCCCGGATAATCAAGTTCCAGCTTTTCGGCAAGCATTTGCCCGTTACCCCGTGCATCGCATTTCCCGCCTTTAAGACTTTTTAAGTTATCCAATATTAAAGCCAATAATTGGTATTGCTCATCAAAGGGCCAGTTTCTAAGTTCTATTATGATACGGGTAAGTAATTCTTCCCCGCATTTTTCAAGTAACCAGATAACCGATAAATCCCCCGATCGGCCGAAGTCGAATCCGAAAAAGGCTGCCCCTTCTATCATACTGATAGTATCCAAAATTTCGTTTTTAAAAAACTTTAAAACTTCTCTTTCTTTTTTATGTTTTCTTTCATTTAAAAAATTATCGTCAAATACCTTTCTTGCAATCGGTATCGTCTCATCAAGACAAGTGTCTAAAAGCAAGCGGGGAAAGTACCTTGTTCCCGACCTTACAGGAATACACCTAAGCTCTTCATCTGCATTGTCTTTATAAATACTGTAAACTCTTTCAACAAAGCTTTTTTCCTTTTCCTTACTCCATTCTATTTTTTGGCTTTCACAAATTTTTTTATAAAGCCCTTCTTTTACAGCTTTGTCAAAAGTAGTATGGTGAAGACTCCAGTCTTTTTCTTCTCCCCGTTTTATTTTTTTTATAAAAAGATTAAAAGGATTATCGTCTCCGTTATGGGTTGAAAGGATGCTGAAGCTTCCTCCCCAAATTAAAAGAGCTAAGGCGGCCTTTTTAATTCCTTCAAAGTCTTCTACGAAGGCTGCCTCATCAAGGATGACATCTCCCTGTTTCGACCGTAGGGCATACTCGACACTTGGAAGGGCTGCTATTTCTTTACCGCTTGAAAGCTTTATTCTAAAAACGGTTATGTCTTTTCTTTCTTCAGTTACGATAACCTCTTCATACAGCTCGGCCGTTACCTGTAAGCGGGAACACCAATAAGCGGAATCCTTTATAAATTGCCGTGTCATGTCTTTGTTATAAGATAGATAATAAGTGTTTTTTCCGTCGGCGGTCATTCCGTTTAAGACCGCTTCAAGAGAAAGGGTAAAGCTCGCTCCTATTCGTCTCGACTTTTCCCAAAGCCTTAAACTGCTTTTATCGTTAAGCCATTTTATCTGATAGGGTAATAAAACTTCTTTTAAGTTTATATCCTTTTTCATACTTCAAGCCCCAATTCCTTTTTTATACCGGCAGCTGTTTCATCCGAAATGCCCCCTGCCTTTACAGCCTTTTCGATTTCTTCCTTTGCCTTAAAAAGCCCCTGCTTATATCCTTTTTCGTAATCGAGGGTAAGCTTTGCTATATCTTTTTGAGCCTTTACTATTCGGGCTAACTTGTCAATGATCTCACCGTCAGTAAGCGTTCCTAGGTTTTCCATCCCCTGAAGCTCGGTTAAAAGCATAGCCATTGCCATATCGGTTCCGGCCTTTGCCATTTGAAGCCCGGGAGTATTTTTTGTCGCCTCGATAAAGATTTCGGTGTCTTTAAGTTTTTTTTGAAATTCTTTTTCGCTTAACTTTTTAGCTCTTAAAGCCCTTTGAACTCCTGAAGCCGAAACTATAAAGCCTTCAGCTTTTAAAAGCTCTGCGATTTCTTTTATCGTCATGTTTTCTTCTTCGTGAAGTTTGACGGCTCGCTCTAAGACACCTTCCATCTCCACATTGCTTTTTCTAGGCATTGGGCGGTACCTTTCCTTTGTCGATTGTCTTTTTGATATACTCGATATCTTTTTGAACCCCGACCATTATTTTTAATAACTCTTTTTCGATACCGTCAACCCTTTTATCAACGGCAGAAAGCTCCTGTACCGTTTGTGATGCCTGTTTTTCCAAAGCATCAACACGGTTTTCTAAGTTTCCTTTCCAAGAGCCGGTTCTAACAGCAACGGTTATAAGCCCCACAGCTTGAACTAAAAATCCCACTACTTGTGCAATTGCCGAAATATCGTTCATCTTTTTACCTCTTTGTAAATTATAAAACCGGTAAATGCCAAACCGAGGCTAATCGCCGTTGTCATCCAAATTATCTTTTTTCGCCTTTGCTTTAAGTATAATTCGTTCAATTCGATTATGTCTTCTTTCAATGTTTGTAATTCCGTTTTTACAAGTTCTAATTCCTTTTTTGATTGTATCAAATCCGTTTCCGACATCTCCAGCGACTGCAAGGCTTTCTTTAATTTCTCTTCCAGCTTCACTAATCTTTCCTTCTGCCAGCTCGATACTTTTTCCAACATCGTTAAGTTTATCTTGAGTGCATTCAATTCGCCCCGGATCAATTCCGTTTCTTTCAAGATCGCTTCCGTCTCCTCGTCCGTTAATTCCAAGGAAAAACCCGGCAATAAACAAACTTGCGAAAACAATACAAAAAATAAAATAACGCTTAAATTTTTTCTCCACATTCATTCTCCAATAAAAAGTCAACGAGAAAATATCAATTTTCGATTTGACTTTTTAAGCCGTTTCGCAACATTTGTGAGAAACGGCATTCAATAATACGATGTTTTGTGCAAAGCACAAAACTCGAAGATAAACAGTGAGGCAGAATTTCTGCCGAGCTGTTTATCGAAACTCCTCTTCGCTTTCTTTTTCTTCTTTCCGCCCGAACACCTTATCAAGCCAAATTGAGCCGTAAACCGGAGCCCAGCCGATTATGATAAATGCCCCCGATTCTACAATTTCTTTCATCGAAAGCCCATACTCCCCGAATCCCAACATCGGTAATAATGCCTTTATAATGCTGTGAATAAAAACCCAAATCGAAGCAGCTATAATAGCCCGCCTTGATTGATCTTTTGCTTTTTTCTTTTTCTTCATAAAAATTTTCCCTTGCAAATTATTTTAAATCTTATTTTTTAAGCCTTGTCTATAATTCTGTACCAAATAATACGCTCGCTTCCTCCCTTTTTAACTTGCGGAGAATAAGGATCAAAAAGAAGTTCCCCTTCTTTATTTACAACCCTAAAATGATAGGGATAGGCTGCTCCTTCTTCTTGCTCTATCTTTTCTATACAGGCATCAACCTTCTTGTAATCGGGATGACTTTTTACCCAATCGTAAAAGTCAGCCTGATCGGTACCGACTTCAAAAGCCTTTTTAGAAGAGCCTAGAGCTTTAAAAGCAAGGTTGATAATCTTGTCGCTTACCAAGACACGCCTTTCATACATGTAGCCCGCTTTGTGGGCTTCATCCCATAGACTGTTGTATTGCTCAACGGTAAGAGTTTTGCCTTCTTTCATTTGAGCTATTGTCAAACAGCTTACAAAAAAACATCCGACTTCTCTTATATCTTTATACATGCCTTTTGAATTTTGTTTTAATATGGTATCTATCATTTTTTTCTCCCTTATAAAAAAGATGGTACCACAAAAAAAGAAAACCCCGCCTTTTTAGGGGCGGGGTGGGTTTTAATGTTTATTTATTATCTTCAAGAAAAAGTTTATGCAGAAATTAAGCTAGGCATTTCAGAGTATGTTTGACCATAAAGCTCTCTTCCATTTTTTTTCTTATTAATTCCTCCCCATTGCTTAAAGAAGAACGCTGTGTTATTTTTCTCGCATTGTTCTTTTATATCCTCAACCCATTTTTTTTCCATAGGTCTGGCGCCGCTTCCTGATTCGCCCCCGACAATAACCCAGTCAATAGCCGATAGGTTCATATTATAAAGAGGGCTTAAAAGAGGTTCACATGAAAGAAATTTTATACTAGCCGGAACTTTTGAAAGTAAATCTATTCTGTACATAACATTCTGATGTTCTACCGTAACGCCCATCCAAATATTACTTGACCAAACAAGCTCTTTAGCATATTTTTCAAGAAGCTCTGCTCTCTTTGTCAGTACCTGAAAAACATGTTGCGGGTTTTCGTTCATAACTTTAAAAACTCTTTTTATGTACTCAAGCGGGATGTCTTCATGGAACATATCACTCATGGAGTTCACAAACACCATTCTAGGCTTTTTCCACTTGTAGGGTTCTTCTAAAGTGTCAGGATGAAGTGTTAATTTAAAGCCGTTAGAATATTTGGCACTTCCCATACATTTTAATCTTCCGGCCATTTTCTCGGCATAACAGTGTCGGCATCCTTCCGAAATCTTTGTACATCCTGTTGCAGGATTCCATGTAGAATCCGTCCATTCAATTTTTGTGCTGTCCATTGATAATACTCCTTATATTAGAAACATTATCATACGAAAACAAAACCCCGCCTTTTTAGGGGCGGGGCGCGTCGATTAAAGAGTTTTATCCAAAACAGCCCTTATGATTTCTTTATTCTTCATTGTAACTATTAACTGAAGTTTTACAGGTGTTTTGTTTTTGCTTTGCTGTAAAACTTTACTTGAATTATCATAGAAAGACCTAGGCTGAAGTTCTACATTGTATATTCTCTCCTGTGTTTCTATATTCTCTATATCCATTTTCCCTTTGAGTTTTTCAAAGTTATTAAACATTGTTCTTACAATAAACTCTCCTTCTATGGTTTTCGTCTCTTCATTGTCTTCTTCTTCGGGTGCTGATTGAAGCCTTTCTATTATATTTTTTTTTGATATTTCGATATTGTCAACTTTTAATATATTGTTGTCTGTTATTGGTTCAAGCTTCTTTAACAGATTTTCTTTTACGTTATCGCTATCAGAAAGAATTTTTGAAAAAACAACGAAAAGATTCCTATCTTTTTCAATTTCCGCTTGTCTTATTTCATTCTCTTCTTTTTTTATATCTGCTTCCAGTTTGTTTTTTTGTAATTCAATATCTGCCTTATTCTTTTTTCCTAAATAATCATAATGCTTACTAGATATTTTGTATATGGCAAATAAAGATGCTGCTACTACAAAACATGCTAACGATTGACTTCCTGACATATTGCTTACCATCTCCTTGATAATATCAAATTGCTCTACAAAAGAAATAAATAAATCTGAAGAGCCTTTTTTAACTTTTACTACAATATCTAAGTCCAGTTTTTTACTATTTGGTAATTTGCTTTCTCCTGAAAAATCTCTATAAATGCGATATATCGCTTCCTGTATGTCAAGGATAGCCCTCATTACAGGAGGAGTTATAGAACTATTGTAGTCATCTCCTTTTATTTTTAAATTCAGTGTCAGCATTGAATGGCTTATTTCAACTACTTCTAATTCGTTTACATCTTTAAGCCCTTTCTTTAAGTAATCTAAAAAATCTTCTTCATTAGATATTATTTTCTTTTCCATTGTATCTTACTCCTTTCTGTAATGTCCTTCTTTTGGTAATAGATAAACTCATCTCTCTCCTCACACCACCCTCACATAATGTCCCTTGACTTCCCAGTCCCCATCCTTGAGCGGGATTACCGCTCCGCTTCCGTCTTCATATAAAAGCTCCCATGAGCCGTCCTCTTTTTGGGAAAGTCTTTTAAGCGTGGTCTGCTCCCCGTACTTAACAACCATAATTTCACCCGATAAGGCCGCGTCAGTATATTCTAAAAGCACGAATGAGCCGTCAACTATTCCCGCTTCTGTCATACTTGTTCCTTTTATCTTTGCAACACAATACTTTTTGCCTCGCTTTAAAAACCTTTTAGGTACGGGATAGGTTTCGCCTGAATCAAAGGCTTCGATCGGGATTCCCGCTGCCAGGTTTTCGGCAAGCGGTAAGTCCTCAGTTTCTTCAGGCTCCAAAGACTCTTTTTTTAAGCCGTAGCTTGATTGCGATTCGGCAACATACAAATCTGAATAAGGCCTCAACTTTGGATCAGGCGTATATCGGTATCTCTTATCGTCCGCCTCTTCAATCTGTTTCTTTTCGACAGCTCCCTTTAGCTCGTCTATCTGGGCTTGTAAGTTGTTTAGTTTTTCCCCTATCTTTTCTTCCAGTTCCGCAAATCTTGGGGCTGTGCTTTCAAGGGCGAGGGATTCAAAACTGTTAGATACGGATTGTTTTAGGCTGTTTTTGTAGCCTGTTGCTATGCCCTGTGAGGGTTCAGCAAAAGGCTGTTTTTGTAGCTTGTTTATTTCTCCAATACCAGATAGAAGCCATTCTTCTGAAATATTGTACTTACAAGATATTATATGTAATATGCTTGCTGGGATTGTAGACTGATTTTCATATCCTACCAAAGTTGATCTCGGTATTCCAACCTTTCGTGAGAATTCAGATAGAGTTTCACCTGCTTGTTCTCGAATGTGCTTTATCCTTAACGAAATATCGTTATTATTATTCATAAAACCTCAAAAAAAATACATATTTTATCTAAATTTCGACAAAAGCTATTGACAATTTATCGAAAATCCGATAATAATAGTATATCGACAAGCTGTTTTATCAGCTTTACGATAAATATAAAAAAAGGAGTACGCTTCATCTTGGCGGGCGAACGTACTCCTTATGAAAAACCACCAATTAGGAGGCTATTTATGATTATAACAAAAAATGACTACTTTAACAAGATATTAAATACCTTGTTATTTCAACGGCATATCGTCTTTATGACAAAGGAGGCGATATAAAGTGAAAACTGTAAAACCTGATTTTATAATTACCAAATTGAGATTACGACCAAATCAACAAGAAGCACATCATATAAAATATCAACTTAGTATTAACAACTATAAGCTTGTTGATATAGCTAAATGTTTAGCTGTTTCAAGTCAAACTGTACAAAATGTAGTTTATGGCCGCCGCCGTTCTCGAAAGGTCGAGGCAGAGATTGCCCGAATCCTCGGAAAGCCCAGTTGGAACGACTTGGTAATCGAGGCACGGCTCTTTGTTTCCAATCCGGCATTCCGCCCAACTCAAAAAGATATTGATGAGTATAAAAATGTCTTGACTCTCAAACTCAAAGAAATCGAAAACCGCAAAGCCAAAATGCGTGAAGAGCTCGCACCCATGCGTGAAGCCGTACAGGCAATAAGGAGGGGTAGATGAGAAGAAGAGTAACTTTTAAAGATTCGCTTAAAAAGCAAAACGATATTTTTTATAAAATCATCGGCGAACAACAAGTAAGGGCTTTGGCTTCAGCTATTGGCGAACATGACATTGAATATCTAAAGCTTGATTTTTATTGTTTGTATGCCGAGGTTATGGAATTTGAAGATAAGGGTTTGATAAAGGTTGACATCGCTCGTTTATGGGATGAATATGCCGCTAAAAGACTCTTAGCGGATGTGTTACCGAATGTTTTTGCGAGCCAAACTTGCATTTGCCAAGCTGAAAACGGTTTTGAGCAAATTATCGAAAGGTTTCGTCCATTCAAATCTGATAACACAAGGCTCCATATGGTCGAGTTCAAAAAAAAGAGAACCGACGGCACCTTCCACATCGGCATCATCAATCCTATTAAGAAACTCAAAAATTTTTCTGCTATGGATGTTAATGAGCCGTTCAGAATATCTTTTTTTACGGAAAGCGCAAATTCTTTTAAGAAACCAGACCAACCTGTCTCGGCATAGGAAGTAGGCATAGTTTTTGTCCATGAACGCATTGTATCACAAAATCCAACTTTAGTACAAGGAGAAACAAAATGAAAATTGAAACAGTAGGAATAACCTATTCGGAATTAAGGACATTCGGAAATTATGAAAACAAGCGTTATGGAATCACACTTGAAGCCTCGCTTGAAGCAGGGGAAACAGCTTCTTGTGTAAAGGCTAAATTAACCGAAATTGCAAAAACCCAAGTCAAAGAATTTTTTGACGGTAAAACGGACGATCCGATGGATATTCCGTTTTAATAAATAAGGAGTAGAAATATGAGTCAACTAACCGAACGCTTAACCGGCTTACAACAGGCAATTGCTCAAAAAGAAGAACGCAAAGCTTCAGGTAAAAAAGAACCTTGTACCATTGACCTAATCAGGGCAGACAAAGAAAAGGCTCTTTCAATAATAAACAGCTGGCGTAAAAATGCTGTTCTCTATAGTAAAAAGCAGGCAATAGAGGACTGCAATTTTTTAATCAAATTTTTAAACAAGCTAATGAAATAAAGGAGCAAGACAATGAGTTCAATCTTTTTAAACGGCAAACAACCGCCTTACATGGAAGGCAGTGAATACCTTGCACTTTCTCACGGGCAAATCCAACACGCCGTTATGTCAATGACCTATTCGGGCAAAGAACGGGCCGCCGCTGTTGCAATCTTAACCCTAAACAAACAAGGCCTATCCCCTGCACAAATAGTATCATTGATTGAGGAATAAAAAAAATAAAAGGAGAAATAAATTGCTAAATATATACAGGGAGGGAAAAAATGAAAACCACAAATGAAGCGTACGAGCTTTTACAGGAAAAACTCGCACAAATCGAAACCGCAGCAAACGAAGGTCTTTGTAAAGAAGACTCACACAAAAGCTGCATGGAAATCAAATCTCTTGTCTTTGAAACAAGGCAGGTGTTAAACGAAAACTTTTACATCTCAGGTAATGAAGCCTGATGTGTAAAACAAAAGAATCGAACATTTAGGAGGTCAATAAATGAAATCGATTAAAAATGTTTCGCAAATCAATGAGGTTCTCGCACGAATAGCGGAACTGGATGTCGGAATTTCCGATGCCGATAATAATGCCTTGGAAATTATCAATCAAGCCAAAGTTAAGGCCGAGGAAACTTCCCGTCCGCTTATTGAAGAGCGTGAAGCCCTCGTCCAGCAGCTTAAAAACTATTCCGACTCTCACCGTGAAGAGCTTTATCTTGACGGTAAAAAGTCTGCCGACTTTACAAATGGAACAATCGGCTACCGTCAAAATCCTGACAGTATCGAAGTTTCAAAAGAAACGGCAGATCTTCTTGAAAAAGCCGGTTTTGCAAATTGCGTAAAAGTAAAAAAAGAGCCGGTTAAAGCAGCCCTTAAAGGTTTTAGCGATGATGACCTTTCCAAATTTGGTGCCAGCCGAATTCCCGGAAAAGAATCATTTTATGTTAAAGCCTCAGAAGTTTGCATAAAAGCAACTCCTAAAGGGGCTGCCTAAAATCGGCTCAAGACCACAGTGTACAATAATAATTCACTGTGGTCAATTTCCCTGCTTTGTTTAAAAATGGGAAAACAAATCTATCTTAACAAAAAGGAGAAACCTTTTAAAATGCCAAAAAACAAAATAGCACCGAACAACGCTTCAAAAGAAATCGAACTAAAAGGAAAAATCTTCAAATGGAACTTTGAAAAATCCGTTGCCAAAATAAAGCCCAAAGTTGAAAAATGGAAAACTCTCACCCTTGAAATAGCTCAAGAGCTATATCTTGCACGAGAAAACTTAAACGGACAAATAGGACAACGAAAAGACCCTCTTGCCGATAACTACCTCGAATTTACTTGGGCCGATTATTGCGAGGCTATCGGTATTTCAAAAAGAATCGCAAACGATTGGCTTAAAGTTTTTATCCCGTCTGCTCTCTCTGAAACAGGAGAAGCCTATCTTATGACCCCTGAAGAAATGAAGGCCGTCAATGCAGAAAGGCAAAAGGAAGAAGCCGATGCCCGAGAAGCTCGAATTGCAAAATTCTTAAAAACAGGCAAGAGAGACGAAGGCTGGACAAATGCTGATGACAGGGAATTAAACGCCCGTCTTGCAGTAAAGAGAGCTAAGGAAGTTGCAAACCTGTGGCGTGATAACAAACTAAAGGTTGAACCTCGAAGAGACTTCTTTGCCGAAATAATGAACCATGGTGAAGACTTAAAAAAATTCAGTCTTAAAACTCCGGCTCAAAATGCCATGCAGCTTAAAGTTTTTGATTCAATCGATTCTTATCTTCATTCCTTTGACTCAATGAATGAGCGCTTGACGGCAGCTTACAATTTGTCCGTTAAGCTAAAGGACATAGTCAACTACTATGCAGAGCTTGATATTCAAAATGCTGAAGCCAATGTAGAGGAGTAAAAATAATGGCAAGCTTAACGCAAGCGGTTTTTCAAGGCAATAAAAAACACCGCGAAAAAGTCGCTGTCTTTGAAGCATGGCAAACCCGCCGTCCGGGGCTTACTGTAAGAATGGCAGAGGAAGAGCTTTCAGACAGGTTCGGCCTTTCCGTATCCACAGTCCGCCGATACATAAAAGAGATAAGAGAAAACGGTTATCTCCCGGTCGAAAAACCCAAACAGGGAAGATCGGTCTTTGCTTGGGACAATGAAGCTCTTTCCTTTTTAAAAGCTTTTTACCTTGCAGTTCAAAGAGATGTCGGTTATTGCACGGTTCGCAATGCTTACAATCAAACCTGTAAGGTCGCTTTAGAAAAAGGCTGGGCTGTCGGCTCCGAGCCTTCGGCATACAAGCACTTAAAAACTTTAAGCACCCTTTTGATTGACTACACTCAAGGCGGCAGACGAGCCCTTGATAACCTCTTTTACATTGCCCGTGATTTATCGACATTGAAACCTTTTGAGGTTGTCGTCGGCGACCAGCACCGTTTCAATTTTTGGGTAGTAGATTCAAAAGGAAAAAAGTTTAGGCCCGAATGTTACGCATGGCTTGATATGCGTACCCGCCTTCCTTATGGTGTTTCTTTTGAAGCAGGCCCTTATAACTTCCGTACTGTTGCAAGAGCCTTACGGCAAGGGCTTATCCGCTTCGGTAAATTCGGTTCTACTTACAACGATAACGGAAAGCCCGAAACAGCTAAAAAAATTGACTGGCTTGTCGAAGCCTTGCAGACTTTTGGAATGGAGTTCACCGATGAGGCCGAGCTATTCAAAACAGAAGACGGACACTATGCTTTAGAAGATGAATCCGGATCTGTCATCGCTATGGCTGACACTTGTGAGATCTGGCACAAGAAGAATAGGCGTATCTTTGCCCGGGTTAAAAACGCAAAGACAAAACCGATTGAAAGGTTCTTCTCAACTTTTGAACAATTGTTATTAGACCGCTTCCTTCCGGGATATGTCCGGAATATCAAAGCTTCGGCCGCAGAAGATGAAGAGGCGACCCGCCGTCTTAATTGGCAGGAAGCTAACGGCTATCTTTTGCACTATGAAGAATTTGTTGAACAAGCTAACCTAGCCCTTGAAACATACGAGCAGCGTCTCCATTCTTCACTCAAACATTCTCCGCGTGATGAAATGATGAAAGCAATTGAAAAAGAAGGCTGGGAGCCTAGCCGTATTAAACTTGAAGATATCAAAGCCTTGTTTATGGAGCCCGACCACCGCATAGTCAGAAATAACCGCATTACAATATCGGGTATTAACTATGTAGGGCCTAACCTTACTTCCGAAATGGTAAGTCAAAACCGCAATAATCTTGCAGGGCTTCAAGGTCAAAGAATCGAAGTCCGCTTCGATCCCGATGATCCTTCTTCCGGAGTTTACGCCATTCATCCTGTAACCGGAGAAGCTATCTTTTTAACGCCTGAAAAGCGTATCGATTTCTTTGATGAAAAAGCCGTTGCCGCTGCAATCGCAGAAAAGAACGCTAACATTCGAGCCGTTTCGGAAAGCTATTCAAAAGCAATTAAGGGCTTCGGAAAGGTAATCACCTCAAGCCGTTATAAAAATCTTGAACAAGGAAAGAAAATCTCAAACGAAAATAAAGCAAAGTTTTTACCGGATCCTGAGCTGACCGATTCTGATTTTGCCCAAGCTGTAGCGGAGCGTCTTACCATTGTTATTAACGCCTCTCAAAACCGCCGAAGCGTTTACTCATCAGAGCGCGACCGCTTCGATGCAATTCTTGATGCGGTTATGGACGGGGCTGTTTTAAGTGAAGCCGATCAAGCTTTTAAACTCAAATATGAAAAAAATATGAGTGAAGATGAAAGGCTCTTTTTTGAAACAAAAATCAATCTTGGGCTTGAAGCCCGAAAGGAGAAAACAAAATGGCACTAAAAGAAGTTTTAAACTTTAACAATCTATCCCACGGAGATGCTGCACGCATTACAGGGCTTAACCGCTCCACTGTTTCGCGTATCGCTTCAAAAGATTATCCTAATTGGAAAGAAAAGGAAAGCGAAATCTTAAGCCTTCTTAAAGAAGCAGGCTATAATACAGAAAACATCGAAGAAGAAAAAATGGGTATCAGCCTTGACTTTGAAGCAGTTGTTATGACTCCTTCTGTTTCAGCTTACAAAAACCTTGCTTCACGCTTAGCTGATCCTGAAGGTTCTCTTTCTTCAAGTCTAGGTATGGTCATAGGAACAGCTGAGAGAGGAAAAACCTTTACCTCAAAATGGTTTGTTTCCGAAAACTCAAACGCTGTCTACATCCTTTACATTGACGGCTCTTCCATTACCCAGCTTCTGCGCGACATCTGCTATGAAGTGGCTAATACCCGTCCTCATTCAATGAGTAAGTGTATCACTGTTTTAGAGCAATCCTGCCTTTATCAGAGGCATCTTATAATCATTGATGAAGCCGATAAATGCCCTGTCAAACATCTTGAAACTTTACGAGGAATAAACGAACGCTGTAATCTTCCCTTTCTCTTTGTGGGAGAAGAGGCTTTAAAAAGTAAAATCGATCAGGTTCCTCGTCTTCGCTCGCGAGTGCGTCATCCTATTGTAGTCTTTGACCCAATAAAGGAAATTGACATTGCAGCTTATTATCGCTCGGCCGCAGGACTAACACTTGATCTTAAAACTGCAAACCTCTTATCAAAAAGAGCCCGAGGTGGTTTTCGTACGGTTGCAAACGAAGCAAGAGCCTTGGTCAACATAGCCAATGCTTCGGGGCTTTCTACCATCACCGAAGAGATGATAAATAGGTTAGGTTAAAAATTAAAGGAGTAGAAAAATGAATACATCAATAAACAAAGCAAGCAGAAATAAGATGTTGGCTCTTATTCATCTACAAAAGAATAAGACTAAAATTACGGATGAACAATACATCGGTATTCTTTTAGACCATGCCGGAGTAGATTCAGCTTCTAAGATTGAAAACATAAAACAGTTTAAATCCGTAATAGATGCCTTAAATAAAATTCTTATAGCTCAAGGAAAATCACCCTTAGGCAGTTCTCAAAATTTTACACCGCAATCTCAACGCTTCCTGAATGCTGTAAGAGCTAAAGCAGATGCCGTTCTCGGTAATCACAGTAAAAACCGCTTACAAGGTTATTTAAGGAAAATGGGTAAATCCGGCTTGGAAGATTGCAGCATGAGAGAGCTTCGCCGTGTTATGGGATTTTTAAGCATTATCGAAAAGAAATATTAGACAGGAAAACGGATATGGCTAAAGGAGAATTGTTTGAAAATTTAAGAGAATATAGAACCGCTCTTACCCCGCAGGAAAGAGAAGCGGCCGTCAAGGGTTTAATTCAAAATGCCCGAATTGCCGGCAAGTATTTCTATTCTCTAAAAGAAACATGTGCAATACTGCATTGTTCCCGAGATGAGCTTCAGACAATTCTCCACCAATTCCGTCTTGATGCCGTCTTATTTTTAGGTGTATACCGTATCCCATGGTATGACCTTGCCGGCTTTATTTTAGATGATCACGATGACACCTTACAGGAGGATTTAAATGAATATTTACAAGAAATCATTAGAAGAAATCGAAGCCTTCCCGGAATTAATGCAGGTTAAAATCGACATTCTCCCAAACTGCCCGCCCATCCTAAGCCCAAAAGAAGCAGCCTTTGTTTGTAATGTTTCTGAACCTACAATCCAACGCATGATTTCAGGCGGACTTCTTCCGGTTAATTCCGACCATGAAGTCCTTAAAAAAGACCTTATAAACTACATCAACACCCACTCTTTGGCAGATATTCCTTTGATGTAAAATCAAATAAAAAAAAAGGCCAAAAGCCCCTTAAAAAACCGTTAAAACCCACCAAAACCCGCTAAAAACCACATCAAAAATAGTCAAAATTGATTATAATTCCCACTCAATTTTTTTTAGAATTGATATTCCTATATAACTCAACATTATTTATATTTTCTTCCAATCTTTTGATTTCCTCTAAACAAGTTTCAAGTGCATCCTTACCGGGCTGATTATAGATATCGGGAAAGTTACCGAATTCGTCTGCACAGTAACCTTCAGAATTAAGTCCATAGGTAAAATCAAATAAGATCAATAAACCGCTATTAGGCAAAAAAATATGCATAGGCCAATAAGCATTTACTCCGGCCCCTCCGGTATTTTCACCTATCAATGTTGCAAAACCGCTTTGTTTGCACATATAGGCAAGCCGATCTGAAGCAGAATAAGATAGTTTTCCTATCAAAAGCCAAAATTTTTTAATTTTACAAGGCTTATACCCATTCAAATACTGCCATGAAATAGAGTCTCTTCGCATATAGGCTTTATCGTTTTTAATAGTATTGGAATTTTCAATATTAGGTATATCATTTATATTTATTTTTTCTATATTGATTTTTTTGAATATATGATCCAAATACGGCTTTGTATATTTATTTTCATTGTATAAACCGTAAAAAACAACCTGTTTATTATCGGTAAGATTTGGGCCGATTATAAGCTTACAATTATCGATAGAACCGCCTCGATTGGAGGTAATATCTATTATAATATGCTCATAACCTGCTGTTTCCATTAAAAAATTGTTAATTTCATCTTCGTATAATTTTTGCTGTTCATATGTAAATGTAGAAAAAGAATGTATTTTAATATAAGCAATTTTATTTTCTAAAATTATTTTCTTTTCAGCATATGATTTATTTTTATGATAAATCTTCCCATCCCTTTTCTGCCATTCCATATAAAATTTATCTATAATTTTATTCTTATCATTTAAAACATCATACGAGCCCTGACTGCTTAAACTATCCGAATAATCTTTATAGTGGATTGGAAACAAGTGTCCCGTTTTTTTATCTGATGTTATCTTCTTACATAATTTATCGTAAAAAGTATAATATTCTTTTTGATTTTTAATATTTCTTAGTTCTATATATCCTTCATTTTTTATTTTTTTTAAATCGGCCCCCTGTCTTTCGCAGACCTCTGTAAAAGGATAGCCCTCATAAATAAAATTCCAAAAGAACTCGTAATCAGCCCTCATTTTTTGAAAAGAAACAAACCGCAACGACCCGTCTTTCTTTTTTGACATAAAAACAGTTGTAGTAAAGAAAGCAAAAATAAAAGCAAATTGTAGAATGTAGATTATTAACCTTTTCTTTTTCATAAGTCCATTATGAGTTACATATTTTTATTTGTCAAGATCATCTTAAAAAAATTAATGATTTTAAGCTTCTACTCGATAGCTCTATTGTTTTTTGCCGATACATATAAAGTTACCCAAAAGCTAATTTAAGTAACACTTTACCTGCACAGGTGTTTTACTAAGCAGTTATATTTGCTTTTAAAGGAGCTCAACATGATTTTTTTTAAATTCGGTTTAAAAGCGAAAGTTTTTTTTGTTTTATGCTTTTTTACGATAGGATCGGCGGTTTTTGCCTATGATCCGCTTCCCGGAGGGGAAGAAAAGCCCGCTCTGCAATCCCCCTCGGTTGCCGGAGGACAGGCTTCTGTTACGGGAGGGCCTTTCGGAGATACGGTACCGGGCAGCCTTGCCGTAAATCCGGCTTTAGGCGGGGCCGAACAAAGGCCTATTCTCGACGTTTCCTATTTTTTAATTGCAGGCCTTAGCGAAGAAAAAGGCTTCGGTCATGCAGTCAATGCAGGAGTCCTCTACCCATTTAGATGGGGAAACCTTGCAGGAAGCCTTCACTTTTTAAATGCCGAATTTAATTCTTTAAAACTTGGAACGATGGGAGGCTTACGCTTTTCATATTCAAAGGATTTAACCGATAAACTTTTAGTAGGAGCCGGAGCCTATGCCGACATCGGAAAGGACTGGGGACTCGGGCTCGATATCGGAGCTCTTTATATGTTCGGAGACCTCGGATTTTTAAAAAACTTCAAGCTGGGCGTTTCGATAACGGGACTAGGCAAAACCTATAACCCAAATACAACAGGCATAAAGGGAGGTTCTTCAAGCGGCAGCCCTGCAATAATCACTCCAAGGGTAGGCTTTGCTTCAACATTGGTAGATATTGACGGCTTCCAACTCGGAATGCATGCAGACCTTTCGGCCCCCTTTTTCCAAAATCTTATTTTTAATACGGGACTTCACATGCTCATGGCCGATATGATATCCTTTAAAACGGGCTTTGTCATCAACACAGTCGAAGCAATTTATAAAAAACAAACATTTATTCCCTCCTTTAACATAGGAGTAAATATAAAGATTAAATCTAAAGGATCAAACGATTCCTTTTTAAAGAAAAACGGCTGGGAAGAAAACGAAATCCGCCCCGAGTTTGCAGCAAAACCATTTCATAACGGAATTTGGGCATTCGGCGGAGGCGTAAATGTTCACTTCGGGGTAAAGGACACCGAAGGGCCTAAAATCCAAGCGGAAATGCCCGAAAACGGCACACTGTACTTTTCTCCCAATAATGACGGAGAAAACGATGCAATGGAAATCCCCTTAAAAATTACCGACAAAAGATATATAACGGCTTGGAGCTGCGAAATAAAGGATGAAAAAGGAAACACTGTACGCACAATTTCGAACAAAACCCCTTTACGCGAAATGAAAGACGCAGTTTCATTTTTTAAACTCTTAGGAAAATCCAAAGAAGGAGTTGAAGTGCCCGATACCCTCCGCTGGGACGGACGCACCGATTCGGGAGAAATAGCCCCCGACGGAAAATATGGCTTTGTAATAAGAGCCGAAGACGACAACAAAAATAAATCGGAATCTCAAGTTTACACAGCCTATGTGGATAAAACTCCTCCCGCTCTTACATTTAATAAACCTCAAAACCAAGAAGCCCTCATCTTCAGTCCTGACGGGGACGGAAACAAAGACGTCTTTGTTTTCGACAACACGGGTTCAAATGAAGACCTTTGGACGGCAAGCATAAGCGATGCCCAAGGCAAGGTCGTAAAAAAAATAGAGGTTAAAAATAATGAACTTTCTCCTTTAAGCTGGGACGGAAAAGATGATTCAGGTGTTTTTGTGCCCGACGGAGTTTACAGCTATAAAATCGAGTCTATCGACAGGGCAAAAAATAAAACCGTATCAAGCCTTTCAAACATCATTGTAGATACATACAAGCCCTCGATCAACATAAATATCGATAAAAACGCCTTTTCGCCGGTAAGCAGCTCAAACAATAAGATAAGCTTTATTCCTTCTATTCCGATTACCAAGGGGCTTGAAGAATGGAAGATTGAAGTAAAAAATCAAACAGGTGCAACCGTAAAAACATATACGGGAAGCCCCTCAAAGATAGAAACCAAAAGTTTTGACGGAAAGGACGAAGCAGGAAAGCTCTTGCCTGAGGGTACATACAAGGCCTTTATTTCCGCAAGATATATAAACGGGCATAAGCCTTCAACTCAAACGCCCTCTTTTACCTTGGACATTACACCGCCCAAGGCTGAAGCAAGTACAAACCAAAAACTATTTTCTCCCGACGGCGACGGAGAACTGGACAGCATTATCTTTACCCACAAGGAAGAAAAACCCGGCAGATGGACGGCTGAAATCTATAAGGCCTCAAGCGGAAATACAATCACCGGTACGCCTATTTTTACAAGCAGCCTTGGGGACAAACTGCCGCCTCAATTTGAATGGAATGGAAGAAAGTCAGACGGAAGCTTTGCCGAAGACGGTAAGTACATCTATGTATTAAGGGGAATTGATGAGGCTCAAAACGAAGCCATCTCCAATCCCATACTTGTAGAGCTCAATACCGAAAAAGCGGATATAATTCTCCAATCAAATTATACGGCCTTTTCTCCCAATAATGACAGGGTAAAGGACAGCATGGAATTCTATCCTGTAGTAAAATCAAAAACGGCTGTCAGCTCATTTACTCTTAACATTGAGGACTCAAAGGGAAAACTTGTTAAGGCCTACAAGGGCAATACTCCTCCAAAGAAAATAACTTGGAATGGAGAACTTGATAAAATTTCCTCTTCAGAAAAAAATGGAACGGCTCCTGACGGCGTTCCTGACGGAATATACTCTGCCGAATTTGAAGTAGAACTCGCAAACAAAAATAAGGCAAAATCCGTTATTTCATCGATAACGATAGACACCGTTTATCCTGAAATTCAAATTTCCGCTCCCTATCTGGCCTTTTCTCCTGTTGAAGGAAACAACAAGCCCAACCTTCCCATAGATCAAATATCTTCTTCCGAAAAAGAATGGGTGGGACGCTTTGTCGATTCCAAAAATAAAACGGTAAAAACCCTAAAATGGAAGAACAAGGCCGATAAGTTTATCTGGACAGCAGATGACGATAAGGGTAATAAGGCCCCCGATGAAAAGTATACCTATGTCGTCGAAGCTGAAGATGAGGCAGGAAACAAGACAATCCAAAAACTTGAAGGTATCATCGTAGACCGCCGTCAAGCCAAGGGCTATATAACCGCCGAACACAAGGTATTTTCTCCTACAGGTAACGGAATAAAGGATGTTCAAAATATTTCGGTACTTACAAACATTGATGCCGAAATAGACAACTGGAATATTCAGATTTCGGATGTGGAAAGCGGTAAGGTTTTTGCCGAATGGACTTCCAAAAAAGACAAAAATCTGCCTAAAAAACTTATATGGGACGGCAAGAGCGGAAACTCAAAGGCTCCCGACGGCAGATATCTGGCAACTATGTACATAGAATACAAAAAAGGCGATATTGTAACAGCCTTTACGGAAGACTTTATCCTTTCAACTCAGGCGCCTAAGATCGGGGTCAGCACAAAGCCTAAATATTTCAGCCCCGATAATGACGGAACCGATGATGACCTCTACATAAGCCTAAAAGCCGATTCAAAGGCCGGCATCGAAAACTGGAAGTTTGAAATTACCGAACCGGAAGAAAACGGAGGCAAACTCTTTTGGAAAACCGGCGGAAAGGAAAAAATAACTAATGAACTCATCTGGGACGGACGCTCTCTTTCAGGAGAAACGGTACAGTCTGCAACTGATTATCCTTTTACCTTTACGGTAACCGATAAGGTAGGCCTTACCTCGGTTTACAGGGGCTACATTCCGGTAGATATCCTTGTTATCAGGGACGGGGATAAACTTAAAATAGCCGTACCTTCGATTATTTTTAGAGGAAATGCAGCCGACTTTAATGGACTAGACCAACCCATCGTCGATAAGAACAATAATATCTTAAAGCGTATTGCCGTTATCCTCAATAAATTCCCCGAATATCAGGTTCAGGTTGAAGGACACGCTAATACTACGACAGGTACCGAAAAAGAAGAAAAAGCGGATCTCCTCCCCTTATCAAAACAAAGGGCGGAGGCTGTCCGCCAATTTCTTATAAAGGAAGGAGTCAGAAGCTCCCGTCTTTCTTCGGTTGGAATGGGAAGCTCCAAGCCCGTTGCCTCCTTTAACGACAGGGACAACTGGTGGAAAAACCGCCGAGTAGAATTTATTTTGATTAAGCAGTAAAAACTTAAGACTTTTTAAGTAAAACAAAAGGCTGTTCCCCATACGGGATCCACACAAGGGGTTCCCATAAGGGCGGACAGCCTTTTTACTGTAAAGAACCTTTTTTTAAACTATACGGGACCTCTAAAAACTAACCGAGTTTTTAGAGATGCCCTATCCTACTTTACCGAAAAACAAGAACAGCAGTTTTGATAAATCTGTTCCGCCAAAGCTTCCATAGATTTACCTAAGATCTCGGAAACTGCAGCATAGGTGTATTCTATTAAAAGAGGAGTATTTATTTTTCCCCTAAAAGGAACAGGGGCTAAATACGGGGCATCCGTTTCAAGCAAGAGCTTATCGGCAGGAATCGCCCTTACAAGCTCTGCAATCCTATCCTTATCGGCCTGCTTTTTAGCATAGGTTATGTTTCCGGGAAAGGAAATATACCAGCCCCTTTCCAAAAAGGAATATGCCTCTTTAAGCCCGTAGGAATAGCAGTGAATTATCCCCTTGTGATGGCTTACCTCATCAATACATTTTAGGGTATCTTCGTAAGCATCCCTTGAATGAACGATTACGGAAAGATTTTTTTCCTTTGCGATTTTTAACTGCTCCTTAAAAAGAAACTCCTCCCCTTCTATATCGCTTGTGCCTTTTTCTTCGGAATTTAAATCCCCTCCTCTTTTTTCGGCAGCAGGACCGTTCCAATAACGGTCAAGCCCGCATTCTCCAAGGCCGCAATAAAAGGGCTTACCCGAATTAGTCGTTTCCGCTTCGGTTTTTTGTAAAAAAAGAGTATCGATATCGATTTTTAAGGCTGCAAGAGCCTTTTCAGGCTCAGCAATGCTTTCGGCATGGGGCCAAAGGCCCGCCGCAAAATGCATAAAATCGGGAAAATGCTCAGGCAAATGAACGGTCTCTTGCCCTTGTATTTTACCTTCAAAAACCTCCGAAATAAATTTTTGTCTTTCTTTTAAATCTCCCGGTTGAGTACCTATATCCATGGCAAACCTGAATTTGCGTTCCATCATTGTATGTAAAAATGAAGCATCGCCTTCATTTCGTTTAAAAATCATAAAAAAATGTGCATGAGAATCGGAAAACATCTTGACCACCTTTAAAATTTATGATAGTATACCACATCTGCTGAAGTGGTGGAATAGGTAGACACTAGGGACTTAAAATCCCTTGGCAGTAATGCCGTACGGGTTCAATTCCCGTCTTCAGCACAAAAGCCTTAAACTTAACCGGTTTAAGGCTTTTTTTTCTAATCTTCTTTTTTTTTATTCCGATATTGAATATATAAGATTTTAATTCGGGAGGAATTAAATGAAAAAAGCAATCCTTATGTTAATTTTGTCCTTATCCTTTATGCATTTTTTAACTGCACAGGGAGAAATTATAAGCGATGAAACTTATGCTTCGTACTACGGGGAAGCCTTTAACGGAAGACCTACCGCAAACGGAGAAATATTCGATATGAATGCTTATACGGCGGCTCATAAAACCCTTCCTTTCGGTACCCTTGTTGAAGTTACCAACTTGGAGAACGGAAAAAAGGTCATCGTAAGAATCAACGATAGAGGCCCCTTTATAGGTAACCGCGAAATAGATGTTTCAAAGGCTGCCGCAATCGCCTTGGATATGCTGTCTAATGGGGTTGTAAGGGTAAGCCTAAGGAAGGTAGATCCTAACAATATGGGAGTTTTTACGGTTACAGAAACTTCAGAAAAACCTGTCAATCAGGAAAAGGCTCCCATAAAAACGGAAGAAACAAGCAGCAGAGAAAGGGATTTGGCCAAAATAGAAGAAACGGCTGCACAATCTCCAAACTACACGGAATCCGATACAACAAATAAAAGCCTTGTATACATGCCTGCCAAGGCCTCGGAAACAGAAGGCGTTTTATGGAGAATTCAGCTGGGTTCATTTAAGCGTGAAGAAAATGCTCTAAGGCTTGTAATCAAATTAAGAAAGATAGGCTTTGAACCCGCCTATGAAAAAACGGAAACAACTACAAGGGTTGTTTTATACGGTATTAGACCTCATGAGCTTGAAAAAGTAAAAAAAGTACTTGAGTCAAACTCTTTTAACGATTATATACTTCGCCAAGAAAGTTGGTAACACATAGAACCTCCTAAAATAGTTTTGCCCGAACTTCCATAAAGGGGAGCTCGGGTTTTTTATTAAAAAATATTAGGAAAAACTATTTTATATGAAATATAAAGCCTAAATTGATGCGGGTATAATGCAAGGAAGACCCTGCATCCCCTGTGTCAGACACATCCTTTAATAAACCGGATTCTAAAAAATAAACAAAGGTTTTTCCGTTATAAGCCGTAATCGAGGTGTAGTCAACGGAAGAAAAAAAAGGAAAATACTTTGAAAGTCTTTTTTCCGCTGAAAGATATAAATAAAAAGATAGATTTTTCTTTTTAAATACATCTAAAAATTTTAAGCCTCCATGCTCTCTTCTATAGTGTAAATCCTCTGCAAACCCGATAACACTCGGGCAAAACTGAGTAGATAAATTAATCTTCCAATATCTTTGGAATTCAAATCTAAATAAAAATCCTATACAGGGTAAAATAAAGTTTTGTTTATAACTTATTCCGAGTCCTGCAAAGGGAACTATAGGAGTATCAGGTAAAACAGAACTTGGCGGATTTGTCTTAGGGGGATACTTGGTGTAACCGCCCACAGCATCCCATGAATTTAAAATATACCTTATTCCTATAGATGGAGAACAATAGATTTTTATGTCCGAAGATGTTTTATACATAACAAGAAGCTTCATAAAACCGATATTTAAATTTAAATCTAAGCCTTTTTTAACATAAGCCTCGTGCTCTGAAAAACGAGTAAGCATATCGGGAACATAATTATTTTCATAATCATAGTCAAACATCCTGCCCGAATAAGCAGGTATTATAAATGAAGAAACAAAAGAGAAGTAAAATCCGCTTTTAAGCTTAAATTCGGTACCGGCAGTAAGGCCTCCGCCAGGCAAAAGAGGCCAATCAAGCTTGCTGTTAATATGTGAGTCAGTGTTAAAAACATACTCAAATCCCGAACCGGCTATAAGAGACGGAGAAACAGAAAAACTAAATAAAGTTTTCCCTTCTTCGGATGAAATAGCATGAGCGCTTACAAAAAGAAAAAAATAAAAAAAAATAAAACATTTATAACTGATAATCTTCATCTTTATCATAAATCTATGCTATATTTTAATTTATGTCAAGGTTAACATCATTTAATATATCAATAGCTTGTTTTTAATTTTTTTATATGTTATACTCAAAAAAATGAGAATTGCAATTGTAACGGAGTGCTATGTTCCCGAAGTCAATGGTGTAGTATACCATATTGAAACTTTACGGAAAGGGCTTATAGAAGCGGGTCATGAAGTTTTGATAGTTAAGCCTGATTTTAATGTAAAGAGGCACTGTATTAAAAACAATATTCTTTATAGCCCAGCTATAAGACTTAAAAATATGTATGATTATTCAATTTCATACCCATATAGTAAAACAAGATTAAAACTTTTAAAAGAATGGAAACCGGATATTATACATATTCACAACGAATACAGTCAAGGAATATTTGCTTTATATGCAGGTAGAAAATTAGGTATTCCCATTGTCTACACTATACATACAATGTATTATGACTATCTCCACTACTTCGGAATATTGAAAAATCTAAAAACCATAAAAAAAGCTGTAAATTGGGGTATTCTAAAATACACAAGTGCTGCAAAAGCCGTTATTTGTGCATCCACAAAAATGGAAAATTTCTTAAAAATGTGTAAAGTATCGACGCCAATATACAAGATATCAAATACATGTATAACAAGTGAATTTTCAGAAGAGTCTCTTGATGATAATTTGATGCAAATACTAAGAGGGGATTATAATATTAAACCTACTGACTTCAACATCTGCTTTTGCGGACGCATAGCAGCAGAAAAAAATCTTTCATTGATGCTTGAATATTGGAAGAAAATTATTAAAGAGATTCCAAGGAGTAGATTATTTATAATCGGAGACGGCCCTGCAAAGAGTGAACTTGAACTACAGGCAAAAGAACTTGAAATTACAGAGTCAGTCATATTTACAGGAAAAATATCTCATGAGTTAATAAAATATTACTATCATCTTTGTGATGCTTATCTGATGACATCTCTTTCCGAAAATCATTCTGTTTCGGCCCTTGAAGCAATTGCATGCGGCTTGCCTATAATACACTCATATGATAAAACAAATGAAGACCAATATATAGAAGGTTCAACAGGCTTTGCCTTCCGCAACCTTGATGAACTAATTCAAATTTTACATAAGGTATACGAAAAAAATCATAACCTTCCAAAAGAACAAGGCCTTAAAGAGCAAATAACAAAGCATGTTATAACAGGAGATTATAAAGCGATGACAACAAAAATTTTGGATATTTATAAGCAAGCAATTAGTGAGAATATATAGAAAGAATCTATAAAGAATCTATAAAGAATTAATAAATCAATCTGGTAAAATTTGAAAAAGCATTATATAATATTAGAGAGGAGGACGCCTATGGCAAAAGTTCTTTCCATAATATTAGGAGGCGGAAAAGGAACACGGCTTTATCCGCTTACAATGCATCGATCTAAACCGGCTGTACCTTTTGGAGGTAAGCATCGAATTATCGATATACCTCTTTCGAATTGTATAAATTCCGGTTTTAGGAACATTTATATTGTAACACAATTTAACTCAGCTTCCTTGCATATTCATATTGCAAAAGCCTACACTTTTGATACATTTTCAAACGGATTTGTAGAGATTCTTGCAGCTGAGCAAACTTTCGACAATACGGGCTGGTATGAAGGCACAGCCGACTCTATCAGAAAAAACCTTCATCATTTTAGACATCAAAATCCCTCTCACTATCTAATCCTTGCAGGCGATCAGCTCTACCGTATGGACCTAAAAAAGGTTTTAGAATTCCACAAGGAGTCGGGCTCAGATATTACCGTAGCCTGTACTCCCGTAACACGGGAAGACGCTTCAGGTTTCGGTATCATGAAGGTGGATTCAAACTCGGTTATTACCGAATTTATGGAAAAACCCGGTCCCGACAAAAACATAGATGATTGGAAAATTCCTGAAAAATCCCTTATCAAACCGGATGATCCGAATAAACAATATCTGGCATCGATGGGTATCTATATTTTTAGTGCAAAGGTTATGGACAAATGTTTAGACAGCGATCATACCGATTTCGGAAAAGAAGTTATTCCTGAAGCTATAAAAAACTATAAGGTTTCCGCCTTTCCTCATAACGGATATTGGTCAGACATAGGAACAATCAAATCTTTTTATGATGCAACCCTTGACTTGACGGAAATAAAACCTAAGTTCGACTTTTATGATGCTGAAAGGCCAATATACACTCATAACAGAAATCTGCCGCCCTCAAAGATAAACTATGCACACTTAAGCAGATCTATGTGTAGCGAAGGCTGTGTTATAACGAATTCCACGATAAATCATTCCGTAATAGGGGTCAGGTCAATCATAGAGACAGGCAGCTTTGTAGAAGATTCAATCTGTATGGGTGCGGACTATTATGAAACTCATGAAGAAAAAGAGGCTCGATTAAAAGAAGGCAGCCCCAGCTTGGGTATAGGAAATCATTGCCGTATCCGTTCTGCGATAATAGACAAAAATGTACGGATAGGCAACAATGTGTCCATAGGAATGGATCAAACTCCGCCTGATGGAGACTATGGTTTTTATCATGTAATAGATGGAATATATGTTATAGTAAAGAATTCTATAATCCCGGATAATACATCAATATAAAACTTTCAAGGCACATCAGTTGGATTCAGCTTCTAATCTAACCGATGTGCTGTAGCTGTTCTCATAATCGTTATTTTCTTTAATGCTTATCTTTATATCATCGGTTTCTTCCGAAAAGTCAACAAAGGCAGTTTTACCCTTTGAAAATTCTCCGCTTATTATTTTAAGGGATAAAGCATCCTCTATCTTGTTTTGAAGAAGCCTTCTCATTGGGCGGGCACCATAGGCCGGCTCATATCCCTTATCTACAAAGAAATCTTCAGCTTCCTTTGAAAGCTCTATAAATAGATCCTGCTTAGCGATTCTATCTTCAAATTTTTTAAGTTCAAGCTTTAATATTCTTTTAATATCATCTTTATCCAATGGCCTAAAAACAATCATCTCATCAATTCTATTGACAAATTCGGGAGACAGGAATTTTTTTATTTCGTTAAGGGCACTTGCTCTTATTTCAGAATAAGCCATAACTCCGTCTCCTGTAAGGTTAAAGCCCAGCTGCTGCTCCTTTATTATAGATTTAGATCCGGCATTGCTTGTCATAATTATAACGGTATTTTTAAAATTCACAAGATAACCGCGGCTATCTCTAAGCTCTCCTTCTTCTAAAATTTGTAGAAGAATATTAAATACATCGGGATGAGCTTTTTCTATTTCATCCAAAAGTAAAACAGAATACGGATTACGCCTTATCTTCTCGGTCAAAAATCCGCCGGAATCAAAACCGATATATCCGGGAGGAGCTCCTATAAGTTTGGCTGCATTATGTTTTTCCATATAATCACTCATATCTACACGGACTAAGGCTTCCTTTGTACCGAATAAAAATTCGGCTAAGGTTTTTGCAAGAAGAGTTTTACCTACACCTGTAGGACCTAAAAATTAAAATGAACCTATAGGTTTATCAGGCGAAGAAATACCGGCTCGGGATCTTCTTATAGCATTTGCGAGTGTCGAAACAGATTCATCCTGACCTATGACAGATTTTTTTAACTCATCTTCAATATGCAGCATTCTTTCAACTTCATCTTGACTTAGACTGTTTACGGGAATATCCGTCATCATTGAAACGACTTCGGTTATATCTTTTTCATTGACATAAGAAATAGGATTTTGATAATCGTTTACCCACCTATTTTTAATATGGTATAGATCATTTTTTAAATCCAATACTTCATCCCTAATCAAGGCAGCCTTTTCATAGTTTTGCATCTCAACCAATTCCGATTTTTCTGCCAACAAAGAGTTGATTTTTTCTTCTATTTCAAAAAGCTCGCTCGGTTTTTTATCAATTATAATTTTTTTCATTGCACCGGCTTCATCCAAAACATCAATCGCCTTGTCCGGAAAAAATCTGTCTGTAATATATCTTTTTGAGTAGTCTATTATTTTTGTTATAACTTCAGGCTCGTATATTACATTATGATGTTCTTCATATTTATGTTTAATACCGCAAAGTATATCAAAAGTTTCCTGAGGACTAGGCTCCTTTATTGAAACCATTTGAAAGCGCCGCTCCAGCGCCAAATCATTTTTAAAAAACCTTCTATACTCGTCTATGGTTGTAGCTCCAATACACTGAATTTCGCCTCTGGAAAGAGCAGGTTTTAAAATATTTGCAGCATCCATAGCTCCTTGAGAACCGCCCGTACCTATCAGGGTATGAATTTCATCTATAAATAAAATGATGTTTTTATTCTCTTTTATTTCATTGATAACCTGTTTTAATCTTTCTTCAAATTGACCGCGGTATTTTGTACCTGCAATTACGGAGCCCAGATCCAAAGAAACAATAGTTTTATTTAATAAATTATGAGGAACAGCCTCGTTTATTATGGCAAAGGCCAGACCTTCAACAATGGAGGTTTTACCTATACCAGGCTCTCCTACCAGTACTGGATTGTTTTTTCTTCTGCGGGATAGAATTTGAATAACACGCCTTATTTCTTTTTCCCTCCCTATTACGGGATCAAGACTTCCGGCTCTTACTGTTTCCGTAAGATTACAGCCGAATTCCAAAAGAACCGAATTCTTTGATTTTATATTTTCGGAAGACTTACCCCCTCTAATTGCAGAATTTCTTTCGGTTTGTTCTATGAGCTTTAAAGCTGCATTCCTTATATCCTCCGTCGAAATATTATAGCGCATAAAAAAATCGGAAGCTATAGAATTTTCTTCTCTGACAATACCAAGTAGGATATGCTCGGTCCCTACAAAACCTAATCTCATACTTCTTGCTTCTATTGTTGCAATATCCACTAAAGTTTTAATTCTTCGAGAAGGGGGAATCTCGCCTAAGATTCTTTCCCCTGTCCGTATAGGAATATTTTGCTCTATCAGAAGCTGAAGATTTAAAATATCTACATTCAATCTTTGAAGGATTATATAGCCTTTTCCTACTTTATTTCTAATTAATGCTGCCAAAAGATGCTCAGGCTGAAAAAGATCTGCATTAACCCGTCTTGCTTCCTGCTGACCGAAGAAAGTCAGCAGCTTATGTGCATCTTGCGAAAATCCTTGACACATATACTACCTCACATTATAATTCGGACATTTGAACAAACTTCTTGAATTATATGGGCTCGATATTCTTCTATTGAATAATCATTTAAAGATTTATCATCAAATATCATATTGTTGTTAAGCAGCAAAAAAGCCAAATGTCCCATCTGCGATTTAAAAAGCATGGAATTACATTCTTGATGAGTAATTCCCTTTATTAAGCCCAAATTTAAACCGAACTTTATTTTAAATATAATATCAGCTGCTTCTTTAAAATCCATAAGCTTTGCGCTTTGAGATAATGCAATAGATCTTCTAAGCATATCTTCAACTTTTAAACTGTTTTCATTAAAAAACCTTTTTTGAGCCTGTCTTTCCATCTCAATTACCTTATTTATTCCCGAAATAAAATCTGAAGTCTGTATGTTTTCATTATCTCCGGCAGAAATTGCAGTAGAAATTAAAAAAAGAGCTCCTATAGAATTTTTTGAATTCGGTGAATAATAACCTGCAAAATTAAGATTATTCTTTTTTGTTGATTCTAAAACCGAAGCAAGAGAATTTGAATAAAGCATACCCGGTAAAGAGCATAGAACTGAAAATTTCATACCTGAACCGATTTTCATGATGTCTGAAGTTAAAAAACCGGCATCTTTATCGGCCGAAAAAAAAAGTTGTTTTTGCATTTTTGACTCTAGGCCGGAAGCTATCGCATATACAGCCTGAGGATCCATTCCTGAAGTAAAAGAGGTTATATTTATATGATCGTCAAGGTTTAAACCTATGTAAAGAGAACCGTTTTCATGCACCACAAGAGCTTTTTCCGCTTTCTCAGGCATTTCAGGCAGCAAAACTCCTCGCTCTTCAAGCAGTTTAATTGAAAGAGGATCGACAGCTCTAAGCTGTAATTTTTTAAAATAACCGGCATCTTCCAAAGAATTAAAAAAAGAGAAAACAAGAGATACTACCTTGCCTGAGTCTTCTGTACTAATCGCTCTAGGGAAGAAAAATCCCGAAATATTTCGTGATATATCGCAGCGGCTATACAAGGCTATATCAGCCTCAGGCCCCTTACTTGTATACCACCCATCAAAATTTGGAACCATGATTTTTCTCCAAGGCTTTAAGTTCATCCCTTAGGGCCGCCGCCGTCTCGTAATCTTCTATCTCAACAGCCTGTATCAATTTTTGCCTCAGCTCTGCAGCACTCTGCTTTTCTGTAAAAGATGCAGGAGGTATATCGGGTACTGAACCGGAATACTGCAAATTTTCTTTTTTTTGACTCAATATTCTCATAATTTCGTCTTTAAAAAATTAAAAGCAATTTTCGCATCCGATTTTATGCTTCAACTCTATATCCTTTAATATTTTTCCGCAATGCGGACACCGGGCAGATGCTTTTATTTCATTATTATCAAGATTACTCCTATTAAAAAGTTTGGTTATAGAAATATCTATATTTTCCGAAAATGTTCCGAATCCTAACCGCTGAGAACAACTCCGGCAAAGATAAATATTCTTGGTCACTCCATCTGCAACTTGTTCCACAGAAACCGCAGCTTCATTTAATTTACAAATATCGCAAATCATAGCTTCCTCATAATTTCTATAGGTTTTTCCCTTCCGGCTCTAACAGCAGGAATAAGACATACTACTACAGATAATATTAACATAGAAATAGCTATTATGTAAAGATCATAAAAATTTAATTTTATCGGAATATACTCCAAATAATAGGCAGGATCTAAGATGTGAATTTCAAGGGGATTTTGCCCATTATAAAATACTTTATAGAAAAAATTTTGAAAATAGTTTAATAGTTTTTCCGTAAAGGCAAAGATTGTATTTATATGCACGGCTGTTAAAACACCCAAAGGCATCCCTAAGATTACTCCGCCCAGACTGGTTAAAAGGCCTGCAAGCAAAAAAGCCATGCTGATAGAAGCCGGATGAGCTCCGGCAGCTTTAAGAATAGCAATTTCCCTCCTTCTTTCCATCACAAGCATAACTATAGCAGAAGATATGTTTGCAGATGCTACCAAAACTATCAAAAACATTATAAACATCAATATATTTTTTGTAGTCTTAAATGATGTAAATGAAGGCCTATTTAAATCAAACCATGTATATACCGAAAAACTTTCGGGTAAAAATGAGCTTAAAAGTTCTTGAAATTCGCTCATCTTTAAATCATCAAAAGGATTTTTAGTTGAAATAACTATGGATGTAAGGGAAGAGTTTTGATCCATGATTTTTAAACCTTCCTCTAAAGGAATAAAAACCCATAGGGCATCCAGCTCTTGATAACCTGAAGAAATAATAGCCGATATCTTAAAAGAAGTAATTTTAGGAACCGTTTTTCCTTTTTCATTTTTATTAAGAGTAACAATCCTGCATAAATCCCCTACTTTAAGATTAAGCTTTTCTGCAATTTTTGAGCCTAAAATTGCAGACTTATTACTTTCAAACTCCAAAACTCCGTCTATTATTTTTATCAAATTAAGGGCTTTGGTATTTTCAGAAAAAAATTCCGGTTCCACAGCACGGATGGTTCCCCCGCTTCTTCCGTTTTTCCCTATTACAAGCCCATTGCCCTGTCTTTCTATCCAAGCATTTTCTACAAAATCGTTTTGAATATCATTAAGAATAAAGTAGCGGATATCTTTTTCATTTTCGGCATATTTAAGTCCAGATGACAGCCTCATATTCATTACTTGAAGGTGACCTGTTCCCAGTTCAATTGTTCTGGAAGTTATACCTTCAATCATCCCATCTGAAACCACCAAAACGACAATTAAAGGAACTATACTTATACCTATGCCCAGCACCGCCCCTAATAAGCTCTTGCGGGCATTTGAAACAGACCTGCCTGAACCTATACCTAAAAAACGGAAGGCCATATTAATGAAGACAGTATTTTTCATACCGCCTCCAATTTTCCATCATGAAGTTTATAGCATAGATCCGTCATCGATGCTATATTTGAATCGTGAGTTACAAGGACCAATGTTTTTTTGTGCTTATCGACTACTGAAAATAAAAGATTCTGTACCGTTTGAGCATTTAAAGGATCCAAATTTCCTGTAGGCTCATCAGCAAGTACAAGGGACGGACTGTTTATCAATGAACGAGCAACGGCGACCCTTTGCCTTTCTCCTCCCGACAGCTGTGAAGGAAAATGATTTTTGCGGTCCGCTAATTTTACATCTTCTAAAAGGGATAAGGCTCTTTCCCTAGTTTCTTTTTTAGGTTTACCTGCAATTAGAGCCGGAAGCATTATGTTCTCGAGAGCCGTAAAATCTTTTAATAAATAGTGAAACTGAAAAACAAGCCCCAAAAAAGAGCTGCGGTATTCGGTAAGAGATTTTTCATCAAGCATATGAACAGGATAAGAGCCGGCCATAATTTCTCCGCAATCAGCAGACTCAAGCCCTCCCAAAATATTTAAAAAAGTGCTTTTTCCTGAACCGGATTCCCCTATGATGGAAATCTTTTTTGTTTCTTCAATGGAAAAATTAAGTTTATCCAATATAACAAGCTTTTCATTTACGGAAGAAAATGTTTTACTTAGATTGGAAATTACCACTATGTTTTTACTCATATCTTAGAACCTCCGCAGGTTTCAATCTTAAAATACGCTTTGCGGCCGCCATAGAAGCAGCAGAAGCAGAAAATACGCCAAATAAAAAAATCAATAAAATTTCATTAAAAAAAATTCTAACCGGAACATTATCCATATAAAAGTACACAGGGCTAAAAACCAAAAATTCTTCAGAATCCGCAGTCTGAGCCAATACAGAAAAGAACGACAAAAAAAGGTTCGCAATTTTTTCTATCAAAGCGAAAATGGAATTAATCTGAACGGAAAGTAAAAGACCAAGCAAAAGACCGGCAGTTGCTCCGATAAAGCCGATAGTAAATCCATTTGCAATAAAAAGAGTTTGGATATGTTTTGAATATGCACCCAAAGAAGCCAAAACTGAAATTTCTTCACGCCTCTCATAAATTGAACGCCTCATTCCATTATAAATATTAACGGAGACGACCAAAAAAATTAAAAAGACTAAAAGCATCATCATATTTTTTTCAATTTGAAGTGCACCGAAAAACGCATGGTTATAGGTACGCCATGATTCCGATTTTAACTCGGGAACAAAAGAGCTGACAGCCTTTATATAGGAGGCGTCATTATTTTGATTTTTAAGTTTTACAAAACCATAATTATATTTTTCTTTTCCTAAAATTTCTTCTCCGTTTTTAAGCGAAATAAAAGCAAATGAAGAATCGACTTCATAATACCCGGTTTTAAAAATTCCCGTTATAAGTAGTTCTTTATTTTCAGGAAAAAGGCTTGTTTCGCTTGAGCCTGAAACAGCAATGAGATCTATATTGTCTCCGACCTTTACGGAAATCTGCCTTGCAAGTTCATAGCCTAAAACTATAGAATTTTCTTTTTGTATATTAAAAGAGCCTGAATATATTTTTAATTGTTTTTCAAGACCTTTATCTTTTTTCAGTATATCGGGTTCAACAGATCGAATCAAAACACCATGCTGCCTTCCGTAGTTACCCTGTATTAAAGATTGGTATTCTTGAAAAATAAAGAAAGTATCATGCAATTTTAAATTTTCGGCTTTTTTTAATTCTTCTTCCGTACCGTATAACCTTATGTGTCCGGAGCTTACCTGCAGAATTGTATCAATATATCCCATTTGCAAACCGTTCATAATGGATAAAATCACAGTCAAAACCATAACTCCGAAGGCGATCCCCAAAATAGAAAAAAGAGTTGATATAGAAGAGCGCCCCTTTGTATCAGCAGAATTAAATCTTCTTAAAACAAAAAGAATCCATCTATAGTTATTTTTTTTCATTTTAGATTTCCTCCTCCAAAACTCCGACTTCTTTTCCATATTCAAATAAATGAATTATCTTTTTTCCGGTTTTATATTCAATAAAGCTAATCTTATTTCCGTTTTTATAATCAGTCTGTGATTGTTTTTTATCGTTAGGTCCGTATTCAAATGTGGAAAGAAACTCATCATCATCTTTTTTTTGAAATGCTTCAACCAGCAGATTTTTTTCATTATAAGTATATATGTTTTTTTCAAGCTCCGTTTTTCCGTCAGCATCGTAAACCGTTTTTTCCGTTTCCAACTTTTTTTCGTTATATTTTATTTTTATAAATCTATCTTCTAAAGAAATCTCACAAGATTCTTGATAACCGTCTTTATATATATATTGTTTTTTTTCAATAAGCTTATCTTTTTCATATAGGACTGACAGCACAGGCTTTCCATCTTCATTCAATTTTTCAAAAAACCACCTATCTCCGTAACAGGTAGTAAGTCCTGAATTTTGAATCGAATAAAATCCATCGTCTTCTTCTTCATCATTTTCTTCAGGTATATCTTCCGACTCTTTTGATGTATCCGGCTCCTGTTTTATTTCAGACTCTTTTGTTTTCTGCTTTTCAGATAAATCCGAATCGGTATTTTCCACTCCGTCAGCAAAAATAAAAAGAGAAAAAACAAGAAGAAGCAGCAACAAGACAATTTTTTTACAATTCATTTATATTTTCCCGATAAATTCTTTTACATAGTCTTCTGGTAAAAACGGCGATATATTTTCGTATTTTTCTCCCGTACCGACAAAGAGCATAGGAAGATTAAACTCTTTTCCGGCTGTAATAGCGACACCGCCCTTTGCAGTAGAATCATATTTTGTCAAAAAAACGGCATCGATACCTATAGCCTCATGAAAAACTTCAGCCTGCCTTAAACCGTTTTGGCCGGTAGTTGCATCCAATACCAATATCTTTTTATAACAGCCTTCAGAAGCCTTTGTTTTTGCAATCCTGTCTATTTTTTGAAGCTCCCTAACAAGATTTTCTTTATTATGAAGGCGGCCTGCCGTATCTGCAAGAACAAGACCTCCGCCTGAAGCAGCCATAGCATCCCCTGCATCAAAAATTACAGCCCCAGGATCTCCTCCGTGCTGGTGTGCTACTACCCTAACGCCGTTTTTTTCGCCATGAAATTTCAGCTGTTCTATTGCAGCTGCTCTAAAAGTATCACCGGCAGCCAAAATAATAGGGACATTCGAATTTTGTTTATAATAATGAGCCATCTTTCCTATAGATGTTGTTTTTCCTACACCGTTAACACCCAAGACAAGATAAATCGATACCTTTCCGGCTTCCGGATTTAAAGAACAGACCTTTACATAAGGCAACAAAATTTTATAGAGAGAATTTAAAACATCTTCTTCGGAAATAAGTTTTTCTTTTTTACAAATTTCCCTTAAAGACTTTTCAATTTCAAGAGCGGTCTTCTGTCCAATATCACCTTCGATTAAAGTATCCGTTAATTCTTCAAAAAAAGACTCATCAGGGCCTTTATATAAACCGAATATTTTTTTTAATCCTGCAGCAAAACTCTTATTCTTCATTTTTACTCTCCTTATTTTCTATGCTTACATCTTTATCAGACACAGGTTCCTTATAGACAGGAGAAGCATAGTCCGGTTTTATTTTTCTTGGTAAAGCTCTATCCGCTTTTATAAGATAGATTATCAATTGAATAAAATAATTTACCCCCAAAGCAATGGTTACCCCTTGAAAAATATTTTGGGTCAAAACCAGCTTATTTATTCTATCTACCTCTTGCTGCGTCTGAGGAATTTTATTTGCCTTAAACGCAGAAACTTGATCGTCAACAATACTATTTGAAATCATTGTTATAGGTAAAATTATATACAAGGCACCTAAAGACCAATACAAAACCTTTCTTTGTTTTTCAATAGAATCTTTTATATTCTTTTTATTTAAATTTATAATCATATTCTGAACATTCTGCGGAGAAAGAATATTTGATGAAGGTTCAAACAAACCGAAAGTATGTACTCCTTTTTCTTCAAATTCTAAAACGGATTTTACCTTCGGAAGATTTATAATACCGGGAATTTTAATGGAATATTGAGATTTAAAAAATATATTGGGATTTGCACTTTTAAGATTAAAACCTATTTTTAAAGTTTCAGTTTGCTTTAAATTTATTTTCAAGGTATATGAGTCTTTATCCTTTAATTCTACTTGCCGTGATTCTTCGATATAATTTTCTGCAGAAGCACTTATTTGATAAAACCCTTCATAGAGAGTTATAGGTTTTGAAAAATCTCTTATTAATTTACTATCAATATAAACCTTCGCAGTTTTAGGATTTACATCAAAAAATATTTTTACTTTTTTTGTGTTTTGAATGATAGTATATATCTGTCTCGAAATAGTTTCAACAACTTGCTCTACATCATCATATTTTCCTGCTCCGGAAAATTCATAAATTTGCATTCCGGGAAGACCTGTATCCAAATAAGCGGTAATTACCATGTAGCCCGAAATATCTTTCACGGATCCGTAAATCAAAGCAGATATATTCTCTTTTTTTAGATTTTCACCTAAATCGGAATTTTCAGGCATATTATATAAAGTATCTCCATGTTTCCATAATATGATATCTTTTGGGCTGTCTGAACTATAAAAACGGACTTCTTCCGTCCTTATATCATTATCGGCATCATAAATACTTTTTTCCTTTTTTAAAATTTCTTCCGCAAGTTTTTTTTGTTTTTCAGCTTTTATTTTTTTATCTTCAACCGATAAAAAAAGATTATCTTTATCCTGTATAAGTTTAGCTCTTTCCTTTATAAGTTTTAGTTTTTTATTGGAAGCATCCATAACAGCCCGTAATTTTTTTTCTTCAAAAGGGACAATTCTTTTTGCACCTGTATCCATATAGTTATAAAACAATTCAGGAACTATTGTTTTATAACTTTGATAAGTTGAAGGAAGATTTTCAGTTTTAAATTCCGCCACGGCAAGAGTCCAGCCGGAAGAAGCTTCGGAAGAGTTTTGAGCATTTAAAAAAAGACTTAAAAAAGGCAAGATAAAAACAGCAAGCTTTTTTTTCCGCCGATAGGAACTTATAGACATCTTATAACTCCTTTTTCAGTGAACGGACATAATAAAAAATCAGAAGCACCGCATATAAGAGCTCTTTCTGCCAAGCTTTCCGAACCGATAGAACTAATAGCAACAAATTTTGTATCAGGACTTTTTTTTCTAAAAACAGCCGTATCCGTAAAAAGGCCTGTATCAAAAAAAACAAGCCTTACATTCTCATTGATTAATGTACCGATAAATGTACCCATAATAGAAGACTGAGGCAATATCTTAACAGCCTCTTTTCCATGAGAGCAGCATATCATTTTTATTTGAGATGCTAAAAATTCCGACTTGCATATAATGCATATCATATAGCATCATCCTCATCAATACTCATATCCTCGATTTTTGTATTTAAAAAACTGTTTATAAATTCGTCTATACCGCCGTCCATTACAGCTTGAATATTTCCTGTCTCACATTTTGTACGGTGATCCTTTACCATTGTATACGGCTGAAAAACATAGGAACGGATTTGGTTGCCCCAAGAAATACCTTTTTTTTCGGCTGCAAACTTCATGTTCTCTTTTTCTTTTTGTTCTTCATAATAATTATAAAGCCTTGATTTTAGAACATTCATAGCTGTGGCTCTATTGCTGATTTGGCTTCTTTGAGTTTGGCAGGCTACAACTATTCCGGTTGGAATATGGGTAATACGCACGGCCGAGTCGGTTTTATTTACATGCTGACCGCCTGCCCCTCCGGCTCGGTAGGTATCTATACGCAAGTCTTCAGGGCGTATATCAACCTCTATCGTATCATCAAGAACAGGAAAAGCAAATACCGAGGTAAAAGAGGTATGCCTTCTTCCATTGGAATCAAAGGGACTTATGCGTACCAGCCTATGAATCCCTGTTTCGCTTTTTAAGAGGCCGAAAGCAAAATCTCCTGAAATTTGGAAAGTTGCCGATTTAATTCCTCCCTCGGCTTCTATCAAATCGATGGTTTCCGTTTTAAATCCTTTAGACTCACACCAGCGTAAATACATACGAACCAGCATACTGGCCCAATCACAGGCCTCCGTCCCTCCGGCTCCTGCATGAACTGTAAGATAAGCATCGTTTTTGTCAACCTCGCCGGAAAGCAGATTTAAAATACTTAGCTGATTATACTTTTCTTCAATAGAAAGATAATTTGCTTCTATTTCATTGGAAAGTTGGCCGTCCCCCGATTCCTCAGCGAGATCCATTAAGACTTCCAAATCCGAAACTGAGCTCATGAGCTCTTCCCAAGGATAAATTCTATTTTTGAGAGCCTTTATTTCTCCCATAATTTTTTCGGCTTTTTTGCTGTCATTCCAAAAATCGGGAGCTAGGGTTATAGCTTCTTTTTCGGCTATTTTCGATTTAACAGCCTCAGGGTCAAAGACGCCCCCAAATATCATAAATATCGTTTTTTAAATCTTCAAGCTTTGATCGATAGTCTTCCATAAATTTTTCACTCTCCAACTATTTTGCAGGCGGGCGTACAAGTACCCTCCTCCACTTTTTCTTATAAAGCGTAGTTATCGCTAACACATCTTGAATCGGATACTGATATAAGCGGACTATATCATAGTAGTCGGTAACACGATCTATATCCTGTTTTAATGTAACAAGGCCTTCATCATTGATTGTTACCGATTCCCAGCAAGAATGCTGAACCCTTTCAAAGCCGTTGGCTGTTAGGACTTCTGCAAGATTAGAAGCCGATTCTTTCCCTCCCGGATCTATAACAACTGAAACAAACATAGAGAGTAGAATACGACAAAAGAGAAAAATTGTCAAACCCCTAAGATAATTAAAAAATCTTTACCTAGTATATACTTAAAAAAAAGGAAAAAATGCCGATAAATACGGTATGGAAAATAGAAAAAACTTTGTTGAGGAACTTTCGGTAGTTCTTGACACAAAAAGAAACGAATTCAACACTAAAATTCTTCCCAAGGTTCAGGAAAATTATAATATCCAAATCAGTGCTCTTCATGCAATTAGAAGCACTCTTTTAAAAAAACGCGTAATTCATGACGATCCTTATAAATATGACAGCAAAATGACTGAAGTTGAAATTCCCAGCAAAGAAAACTTTGCCGATTCGGAAAAGGCAAGCGTTATAGGCACCCGTTTGGCACACTATGAAACAATGCTGGAATTTGTAAGCAATTATTATCAGTTTAATACCGAGTTTTTAACACCAAAAAGGATTTCGCTGCTTCTTGAACTAAACAGTACTTTCATTTGGTCGGATTTTACAAATACATCAACGCATACAAACACAAGAGCGATTGCAGATATAATCAATAACCTTTTTAAAGGGCCGGATCAGCTATCAAACAGCCTATTAAGGGATTCGGTAGCTCATATGGGGAAAAGTGAGGTATATATAAATACACAGCTTAAAAGCCTTTCACTTTTTTACCGAGAAGAATATAAACTTTTAATTCGGCGTGAAATTATGCCCTCAGTAAAGGTAAGCAAAACAGATTGTTCCAATCCTGCAAATATTTTAAGAGAGATTAAAAAGATATTCTCAATAAAAATGAAAAAAAAGCCCTTTTATACGGATCTCATAGTCGAGATAATAAGGGAAGATTACGGAGAAGATTCAAGTATCTTACAGCAGGAAATTTTATCTAAACTGGAAATTAAAGAAAAACAGGACTCTTTCTCGCCTCAAAAAGTCAATAACAGGCCTATTTTAATATCCGGTTTAAAAATTCTATCAAATTCCGCCCCGCACTTAAAAGCTGCATTGGAAAAAATAAAGTCCAATCAAGAAATGGTATACAAGGCAGAAAATACGGTATTTAAAAAAATAGCACAAATTTTTAGGCAGGCTCTAAAGCTGGAACCTCCTGAAAAACAGATAACAATCATTATCACCGATAATATCACTCAAAACACAAAAAAACAAACTATCAATTATTCTGTTTTTGAAAAAGAAGTGCTTCAAAAAATATCCTTATTCCAAAGTATTTTAATGTCTAATTCGGCAGTTAATCAAAAAATAAAAACAATGCCGGACGAGTTTCTATTTAACAGCCTTACAAAATACATAAGCGACAGCAATGAAATACTAAAACAACTTGGAGGGCTTGACGAATTCTACAAAAACGTAAAACCGGAACTTAGAAGTAAAATAAGAGGAATTAAGATAGAAATTACAACAATTACAAACTCAGTCATAAAAGCAAACCAATGCAGAGCCGAATATCAAGCTCTCAGCGACGAAGTAAACCAAATGAAAAGGCTTGGGGTTATCTAAAAGATAATCCGATTGAATAATAATAAAAAAAGCAATATAATACCGATAATATGAAAAATAAACTATTAGCATTATTTTTGCTTTTAATGTCCTTTTACCTCTTTTCGCAAGAAGACCAAAAAAAGGAACTGAATATTTCCATAAGTTCAGGGATACCGATGCTTCACCCTCATACGGCCTTCGATGCGGGAGAAGCCCAAATCTTAACAGCCCTTTGTGAAGGCCTTTTTGTATACGATCCTTATACATTGCAGCCCGTTCCGGCACTTGCCGAAAAGCACAGTGTTTCAGGCGGAAGAACATGGCGTTTTACAATCAGAAAAGATGCAAAGTTTGAAAACGGAAAACCCATAACGGCTCAAACCTTTGTTGATTCATGGCTGAATCTTTTAAACCCCACAGGCAACCATCCATATGCTTCACTTTTAGACTGCATAGACGGAGCTGCCGATTACCGTAACGGAAAACTAAAAAATAAAAATCAGGTCGGAATAAGAGCCGAAAGCGGACAAGTTCTTTTAGTAACCACAAATACCGAAATTGAACACCTTCCCAACATTCTATGTCATCATGCCTTTTCAGCCGTTGAAGCCTCCCAGCTTGAAGCGGCCTTAAAATTTTCTAACATAGAAAGAATAGAAAAATTAAAGGACAGTTTTAAACCCATATCAAGCGGAGCCTATAAGATAAAAAAATTTTCCGAAAAAGAGCTGATTTTGGTAAAAAACGAACACTATTGGGATAAGGATAATGTTCAAATTCCTCAAATAAACCTCTTCCTCGATTTAAGCAAGGAAGAAGCTATCGAAAAATTCAATATAGGGAAGATTCATTGGCTTTCAAGAAGCGATGTGATTTCTAAAATAGGCGACCAGCGTTGTGTAAATATCGACCCTCTTTTTGCAACCGATTATTTTTTCTTTAAGACTTCATCTCCGAATATTAAGGATGCAGATTTTAGGAAGGCTCTTCTTTTAGCTGTTCCCTATGAGGAATTACGCAAGGGCTATCCTATAAAGGCGGAAACTTTGATTTTTCCTCTTGCAGGCTACCCCAAAATTCAGGGCGTAAATGAATATAACCTGCAAAAAGCCCAAGAAATCATAGATAAGCTTAATTTAAACGAAGAACAAAAAAAGGTGGTAATTAAAATACCCGAAAGCACATATTATCAAGAATTAGCCGAAATTTTATCGGCTGCATGGTCAAAAATCGGGGTAAAAACCGAAGTTAAGCTTATTTCTTTGAACGCTTACTATAACAGTCTAAAATCAAATGATTACGATTTAGGAACCATCACTTGGATAGGGGACTTCGCAGACCCTCTGGCCTTTTTAGAGATGTTCCGGCCGAATTCGAACCTCAATGACTCGGACTGGAAAAATCAGGAATTTGAAAGAATAATCCTCAAATCCCATGCCGAAAAAGACTTTAAAAAACGATACGAAATGTTAAGCAAGGCAGAAGAGCTCTTACTGGGAGAGAGCGTGATTATTCCGATATCCTATAGGTTAAGCGTAAATATTATAGATATTTATTCCATAGGCGGCTGGTATTCAAATGCAATAGATATACACCCCTTTAAGTTTATAAAATTTATCAAGCCTCAGCCCGTGCCGGGACTTGTAAAATTAAATAAATAGCTCAAAAAGAAGCGATAAGGCTGCCGCAAAAAAACTTCATTTTTTTACAAAATATGTATTGACATTTTTTGTGATTTGTAATATTATCCATGTCATTGGGCGCTTAGCTCAGCTGGTACGAGCGTCTGGTTTACACCCAGAATGTCGGCGGTTCGATCCCGTCAGCGCCCAATCCTTCCTTTAACAGTAAATCACTTATATTCATTTAATCTCACACAAAGACTAATTATCATTGGCATATTTTTAGGTAAACTGTTTCGCCTAATCCTCAATATGTAGAAAACATGCTGCAAGGCCGGACAATTCCAATTAAAGAAACTGATAAATGGAATTGTCTATTTCACTGCTATTTTCATATTTTGCGGAGCTGTTATATTTATTTCCAAAAAAATACTATAAGAATTTTTTATAGCTTGTGTTAAATACCTCTCCTAGTTTTTTTGCCATAGCAATACTGATAGGACGGGCACCCCTTTCCATGCCGGAGACATTTTGTACATTAATACAAAGTTTTTCAGCGAGTTGAGCCTGTGTAAGATTGTCACGGTTTCTTAAAAGCTTTAATGTTTTTTGAGGTGTCATATTTTTTTGAATATTTTTAAACCATTCTGTTTCAGTTACCTCTTCATATTCGTCATCTTCATCATACTCAACAGTAACATGGTTGTATTTAGTTTTTACAAAGTTTAATAAATCAGGCGGAATGTCACCTTCAATTTTAATAAGGGGCGTTTTCACGTGAACCAGCATAATAGACCTCCATTTCAATACCTTTTATCGTCTCTTTCCAACATGCAATCCAATGATATGATAAATGACAATGATATTTATTTTTACCTAAAGAACTAAAATTGGACCAAGCCGTTTGTACAGGTCCGGATTCTTTTAAATCAAGTATGAGCTGAGCATATAATTCTTGTTCTTTTTGCGGCATTTTTGCTACAGCCTTTGTGATCCGTTTTTTTTGGATTACCCTATACATATGTAAATTATAATCATTTTTTGATTACTTGTCAAGCCTTACCTCATCTTAATTCCTTTTCGCCCCCTTCCCCATTGCTGGACAAAAGGTTTATTTTTATGTAAAATAAAGAGAAATGCGGCTTTAAGGAGCATAGAAATAAATGTACAAAAACGATTTTCCATTGCTTATGCAAAATCCTAACATTCATTATTTGGATTCGGCGGCAACGGCACAGAGGCCTCTATCGGTTATAGAAGGCATTAAAGAATATTTTTTACACTCAAACGGAAATGCGGGCCGAGGCTCTCATTCCCTTGCAATAGCTTCTTCTATTTTGGTTGAAGAAACACGAAAAAAAACGGCCGAATTTATAGGAGCCGACAAAATTGAAAGCATTATCTTTACAAAAAATTCTACCGAAGCTCTCAATATAGTTGCCTATTGTTATGGCTTATCACAGCTTAAAAGCGGAGATGAAATTCTATTGGCAGTATCAAACCATCATGCAAACCTCGTGCCTTGGCAGTTTGTTGCAAAACAAACGGGGGCTGCCGTAAAATTTATCTACCTTAACAAAAACGGCACCTTGGACATAAATGACTTTAAGGCTAAACTTTCTTCCAAAACAAAGGTGGTCGCCATCTCAAGCGTGGTAAATGCTACAGGAATTATAAACCCTGTAGAAGAGGTAATAAAACTAAGCCATGAGAGCGGAGCCGTTGTTGTGGTTGATGCAGCCCAAGCCATTGCTCACTACAAGCAGGACGTATCAACCCTTGACTGCGACTTTTTGGTTTTTTCGGGACACAAGATTTTTTCGGACTTCGGTGTCGGGGTGCTTTACGGAAAAAAAGACCTATTGGACAAGATGCCTCCATTTTTATACGGCGGAGATATGATAAACTTTGTTACAGAAGAATCAAGCGAGTTTAAGGAAGCCCCCTATAAATACGAAGGCGGCACCCATGATACAGCTGCCATAGTTTCTCTTAAAAATGCAATAGAATATATCGAAAAAATCGGCTATGACAATATAGAAAAAACCGTAAAAGAATTGGACTCTTATGCTCTTTCCGAATTAAAAAAACTTGACTTTGTAGAAACATACGGCACCGATGCTGAGGAGAGGGCGAGTATAATAGCCTTTAATGTAAAAGACGTGCACTCGCATGACACCTCCTACATCTTAAACGAATACGGTGTTATGGTTCGAAGCGGACATCATTGTACTCAGCCCCTGATGGCTTACCTAAACATAAATTCCTGCTGCCGTGCAAGTTTTTCTATTTTCAACACCAAGGAAGACATAGACCTTATGATTACAGCCTTAAAAAAAGTAAAAAGCGTTTTTTTAAAGGATTAGAAAAACTTAAAAAATAACATCGATAAGGAACATAAATGGACATAGATACAATTTATCAGGAAATGATTTTAGAATACTCCCGAAAAAAAGAAAACTGCCGCGAACTTTCGGGCGAAGGAGTAAAGATAGAAAGAGGTCATAATCCTTCATGCGGTGATGACCTTACTCTGCTTATCAGGGAAAAAGATGGAATCATAGAAGAAGCGTCCTTTTTAGGAAGGGGCTGTGCTATTTCTACGGCTTCTACAAATATGCTGATTGAACTTATAAGAGGGAAAAAAGCCGAAGAAGGAAAACGCAAGGTAGAAATATTTTTTAAGATGATGAGCGGAAAAGAAATTTCGGAGGAAGAAAAGGAAGAATTGGAAGATGCCCAAATCTTGGAATACTTTGCCGAAATGCCTGCCCGTATAAAATGTGCAACTTTAAGTTGGCACAGTGCCGATGTTCTTTTAAACGAAAAAAAAGGGACAGTGTAAAAACAAAGTCCCTTTTTTAAAAAAAATCAAGTAAATCTTATTTTTCGATATCGCTTGATTTTACTTTTACCACATGGCCGGGACCTGCATCAAAGATAATTAAAAAGTCTTTTACCTTGATATCGGCGTACTTAATTGTAATCTCACCCTTTTTATCGAGTTTACCGGTAAATAGAACTTTCTTTTTTGCATCTTTTTCCTTAGGGTTTTCGATTCGAATCTCTACACCGGCGGCTGATGAGCCGTCGGTAAAACCGCCCTCACAGGTAAAGGTTCCGTCACCGTTATCATAACAGTGCAATATCGGGGCATGAGCAAACAAAAGAGCTGCTCCCAACACTAAAAAACAAATAAAAACAGCTGTTCTTTTTTTCATTTTTCTTTCTCTCCTATCGGCAGATAAACAGTGAGCAATACTTATGCCCAACTGTTTATCATACCTCATATAAAAATCTTTAATGTAATTATTTTTCAACAATACCTTTTAAAATTTTGCGGCAAGTATTTTCAACACGCTTAGCAATCATTTCATTTGAAAGATTAGCAGGAAGACAAGTCGGTTTTCCTTTAATTTTAGCAAAATCGGCATCGTTCATACCATACCAAAAATGGAAGTGTAAAGGACTTCCTCCTGCACCCGTAAGAGAAATTGTCTTAAACATTCCTGCATCTTTTTTATCAGTTACCACAGCAAGCAATCCGGGCTTGGAGGCATTTTCAGCAGTTCTCTTATAAGCAGCTCGATGAATTTCTTTTCCGTCCTTATAGACTACAAATTCGTTCTTACCGTCTTCGGTAACAAATTCGATATGAGTATAAAGATCTGTCGTGCCGTATACTTTTTTCATTTCGGCAATAATTTCAGCTTTTGTAAAGTCTCCGCCCTTAGGATTTTTACCGGCAAATTCTTTAATGATTTTATCGTAAGCGGCATTAACTTCAGCACTTGTGTTGTCATAAATTAAAGAGGTATTCATCCATTTTCCTTCTTTTGCATAAGGCTCGAAGGGAGATTTTGGGAACATGCCTGCAACAGCTCCTATGGTATCTTTAAAATTCTTTACAAGCTCTTCTTTTGTCATTGAAGCAGGCACATAGGTAGGCCACCACATAGGATCGGCTTTTACCAATGCGTCAATACTGGATCCGCCTGTTCTTACATGCCAATGGAGTAGTCCTCCTTCGGAATCTCGATGCGGGGGAAAGCAGATAATATATTTTGCCATAGTAAGACCGCGTACATTTTTTACGGCTTCAAAAGTTTCCCAGTAATATCCGTCATAACCTATAACAGGCACCTTTCCCTTGTAAACATACTCGGAAGAAATTTCTTTTTCCTTTCCATCAGCATCTTTTACGGTAAACACAACAGTGTTTGTTCCGTCAAATTTTATCTTTGAAAATGATGTTTTATACATTCCTTCAACGGTCAATTTGAAACCTTCAACGGTATAATTTTCCATTTTGGCTGCTGCTTCTTTGTATGCAGGATTTAAAGAAGGATCATTTTTTGCGGAATCCAGCGAAACCCATTCGCCTTTCCATGCGGCAAGTTCTTTACCGGGTTCAATTTTCATGCCTCCGATTGTGTCAGGCATCGACTTACATGCAGTAAAAATAACTGCAAGAACCATTAAAACTAATACAAGTTTTGCACCGAAATTTTTATTAGACATAGTAACCTCCTTATGTCAAAATAAGGTATTATCAAATATTGATAAACTTAATAAAAATTGGGAACCTAAAATAGGTTCCCAATAAAATTTATTTTTTAGTCTTTGTTAATTTTTCTAAAAGAGTTCTTGCAGATTTCTCTACAGCTGCTGCAATTTCAGCGTCTGTAAGAGCGGCCCTGTAGCAGGTGGGAGTTCCTTCAAACTCTTCAAGTTCCTTTTCGTTATTACCGTACCACAAGTGAAAATGCTGCATAGGAGCTGTACCATGTACAACTACAAATGAAATCAAAGAATACATACCGGCATCTTTTCTTTCAGCCTTCATCGTCATATACGGTTTTGAAGGACTTGCAGCAACTCGGATATAGCTTGATCTAAAGACCTCTTTATTTCCTTTATAGAAAACAAGTTCATTTTTTCCGTCTTTTACGATAAATTCCATGTGGGAATAGTCCTTAACGGATTTATTTCCTTTCTGTAATTCGGCAATAATTTCAGCTTTTGTAAAATCTCCGCCTTTGGGATTTTTGCCTGCAAATTCTTTTATAACCTTTGCATAGGCAGCTTCAACCTCTTTACTTGTATTTTCAAATATAGATAATGTATTAATCCATTTGCCGTACTTGGCATAGGATTCAAAGGGAGAAACAGGGCTGAATTTAGTCATAGACTTAATTGAATTTTCAAAATTGCTTACCATTGTTTCTTTTGTTGTTGAAGCAGGAACATATGTCGGCCATGATTTATCACCTCCAACAATCCATGAGATGCTATATGAGGTGAATCTTCCATGCCAGTGAAGGATACCATCTCCATGTCTATCCGGCGGAATCAGAATAAGATATTTCACACTCCTTAATTCTTTAGTATCGGTTACAGCTTCAAAAGCTTCCCAAAAAAGGCCTTCTTGATCAGGAGCTGCTTGTTTACCGATGTACTTATACTCGCAAGGCATTTCAAATTTACTTCCATCCCGCTTTTGAATTGTAAATATGACAGTATTTGTTCCATCAAATTTTGCACTTACAACAGGACTTGCATACATATCTGCAACAGCAGCTTTTAAACCATCTTCCGTATAATAAGGCATCTTAGCCGCTGTTTCTTTGTATACGGCATTTAAGGAACTATCATCTTTTACGATATCGATAGAAATCCATTCACCTTTCCACGCAGCAAGTTCTTTGCCTGCTTCAACTTTCATGCTTCCGATTGTGCTAGGCATTGATTTACAGGCAGTAAAAATAACTGCGAGTGTAACCAGTATAAGTGCAATCTTTGCACCCATTCTTTTATTAACCATAATTAAACTCCTTTAAGTTAATATAAGTTATATGTAGCTAACTTTTTATTTAAACAAGAAACAATTCTTGACTTAAAGTAAAAAGAAACTAGCCTTTTTTATTTTCCGCAGAACAGCCGCAGCATCCGCAACCGCAGCCGCTCTTAGGATTGATATTTTTTTCTCCGCAGCTGCAGGCTGAAGCCTTACCCTTAAATATCCTGTAATATTTACGGATGAGTAAGAGAATCACGCCTGCAACTATAGAAATAGTCAAAACCATTCCCAATGTCATAAGGCAATCCTTATTTGACAGGCACTGCCTCAATCCAAAGTACGGCATCCTGTGAAAGTTCTTTACCGGCAAATTCTTTTACATTACCTGCACCGAGGGCAGCAAAGCCCCAGTATCCGGCCTTATGAGGAACAAAGGAGAAGTTTCCGTTTGCGTCGGCTAAAATAGTAGCGGCGGCATTTTTTGGTTTTGCCTTCTTCTCAAATTTGCTTTTTTTCATGTTTACATCAAAGTTGATATATTCAACTTCAATTTCCGCATTGGGAACAGGCTTACCTTTTGAGTCTACAACAGTACCTCTGAAAAGTCCGCCTACCCAAACATCGTAAGGCTTTACCAATGGCATGATTTCGGGATAACCTTCGGCACATCTTGCACTCCAGTCCGTATCAAGACCTGCCTTATTGATAAAGACCTTGGTAATCTGCTGGATATAGACATCTTCGGCACCTTCATAGTAAGGATGAGGAACAGCTACCAAAGCCCAGTCTCCGCCTCCCTTAAAACCGTTATCCTTATTTAGGTTAAGGTCATAGGCTGAAGCCGTATTTTCTAAAGTTGTAAACTCTGTTTTCTTTAAGGAAGGAAGAAGATCCTGAATCTTTTCCTTGTGCACGGAAAAGAATTTTTCAAAACCCTTGATTTCTCCGGCTTCGTTTTTACCGATATCCATTGCGTGTTCTGCTTCTGCAGGATGTGTAAAAACAATCTTAAAGTCAACGGAATTGCCTTCAACTACTGAAGTCGGGGTATAAATCATTTGGAAGTGTGCAAATGAAGCCATAGCTACCAAGAATAAAAGTAAAACTATTCCTGTAAATTTTTTCATAAAAAACTCTCCTATAAATATTTTAGTCTAAAGACTCTTAATCTTAAGTTCAAAAAAGATAGGACCAAAAGTTTTGCTTTAAACTCACGGAAAAATCTTTTTTTTCAAATCCAAATGTAAATCAACACTTACAATCTATCTTATTCTCAAAAAAAAAGCAAGCCCCCAAAGACGGAACAGCAAACTTTTAATTAAAAATAAAGCGGAGATTAAATAAAGAAAACACGAAAAACGCAAGGCGTCAGCTTCGCTTATAGAAAAGACTGACAGTAAAATAGAGTTGCAATAATGAGTTTTCCGACTTTCCTTCCCTCCGAAGGATTCGTAATACAAATAGGCAGGTCTCCTGACTTATGATTTAAAGTTTATCGCCTTCCCATATTAACAGTGGCTTATGCTTCCAATACATAGAGGCATTATGATAAACAAACTCAATTACAGTAGCGGGGGCTGTGCCGGTTTTTCACCGGTTTCCCTTTTAATCTTAAAAATTAATTTAAGAACCTTATTTGTCTATAACCTTCGGGTAATTATAAATATTTCCAAAAAAAAAGCAAGCCCCCAACGGGACACCAATGGGGATTTGTTATCTATTTACTATCCTACTTATTTTCAGCCTTATCCGAAATCTTTTTAAAGATAGGAGGCCAAGCGAACATAACCACAAAAAGCAAGATTACTATTATCAGGGCCGCAGGCGAAAATCCTTCCTTGGGTTTTGCTCTTTCAGAAGGCTCTCCGTCAGAAGAAGATATATCGGCTTGTTTTGTGCTATCAGCCTGTTCGGCCGCATCTTCAATCTTACTGACCTCAAACCAAATAACTGCATCTTGAGAAAGTTCTTTCCCACCGAATTCCTTTTCCTTCCCTACCCCAAGAGCAGCAAAGCCCCAATATCCAGGACAAGGAGGAATAAACTCGAAAACGCCTGTATTATCCGCCATTATCATTCCGGCACCCGATTTTTGCAGTTTGGGTTCTCCGGTAAATTTCTTGTTTGCCATATCCACATCGTAGTTCATGTTTTCAAATTCAACCTGAGCATAAGGCACAGGTTTTCCATCGGAGTCCAAAACAAGGGCACGGATAACACCGCCCTCCCAAATCTCATATGGCTTTACCAAGGGCAAAATTTCAGGATAGCCTTCGGCAACCCTTGACTGCCAATCGGTTGAAAGTCCGGCCTTGTTAATAAAGACCTTAGCTATCTGCTGAATATATCCGTCATCGGCGGCTTCAAAATAAGGATGAGGAACGGCAACTAAAACCCAATCTCCGCCTCCCTTAAAACCGGCCTCTTTATTAAATTCAAGGGTATATGCAAAGGCCTTGTTTTCCGCAGATTCAAATTCTCCCTTTTTTAAAAAGGGCATTAAGTCGGTCTTGCTTTCTTTATGGATTGAATAAAATTCTTTTAACCCTTTTATTTCGCCTGCTTCATTTTTACCTATGTCCATGGTAAGGCCTGAATCAAAGGGATGAGTAAAAGAAATTATAAAATCAACCTTATTATTTGAAGCTTCGATTATTGAAGACGGAGTATAAATAATTTGAAAGTGAGCAAAAAGGCCCAAAGCCGTCCAGCATAGCAATAGGGAAAAAAATAGCTTTTTCACTTTTTACACCTACCTTTTTTGGTTTTTAAAGAGGAAGACAATCAGTATCGAATTTATTACGGCAAGTACAAGGGCCAAGATTGCCGTAAACGAAGGACCTACGCTAGGCATTGCCGAAACGGTATCCATAGGAATCCAACCTGCGGAACCGGAGACAGCAACGGGTTTTTGACCCTGAGCAGCATCTCCGGCTGACTCGTTTTCTCCTGCGGCTTCAGAAGAAGCAGCTTGACTGCCGAAACCGCCTTCAGGCTCGGGGCCGTCTTTTTACGATAATATGACCGGGGCCCGCATCAAAGGTTACCGTGTACGGAACATTCGGAATAGGCAGGTTAAGTTCGCCTACATCGGGGAATTCTCCTTCCCAGATTTTTTGCCCTGAAGCCTTATCGGTAAGATAAAGTTTAACACCGGCAGCCGAAGCTCCATTTGAAAATCCGCCTTGAACATAGATAGTTCCGTCTCCGTTATCTTCAACGGTCAAAAGGGGCGAATGTGCAAAAAGCATAATAGAACACATCATTAAAACAAATACGATAAATATTTTTTTCATCTATAAACTCCCATAAAAAGTCAACAAACAAAATCGACTTTCTTAAAAAAAAATTAAAATAGATGGCAGATAAAAATTAAACTGCAAGATTCATACGGTTGTATGTTCCTTTCATCTTTTCACAGTCAAAATCTTCTTTATTGCTGAGCATTGCCCATACAATCTCTGCCAACTTCCTCGCAGCGGCTATGATTGACTTTCCGCTGCCCTTATGTGTTTTCATATATTCATAACGCTGCATTAAACGCCAACAGGCAGTATCTTTGCAACGTCTTATACCCATTACCAATTGTACAAAGCTCACTCTTAATTCCTGCGGGCCTCGCTTCGTAATTTTTCCATGCCTAATACTTTCATTAGAATCAGACACCCATGGAACAAGTCCGCAAAAGGCTGCATATTTTTTTTGCACTTGCAAACCTTCCCATATCCTCAGTATAGGCTCTTATAGTCCATGCCGTTATCTTTCCACAACCTCGTATACTCAAAAGACGATTTACCATTTGATCATCCTTTGTCAATTCTGTAAGTTGTTTTTCTATTATCTTGACACTTTCTTCCATTTGCCTTATAATTTCAAACATCAGTTGTACTGATTGTGCCTCGAGCACGTTGTCGTTATTCGACTCAAGGACGTCCAGAACTCTCTGGCGTCCTTTTTTACTTTGTAGGCTCCTGCTTTCATCTTTTAGCCCCATACTTACCAAAAGAGCATGAACTTCATTCTTTTGACCTACTATCGAGCGAACCAGCCTTTCCCTAGACTTTAAAAGCCGCCTCATATTTTCAGTTTCTTTACTGCAAAGATAGCTTTCAGGTAGCATGTCTTTTGAAAGAAACTCTGAAATTGTACAAGCATCATGCTTATCAGTTTTTTTAGCAGATTCAGTTATAACCTTGAACTTCAAAGTATTTATGACTGTAACTTCTGCTCCGGCTTTTTCTACCTCGTGTTTGAAAAAACGGGTGTTCCCTGTTGATTCAACTCCAATTTTTACAACAGCTCCGATTTCTTTGTAAGCTTTTATTCTTGTCATAAAGTCGGCATAACCTTTGTCATCAGTTTTATATTGTCTTATCTGATTTAGGGTTTCAGACCTTTCTTCCGTTCTTACATGAACTGTAAACTGTGTTTTGTGCAAATCCACGCCAATAAAAAAATGTCATTTCGACCTCCCTCCCTTTGTGTTTCAGCGGAAAGTCTTTTCGGTAATATATTCCAATCTCCCATTCAGTCTTTAACGACTACTGTATGATGCGGCAAAAGCTCTTCATTCTCCCATTCGGAGGTCATTGCCTCCACTAAACATGACGAACTATTGCCTGGTTTCCACTGAACTTCTTTTTAGTTCAGTTTATCACATTACCGTTTGTTTGTTTACTATTTTATCATACCTCCCATAAAATTTATAATTCTAAATGTGAACCTCTAAAAACCGCAGCTTTAGAAGTTTTACTTAAATTTCTTTTACAATCAAAAGCCGAACAATCTTCCCAGCTGGAAAACTAGGACGGCAACCAGCGAGCTCAGGACCACTGGATACATAACACTGAATAGCGTCCAACCCACACTCTGTGTCTCGGTCTTTGTTGCCATAACGGTAGCAATACAGGGCGGGAAAAGGGCTATCAAAATCATAATGGTAAGACCGTCTAATGGGGTCAATCCCGTTTCCTTATCCTGAATGCGGGCTTCCAAAACTTTACCCGAATCCTCGCTTGAAGACTCAACACTGTAAATGGTACCCAAGGTCGAAACAAGAGCTTCTTTTGCGGCAAAGGAACCCAGAATTGCGATATTTACCTTCCAATCGAAGCCCGCATATTTTGTAACGGGTTCCATTGCCTTTCCCAGATATCCCAAAACGGAGTTCTCCAAAGTTTCTTTACGCAGCTGTACGGAGATAAGCTTTAGGTCCGCACTTGCAGGGCGTATAGCCTTTGCAGCGGCAGCGGCCTCGGAATCGATTACAGCTGTGCCTGAAATTTTCACTTTTCCGGTTCTGACAATGGCAAAGAAGTAAGGATTCAGCTTTTGCCAATAAGCATAAAATGAAGCCTTTAAAATAGGCTTTTGAAATTCTTGAGCATCATTGTATGCCTTATCAAAATCTTTTTTTGCGGAAGAATACATATCAAAATAATTTTTAAAAGCTCCTATATTACTGCCGAGTTCAATTTTTCCTTTTAAGGCTATTTTTGTCATTTCGGGATTTTGTAAAAACAATCTATTTACATTCTTTTCCATACCCTTAGCTCCGCCTAACCAATTTATGGCATCATACAAATAAAGCTTTTCGGTTAAACGCTGATATTCTATAAATCCCTTTTCGGAAGCAAAATATTGGGAATAGGAATTGTTTAATTTTCCTGCAAAGTCCTGAATGTAAGCAGCTTTTCTTGCTTCATATTGAGCAGTTTTTTCCGAGCTCAATGAGGGGAAATTTACGCCTGCCCAAATTATAACTGAAACGGCAACTACAGTCGTTGCAACTTTTTTTATAAAGCTCCATAAGCGTTCAAGGGTGCGTGTTAAAACACCTCTAAGGGTCGGCATATTATAAGCCGGAAGCTCAAGTACAAAGGGTTCAGGTTTGCCGTGAACAACATAGAGGCTGAAATATTTTGCAACAATCAGGGCAACTATCAATGTAAAAAAGGAAATTCCGCCTAAAACTATCCATTGGTAACTTGTAAAAAATATTCCCGTAATTAAAACATAAAAAGGAATCTTCGCCATACAGTTAAGAAGGGGCAGGATAAGAATCGTTACCAATCTTGACTTATCATCTCTGATTGTCCTTGTGGACATAACACCTGGAACAACGCAGCCTCCCATTATAACACCCGAGAGAATCATAGGAAGGGTTGACTGTCCGTGTAAACCGAACTTGCGTAAAATCCTATCCATGATAAAGGCAAGGCGGGCCATGTAGCCGACATCTTCCAAAAAAGCAATTAGGGCAAACAAGCAGAAAAAGATTGGGACATAGTTTAAAATCATTATTGCCCCATCAATTATCCCGCTTAAAAACAAACCTCTTAATGGACCCTCGTTTATAAGTCCTTCAGGATAAATAAGCTGAGAAACTATTGCTCTGACAAATTTAAATATCGGGAAAACCTTGTCGGTCATCTTATAACCCAAAACTACCGTTATCCAATAAAAGACTAAAACAAGCTCAACCAAAATCAAAAGGCCGTAAACCTTGTGGCAAAGCACTTTGTCGATTCTGTCGGTTGAATTTATACTGCCTGAACTGCCTTTAGTATAGATAAGAGCAGCTCCTCCAGTAAAGGCAAAAGCTCCGGCTAAGCTAAGAATCAAGCGTAGAATGTTATTTGCAAAGATAGGAATCGGCAAAAGCAAAAAGAGGGAATCCAAAATTTCATAGGTTACAAAACAAAGAATAAGGGCGGCAATAACCTCGGTAATCTTTCTTTTAATATTTAAGGACTCGACGGCTTTTTGTTCAAGCTCTTTTCTTGAAACCGCAGCTTCAACAATTTTTTTTGCCGCAGCGGAGCGGGCAAGAGCTATTTCTATTTCAAAGCTGTGCTTATGTTTTTCCTTGTGCTCGGCTTCAATTTCTTTTATAAAAGTTAAAATGGAATCAAAGTTTGTAAAATTTTTACCCTCTTCTTCAATAACTGCGGAATCCTTTTCGCAAAGCTTGATTGCAAGCCATCTTAATGGAATAGAAAAAAATTCGTCCTTTGCAGAATTCTTTAATTTTTCAACAATTTTTTCCAAATAGGATTCCATATCCTTACCGTAGGTAAGCATAAAGGGATTTTGCGGTTCGGAGCTTTCAGCCGTTTTTGAAATAAGCTCTTTTAATTCGTTTACTTTTTCTTTTTTCTTGGCCGAACCGGCTATTATCGGAATACCCAAGAGAGAAGAAACTTTATCGACATCGATTTGTAAGCCTGCATTTTTTGCAGAATCCATCTTGTTTAAGTACATAACAATAGGACAGTTCATTTCCAAAAGCTGGAATGTCAGGTAAAGATGTCTTTCCAAATTTGAGGCATCGGCAATGTTTACCAAAAGCTCGGGCTTCTCACGGAGGATAAAATTACGGCTTACTCTTTCTTCCGGTGAATAGGAAGTAAGGCTGTAAGTCCCGGGCAAGTCGGTAATAAAAACCGATTGGTCAAGAGCAAAATACTCTCCCGGTTTTTTCTCGACAGTGATACCCGGATAGTTTGCAACATGCTGATGAGCTCCCGTCATCATGTTAAATAGGGTTGACTTACCGGAGTTAGGCTGACCGGCAAAAGCAATATTTATTTTTTCCTTTTTCATATTCTAAACTTCTTTTACAATGATTTTTTTAGCTTCATCCTTGCGGACTGCAACAAGCGAACCGCAGATGGAAATATCAAAGGGATCTAAAAGCGGAGCCTTTCTTACAACCGACAGTTCAGCTCCGGGGGTAAACCCAAGACTTATAAGCCTTTGCAAAGTCATTCCGCTTATCTCAAGATCTTCTATGATTCCTTTTTTTCCTTGTTCCAATTCATCAAGAGTCATTTAAATCTCCAATCTCCTCAATACTATAAACGCACCAAAATTTTAGAAGCAAGATTATAATCTACTGCATATTTTGAACCGTTTACCAAAAGCAAAATAGGACCTTTTTTATCGGCCTGAGAAGTAACAACGGTTATTTCCGTATTTATATCTATTCCAAAACTGCGAAGGCGGGAAAATTCGGCCCCCGTTCCGTCAAATTTAAGTACGGAGGCCTTGTCGCCTTCCTTTAAAATAATTAAGGGTACCAATGTCAGCAACCTCTCACAAAATGTTGCAACGACCATACATTATTTTTTTATTTTAATCAAGGCATAAATGAAAAAAAATTAAAAATTCAGTTTTAATCTCGGTACAAATCAGCCTGAGCAGAATAAAGCATCCTATACTCCTCACAAGAAGAAAAAAGCTCGTCATGGGTACCTAAAGCTATGAGCCTGCCCTCTTTCATAAGGGCAACCCTGTCTACAAGCCTGCACAGGCCCGCCCTATGCGAGATAATTACAGCGGTTTTGTTTTTGATAAGGCTTATAAAGCGTTTTAGCACAAGGCTTTCTTCGATAGGATCGAGGGCCGAGGTCGGCTCATCAAGGATTAAAAAATCGGCATTTTTAAAACGGCAGCGGCTTAGGGCAAGCCTCTGCCATTCTCCACCTGAAAGTTCAGCTCCATTAAAAATACGCCCCAGTCTTCCGTCCAAACCGCCTGTCTTTTCTAAAAGATAATCGGCATCGTTTTCCTTTAAAGCTTCTATAATTTTTACCTCTTCGTTTATCTTGCTCAAATCTGAAATTGCAACATTTTCTCTCAAACTAAAATTATATTGAACAGGCTTTTGAAGAGTAAGAGAAATATTTTTATAAAGAGCATCCTTGTCAAGAAAATTTAAATCGGTACCGTCCCAAAAAACGGAACCTTCGTCTGCCTCATAAAGCCCTAAAATAATTTTAGAAAGAGTTGTCTTACCCGAACCGTTTTCTCCTATAAGAGCTATTGTTTCTCCTTTTCTAATGGAAAAATTTATATCCTCAATGGCTTTTTTATCTTTATTCGGATATGAAAAAGAAACGTTTTTCAATTCGATGCAATTTTTTAAACTACAAGCCGAATCTTTAGATTCGGCGGACGATTCGTTAGATTCGGCGGGAGCTTCTTCGGGTAAATCCAAAAAATCGAAAAAATGTTTTGTATGGGCGGCATACATTGAAATCGAGCCTAAGGCTTCCAAAAGATTCCGCATACAAAACTGAATCATAGTAAAAGCACCGATGGCCGCTCCAAAGTTTCCGATACTGATTGTTTTATTTAAGGCAAGATAAAGACAGATAAAAACGGCAATTCCATATCCGAGAGAAGAAAGCATGTCGCAAAACAAAACGGAAAAGGCATCTTTTTTCTTTAACTTCCAAAAGGGATCAAAAACTTCCTTGTTCTTTTTAAGCCATTTTTCTTTTATGTACTCATCGGATCTTGAAATCCGTAATTCTTTTCCCGCACTCTTGTCCGTAAAAAGAGACCAAAGATAATCCAATTTTCTCTCCTCAGGAATTTGAATCGATTTATATTTATACATTTCTTTTCCGCGGATAAGGCGGGTAATAAAATAAGGAATAACCGAAATGCCTGCAACAAAGAAAAGCCGCCAATCGAATTTGCTTATTACAAATGTTAAAGAAGCTATTTCGATAAATCGGCAAAAAATATAAATCATACGCATTACAAGATAAGACACATATTCGTTTTCTATGTTATCCTTAGCATACTTATACATATTTAAAATATTTGCATCTTCAAATTCGATTAAGCGTAAGCGTGAAGCTTTTTCGGCAATTAAAAGATTGGCATAATTATTCGGTTTTTCATACATTCCGATATTCATTGTGCCGTTATAAACAAGTGCCCATAATTCCTGTAAGACATAAAGGGAGGCAAAACTCAAAGCATAAAGTAAAAGACTTTTTGCTTCAACCCTTTTTTGAGAATAAGCTATAACGGTGTCAATAAAACCGCTTAAAAGAAGAGCTGCAATAGAATGAAACAAAGCCTGCCAAATCTCTTCAATTAAAACAAAAATATGTGAAACGGGACTTACCCCAAAAGTAAATTTAAAAGAACGATATAGATAATTATTTTTCATAAATTTCCTCTCATAAAAACCTTTTTAGTGTCAGGCTCATCCTTATACCAAGAGGCCTGCTCCTTGTACATTTTAGAATAAAGGCCGCCGTTTTTTATAAGTTCATCATGGGAGCCTTTTTCTATTATTCTTCCTTCATTGAGCACAAAAATGATGTCTGCCATTTTTGCACTTGCAAGACGGTGCGAGATAAAAATACAGCCCCGCCCCCTATTGGAAGTACCTATAATTTTTTGAAGATTTTGATACATTTCTTTTTCGGCTGAAGGATCCAAGGAAGCCGTAGGCTCATCAAAAATTATAAAATTAGTTTTAGCGGCACAAGCCCTCGCAATTGCAAGTTTTTGGTTTTGTCCTCCCGAAAGCTCCGTTCCCGATTCTTCCAATTTTCCAAGATGCTTATCCAGATCATCAAAAACAGGATCATCGGAAATAAGGGCAAGGGATTTTTTTAGGTGTTCATCATCATTTAAAAATTCGATGCTTCCCAGTGCTGCATTTTCACGCAGGCTCATCTGATAGCTTGCATAATCTTGAAACACAACACTAAACTCCCTATGAAGAGCATCGCGGGAAAGAGAGTTTATGTTTTTTGAACCTATAAAGATATTTCCGGCTGAAGGCTTATAAAGTCCTGCAATCAGTTTTATCAAACTTGTTTTTCCGCTGCCGTTTTTTCCTACCAAGGCAATGTGAGCTCCCGCTTCTATCCTAAAAGAAATATTTTTTAAAACTTCTTTTTTAGAATTAGGATAATGGAAAGAAACATTTTCAAAAATGATTGCATTTTTTTTATCAAAAATGTTTTGTTCTAAAATATTTTGTTCTAAAATTTTTTCCCCATGCCGCATCTTGTTATAATGAATATCATGGGGAAGGTCCATAAATGTATACAAAAAGCCGATACTCTTATTATCATCAATCAAGCCCCAAAAACTTTGAGACATAAATACAAGCAAATAATAAATTTCCGTTATTGAAGCTATAAGACCTGTAAACATTCCTACAGACACTTGTCCTCTTATAATTAACCTAATCAAAACAAAGATTAAAAAAGAAAACCATGCTATCATTATTACGGAAGCAATCCCCATGTAGCGGTAAGATTTTAGGGTAATCGATATTCTTTCCTTTAATAAAACCTTATACTTATCCTTACATTTTTTTACGATAAAAGGAATTGCGGAAAATATTTTTAATTCGGGTAAGGCATCCTTATTTGAAAGGAGGGAGCTTAAATCTTCAAGTTCTCTTTCATCAAAAACTTGAGAAGCATAGATAGCTTGGATTTTTTTTGTTGCAATATATTCGTTTATAAAATCCAAAACTAAAAAAACCAAAAAGCCCAAACTCAGCCAAGGAGAAACCCTTGCAAATATAAAAACCATTCCAAAAAGTTTTATACTATCACAAAGGAATGCCCTACATTCTTTAAAAAGATTTATAACCTTTTTTGCAGGCCGGCTCCTAATTTCCTTTAATGCATCGTGTAATGCAGCATCCTCAAAACATGCAAATTCTATCTTAAGCATCTTGGTTAAAATAGCTTCGGATAAATTATAAGTCAATTTTTTTTCAAGATAGATAAAGGCTATATTGCTTATAAAATTAACATGATTCATAAAAAGAATGGTGAAGGCTAAAACAGCGGCATTCCATAAAACGGAAGACAAAACAACAGACTCTTTTAAAAATAAAATTATAGAATCGATTAGTTTTTGAGTATATAAAACCGTAAAAGGAAGGGTCAGTCCCGTAAAAACCGAAAGAAAAAATAAGACTACAGCCGGAAAGGCTCCGTATTTAAAAACAGTGCAGATGCACTTAATAAAATTCTTTAACATATTGAACTCCTAGACAAAAGAAAAAAGTTTACAACTTAAAAGGCACACCATTACAGCACTCCTCAAAACCGAAGTTTTTAGAAGTTATCTAGTTTTAAAAGAAACTTAAAATCTGTAATCGGCGGCTATTTTTGTCTATTTATTCAATTTATTTTCCTCTCATTTTATATCTATTAAAAATTACAATCTTTGATACATGTTATCAAAATCTATAAATCATGTCAATGTTTCGCTTATCCACTCTTTTACGGTTTTTTCTTCCGAATCAAAACTTACACCTATAAGAACTATATTTTTATTTTCAGCCTTGTACCTTTCGGTATAGTTTTTTTCTTTGATTTGTTTTAAGGCATCTTCCGCACTTTCCTTTAGCTTAAACTCAAAGACGTAAACAGCCTTTTCTGTTTTTACAACGCAATCGGTTCTTCCTGTAGATGAAGGAGTTTCCACTTCGACAAACTGTCCCATCAAGGCAAAAACCAAGTAAATGCAAACTTGAAAATTATGCTCCCTCAAGGCGATGCTTTCATTGCTGTCTTTTTTTTCCGTACCGTAGGGGAGGCTTGCCATTATCGACTTTAATCTTTGCATAAACTCATCTACCTTTCCCGCTCTTAAATCCCTTGTAAACTGAACAACATTAAAAGAGGTATCTGTAAAATTTATATTCGAATATTCAGGTAAAAGATTATACAAAAAGCCGTAACGCACTTCCTCATTCGGAAAGCCCAGCAAGTACATCTTATATTCTTTATCATAGCCTTTTATAGTCAAGTAACCCGATTGAAACAATACGGGTATAATCGAGTCCACACCTGCCCTGTAATCGGATAAAAATGCAGAATTCATCTCTACGTTTCCGTCCAAGTCGGGAATATTGTAGTCCGCTCTTTTTAATTCATTTACCAAAAAGGTCGGAGTGCCTGTTGCAAACCAATAGTCTTCAAATTGTTTTGAAAAAAAGACATTGAGCAGACTGAATGGGTTATACATCATTTCCGTTCCATAAGAAAAACAATAACCGTCATATCTTTTCTTTAAGGCCGAAACACAATCTTCATAGCTTAATTCATTTTTTTCGGCTAGGGTTTCTATTTCGGGGCGGAAGGTTTCTACTAATTCTTTTTGACTTATTCCGCAAATAGCTGAATACTCCGGATTTATACTTATATCATTTAGATTGTTTAAATCGCTGAAAATGCTTACCTTGCTGAATTTGGTAACTCCGGTTAAAAAGGCAAAGCGTATTGCTTGGTCGGCTGTTTTTATAACTCCGAAAAAACCTTTAAGAATTGTCTTATAGATTTCATTTAAGGCAGCATCCTTCCACATAGTGTGAAGAAGGGGCTTATCATACTCGTCTATAAGGATAACGGACTGCTTTCCGGTTTTTTTGTATGCACGGTGTATAATGCCGAAAAAACGCTCTGCCAGAGTATTTTCAGAATTGCTCTTATCATATAATTCTTCCCATCTGCAAAGATGATTATTTAAAACGCTTTCAAGGTCTTCCCTTGTTTCATATTTTGCAAGATTAAGATCCAAATATAAAACGGGATATTCCAGCCAGGTTTCTCGATTTTCTTTTTCCGACTCTTCGAGCTTTTCAATGGCAAGCCCCTTAAACAATTCTTTTTGCCCTAAAAAATAAGCTTCAAGAGTAGAAAGAAAAAGACTTTTTCCAAAACGCCTCGGACGGCTTAAAAAATAGACACGGCCCGAAGATACCAATCTATAAACATATTCGGTCTTATCGACATAGAGATAATTATCATCCCGTAATACCTTAAAACTTTGTACACCTATAGGCAGCTTTCGGCTAAAGTTCATCATGGTCAATTCCTCTAATCTTTTCAAGGGCATCTTCATCCGATATAAAATCATATAAGAGCTTTGCATCTTCAAGACTTATAGGAACACTCTCAAAAGAAACTATAAAATCATTTTTGGGATTAATGGGCCTAGCGCTAAACGAATTTAAAACCAGATAAGCCTGATTTTCTTTTAATAAAAAGCCGAATTCCAAATGATTTTCTTTTCCGCCTATAATCAAAAAGCGCTCCATAGTTTCATCTATCTTAGAATGTATAAAGCAGTATAATTCCGTAGAACCTAAGAAGCCGGCTCCATTTCTTATATTATCTTTTTTTGCAGTTTCAACTATCCTAAAAAAAGATTCAAGGATTGACTTAAACGAAGTATAAGAATCAAAATCAAGACGGGCCTTATATAAAAGAGAATCAAGTTCAATCGAGACAAAATCATCCTTAGCTTTTTGAGTCAAATTATAGCTTAGCGTATATAAGACATCAAAATCAGACTCAAGAGTCTTTGTTCTCTTTTCTTTAGCAATAGTTTGAGAATGTAAAGAATTCCTAGGAAGTGTAGAACAACCTACAAAAAGAATCATTAAAATAAAAATAAAAAGGAAATAATTTTTTTTCATATCTTATACTCTCCTCACATCCTTATTATATCTCATTTAAAAAAAAAGTCAATCCGATTTTATAAAGCAGACTTGACCCTCATCAAAAAAAAGGATAGTATTTGTCTATGAAAAAATTTGAAGAAAGACTGGAAAAACTTGAAAAGATAAGCGATGACATACGCTCCTCCGATATTCCTTTGGAAAAGGCTCTTTCTCTTTTTGAAGAAGGCATAAAGCTTGCCAAAGGGCTTGAAAAAGATATAGAAAAAATGGAAGGAAAGATTGAAGTCTTATTAAACCAGCCCGTACTGCCTGAAGAAGAACCGGAACTCGATCTGTTTACGATAACGGAAACCGTTTAAAGGAAGCCCGCATGAGAGAATACAAGCCCGTAAAACTCTTATCAAAAGAAACCGCAAGCAAAATAGCCGCCGGAGAAGTTATCGAGCGGCCGGCCTCTGTTGTGCGGGAGCTATTGGATAACTCGATAGATGCGGGTGCCTCTCAAATTATAGTAGAAATAGAAGAAGGCGGAATAAGTGCAATAAGGGTAAGCGATGACGGCTGCGGAATGACTAGGGAAGATTTGGAACTTTGTACCCATACCCATTCCACAAGCAAAATAGAAGAGGCTGAAGACCTCCTTCACTTACGGAGCTTGGGCTTTAGGGGAGAAGCTCTTTCATCGGTGCAGGCGGTAAGCTCCCTCGAAATTACCTCCACCCGCGAAGGCCCCGCAGCTTGGAAACTTTCCTTAGGAAAGATTTCTCCTGCACGCCTAAATAAGGGCACAACAGTCGAAGTTAAAAATCTTTTTGAAAACTTCCCTGCCCGAAAAAAATTTTTAAAACGCCCTCAATATGAGGCAGCCCAATGCCGTCAGACCTTTGTCGAAAAGGCCCTCCCCCACTACAATATAGAAATGCGTTATATAGCGGACGGAATAAATAAGCTAATTCTTCCGGCTCATTCATCCTTAAAAGAAAGATGCCTTGCAGCCATGGGCCTTAAAGAACCTGAAGAGCTTTTTTACGAGATAAACCAAGAAGGAGACGGCTTTTCTTTTAAAGCAGTTTTAGGAAGCCCCGCAGTTGTCCGCTCCGACAAGCGGAATATCTACATCTTTGTAAACGGAAGGCGGATAAACGAATACGGTCTTGTTCAAGCCCTTTGCTATGCATCGGAAGGCTATTTTCCCAACGGAGGCTTTCCCGCAGCCTTTGTGTTTTTAAATGTAGATCCCGAAAGAGTCGACTTCAATATTCATCCTGCAAAAAGGGAAGCAAAATTTGAAGACTATAAAGAAATTCATCACAGCCTAAGCTCAACCATAAGCTCCTTTTATAAACAAAAAACGGTTTCCGATCTTTTAAAGGAAAGCTACCAGCCTGAATATACGCGAGGCTTTGATTTTGAAAAAACTGAATATGAAGCCGCCGATTTAAACCAAAGCTATAATCCGGCCGGCACAAAAAACTATCGGCAGAGCAATACCTCCGACTATAGGCAGAACAGCACAAAAACCTATTGGCCGGCCTCCCCCATAAGGCAGATTGAAGCCTCGGCAGCTTTTCAGGAAATATCGCAAGTTGCTCATGGAGTGCAGACACCTCCGCAAGACCTCCCCAAATCCGATTTTAAATTTTTAGGCCAATTTTGCGGCACCTTTATCGCTGTCGAAAAAAACAATGCTCTCTATATAATAGACCAACATGCCGCCCACGAGCGTATTCTTTTTGAAGGCCTAAAAAAAAGCCTCGGCCCCTCGCAGGAGCTTTTAATTCCTTACCGCATCGAAACGGAATCCGAAAAAGATGATGAAATTATAAGGTTAAACCTCCAAGAGCTTCAAAAAGCAGGCTTTAATATAAGTGAAGAAAAAAAAGGACTTTGGATTATAAGGGCGGTTCCCATAAGATGGCACGGCACGGAAAAGGACTTAAAAGAAGACCTTGCAGGTACAGGTAAGGATCCTTCAGGACTCATGCACCACATCCTTGCAAGATCTGCCTGCCGTGCCGCCTGCAAGGACGGCGACATAATCGACCCCGTTTCTGCATACAATATAGCGGTTAAAACCTTCGCCCTCCCGGAACCGCTCTGCCCCCACGGACGTCCCCTCTATTTTATAATCGACCGCACGGAACTTTTTAAACGGATAAAGCGAACTTAACTTCGGCTTGTTTTTTATTACATTTTAATGTAAAATGAATCTATAAATTTTTACGAAATATTGATTTTCTAACTTTATAGAGGGTATATGAAAAAACTACTGTCTTTAGTCTTGTTTATTTTTTTATGTTTTAGTTCTTGTAATTTTTTTATGCAAGATGAATATGGAGAGCTTTTAATCGATCTTGAAGGATCATCTTCAAGGGCTATAGGAAGCAACGGCCTTCCCGAAATTGCATCCTCGGAACTTTATCTGCAAATAATAGGGGAAAGGAGCGGAATAATCGAAAAAAAATTTGAAGCAGGAACCCCTAAGTTTTTTTCTAAAAACTTTCCTATAGGAGAAAAACTAAAAATAAAAGCCCGCTTATCGGTGCTCTCAGCCTCATGGAAGGCTTCCGTAAATCATACCGTTACTCAAGGCACGAATAATATCATATTGGAGCTAAACAAAATAGCTTCGAGTAATAAAAAAATAGAATTTTCAATAGGATATGCGGGAAGCTCAGGAGCCTCAGTAAGCCATAAACTCAGATTTGAAAACGGTTCCGATATCGGCATAAATGCTTCGACGCCGGTAAGCGGCACTCCCGGCTTTGCCCGAGACTCTAAGGGCAGGCTATACTTTATTTATAAAGATTCTTCGCACTGGAAAATAAAACGCTTTACAAGTGAAGGAGCAGAAGATACAGCCTACACTCATAGCCCGCTCACATCAAGCCTGACAGGAGATGAGGCCGAAATATTTTCCGACAGGTCAACCGGAGATATCTATGTTTTGGATAAACAAAGTACAGAAAATAAGCTTCACAAAACTGACGGTACAACCACCACAAATATAGTAATCCCTTCAAATTTTCAAAATCCGTCAGGCGATAAGATCAGCCGGATGGCTATTTATGATAAATTTAGCTTTATCATCGATGACAGCAATAAATTACACTCTTATAATTTTAACGGAACAGAAATATCGGGGCACCCAATACAAAGTTTAGATTTATTTAAGAATCTGGTTAAAATAAATTCAAGTTATATTCCTGCCGGCAACTTTAAATCCATGGATATTTTTGTAAACAGGAACAAACTCTATGTGCTTTTTTCTGCATTTTCAAGTGATTTAACCAATGGAGCCTATTCCTTGGGCGGAATTTTAGAATATACATACAACGATGGAGGAAATTTAGCACCGGCAAGAAAATTAGGCTTTTCGCAATCCCTCGCCTCAGGAACGGACAATATTGCCCATATTGACGAAGCTTCAGACTTTTACGGTGCAGCAAAAATAATAGGCTTCGAAGACGAAACAATCTACATAGCCGATGACGGATATAAATTACAAACCGGAACATCACATGCAGAAGTAGAAAAAAACAAAAACAGAATTGCAAGCCTTAACACAGTCTCAGGTGCTTTAAGCTTCGAGCCTACAGAACATACTTGGTTTGAAGAAAAGCAGGAAGCAGCCCCGCCGACACCTCCGACACCTCCCTCACCGGGAAAGATGATAATATGGACCAAAAACGGAACAGGCTTTGATTATTACCAAGTAGATAGCAGCAATCCTAATATATTAGGCTCTCAAATGGATAATACATCTTCTCACGGTGAACCTACAGATATTTTTTGCCATGATGAAAAAGGCAACTTATATATTTTACTATATCAACATAGTTCCAAATTTTATAAGGTAAAAAGATATAAATTAAAAGATGATGGTTCTTATGAAGTCTCAGGTGATGAGGCTGTTCTAAATTTATTGAAGGATGTTGCAGCTAAAGCTATGGCTGTAGATGCATCCGATCTCACAACAGGAAAGCTATATTTTGTATATGATAAGGAATCAACAGTAAACAAAATATCGAAATGGACATTTACCTATAATAATTTTAAAGATGCCCAAAATGATACCAATTATAATGTTAATATACCTCACCAAAGTCACTCAATAAAAACCGATTGTACCGCTTTAGCAGCCAATTCGGATGGACTCTTTGCAGCTCTGCTTAATCACACAGAGAATAACTATAGCATACAAATAAAAAAATATAACCATGAAGGTACTATTAATACATTAAAAGAAATAATATCCAATACACCTACAGGTGCCGGAAATCCAAACACATATCACAAACAAACTATTAACGACATGTATATTAAAGACGGAGCTTTATATATTTTAACAGCCCAATATAAGGGAAGATTGGATAGTCCATATACAACAAAGGTATCGGTAGGAGGAAGCTTATTAAGGCTGGAAAGTTTAAGCGGTAATATACAAACCTCGCCCCTGACAAATCTATGGCCTTCAGGGACTATAGACAAATTGAAGGAGGACTACGCCCCCTGCCGCTTTATCAAGACAAGCGATAATCAGATGGTAATAGCCTCCGACGGCTATAAGGGTAAGAAAACTGAAACCCAAAAATGTACCCAGTTAAACAAGCTAGTGTTTTTCAACAAAACCAGCGGCCCAGACCAATGGCAATACGACGAATCTAAGGATACGGATGCAGAATTTTCAAAAGAGCTTAACTACACAAGCGGACAGTTCAAATGGGAATAGGTATGAGCCTATGTTAGCCTATGTTAGCTTATGCAGCTTGCATCAGCAGGCTGCTAATTCCGTGCTTGACTATGAGGCCTTAAACGATTAAAATAAACGCATAAAATTTTATTTTTAGGAGTACTAGATATGAAAGAAATTATCGCAACAAACAAGGCACCCTCAGCCATCGGCCCCTATTCTCAGGGAATTAAGGCAAACGGTTTTGTATTTACATCGGGACAGATCCCCTTGGATCCTGCCACAGGAGCCTTCCCCGAAGGAATTAAAGCTCAGACACGCCAGTCCTTGCTTAATGTAAAGGCAATTTTAGAACAAGCCGGAACAAGCATCGACAAGGTAATCAAAACCACCGTTTTTTTAAGCGATATGAATAACTTTGCTGCAATGAACGAAGTATATGCAGAAATCTTCGGCTCTTCAAACCATCCTTCAAGATCGGCCGTACAGGTTGCCCGTCTTCCTAAAGACGCCCTCGTCGAAATAGAAGTAATTGCCCTTGCATAATTTATTTAAAGTACGGGTTTTTCCTGTGCTTCTGGCTTCGGTTCTCTTATTTGCCGCTTGTGCAAACAAAGAGGCCGAACCTGAAACAGCCTCTTCAACAGAAAAAGCCGAAGCAGAAACCGAACCTGTAAGCACGGTCTGGTATTATTTTACTCAAGATGAAGAATCGGAAACTCCATGTTTAAAAAAAGCGGATTCTCCCGAAAAAGTTCCCGAGCAAGACTTTAGGCCGTGGACAGAGGCTCTAAGAGTGTCGGGCCTAGGGCTGATGTATGATCCGCCCCTCTTTCTTGTAAATAAGGCAGGGATTTTACCTGCATTTGCCATTGAAGAAGAACCTATAATAGAAATAAAAAGCGATTTTTATACAAAAACAGCGGACGGTTTTTATAGAACGGACGTCGGAAGTCTTATAAGATTATATACAAATACCATCTTTTCCTCCATTCTTCAGGATGAAAGCCCTTCAAGCCTCTTACGCTATAATAGCGTAAACGGAGAGCTTTTAAGTCTCATCAATCCTCAAACATTTAATCTTGAAAATACTTCGCAGTTATCGGCTCTGGAGTTCAACAAAAACTGGTTTGCGGCTTTTAAGACGGAAAAAAACAATCATGTCAGTTTTGACTATTTTTCCTTTTCTTCTTTTGAGGATCTATTAAAGGGAAACTATTCCAAAATAAACCAAGAAGAATTTATAAATGCATCTTCACCTATCATTGTTTTATCCGATAAAGACGAAATATGGAAAATTTTAAGCCGGACTCAAAAAAACATAAAGGCCGAATGCTTTTCGGAGGATTTAAATACAAAACAAATAATCTTTTACCAAAATTCTAAAGACTCATACAAAGGCAGCTTTGAAATTACCGCCTCAATCTGTAAATTTAAGACAGAAAATATGGTTAAAGCCGTTCTTTTGGAAACGGGTGAATTATTTTGTTTTGAGCCTCAAACACAGGAATGGAAAGAACTAAACCTGCCTAAACTTCCCGAAGGCTTTGTCTATACCTACTTTGTACTAGAAAAAGATACTATAATTTCTGCATGGGAAGAACAATCTTTTTTTGAGGTTGGAAGAAGCGGTATACTTATACACAAGATTCAATAAAATAAAATTTAAATAAAAAAGCGTAAATTCCATATTATCTAGTTGACAAAAATATAAGCTCTCATCTATTATAATGTTAGATATAAACCAATAACAATAAGAGGGGTTATTTATGATTGAAGATCTTGAACTTGAAAAACTAGGAACTTCCTTAATTTTCAGTGATTCTTATGATGATGACTTCGATGATGATTTTGATGAGGACTTGGACGATTTCGATGATGACTTTGATGACGATTTCGACGAAGACTTTGATGATGATGACTTTGATGATGAAGATTTTGATGAGGACGACGATTTCGAGGATGAAGATTTCGATTACGATGAGGACGACGACTTAGATTACGACGACTTCGACGAATAAAACTAAAAGCAGTTTAAATACAAACCAAAGAGCAGGAGCTAAATTCTACTCTTTGGCTGTATTTTTTCTTCTATTAGTTGTTGAGTCAAATTATGGCACAGGTTATAATAGCTTAAGCATGTTTATTCCGGTTTAGATATAAGCAGGTAAGCGATATGTGTTGTTTTAATTTAATGTAACTTTTAGTCGAGTTTATTTAAAATTTGAACGGCTTAATGTATGAAGATAGCCGTATAGTAAATATAAAAACTTTGGTTTTATTGTAAGTAATTTAAAGGAAAAAATATTGCAAAAAGTTAATGAAGGCTTTATAAAAACTACTGAACACCCGCTTAAAACCTTAACTATAGAGCAAAAAGCTAAGCTAAATCGCAGAGGCAACGAGCTTTACAATAAAAATGATATAAATGCAGCAGAAAGAATTTTTATTACAACAGGATATTCTGATGGTCTTTCAAGGATTGGGGACTATTACGCAAATAAAAATGAGAAGCTAAAAGCATTAAAATTTTATCATCTGGCACATAATACCTATAAAGAGAGTATTCTGCTGGATCAATTGGCAAGCATTATACAAATGCTAATTTAAAACTTGGTAAACTATGATAATAAATATAGTTATGGAGGAAAAATGTCAGACATAAAAGATGAAGATATCTTCAAAGAATCTCTAGACTTTGAAAAAAATCAGATGGATGAACCCGAATTTATAAATCAAGACGTATTTTCGAAAAAAAACGTATCCCCAGAAAATACAAACCAAATAGAAATTTCAGAACTATCAAAACAAGCTTACTCTCTTTTAAAAAATAACAGCATTGAAGAAGCTATAAATGTCTTTAAAAAAATACTGGAATTGGATCCGGAAAACAACTATGCGCTGGTAGGTTTGGGAGACTCGGAGCGTAAAAATAATAAATTCAATGAAGCTATAAAATTCTATAAACAATGCCTGGAGCATCATCCAAGTAATAATTATGCACTTTTCGGCCTTGCAGACTGCTATAAATCAATGAATCAGTTTTCAAAAGCAATCTCTATCTGGGAAGAGTATCTCAAATTTGATGACAAAAATATAACTGTCCTAACGCGGGTAGCTGATGCTTATCGAAAAACTAAGGACTTCGACAAAGCCGAAAAGCTCTATCTCAAGGTCTTGGAAAATTCTCCTAAAAATGCATACGCTCTGATAGGACTAGGACATCTCAATTATGACTTTAAAAAATACCGTGAAGCCCTCGTATACTGGGAAAAAGTGATGGAGTCAAGCGGTGAATTGGTAGATATCCGCATCTTAACTTCTATAGGAAACTGTTATCGAAAAATGAAGCTCTTTGATAGAGGAGTATATTATTTTGAAAGAGCTCTTGAGCGTGCTCCGGATAATTTTTACGGTCTTTTCGGGCTTGCAGACTGTTATAGAGGTCTAAATCAACAATATAATTCAATAGTATATTGGAAAAAGATACTGGAGCTGGATCCAAATAACAAGGTAATTTTAACCCGTATCGGAGATGCTTATCGGAACATGAATAATTTTGAAAAAGCAAAAGAATGTTATCAAAAAGCTCTCGATATAGACTTTGATTCATATGCAATGCTGGGACTTGCAATATTATGCAAATTACAGCAAAAATATGATCAGGCGATTACTACACTCACCCATTTAAAAGATACTGAAGATACAAACTATAGGGTATACCTTGAACTGGCTCAATGCTACATAGAAAAAAAAGAAAAACCAAAAGCCATCGACACCTTAATGGATTTTCAGAAGACGGGAATAAAAAATCAAACGATTACAGACCTGCTGATCGAATTAACAAAAAATGGCCAATAAAGCAAACGATGTAGCTCTTTCAGGTATGTTGCCTGAAAATTTGCAGGATTTTTGCGGTTTAAAAGAAAAATTCAGGGCTGACCAGATTTTTCACTGGATAGCTTGCGGAGCAAAAGACTTCGGCGATATGACTAACCTATCCTTAGATATGCGCCGTCAGTTTAACGAAAAATTTTCTTTATTTTCCACAAAAGTAAAAGAAACATTAAAGGATCCGGACGGCACAATAAAATTAGCTATAGAGCTATACGATGGAGCGGTTGTCGAAACGGTCTTGCTTACAGATAAATCACATAGAAAAACCGCATGCGTTTCATGCCAAGCCGGCTGCCCTATGAACTGTGCTTTTTGTAAGACCGGACAAATCGGATTCTTAAGAAACTTATCAGCCTCAGAAATAATAGAACAATTTTTATATTTAGAACAAGAAGCAGGAAACTTAGATAATATAGTTTTTATGGGAATGGGTGAACCCATGCTGAATTTACCCGAAATAGATAAGGCCATAAACATCCTTTCTCATCCTAAAGGGAGAAATCTTTCTAAAAGGCGCATAACTATTTCTACATCAGGTATATGTAAAGGAATTAATGAGATGGCCGATAAGGGACCTGAAGTAAGACTGGCCGTTTCATTGACAACGGCTGATGAAAAGCTGAGAACCGAACTTATGCCCGTTAATAAAACCAATCCTCTGGCGGATTTAAAAAAAGCAATACAATATTTTAACTCAAAATCAAATAAAAGAGTTACTTTAGAACTTGCCCTTATGAAGGGGATAAATACCGATAAAAAAGCAGCTGAACAAGTAATAGAATTTTCAAAAGGCCTTGAATGTTTTATAAATTTGATACCATGGAATCCTGTAGAAGGTTTGAATTTTAAAAGGCCATCGGAAGCCGAAGTCCGTGTATTTGAAAACTATCTAAAAAAAGCGGGACTAAACATAAGTACAAGGCAAAAAAGAGGTCAAAAAATAGGAGGAGCTTGCGGTCAGTTAGGCTCCGCTGCAGCAAAACAGAGCAGCCTAATAGATAGAGAAAATTCTATTTAATTCCTGTATTTTTTCTTCGGGTATGGGAGCAATATCAAAAGAAGGCTTTGCAAAAAAGTAACCTTGGAACAAGTCTACACCAAAACGCAGTAGAACATCTATCTCATCTATCGTTTCAACACCCTCTGCCAATATTATTATATTACGCTTTTTTGCATAGGAAACAAGATTTTCCAACACATTTTGCTTATCAAGACTCTTATGAACATCCCTTACTATAGACATATCGATTTTTACTAGGTTAGGCGATAAAAATAAAAGAGATGACTCATTACTATAACCGCTTCCAAAATCATCTATGGCAACCATAGCATTCCAACTGCGTATTTTTTCATTTTTTATCTCATAAAAATTTGTATTAAGAGGTTCCGACTCCGTAATTTCCAAAACAATATTTGAAAGATAGGGCTTAAACCTTTCTTCAAATTCCAAAAATTTTGCATCGGAAAGAACTTGAGAGCTTATGGTATTTAAAAATATTTTTGCATCTCTAGATATTTCACCGTTTTCTATCTTTTTTACAAAAGTTTCCATAGCACCAAAAAAAGTAAGTTCTTCAAGTTTATGAAGCTTAGATTGAGCCTTTGCCAATCTTAAAACATCCTCAGGATTTTTAAATTCGGGAACTGAAGAGCGCATCAGCATTTCATATCCGTAAACATCACCCGTACCGGAAATGACTATGGGCTGCATAGCATATTCTATCAAATTTCTTTCCAGCATCTGATTAAGAGCTTCAGTACCATGAATCATTATATAATTTTTTTTATAAACATCCAAATTAAACTCGTGTAAAGTACCTTTAAAAGAGTGTTTTACCTCATATACTGCAAAATTGGCATATCTAACTAAATCGGCTTGATTGTCCGCATCGTAAGGATACCAAGCCAAACCGGCAGAAACGCGTAACTTTGAATTTTCACCATTGGGAAGCATTATGCTTGTTTCCTGTATTTCCTTCCAAAAGGAAGTCAAAATAAGCTTTATTTCATCAGACGTCGAAAAACAATAAAAGAATGTATAAAACTCGTCTCCTGAGTGCCTGCACACAATACAGTATTCTTGCTGAAGAGCTGCAAGTTTTTTTCCAAAAGATGTTAAATGCATATCGCCATATACATGACCGAAAGAATCATTAAGATATTTTAAGTTATCAAGGTCCCACATAACAAGAGCACATATACCTAAATCTTGTTTTTTTAATATTTCGGCAACTTTTCTGTCAAAAGCATATCTATTATAAAGACCTGTCAGCTCATCATAATTCATTTGAAGCTCAAACTTTTTACGGTCTTCAACTTCTTTAGTAATATCAACTGCAATACCAAGCACCTTATCATTTTCCTTCATCTGCACAAATCTTATCCAGCGGACTTTTCCATGTTCTTCTGTAGGAATAGCATAGATAGTCTTGGTATCATCCTTTTCATGTATATAAAATTCATAATACTCAAGCAGACTATAAAATTCCTCCGTCTTTAAAACGGAATCCCCTGAATGGTCTTGAAGGTTAAATAATTTAAACCAAATAGAATTACAAAATACCGTTCCCATCAACATATTCTCTTCAAAAACACCGATAGGAACTTGAAGCTTTTCTATAATTGTAGATACACGCGAAGCCGCATTAAAAACACTGGCACTCAGTTTTTCTATAGCAAGAATGAGGGTATCAATTTCTCTTATATTCATCTTTTCGATGTTTACTATTTTTCGAGGATCACTGTTTTGCAGTTTTACTACAACCTTTTTAAACATATCGGAAATCTGTTTACTCGATAAATATAAACCGGATAAAAACAAAAAGCCTGAAACAAGAATAGCTTTCCAGAATATTTTCTTTAGGGTTATTGAAAATAAAAGTACATTGCTTTCGGGAGTCAATCCTATCAAAACCCACTCTTGATTTTCATACATTGTGTTATTTTGATACAGATGAAAGGGTTCAATAGCCAAAGAATACTTTTCTGTAACTTCCCGCCCTTCATCAAACGTATCAAGGGTTCTATCTTTTTTATTGATATTTTTAAAAACCGGAATATTATTCACTTTCACATTATTTGCAGCACTATTAAACAGTATAGGCGAAAATGTTTGACTATTGTCATTACGATCATGAATAGCTATACAATATATTCCCTGTTTAGAAATATCCAGCTCATCAAAATTTAAAAAGGACTGAACATACCTTGCAGACACATCTATACCGATAACTCCGTAAATATTTCCTCGTTTATCCATTATAGGAATTGAATATGTAATAACCTCATCACTTAAAGAATCCGGTTTAAACAAGGTATTCCAAAAACCTAAATTTCTAGCCTGTTCATTCGGATGTTTTAATGCTGCAGTGATGGGTGCAGTAAAATACCTATAGGCAAGCTCGCTGCTTTTAGGAGAAATAGTAAAAAAAGGCGACCAATCCACTCCTAAAGCAATATTATGATTTTGTACAACCTCCGCAGGTCCTTTTGATACAAGAATATCGTCGTTACTTGAAGAATAAGAAGAGGGATCATCATTTCTAATATATAAGCCGGGATAAAAAAATTCATCCGTTTTTACTGTAGGAGCAGGTGCATCAATGACTAAAAAGGCACCTGTAACATAGTTGCGTCTTATAATATAGATCAGCTGAGGCAAGAGGGTATCGAGAATACGGTTTTGCAAATTAGGTTTATCTGCAAGCTGATCAAGTTCAATATTATTTTGGGATAATTCGGTTTGAATTACATTTAAAACATTTTCATGCAAATCTTCAATTCTTGTCCATCTGTTAAGCATTTCATTTTCGATAACAATTTTACGGTTTAAAACTTTTTCACTTAAAACTCCGTAGGCATTGTCGCTTGATTTTTTAATAATATCCGAGCTTAAAAACATCAGAACCATTACCACTGCCTGAATAACAAATACAAAAATCATAGGAACTAAAATCCGTGACAAAATTGAGGTGGAATATTTTTGCTGCTTTCGATTTTTTTTCATTGTTTCTCCAACTATTTTAAATCATATAAATTTTGTTTAAGTTTTTTTAACCATTCTTCAAAAACATTATCGCTAAGAAATTCATTTAAAGCTTCTTCATAACTTTTTCCGGCTTTAATGCTTTCAAGAACCTTAGCCCTATCTTCTTTTGCTTTTTCCTGTAATAAATCGGCAAGAAGATTTCTTGCCTTATCCGAATTCTTAAAAGCAGGTTGAAAATAAAGATCTATAGACTTTATTGCTTCTAAACTGACTTTAAGAGAATCTTGAACAACAGGCAAAACACAGATATTGTTACTGCAAAAAGCTGATGTAACAGCTTCAAGCTCAAGCTCTTTTTTCTTTACAGGCAAGTATCCCGTAGAAACTGCAAATTCCGAATATTTTTGCATATTTGTAAGCCATTTTAAAAAAAGGACAGAGGCTGTTTCACGCTTTAAATTACTTTTAAGTACAGCCATGCCGGCTCCCTGCTGAACGATAGCTTTATTCTTTGCATTTCTAAAATGCGGAAGGGGTAAAACGTGCAAATCAACCGGAGTAAAATTACCTGAAGCATCTATGACTTTAGACGGTAAATATATTGCAGAAGAAGTTGATGTTATGCAGGCAATGATATCTCCGGTTTTTAAATCATCACTCCTAAATCTTCCTTTTGCAGTAAAAAAACCTTTTACAAATGGAACATAATAATTATCCCAACAGGTACGCAGAACTTTTTTATCGAAGACAAAATCAACATCCCCGTTTTCTAAAACATTGAAAATGCTGTTACCGAGTTCATAGGTTCCGGTTAAAATATAGTTACTCAGAGCATCCCGTCCAAAAAAAGGCTTACCGTCATTAGGCGCATCCGTTAACGAATCGGTCCACTTATAATATAATTCTGCGGTCTTTACCAAGTCCTCCCATGTAATCAAATCATTGTAAGAAACACCCATGGCTTCTGTAAAAGGTTTCCATGCAGTTTCATTTAAAATTAAAATCTCGGTAGATTTTGCAACAGGAAAAAGCTTAATTTCATTTTTTATTCCGAATCCGGAGGAATATAAAAAACCTTTTACATATTCTTCTTTTTCTTTTTCCGTAAAAAAATCGGATAAGTCTAATAAGAGATCTTGCACATTAAATTCATAAGCTGTATCGGGATAAGCGGAAAAAATATCGGGAATATCATCTGCCCCAAGTTTTTGAGCCAAAGCATCGGCAAGAAAAGCCGATATTTCGCTTGCATTTCCTGCCCTCCTTATACCCTGTGCATAAACGCCATATTTGGCTCCTTCAGAAGTATTAAAATTTTCGATTAATTCGTCAAATTTATCTTTTTGCGATGCAGTATAATAGTGCCAAATATTTATTGTTACCGGATTATTTTTATTTAAAACATTTTCTATATCATATTTAGCTATATTTTTTTTTGTACAGCCTGTAGATGAGCATATAAGTAAACATATAACAACAAATCTTATGATTTTCATAAAAACCTCGTAGAGTGTATTTTATCATAACATGTATATAAGGACAAGCATTATGGAGAAAGTAAAGTATTTTTTTTAATTTCAACATAACCTAAGGAAATAAGATCACTGTAAATGGTTTTAAAACTAGTATCGAAACCGTAAGCAGCAGCAAAGACTGCAACATAAAACGAATCGGATGAGGGCTCGGCTGAAGATTGTACATCATAGTCCCCTTTTTTTGCATCCTTAAAGTCTTCACCGTTTTGGCGTTGCGTCTTACCCTCTGTTGATCCGTCCACATTAAAATCATTCGGAAAAAAATTGAGATTTTCAATACGGAATTTAACACTGCGATTATTAAGCGGAACAGCAGAAGGAGCATTAATAAGCGGACGGTCTTGGTAGGAATGATTGGAATGCGCTAAAAGCCTATAATTATACGAAGAAAGCAAATAGTTTACAGAGTTTGAAGGATTTGTTTCGGTGTATTTTTCCATATTGCTTATTACGCTTTCACAATCTCTTTTTGACTCATAAATACGGTAATAAATTTCAAAACCTTTAAAAAAACCGGAAGCTGATTGAAAATTAGTTTTATCTGAAGTCTCAAATTCAAAATACTTTTTATTTTCATCAGTATGCCCCGTAGGTCTATGGATTAACTTAGGAGGTTCCAAATAAACAATATCATCTATACCGCAGGACAAAAAAATACAAGCAAATACTGCAAATAATATGATTCTCCTAAACATAGAAAGCCTCATGCTAGGATAAATCGGTATTTCTCCAATTTATCCCACAGCCGGTCCTATTTTGTATCATTCCCTGTAAGAACAATTATGCGGGACTTTGCAAGAAGAGCCCATTCGTTCTGAGGATATTTTTCCAAAAGCTTATTATATGAAAGTATAGCCTCATCTTTTTTGGACAAAGCTTCATACAAGCGGCCTACATTAAAAAGAGCCCTAGGGATTAGCGGAAAATTTTCAACCTTTGAAACCCTTTCGTAGTAAGATAGAGCCTTTTCATTATTACCTAACTCATCCGCACAAGCTGCAGCATTAAAAGATGCAATTCCTTCAACATAAGAGTTTTTTACAGCATCTGCTGCCAGTTCATAAAATTTTAAAGCATCTTCATACATTTTTCTTTCAAAATATATTTCTGCAATTACGGTATTTGCTCTAAAACCCGCATAGGAATTAGCATATTTTACTCCAAGAAGTTTTAATTCTTCAATGGATTTGTCTTCCAGTTCTTTTACCGCATTTGAAGTCTTTTTGTCAGTATCCGAACCGGTATCTTCGGCTTTATTTTCTTGCTTAAATTCTTCAAGATCATAAATTATTCTCTCGACCTGTGTTACCGAAGTCTTTCTTGAATTTTCAACTGTATAAGACCAAATAATGGCCCCCATTACTGCTATTATAACCAAAGCAAAAAGCACAAGTACTATTTTTCTGTTTGCTGTCAAAAAATCATTGATCTTTTGTGCCAAATCCTTATTTTCTTCTAAAGCCATTTTATATCTCCTTAATTTCAAGCTCTTTTATCAATCTCGATAAATATGTACGCTGTATTCCGAGTTTTTCAGCTGCAATTGTTTGATTCCATTTTTGCTCATTGAGCACTCCGGCAATAAAGGATTTTTTAAAGTCATTTATTGCAGATTTTAAGTCCACGTCCTTATAATTTACCTCAGCCGCAAAGGAGGGGTTATCAAGCTTTAAAAGTAGATCTTTTTGCTCAATATAAGGCGGTTTACCTAAAACACAAGCCCGCTCAACGGCGTTTTCAAGTTCCCGTATATTTCCCGGCCATGAATAAGCTTTTATAAGTCTTTCTGCATCAGGCGAAAAACCTAAAAAGGGCTTTTTTACTTCTTTTACGAATTTTTTTAAAAAAAACTGAGCGAGCTCCGGTATATCTTCCCTTCGATTCCTAAGAGGAGGAATGTATATAGGTAAAACATTTAATCTATAATAAAGATCCGACCTGAACTTTCCCTGTTTAACAAGATCTTCAATATTCTTGTTTGTAGCGGCAATAATACGAGTATCTACTTTTATCGTCTTATTTGATCCTACTTTTTCAAAGGCCATTTCCTGCAAAACTCTCAAAAGTTTTGTCTGTAAGGCAAGAGGTATGTCGCCTATTTCATCCAAGAATATAGTTCCTTGATCGGCCAGCTCAAAACGCCCCTTTCTATCGGAAATTGCATCCGTAAAAGAACCTCTTACATGGCCGAAAAGCTCACTTTCAAGCAAGCCTTCAGGCAAAGCTGCACAGTTTACTCTAATAAAGGGTTTACTTACACGCCGTGAATTCAAGTGGAGCTGTTCTGCAATAAGCTCCTTTCCTACCCCGCTTTCCCCCAATATAAGAACAGAAGCATCGGATGCAGCTATGTTACGGCAAAGCTCAAGTTTTTCTATCATTACATTGCTCTTTGCTATAAAAGTATGATAGCCCCTATCCTGCTCCAACTGATCTTGAAGGCATATAATCTCTTCGCGGGATTTTTTATAATGGTTTGCATTTTGATAGGCTATAGCAGTCTGAGTAGCAAAAAGTTCAAGCACATTTAAGTCATCGGAATCAAAATTCTTTCCTCCGGTCTTGTTTAGAACTTCAATAACGCCTATACACTCATCCTTTATACGCATAGGAACCGCAATCATATTACGGTTCCTATAACCTGTTGCCTTCTGTACTGTAGGATCAAAGCGCGGATCGCTTAGAACATCATTTATGATAACACTCCGGTTATACTTTACAGTCCAACCGGCAATACCGTCTAAACCGACTACAATTTTTTTTGCTTCAATACCTTTAGGACCTATTGCAATTTCAAAACGCAGTTTATCGCCATCCGGTTCCATCATCAAAAGAGACGCAGCATCTCCCTCTACAACCTGCATTGCCGACTCTACAATCTTCTCCAAAAGAATACTCAAATCGGAATAATTTGAGTTAATCAACAAGCTTGTGTTTATAAGAGTATTAAGCTTATCTCTTTTAATGCTCTCAACTTCACTCATAAACGAACGAAATTACTCCGGTTTATTCTTTAAAAGATCTCCAAGAGTATAAGATGCATCATCATCTTCTTGTTCGGTCGACATATATTGCGAAATTTCTTCTTGCTGTTGTTTTCGTTTAAAATCCTTGATAGAAAAAGCAGCCTTTTTATTCCTTGGATTTATTTCAATTACTACAGCCTTAATTTTATCGCCTACAGCATACTTTGCAAGAGCTTCTTCAGGAGTTTCATCTCTTGATTCTACCAGATTCTGCTTATGAATTAAACCTTCAATATCTCCGGGCACTTTTACAAATACACCGAAATCGGTAATAGATGAAACTTCTCCCTCAACTATGGAACCTACTTTATAGGTTGAAGCAAATTTTTCCCATGGATCATCAGTTAACTGCTTGATGCCCAACCTAATTCTTCTTGACTCGGCATCACACTCGATAACGATAACTTCGATTTCCTGGCCGACTTCGAGCTCGCTTCCGGGATGTTTTACCCTCTTAATCCAAGAGATATCGTCGGCATGTAAAAATCCGTCAATACCTTCTTCAAGAGAAATAAAGGCGCCTGCATTGGTAATTTTAACAACCTTTCGGGTTAAACGGGTTCCTACGGGGTAACGCTCTTCAATAGTATCCCACGGATTGTCGGTAACTTGCTTTAGACCTAAAGAAACCCTGCCGGCCTGAATATCATAGCCTAGAATCATACATGTTACCTTATCTCCGGGCTTTAATACATCCTCAGGCTTGTTAATTTTTTTAACCCAGCTGAATTCGCTGATATGAGCCAAACCTTCAATTCCTTCATCCAATTCGATAAAGGCACCGAAGTCGGTAGTCTTTGTAACAGTTCCGGTAACGATGTCATCAACATGGAATTTATCCTCAAACTGAAGCCAAGGATCCTGAGTAAAATGCTTTAATGATAGGTTTATTCTCTTGTTCTCCGGATCAAGGCGGATTACCTTAAGTTCTATCTCTTCGCCCTTCTTTACAAAGTCCTTAGGACGCGTTACATGGCCCCAGCTCATATCATTGATATGCAAAAGACCGTCAAAGCCGCCTAAATCGATAAAGGCACCAAAGCTGGTAAAGCTCTTAACCGAGCCCTTTACCGTGTCGCCTATCTTTGTATTTTCAAAAAAAGCATTTCTTTCTTTTTCGGTCCGTTCTTCCATATACTTACGGCGGTTTACAACAATATTCTCTCCAGAGCGTGAATTAAAGCTAAGTTTTTCTATATAGAATTTTGACTTTAAACCTACCAAAGTTTCAGGCTTTTCAACACGCGATACATCAGCTTGGCTGAGAGGTAAAAAAGCTGTCAGGCCTCCGCCAAGTTTAACTTCATACCCGGATCTAACCTGCTTTACAATAGTACCTTCAATCGGTGTTCTATCGGCATAAGCCTGTTTAAAATCTCTTTGAAGAATAAACCTATCGGCCTTGATCTTTGATACGGACAAATGTCCATTCGATCCCTCGGTTTTTTCGATAAGTACATTTACCTTATCATTAATCTTAGGTTCTTCATCAAACTCATCCAAAGAAATATGACCTTCGGATTTACCGCCTACATCGACAAAAACGGTTCCGTTGTTTACAGCAACAACATAACCTTCTTTAATTGTCCCCGCCTCTGGAGCCTCAAAATTATTTAAGTACTCCTCTTGTAATTGTGCTTGGATGTTTCCGTTGGAGTCTTTTTCAACATCCTTAACCACTTCCATCTTTTCCATAGATAACCCTTTATTATTGATATTTTCCGACTTTGATGCCGGCATTATTGCCGACACCTCTGCCAGCATTTTTGCATAAACTTCATTTATAGTTAAATCCGATGTATCTAAGTACACGGCATCGGGAGCTACTTTTAAGCTCCCTTCTTTTTTGGTTTTATCGACTTCATCTCTTTCTAAAATCGCTTTTTTTATTTCTTCCAATGAAAGGTTGCTTGTCCCCTGCTCAAAGCGTCTTTTGGCTCTTGCATCTACTGAAGCATCAAGGTAAAACTTAATATCCGCATTCGGAAAAACTACGGTAGTCATATCCCTGCCCTCACAGACAGCCCCTGATCTAGCAGCTTCCTCGCGAATTTTTTCGTTTAATATATGCCTTATAGGAACTATAGCCGAAAGAGGAGCTACTATAGCTTCCACTGCATCGCTTCTAAGATAAGGTTCAACATTTTCTTCACCTAAAAACATAGAGCCGTTTTTATAAAAAAGCTCGGTTTTTTCGGCAAAGGAAGCCCACTTTTTTTCATCCGAAAGGTCAGGCATTTGTCCTCCGTTTCCGTCGCTGCCCCCGCCAAAGGAGCGCAAAACAGCCAGAGCTAATGCCCGATAAAAACTGCCGGTATTCATAAACGTAATATTAAAGTGTTCTGCAATCATTTTTGCAAGAGTACTTTTACCAGAGCCGGCAGGTCCATCAATCGCTATTATCATATTTTACCATTATACAATTTTTTCAACATTATGTATATACTTTTTTACAAAAAGTATAGTATTTTTTTTTAAAATATATTATTATACTAGGCATTATGGGAAAGAAAAGTGCATCTTTAGGCTGTTTTTTTTGGCTTGCTTTTATTTTATTGGTTGCTTTGCTTTTTTTTATAAACAAAGACAATATAGGCCGTGTCTTAGAAAAGACCAATGCCTTGAGCTTATTTAAGAAAAAAGAAGCCGTCGAAAAAGAAAACGACGAGGTCGACATAAGTGAAATCCAAAAAGAAATTCAAAAAATAAGAGAAGAAGATGAAAACGGCGATTCCTCAATAGAAGTCCCAATCGAGAAAAAAGCCGATAACAATACGGAAATAAAAGATCAGAATACCGCAAAAAACAATTCAGAAAAAGGAAAAACCGGTTCTAAACCTAAACAAAAAGAGAACAAGCCTATAAAAGATCAAACCGATATATCTCAGAGCGGAAAGGAAAAAAATTAAAATCAACAAGCCGTAAAACCTTCCGAAACCAAAAAAACTGAAAATATTAAAAAAGAGCAAAAGCCGGCCGAAAAACGCAGTGCAAAAATATATTTAGTAAAGATAGAAACAGACGGAAAACTAGTGCGCAAATCCGTTATAAGAGAATTTGTAAAAACCGATTCTCCTTTAACCGATACAATTCAGAGTCTTCTTACAGGCCCGACAAACGAGGAATCAAAAAAAGGATTAAGGACATTTATTCCGCCGGACACAAAACTAATATCTATTGAAGTAAAAAATAATATAGCAGAAATCAACCTTAGCGAAGACTTTCAATTTAACCGGTACGGAATAGAAGCCTATCAAGCGCAACTATCACAAATAGTATTCACTGCATGCGAATATTCAACTGTAGATTCGGTTCAATTTTTAATTCAGGGACAAAAGAAAGAATATTTGGGAGCGGAAGGTATATGGATAGGCTCACCTCTTTCCGTTAATTCATTCTAAAACAATAGAATTGCAGTTTATAAACCTAACAAAGCAATAAACACACAATCTTATAAACAGCAATTCTACCTAATTGAGCCCTTGTATTAGCCTAAGAATACTTGAGCATTATTGTCGATGGCTAAAATTGTCTTACATTCGGAACATCTAAATCTGCCGGCCTTAGTAGCCTTAAGCTTCTTTGAGCATATAGGGCAGGCAAATATTTTAGGAAAGACTTGAGAGTTTGCCGTCGTACTTGAGCTTTGAAAGAAAGCCACTGCATCGGACAATGCATCCTTAATATTAAAAAATTGAGAAAAGCCTAAAAGCTGAAATATCTCGTAAACCTTAGGCTGAATATCCAATAAAACGATATCTCCGCCTCTTGGTTTTACGGTTTTTAAAAAGGCTGTAAAAGAACCTATACCTGTAGATGAAACATAATTTAAAGCGGCACAGTTAAATACAATCTGTATAAATCCGCCGTCAATTATCTTTGCTATACGTTTTTGGAAAAACGCAGAGTTATATGTATCAATGTAGCCGTTTAAAAAAACGACCACGCACTTATCAAGTCCATCTACTCTTTGAAGCCGAATCTTTAAACTATCATCTTTTTCATCATCAAAGCCGGCTATAACACTGTTATTACTCATAATTCTCCCGATTTTTTCAAAATAAAGAAATAATCCAGTATCTCCACCCAGCATTATACTCTTTATTTAAAAAAAAGTCAAATACAAAACAGAAAAATATCTATTTTTCTGTAGCTTTTACTTTTAAGAATTCACATAATACCATAATAGAACAAAGATATTTCTTTACAGTTACAGTATCGGATGATATATAATTGCCCTATAGCTTATTTTATCAAATCTTTTAAAGATTTTTTTTTTAATTTCTCTTGACATAAAAGCTGAATGACGTCAATATACAAAAATGAATTTTGAAAAAACGATTATTCTTTGCCGGCCGGAAACAAGTGCAAATATAGGAGCCGTATGCAGAGTTATGGCAAATACCGGTTTTAGCGATTTAAGGATTACGGGAAACAAGGAGGATTACGATGAAACGGAAGTCTTAAAACTGGCCCTTCACGCCTCCCATGTGTGGAAAAATGCTCATTTTTACCCTCCTACCATCGAAGGCTTAAAAGAAGCCGCATCGGATTGTTCAACCTTAATAGGCACGAGCAGGCGTACAGGCCATAAACGTAAAGATCTTGGCATGAGCCCCGAAGACCTCTGCCTTGATTTAAAAAGATTTTACGGAGGCAGATTAGGCCTTGTTTTTGGAAATGAGCGCACCGGTCTTACGGATGAAGAGATTAACCTATGCTCTTTTTCCGTTAATATTCCAGCTGAAGAAGACTTCGGCTCCTATAACCTTTCTCATGCAGTTCTGATTCTTTGTTATTCCATGTATATAGCGGAAAAAGGTAATACGCTAGCGGAAAATAATAATCCGCAAATAGAAAAAAACATTTATTTAAAAAAAGCTTCAATGAAAATGATTCAAGAAAACTCGGAACAGATATGCAAATACCTTTCAGGACTAGGTTTATTTAAAAAAGGAGGAAAAAAAACAAATGAAACCTTTTTTATTGAGCTTTTATCATCTGCGGGAGCCTCTGAATTCGATATAATGCATTTAACTGAAATTTTTAAGAAACTTTTTTTTATGTATAGTTGTTAATACACTGATAATTATCCTTGAGGAGGGATATTATGGTAACTGTTTTGTCGGTAGGAGGCTCTATAGTAGCCCCGGATAAACCGGATTTTGATTTTTTGGATAAATTTTCAAAAGCTGTAAGAGGATGGCTTTCTCAAGACTCATCACGAAAGCTTATTATGGTGATAGGAGGCGGAGCTCCTGCAAGGGAGTATCAAAACTCTTATAGAACAGTCTGCGATTTGTGCAAAAAAAATATAAATAATGATGAAGCAGACTGGATAGGCATAATGGCTACAAGGCTTAATGCCCAGCTTGTAAAAGCCGTTTTTTCAGACCTTTGTCCTAACCCTGTAGTTTACGACCCAACTGCCGTTGATATGTTCGGAGGACAAATCTTAGTTGCTGCCGGCTGGAAACCCGGTTTTTCAACGGATAATGACGCAGTATTACTTGCAGAGAGGTTTTCAGGACAACTGGTAGTAAATCTTTCAAACATTGCCAAGGTTTATACCGATGATCCTAAAAAAAATCCTGAGGCAAAGCCGATTGATAAAATTTCTTGGGAAGATTTTATAAAAATAGTGGGGACGGAATGGGTGCCCGGAAAAAACACTCCTTTTGATCCTATAGCAAGCCAAAGAGCTCAAAAAGCCGGAATAAAGGTAATATGTGCAGCAGGAAAGGATATTGAAAATTTGGAAAACATTCTCAACGGTAAAGACTTTAAAGGAACGGTGATCGGCTAATGGAAAATTATTATAACATACTGAATATTTCTAAGTCTGCAGATGAAGAAGAAATAAAAAAGGCCTATAGAAATCTGGCTATGAGGTATCATCCCGACAAAAATCCTGGAAATAAAATAGCTGAAGAAAAATTTAAAAGGATAAGCGAGGCTTATTCAATATTATCAAATCCTCAAAAGAGAAAAGACTATGACCTTGGTATGGAAAATACATTTACATCGGGCCGAACATACAGCCAAAATGAAAACCCATTTGGAGAAGATATATTTACTTCAGAATGGTGGCAAAAATGGCGAAAAGTGCGGAAAGATAATGCCAAGAAAAAAGAAAAGATTAGCCGAAGAGAAGCCTTTAAGATCCTTATACGAGGCATAATACTAACCATAGCAGGGGTTCTGCTTTTCAAGAGTGTTATATTTTTAGGAGTTCTAGGCTTACTTTTAGCCTTATCCCTTGTTTCGGAAGGCATCATCCGAATACGGAAAGGCTATACAGCAATATTTACCTAAAAGATTATCTTTCTCTGAAGATAATTCGGCCTCTAGTTAAGTCATAGGGGGATAGGGCAACCTTGACCGTATCTCCCGGAACGATTTTAATATAATGCTTCCGCATCTTTCCCGATAAATGAGCTAAAATAACATGTCCGTTTTTTAGCTCAACCCTAAACATAGTATTTGGAAGAGATTCCTTAACAATACCTTCCACTTCAATTGCTTCTTCCTTAGCCACAAGACCTCCAAAAAAAAATGAATAAATTTCAAAAAAGCATTTGCTTTTTTCTTAATTCAGCCGTATAATTCTAAAGTCTATTAAAAAAATTGTCAACTAGGAGAAGTGTATGAAAAAGAAGTTTATTGATGAAATGAAAGAATATTTGCTAAAAGAAAGGGAAGACATACTTACATCCTTGCAAAGAAATGATAAAGAGTATGAAGAAACCTTGGCAAACAGCATTCCAAAAGACTTTGCAGATCTGGCATCCTATAGCACCGATAGGGATATGATGGAATTTATAGGAGACAGCAATTTAAAGAAGCTTCAAAAAATAGATTCTGCACTGGAAAGGATTAGGGAAGGCAAATACGGTAAGTGTATAACTTGTAATCAGCAAATTCCGGAAGACAGACTTAAAGCCCTTCCATATGCATTAAAATGCATCGATTGCCAAACAAAGTCTGAAAAGAAGATGCACCCTCAAAATTAATCAAAAAGGTAGTATTATGATTTATAAAAGAAGCCTTGAAAGTTTCAAGGCTTCTTTGTATTTTAAGCAGCTCAAGCCTAGCCGAAAAAGCCTCCCGACATCATTTTAGCTTGTAGTCCCTTGTTTTTTGACACCTTCCTCATCATTTGACGGGTCTTTTCAAATTGCTTTAAAAGCTTGTTTACATCGCCTACAGAGGTTCCTGAGCCCTTTGCAATGCGTTTACGGCGGGGCGGCCCGATAATGCGGAAATTATCCCTTTCTTTTAATGTCATCGACTGAATTATGGCCTTTTGGCGTTTTAAAAGCGAGAGGTCCAGCTTATCCTTGTCTATTTGGCCTGAAAGCCCGGGAATCATATCAAGCATGGATTCCAATGGCCCCATCTTTTCGGCCTGCTCCAACTGCATGAGCATATCGGCAAGGCTGAAACTTTCGCTTTGCATCTTTTTTTGGAGCTTTTCCGCCTCTTCTTCATCATAAAGAGCTTGGGCTTTTTCGACAAGAGAAACAATGTCGCCCATGCCCAAGATACGGCTTGCAATGCGGTCGGGATAAAAGGGTTCAAGGTCTTCAAGCTTTTCGCCTGTTCCTATGTAAAAAATCGGCTTACCTGTTATGGTTTTTAAGGAAAGGGCGGCACCGCCTCGGGTGTCGGAATCGAATTTTGTAAGAATTAAGCCTGAAAGCCCTACCTGCTCATCAAATTCCTTTGCAACATCAACGGCGCTTTGACCGGTCATAGAGTCGGCAACAAGGATGGTTTCCATAGGTTTTACGGCAGATTTAATATTGACGATTTCCTTCATCATGTCTTCATCAATTTGGAGACGTCCTGCCGTATCGACTATGACCGTATCATAAAAGTTCTTTTTGGCAAAGGCCAGAGCATTTTTTGCGACCTTTACCGCATCCTTCGTTTCTTCTTTGTAAACGGGCACGCTGATGTTTCCGCCCAAAACGGAAAGCTGCTCTATGGCGGCAGGGCGGACAAGGTCGCAGGCAACCAGCAAGGGCTTTTTTCCCTCATTTTTAAGCTTTAAGGCCAATTTTGCGGCACTGGTAGTCTTTCCCGAGCCTTGGAGACCTAAAAAGAGGATTACCGATTGGGTGTCAGGCCCCCTTAGATCGAGGGCTTTTTTTTCGTCCCCTAAAAAGGAGGTCATCTTATCGTATACAATCTTTGTAAACTGCTGCCCGGGATCGACGGATTTTAGAACCCTTTCTCCCTTGGCTTCTTCGGCTGTAGCATTTATAAAACGGCGTACAACACGCAAGTTTACGTCGGCATCCAAAAGAGCCGTCTTAATTTCTTCAATTGTGTCTTCAATATTTTTTTCGGTAATTTTGGACTTGCCGCTCAATGAGCGCATTATCCCGCTGAATTTTTCGGTAATATTTTCGAGCATTACTTTGTATCTCCCTTTAGTAAGTTTTCTATTAAGTCAAGAGGTTTTAATTCTTTGTTTAAGATTTTATAAAGCCCCGAACATATGGGCAGCTTTAAATTTCTTTTTTCTGCAAGAATATTTAAATATTTACAGGCAACTACACCTTCGGGTAAATAGCCTATTTTATCGATATTTTTAATAAGATCATCCACATTTTCAAATGAAAGAAGAATCTTCTTTGTAATGATTTCATTACCGAAACGGCGGTTTCTGCCGTATTTACTTCGGCAAGTTACATCCAAGTCCCCTACTCCGGAAATCGATGTAAAGGTTTCAGGATGAGTTGCACCCATGGCGCGGCCTATTATCTGAATCTCGTTTAAGCCGGCAGCCAAAAGGAGGGATTCGGTATTGTCTCCAAAAATATCGGAGGTTACGGTTAAAGCGTCTAAAACACCGAAGGCTACGGCTACAACGTTTTTAGCGGCTGCACATACCTGTACCCCTATTATATCCAAGCTGGAATAAACAAGCAAATTCCTCGATTTTAATATTTCGCGGCACCGGATAGAGCACATCGGATTTTGAGAAGCGGCTATAAGACCTGTCAGCTTACCTTCGGCTACCTCCTCCCCATGGCTCGGCCCTGCTACATAAACCAAGTGATTTTTATAAAAGTCAGGAAGCATTTCCTCCAAAACATCTATTATAAACTTAGGTTCTCCGTTTTCATCTGGAATAAAGCCCTTAGTCAGTACCGCTATTGTAGGATAGGGCATTGCCCCATCGTCATGGCTAAAAGGAGCGAATTTCAGAAGCTCTTCAACAGTAGAAGTTAAATAAAGCGAAGGGCTTGCCAAAAAAATAAAGGCAGCATCTTTGCATACCGCTTCCATGTCCGTAGATGCAGAAACGGTTTTAGGCAATTTATGGTTAGGCAAATATTTTTCGTTTATATGGTCCGTATTTATCGAATCGGCAACACCGGCAGTGTGGCTCCAAAGCACAACCCTGTGTCCGTTTTTTCCAAGCGAACAGGCTACAGCCGTTCCCCAAGAACCGGCTCCGATAACGGCAATCTTATCGTTCACAAATTTCCCCCATTTGTTAAGTTCCCTGTTTATACAGTCTATCATTTTTTATTAAAAGTTTCAATAAACGTAAATTTAAAAAACAAGTATCTTTTCCGTTCTTTACAATTTGCAAATACTATGATATATTGAGCTTATGCGTAATAAATCAAAATTAGCCGGACTTTTACTTATTTTTTTAACTTTATTTGCCTTTTCATGCAAAAAAAATGAAACCTATGATGTATCGGTAGAAGATATATCTTTAGCTGAGGTTTTAGTAAAATCAAAAATTGTTATAGGAGTAAGTGCATATAACCCACCTATGAGCTTCTACAATAGCAAAAAAGAATTAGACGGCTTTGATATTGATGTTTTTAAAGAAATTGCAGATGTAATGAATATTGAGGCGGAATTTCAGACCGTAAACACCGGTGAAGTACTTCAGTTGATAACTAACGGCGATATAGATTGCATAGCATCAGGCTTTTCATATTCGGATGAAAGAACTAAATATTATGAAATGACTCAGCCCTACCTGCGCAATGCTGTAGTCCTTGTAACTCTAAAACAAAAAGAACTAAAAAATCTGGAAGATTTGAAGGGAAAAAAAATAGGAGGTCAAAAAGGCAGCCTAGGCATTTCTGTAATCAAAAATAATCCTGAACTGACGGCTAAAATTGCTTATGTTAGAGATACATATAATAATATCACGGAAGTTTTAGGCGACTTAAAAAATCTTGGGATTGATGCCGGCGTAGCCGATCTTTCGGCAATTATTGAATATTTAGCAAATGAGCCGGATGTATATAAAATATTCGGAGACGCCTTAGCTATGGACTATTATGTATATGCCTTTAAAAAAGGGAGTCTAGCCTTAAAAAACGAAGTGGAAAAAAATCTCTTAAAACTTGAACAACAAGGGACGCTTGAAAAAATTTCACGAAAATGGTTTGGAGCCGATAGGATAATTTTAGGAAAATAAAAAGGAATTATGGCTTTATGAAGAAAAATTTAAACTATGCTAAACTTGTCTTTATACTTCTTTTAACAGTATTGGAGCTTTCTGCATGCAGGCCTAAGGCTGTGCGTGTAAGAAAAAAAGAAAACGATATTTCTCTAGCAAAGGTCTTTGTAAAAAAGGAATTGATAATAGGGGTTAGAGACGATTATCCGCCTCTTTCCTTTCTAAACCTTTTTACAGCATCAGTTGAAGGCTATGATATTGAACTGGCTCAAGAACTATGCAGACGGCTAAAGGTTAAACCTGTTTTTAAGGTCATAAAATGGTCTCGAAGAAAAGAGCTTCTTAACAATGGAGATATTGATTGTATATGGGGAGCCTTTGGCTATAGCAAGGAAAGAGCAGAAGCCTATAGCCTTACAGCACCATATATAAGAGCGGCTATTATTTTCGTAGTAAAGGATGATTCACCTTATTATTCGATCCAAGACATAAAAGAAAAAAAAATAGGAGTTCTTTCTGCATCCTTTATGCAATCAAGCCTTAAAAAAGCCGAATTTACCTACGGAGTATTTAAAAATACTGTTGTATATCAAAAGGCAATAGATGCTGTTGCAGCCCTTGATAAAGGTGAGGTAGACTGCGTAGTTCACGATCTATTAGCTATAAACAGCCTTATGAAGTCGAGGAAAGAGCGCTATAGGGTGATTAATGAAGCTATAGCCTCAAAAGATTATATTATAGCCTTTAGAAAAGGAGACATTGCCCTGATGAAAGCAGTCGAATCTACTTTAGAAGAGATGGCTAAAAGCGATTTTTTAGAAAAAACAAGCAAAAAATGGTTTGATGCAAATATATCCATTGTAGGCCGCTAAACCTATAAAAAGAACCTTATTTTGTATAAACTGAAACTATCTCGCAAATGTAAATATAATGGAAATCTTTTTTTGGATATGAATCTATAATAATCTGCGGATCAACAAATAAATCCATATCAAATTTGCTTCGGTAGAGTTTTCGGCATACCAGAACGGTCTTAGCCTGTTCAAAAGATATAGCACCATCTTCAAGCATTATAGGCTTTAAGCCGGTTTCGCTTGCCTTATCTACATTACGGCCGGAAGCCGAACCGCAAAAAGCCAGCACATCTCTAGCCCACGAATCATTTTCTTCAAAAAAAGAAAGAGTTATATAATCTTCTTTATCGGCAAATTCGGAAGTATATCTGGTCGGCCTTATATAAACTGTAGCTGTAAGTTTATTCCACAAAAAGCCTATAGATCCCCAGCCGGCAGTCATCGTATTCCACTTACCTTTTTCCGTTCCGCATCCTGCAGTTACTAAAAAACCCTCATTATGAGAACCGGTAATCGATGAAACAGGTTTTATCAATTTATCCAGAATTTCGGCACTAGCCTTTTGCATTTTAAATTTTGACATAAATTACCTCCCAGTTTATTATATACGATAATCATTTTATGTGCAATAAGAAATTTTTCTTCTTTTCTATTTTTACATTTTATGATAGAATAGGTAAATGAAAAAGGTTTTGTGCATTTTATTTGCTGCCCTAATATTATCATGCCGATCGGCACAAATATCAAAGATAAAAATTGATCCGGCAAAAACGGACATTTATACATCTGAAAAAAACAAAGAAAGTTTTGCCGGCTTTCAAACGGAGGTAAGCTTTCCTCCGGAGGAAGAAAAATATGATCCTTCAATTTTACCGAACAACTTTATTCCTTTTAAGGCTTATACCGGACAGGGCTATCTTTACTTTCATACTGAAAATGTAAAAAAATTTCTTTTATATTTAAACGGGAAAAAAATAGATACAAAAAAAATCTGTAAAAATAAATATACTCAAATTTATATCGGAGATGAGGTAATAAACGGCACCAATAACTTACTCATTACAAATATTGAAGCCGAAAAAGATGATAAGGGCTTTTCGAAAACCTATACCTTATCGGTAAAAATTCCCTACCCTTCCATTATCAAAAAAGAAGAAAAATTAAATGATGTAAATTATAGGGCATTTCAAATAATAGATGACATCATGGAGGCTCAAACAGCAAACGGATTTCCCTCGATTCAGCTTGTAGTGGTAAAAAACGGAAGGATGATAAAAAACTCGGCCTACGGCTATATCAGCACCGTTGACGAGTTCGGAGAGCCCCTGATGCAAAAAAACCAAAAGCCTATCACAAAAGAAACTCTTTTTGATTTAGCCAGTAACACCAAAATGTATACGGTAAATTTCGCCTTACAAAAACTTATATCGGAAGAAAAGATTTCAATCTATGATAAGGTACAAGATTTTTTTCCTGATTTTAAGGACAAAAAAAAAGCTCTTTTTAAGGGAAAGAGTGAAATTACGGTTGAAGACTTATTAAAGCATCAGGCCGGTTTCCCGGCAGGGGCACAATATTATGTGAACAAAAAAATAACACAAAAAAAGAAAACCGATAAAAGACAAAATAAAGAAATTGTTTTAGAGCTGATTTGCAACACTCCCTTAATATATTCTCCGCGTACCGAGGTTTTATATTCAGATATAGATTATATGCTCTTAGGTTTGATTATAGAAAAAGTAACAGGCCTTCCCTTGGATCAGTATACGGAAGAAAATCTTTATAAGCCCTTAAATCTATCTTCGATTTGCTATGAACCATTAAAAAAAGGATTTACAAAAGAGGATATTACCACAACCGAAATACGGGCCGTCAAAAGAACAAAGGACGAAAAATTCAAAGACATAAAATACATGCCGGTTCACGGGACGGTACATGACCCTGAGGCTTACAATGCAATGGATCAGGTAAGCGGTCATGCAGGGCTTTTTGCAAATGCCGAAAGTATAGCAGTACTGGCTCAGGTCATGCTGAACGGAGGAGGATATGGAAATATCAAACTATTCGATTCGAGCGTTTTAAATTTATTTACCAGTCAGGGGAATTTTTTTTCGCAGGCAGGTTTAGGTTGGAGAAGGCAGGGACTCAATAACAGCTACGCTTGGGCTTTCTCACAGCTTGCAAGTGCAAACACAATAGGACACACAGGCTGGACGGGGACACTGACTCTAATCGATCCTAAAGAAGATTTAATAATCATAATCTTTACAAGCGCAAAAAACACTCCTGCCCTTTTCGGAAAAAACTTGCGCGGAAAATATGAGGGCGATTTTTATCTTGCAAAAAACTATGGAGCCGTTACAACGCTTATTTATTCCGCATTTAAAAACTATGATAATGCTATGCTGGACCAAATGCTTATAGAACTTGCGGTAGGCAGAAACGAACTTATAAATATGATTCCTGAAATTTATGACAACGAAGGTTCCCGCAAGGATTTGACAGCCATAATGGAAAGCATAAAAGAACAATCAAAGCAATCGGCAGTCCTAAAACAATTTTTAAAAAGTGAAAAAGCTATGGCCATACTTGCAGAAATTCAATCAAGGTACTCAAAGAAAAACTTGGCAAAAAAACAAACTGAAGGAACGGCAAAATGAAAAAGATGCTTTTTTTATTTTGGTTTTGCAGTCTTGCCCTCATGATTTTTGCAGAAAAAAAAGCAGGTAAGCCGGACAAGGCCGATTTTAAGATAGGCATTGAACGCGTAGACGAATTTTTTAATCTTTTTAAAGGAAAAAGAATAGGATTGATTACCAATCAAACAGGCATAGACTCTTTAGGAAGATCAAGCATCGAAATCTTATACGAAAAGACTAATCTTAAAGCTCTTTTTTCTCCGGAACACGGAATAAGGGGAAATGCGAGGGAGGGAGCCGGTATTTCCAACACGGTAGATAAAAAAACAGGCCTTACCGTTTACAGCCTTTACGGAAAAACAAAGCGGCCCACAAAAGAGATGCTGCAAGAAATAGATGTTTTATGCTTCGACATTCAGGATGTAGGGGCAAGGTTTTACACATATATTTACACAATGGCCTATGCAATGGAAGCATGCGCCCGTGACGGAAAAACCTTTGTTGTGTTTGACAGGCCCAATCCTATAAACGGCATAAACGTTGAGGGGAATATTTTGGAAGAGAAGTTTAAATCCTTTACGGGCTACTTTCCGATTGTCCAAAGGCACGGCATGACCGTGGGAGAATTAGCCTTAATGTTCAATAAAGAATTTAAGATAGGCTGTAACTTAAAAATAATCCCTATGCAGGGCTGGAAGCGTGAAGATTATTTTGAAGATCTTAATTTAATGTGGTTTCCGCCCTCGCCCAATATTCCTACAGCCGATACAGCCTTAGTTTATTCGGGCTTTTGTATCTTTGAAGGGGTAAACATTTCGGTAGGAAGAGGAACAACCATGCCCTTTAAATACATAGGAGCCCCCTATATAGATGCCGAGGCTTTAGCAGAAGCTCTAAATGCCCTCAAGCTTGAGGGAGTCTTTTTTAAGCCCGCCTATTTTACACCTGCCCTTTCGGTCTATAAGGATGAGATATGCGAGGGGGTTCAAATCATCGTCAGGGATAAAAACAAATTCTTGCCCGTAAAAGCTGCAATCGCGGTGATGTACACAATAAGGGAAATGTATCCCGATAAGTTTAAGATAAATAACTACCCTGCCGAACTCTGCGGCCTCAATTTATTAAGCGGAACAAACAAGCTAAGCTCGATGAGCCTTTCCTTAGATGAATACTTTAAATTTATCGAAAAAGACGAAAAGAAGTTTTTAAAGATGAGAGAAAAGTATTTGATATATTAAAAAGGACGGATGTCAATTAATTAATCGCTTCTACTTCTTCTTTGGAAAGACCCGATATTGTACAAATTTCGGCAATCGGGTAATTATGCATACGCATCAGCTTTGCCGTTTCGAGAGCTTTTTGGTATGCACCTTTATCAAGACCACGCTCAAGACCTTGCCGATAACCTTCGCTTATACATGATGCCCTGTCATGTTCATATTTCATACGGGAATCATATAGCCATTTATCTCTAGGACTCATTTCCATTATTTCTATCGTTGCATTGGCTTTTGCCATTATAGGGGATTCTTGTGCCAGCATATTACATACCTCCTCATCATCAATTAGGGGAGGAAAGACACTTTTTCGGATAAAAGATTTCTTTCCTCCCCTATAACCCCTCCTATCTTCAAAATAACCGCTTAGGGCTCTGCCCTAAGAACCCGTCTTATTTTGTAAATTTTTAGCATTACCTTTATTAAAGATATTACCATATAAATATCAATTTTTCAATAGTTTAAAAAAATGGTACGCTGGACAAACTCGCTGTTCCACCTGTTTTGAATTTCGATGTCGATAATCGTGTTATTCTTTAGGCGTAATTTTACGTCTAAGACTCCGGTTTTATCGCTTATCGAATCCTTATGAAACTCCTTATCCAAAAGTTCCAAGCCTGCGATTGTTTCAGGCGGAATATCCAATATACACTCCAAAAAATCCTGTAGTACATCCTTGTTTTCCTCCACTCCAAAAACTCGTTTAAAGGCATAGTCGTTGCGGAGGGTAATTTTAAATAGTTTTTTCATAATTAAGCCTCGTTAATAATTTTTTAAAGAAGAAAAACTTTTCCCCTTTCATAATTATTGTATGAAGAGTTTGCAATAAATAGTAAAATTTAAAAAAAGAATTACATTTTATTGATTATTTAACCGCAACGGACGCAAAGCGTTGAGCTTACACTCAACTTCGCAAAGGAATTTTTTAAAACTGCATCGATTACAAAAATCTTTTTATAATTTACTATTTTTTTCAAATAATAACTATAAATATAATAGGGAGGGGAAATGTTAAAAAATTAGGAGAACACAAATGATAAAAAAATTTGAAGATTTGACATTTACGGACGATTTTATGTTTTGTAAAGTTATGCAAAATCCGGATTTATGCAAAAGACTTATTGAAATGATATTATCCGATACAATAGGGAAAATTGCATATATTTCTGTACAGCATAATATTAAAAACTATGAACAGGCAAAGTCAGTGAGATTTGATGTTCTGGTACAAGCAGAAAACGGTAAATTTTACGATGTAGAAATGCAGGTAAGTAACGAGAAGAATATACCTAAAAGAATGAGATTTTACCAAGCAGCCATTGATATTTCATTCTTGGATAAGGGAAATTCTTATAACAATTTAAATGATTGTTTTATAATTTTTATCTGTACTTTTGATGCCATCGGTAAAAATAGGCCTATTTATACTTTTAAAAATATCTGTCTTGAAGATAAAAATATATCTTTACAAGATGGAACGAAAAAGGTTATAATAAACGCAGAAGCCTTTAAGGACACTGAAGACAAAGAATTAAAAGAATTTTTAAAATACCTCAAAACAGGTAAACCAAATAATGAATTTACAAGGAGGATAGAAAAAATGATACAAACAGTAAAACAAAATGAACAGGCAAGGCAAGAATACAGATTAATGTCAACTTTTGAAATGGATATTAAGGATAGGGTTAAGAGAGAAACAGCCAAACTTATGAAAAACAGAGGTTATCCCATTTCCGAGATTTTGTTAATGACCGGACTTCCCGAAGAAGAAATCGAAAAACTGTAGATTATACAGGCGGACATCCTGTCCTCTTTAGCAGCCAAAATTCCGCTTAGGGTCTCCCGCCCCTAAGAACTCGCATTGTTATCAAATTTTTAGTTTAATCTTTAGCTGAGATTGAAAACAGAGGGATTGCGGTAAGTCTAAAGACGGTTCTGCAGAACACTCTGCCTCTCGTCCGAGTGGAGGGTATACACTCGTTCGAGTGTTCGGATAATTCATACACATCATAAGATTTGCTATTTCAAGTTTGTTTTTGTATGAGCCATCGGAAAATCCTTGTTTCTATCCTCAGTCAATTACCTTCTTCCAAGTTTTTATAGTACTCATCTATTTCCTCCTGTTCGGCAAGGCGTGCCGAAATAATTCTGATTGCAGTTTTACGTTCGGTATAGATAACAGTCAACACCTTATTTACCATACCGATTGTTTTGTACCTATGCTCATCTATTGAAGAATGTTCTGCATCATACCGCCTATGTCCTTATCTATTATTATACCACAACTTCGGTAATTTTGTAAGGGTATTATTTAACCGCAGGGGGCGCAAAGGCCGCTGAGATTTTTTTTATAATTTACTATTTTTTTTAAATAATAACTATAAATATCTTTGCGTAGACAACCTTTAAATTTCGCCCAGAACCTTTGTTTCCTAACTCAACCAAAGAATTGACCAGAAACTTTGTAACAATGCGGGATTCCAAAGGGCTGCAAGTCCTTTGGCAGCGCGAGTACAACCAGCGGAGCTTCAAGGTAAAAAGGGATGGGGTCAAAGGGGAAGGTATAACCAACGAAGTTTCGAGGTATAAAACCACCGCTCTGACTTGAAAAACCCGTAAGGGAACGGGGGTTGTCCTTTCCTCTTTTAGAGGTTATAATAAATGCAGAAGGCTTTAAAAACACTAAAGATAAAGAATTAAAAGATTTTTTAGAATACCTTAAAACCGGCAAAGCAAAGAGTGAATTTACAAGGGGGATAGAAGAAATGATACAAACAGTAAAACAAAACGAACAAGCAAGGCAAGAATATAGGTTAATGTCGACTTTTGAAATGGACGCTATAGAAAAAGGGATTTACCGCAAAGCCATAGAAACAGCCAAACTTATGAAAAACAGAGGTTATCCCATTTCCGAGATTTTGTTAATGACCGGGCTTCCCGAATCTGAAATCGAAAAACTGTAAATTAGGGGAGGAAAGAAACTTTTTCGGATAAAAGATTTCTTTACCTCGAAACTCCGTTGGTTGTTACCCTCCCCTGGAGCCCGACGCGGCACCTTATAAGGTCCATACCGTTTTTTAGCAAAAAAAATTTTCGAGCCGCTAAAGCGGCTGACACAGTGCAGGTCATTCTTATTTTCAAAAATTTACTGCACCCAACAACACATTTTGCCTGTTCGGTTTCACCGCTTCGGGCGGCTTACGCTGCGCCCTCAGCTGCTCAACCTCTCCGGCAAAATGTGTGAACTTAGGGCCGGCAAGCCAAGCGGAAACCAAGATTGTAGTACCTGCCGTCAGGACTGTAGTAGTACCGTACGCCTACAGAGCAGAAGTCCGCGTCGTAGTACCAGCTGCCGCCGCGTAGAACACGGTAAGAGCCAGACGCGGCACCTTGAGGATCGGTAACAATACCGCCTTGCTCATAAGCAGCATCGTTTGCTGTAGGATTATTATTCCACCAATCAAAACACCATTCCCAGACATTCCCGCTCATATCGTGTAAACCAAGTGCATTCGCCCGCTTTTTTCCTACCGGATGGGTTTTATTGTCTGAATTAGCACGATACCATGCAACGGCTTTTGTCTCATCCGCATTATTCCAGTCAGCTTTAGCTCCGCTTGCACTGTTTAGTTTGGTCAGCCATACATCGCCGTACTTTTCAGCATTTGTTGTATCGCTTCCCTGCCAACGGGCCGCATATTCCCACTCGGCTTCGGTAGGAAGCCTAAAGCCTTTTTTACTCTTGTCAAAATATGCTGCATCGCAAGCCGTTCCATCCCTTGCATTCTTTAATACTGCCGGGTCGTTTGCACTCTTTCGGTATACACATTCATCTGCTGAACTGTTTATCATCTCCGTATACGCATTACACCATACTATACAGTCCCGCCAGCTTACCATTGTTACAGGATGATTTTTGTTTGCTGTAGGAGGCTTGCCTATGTTTGCATAATTAGGATAACCACCTCCGCCGCCTGTGCCGTCCCAACCTTCAAGCCCTTTGTTTGCAAAGGTGTAGCCCTGACTTTCTGCCCACATACGCACTTGATACCATAACTCGTATGTTACCTCTGTCTTGCCTAGCTTGTAGGGGCTTAATTTTACCTTACGGCCGTCAATAAATACGCCTTTCCACCGAGGTCCATTTTCGGGTAAGGCGTAGTCAGGGGCAACGCCTTCAATACCGTTTGCAGGAGGGGTTATTTTTACAAAGCCGTCGCCTGTGTCTTCAAAAGAGCCTACATCGGGCGGCGTGTTCTCAAAGCTCACCTTCACGTCAACCGCTTTTGTTACGGTATGGGTATAGGAATTCTCCGCGTTGCTTATAACGGTGCCGTCTACTTTCCACTCTTTTACCTCATAGCCTGCATCCGGCTCTGCGGTAAAGACAACAGACTTGCCCTTTTCGACTTCATTGCCCGAATTGATTTCGCTGCCGTCAACTGTAGCTTTAAGCGTGCCGTTTGCACCGTCCACGCCGAAGGTAAGGGTGTATTTGGGAAGCTGAGGCTCCGGAACCTCCGGGTTTTCAGGGACTGCCGGTTCCTGAGGATTGGGTAGCTGCGGTTTTTCAGGTACGGAACTTGCATTCCCCGAATTTTTATCCAGCATGTTCTTAAAAAACGGATTTTTACAAGCCGAAACCGATACCAAAAGTATCGCCAAAAATAAAACAAAATTTTTTTTCATATTCTAAATCCTCCGCTGATTCCTATTGCCCAGATTACGGGATAGCCGCCTCTTAGATAGGGTTCGATAAAAAAGTTGTTTATTGTAAATCGGTAACCGAATGCGGCTTCACCGAGGGCATACATAAAAAGTTTTGAAGGCTCACTTTCTTTTAGGCCGAAAACGGCACCGCCTTCCAATTGGATAAAAAAGCCCGAATCCCGTTTTTTTATCTTTAAAAAATCATAAAAGTTCCAACGGAATAAGAGAGCGGCATCAAAAATATGATGTTTTTTAAAGTCATTGGAATAAAGAGCCTTTGCTCCCAAGGATAGGTGCCCTATTTTGAGGTTTAAAGGAAGCATAAAAAGGGTGTAAAGCCCCGTGCCCATCGCATAACCGTCAGGCGAATTCATATTTGCCTCGGCTAAGAGTCCTAATGACCAGTTAAAAGTTTTTTTATCCCTATCGGCAAGGGAGATTCCCATTGAAGGTTTTTCAGGCTCGGGCGGTTTAGCCGAAACCTCACTCTCTTTTGCCGCAGATACTTTAGGCTCTTTTTTAGGTGCTTCCTTCCCAGGCGTTTTTGTAGGTACAGCCCTTTTAGGCTCTTCCTTTTTAAGTTCTTTTTTAGGTTCCGTATTTTCGCTCTCCTGTTTAGGCTTTTCAAGCTCGGCAGTTTCTATTTTAGAAAGCTCCGCCTGTGCTTTAGCAGGCTGTCCCAAAGGGAGTTTCAGTTTTTGATAAATCGCAAGTGTCCCCGCTCCTACCAGCCCCAAAAAAATGAGAATCAACACAACTATCTTCCAATGGCCTTTCTCCATAATATCTATTATAGCACATCAATGAAAATTGTCAAACCCAAAATTCGGCATAATTTATAAATTATGAATTCCCCACCATTCTGCCAGCATCGCCCGAGCTTCTTCCTGTAACGAAGGAACTACGCAGACTTCCAGCTGCTTGAGGTTATCGGCATAGTGAGCACGGCCTAAATCCCGTACTGCTTCGCGTATCTCGCTGCCGATAGCAGGGTGTTCATCCAAATAAGAAAAAATAATGGTAAAAACCGAAGCGGCCGAGCACACTTTTTGCCATCCGGTAAGACCGGTGATTTGGCGGCGGGAAGTAAGGCCTGTATTGATACGGTACTTGTACACGGTATCGGGTATGCCTAAGTATTTAGCGGCATATAAGGCTATAAAAAAATAGAGAAGCATATCTTCCGCCATCGTACAATAGGTAAACGGAATTTCGCCATACGCTTTTTGAACAAGGGCTGTTTTAAAAAGCTTGCCGCATAAAAAACCGGCATAGAGATGCTCGATAAAAAAACCGCGGAGAATCTCATCACCGGTAAGCGTTCCCTGATGTACATGCGCCGCTTTTCGTGCAAAGCCCGCAATGCGCGCTTCGGGTTCGTTCTCCGTACCGAATACGGCAATGCTGCCGTGCACAATATCCGCACCGGAGGCACAGGCGGCTTCGCACAAGATGCGGAGCGCCGCAGGCGGCAGCTCATCGTCGGGGTCGGCAAAAGCGAGATACTTCCCCGATGCCGCAGTAACCGCTGTCCGGCGCGCTTCAAGCGTACCGAGATTTTTTCCGTGTTCCAAAAACACGAGCGGCAGCCCCCGCTCCTTAAACCGCTTTGTGTATGTTTTAACAATACTACGCAGTTCTTTTGTGCCGGGGCTTCCGTCGTTTACAATAATAGTTTCAAAAAGCGGCGCATCTTTTTGCACCAAAATACTATCTAAAAACCGCCCGATCAGCCCCTCTGTCCCGTACACGGGAACACAGAGGCTGACGAGCGGCTTATGCTGTGCAGTAAGCCGTAAGCGTGCTGCACAGCGTTCTTTAAAACTCATCCTACGATTTAGTTCCACTCAAAACCGGATTCTTGTAACGTCTTAGAAAAGCTGCCGCCCGAATTCCCTTCGCCTTGTAAACTGCCTTTCAAATCGTACTCCAATACCTTGTCGGCATTTTTACAGTAAGGCTGATCAGGGTGACTAGCCAGTCCCTCTTTACCCCATGCACCGTCCGAGGCGATGATGAACCTAATCCGCTCGGCTTCGTCGTATTTTACGGCAATAAAGCGATAAAAGCCGTAGCCGACTTCATTCCCTGCCGTACCTACAGGGTCCTTTTTGGCCAATTCGACGGCACTGCCGGAGAATCCATCTTTCGTACTGCCGATTTTATACAGCTTGCCGCTGTTTTTAAAGGTATCAGCTTTGTAATTGAAACTAGTTTTTTTCATACCGTACTCTTCTTTTGAAGTGACGGCATACAACACACCGTCGAAAACCTGTAAGTCGTTAATAGCGCTCATAATTTTCGTATACGGGGGATAGGTAGGACCGCTAGGTTCGGTAGGAGTCGGTTGGAATGCCCCGACATCGATCGTTCCTTTATCGGCTCCGTCCTGCTTGTCATATTTCTTTACCGATAATGTATAACCGGCAGGAGATATGCTCATTGTCCTTGTGCCGACAAACAGCCCGTCCTTATTTGCAGCAAGCGCGGTAACGGAAGTATCAGACGCAATAAACGTCACATCATACCCCATAATCGGTGTCGCAGTACTGAACGGAGCGCCTAAAGACCAGCTCTTTTTTTGTATATGCCCGTTATGACCATTCTTATATGCATAATACAGACTGTTCTGCCCATTGGAAATATCTACCGCAATCGCAGAAACAGTACTGGATGTTAAAACCGAGTCTACACCCGGCTTCTCATATGAACCGTCTTCTTTCAGCTCAAAGCGTCTAACGTTGTAATTAGAATCTTTCCACAAAATATACAGATTTCCGTCCTGGTCGTAACAGAAAACATCGGTAGGCTGCACGGAGTCTTCAAAAAGCTTATTCGTCGCGGAAAATGCTTCCGTTCCGTCTGTGCTTATCCAATAGTTCATGGGGGAAAGAACCATGGCAGGGCTTTGCTTTTCCCACAGCAACATTTTCGTATTGGGCTTTTTGTATACGGAATGCTCGGCAAACCACGTCACGTTACCCGCATCGTAAAACGACATGCCGTTCGTTTTACGGTTGAATGCGGCGATGAGGTTTTGATTGCCAATAATCCGCCAATTTTCGTTTACATATTGAATATCAATACCGTCATCCGCAATGTAGATATTATCTTCGTCGTAGCCGATAAAACCGACGGGATTGGAAAAATACTGTGCATTAAAGGCGATGGGGTCTCCGGTTGAAGCAGCAGGATTAAGCCCTACCTTAGTTTTATCGGTAAACGTACTGCCGGAATATTTATAACATACGAGCTGACCAAGTGCGTATAGTTTTCCGTGATGCAATTCCTGCTCTTTAAGCAAGCAGTACACACCGTCCTCGTCGGCAAATAGTCCGGTACACTCAGTAAGATTATTGCCGAAGTCACTACCTGTGCGAAGTTTAGCCAACGGTTTTCTAGTTGCCTGCGATTCAAATTTTAAAAGCTTAGCACCGAAATGACTGGACGCATCTTCAAATTCAAACTTACAGGCAAACAAGGTATCATTATACACAGCAAACAGTACATCATCATATACCGCAACGGCACTGGAACTCGGCACTGGTGGCGACAGAGACGGGAAGTCATCGCTTTCAAAAGATTCAAACGAATGATCTTCTTTCTCCTTGAAGCAATAGACGGTATTCTCTTTAAACAAAAAGATATAGTTATCGTCCTGATCAATCGCTATATTATCAATATCGCTGATCCCATTAGGAAGCAAAGGAGACAGCTTAGCGGCAAGGGCAGCTTCAAATCCGGCATCCTCATTGCCGTCAACGCCGAAGCGTTTAAGATGAGTAGAAGAATCATCTTCATACAGTACATATATTCTGCCGATTTTGTCCCGTGCCGTTACCGGCTTTTTACCGACAATAATTCCATCGAGCAGTATTTTACCGTTTTGCGTACTTAAGGATAAGATATTGCTCCCTGAAGGATGTTTTCCCTTAATAGAGAACAACAGATTGACAACACCTTTCGACTTTTTAGACAGCTTTACATAAACCTTATTGGGTCCTGCCGTAACTGTATGCTCGGCATACCCCTTCCATTCTGCAAGATAACTGCTTAAAGTAACTATTATCTTTATCTTTTCGCCTACAGGAATAAGTTCAACCAGAGACTTAGATTCTTCGGCACCTAGTTCTCTTGTTATTGTATAGCCATTCTCTCTGATTATATTGATTTTCATAGGCGAAGACGAAAGATCGGGCAGCCCGTTGGAGGAGTCCAAGACTCTGGCTCCTTCGGGAAGGCTTCCGTCAAAGCTTAAAATAAGCTCGCCATATTCTTCTTTTAAAAATAAATTACAGGATGACACCATCAAAACAAGTATCATCAACATAAAAAATAACGTCTTCTTCATAAAAAACCTCCTATAATAAAGGCGAAGGTCAAATGTTGGAAATGCCGAATGATAAACGGCAAATTGTATTTCATACTTCGTTCTTTCATTATACATCAAAAAAACTAAAATACCAAGCAAAATTAAGAAAAAATTGGGAAATTTTGAGTTTAGCCGCAATTTATTTTGCATCATTTATTTTTCATGCTTTTTTCCGCAGCGTTTACATACTCCTCGCCCCAGTAATTGCAGAGGATGGCGTAAGCTTCATCTCGGAGGGAGGGAATAACACGCTTTAAGTGGCGGAGGTTTTGAAGCAAGGCTGTTTTACAGCGGTTTTGCAGGGCTGCGGTCAGCTTTTCGGCATTGGGGGCGCTCAAGGGGTGTTCTTCAAGATACGAAAAGATTACGGCAAAGACCGAGGCTGCCGTGCAAGCCTTTTCCCAGCGGGCAAGGTCTTTTATTTCTTGGTTGGAGCTTATGCCCGTGCCTATATGATAGCTATACACGGTGTCTTCTATTCCGAAATAGGAGCGTGCATGGAGCAGGATAAAAAAGTAAATAAGCAGGTCTTCTCCCATTGTGCAAAAGGTGTGAGGTATATCTGCAAAAGCCGCCTTCACCGCCTCGGTACGGAAGAGCTTTGCCCATAAAAAACTTGATAGCTCTCTTTTTAGTAAAAAAGGATTTAAAAGTTCATCCCCTTCCAAAAGCCCGATATGAACCTTTTTTATCTTTTCGTCCATTTCGGCAAGGGGGGCTTCTTTGTAAAGCGGGGCTTCCTCATCGGGAAAGCCGGTCTTGCACTCCGCCCTACCGTGGATGATATCGGCAGCATCCGCAAGGGAACCATTGCCTGAGGCAAGCAGTCCATTGTACAAATGCAAAAGAGCATCCGGCGGAAGGGTATCGTCGGAATCCGCAAAGCAGAGGTAGGTGCCGGAGGCGGCTTGTACGGCAGTGCGGCGGGCTTCAACCAGTCCGAGATTTTTGGAGTGTTCTAAGAGAATAAGGGGAATGCCGGCGGCTTTGAATTTCTTTTTATAGGGTTTAAGGATTGTAGGCAAGGAGCCGCCGGCGGGGCTGCCGTCGTTTACGATGATAACTTCAACCGGCAAGCCCCCCGCCTTTGTATCCGCCGGCAATGGCTCCTGCGCTAACACGCTATCCAGCAGCGCAGGAAGGGAGCTTTCCGTTCCGTAGACCGGAACGGAAAGACTGATAAGAGGCTTATTCCCAAGCAAAATAGGAATCATTGTCCAAGCTTTTTGAGAATGAAACATCCGTACCCTTATCGGTAGAGTTAGGATCGCCGGTTGAACCGTCGGCTTTAAGTTCAAAGGTCCAGATAAAGTTGTACTGGTCGGCTTTTCTGCTAGTGGGGCTTTCTACATAGCCGTAGAAACCGTCGGAGGCGATAACCATTTTTTTAGGCATAACGGCAATAAAACGGTAGGGGGCAAACTTTCCGCCCTCTTTTCTCTCAGCATCGCTTCCGGGCAAGGGATCGGGTTCCGAGGAGTGCAGACGTTTTAAAGTATCCGCGGTAAATGCGGTATCGGTTTTTCCTATCTTCCATAACTTGCCGGAAATGGATGCCTTTTGCGGCTCCCCAGCCCCATTCTCGTCATTTCTGAACTCTTTGGCGGTTACGCCGTACAAAACACCGTCCTGAATGGAGAGATCGGTAAGGTTTTCAAAAGGTGAAAATATGTCAGCGCCAGGGCTATAGCTTTTATAAGTTGTTGCAGGAACAACTTCAATAGTGCTTTCGGGTGTGCCATAACCGGTAGTATTATGTGTATATTTTTTAACCGTGATGGCATACTTTTTAGTAGTTGGGTCTTCTTCTTTAAAGGTTTCTCCCACATAGAAGCCGTTTTTATCGGCTGCAAGGGCGGTAAAGCGTGTTTTGTTATTGCCAACATCTTGAGGCCCTCCAAAAGTGCCGCTGCTGCTGCCGGCGAAACTAGTGTCTGCCACAACGGAAAAAAATGGAGCGTTCCTCTCCCATGTAAGCCGTTTGATATATGATTTATCACTGTCATCATAACTGCAATACAAGGCGTTTACCGGTTGAGCGGCCGAGTTTTTTACAGCTCCCGATATGTCAACGGCAATGGCAACCGGTTTATCTGGTAATGTAGTACTTACAGTTGCGCTGCTATCATAGCTGCCGTCATCTTTCAGCTCAAAGCGGTGTATAGAGAAGTTTCCACTGCTATATCCTACTATGTAAATGTTTCCGGCTTCGTCAAAGCAAAACACATCGGTAAAATGATTGTCACTTGATTCTGAAGCAGCAATCGAATTGCCTGTCGCGGGCACAGTATTGTATGAATCAAGCTGATAATAGTCGAAACCATGCCCAGTGCTACTCTTTGTCCAGACGATGGTCTTTGTACTTACACCTGTCCATACAGGATTTTCGCCCATCCAGGTAATCCCCGAAGGGGCATCGGTAAAGGTAAGCGTATCGTCTTCTTTTTTAAGGGCAGCGATGCGGTTTTTGTTTGCGGTAATACGGGGCTTTCCTTTTTGAAACTCAAATTTTACGCCGTCATCGGCTATGTAGAGGTTTTCTTCATCAAAGCCGATTACCTTTACGGGGCCGTAGAAGTTGCTTTCATCGGTAGGGTAAATACCGTTTTGTGCAGTATGGGAATCTGCAATGCCGATACGGACAGGATTGCTTATTGTGCCGTCAGCCGGATTATAAGAATATTTGACAATACCGCCTAAGGAAAAGTATTTCCAAGAGGTTTGATATGTAGAAAAAAGCACATAGAGGCTATTCTCTGTCATGTAGAGGTCTTTTATTTCACTGTGTTCAGTGGTGGAAGTACCCTGATTTTGCAACTCAATCTTTTGGTCATCATTTAAAGCGTAGTCTTTAAGCTTTTCAGCTTTGTTGCCGCTTATCTTAAAGCTGCTAAGTTTCCTGTTGTTAATGTATGCAATCAATATATCATTATATACCGCAATGTTTCCTATGTATTTACTCTCTCCAAGGGTAATTTCTTCAAAACTGCCGTCTTCCTTTATTCTGCACACATTCGGATATGGGGCACTCGAATTACTGACAAGAGCATATACCGCACCTGTTGCATGGTCGCTTGCAAGTATTCCTATACTGGTATTGTTAGGAACGGAAAAGGTTTTATCATAGCCGCCCTCGCTTGTGTAACGTTCAATATTCCACCGGTTGCCGGTGTTGTATACAAGATAGGTTCTGCCCTTATTGTCGCGGCAAAAGTTATGATAGTTAATGCGCTCTTTCTTTACTTCCTTTGAACCTATTTTCAACGTGAATGTGTAATCATTTACACTGCTTGTATAAGGCTTATTAGTACCGAACAGCAGGCTGTTTAGTGCGGCGGCGGCTTTTTTAAGCTTAACGCTGACGGGATTGGTACCGGAAGTAACTGTATGCTCAGCATAGCCCTTCCACACTGCAGAAGCGGTACTTATCGTAACTTTTATGCCGATTCTTTCGCCGACGGGAAAGGAGCCGCTCCATGTCTTTTCTTGACCGGCTGCAAAGTCTATTTTTTCTGAAACATTGGAAGAAATTATTTCCAAGCTTATCGCAGCATCCTTTATAACGGGTAAGCCGTTTGTATCGACTGCTCTTTCATTACTTCCAAAATCAATAATTACCGTTCCGGTATTTTCGGATAATTTCATCTTACATGCCGACAGCAAAACAGCGGCTAAAGCTAAAATAAATAAGATTTTCTTTTTCATAATACTTCTCCTATCCGCGGTTTATTTCGCATTATTCATACTTCGTTCATCCATTATACATCAAAAAAACTAAAATACCAAGCAAAATTAAGAAAAAATTGGGAAATTTCGAGTTTAGCCGCAATTTATTTTGCATCATTTATTTTTCATGCTTTTTTCCGCAGCGTTTACATACTCCTCTCCCCAGTAATCGCAGAGGATGGCGTAGGCTTCATCGCGGAGGGAGGGAATAACACGCTTTAAGTGGCGGAGGTTTTGAAGCAAGGCTATTTTACAGCGGTTTTGCAGAGCAGAAGTAAGTTTTTCGGCATTTGGGGAACTAAAAGGGTGTTTCTCAAGATAGGAAAAGATTACCGCAAAGACAGAGGCTGCCGTGCAAGCCCGTTCCCAGCGGGCGAGGTCTTTTATTTCTAGGTTGGAGCTTATGCCCGTGCCTATATGATAGTTATACACGGTGTATTCTATTCCGAAATAGGAGCGGGCATGGAGCAGGATAAAGAAGTAAATAAGAAAGTCTTCGCCCATCGTGCAAAATGTGTGAGGAATATCTGCAAAAGCAGCCTTAACCGCCTCGGTACGAAAAAGTTTTGCCCATAAAAAACTTGATAGCTCTCCTTTTAGTAAAAAAGGATTTAGAAGTTCATCTCCTTCCAAAAGCCCGGTATGAACCTTTTTTATATTTTCTTCCATTTCGGCAAGGGAGGCTTCTTTGTAAAGCGGGGCTTCCTCATCGGAAAAGTCAGTCTTGTACTCCGCCTTACCGTGGATGATATCGGCGGCATCCGCAAGGGAACCGGTACCTGAAGCAAGCAGTCCATTGTACAAATGCAAAAGAGCATTCGGCGGAAGGGTGTCATCGGAATCCGCAAAGCAGAGGTAGGTACCGGAGGCAGCTTGTACGGCAGTGCGGCGGGCTTCAACCAGTCCAAGATTTTTAGAGTGTTCCAAAAGAATAAGGGGAACGCCTATAGCCTTGAATTTCTTTTTATAGGGTTTAAGAATTTTAGGCAGGGAGCCGCCGGCGGGGCTGCCGTCGTTTACAATAAGAATTTCGATAAGGGGGCAGCCGGCCTGATAAGAGGTTCTATCTTTTTTATTTAACCTCAGCGGACGCAAAGAGCTCAAAGTTTTTTTTGGATTAAAAATCAGGCTGTCATTCACGGAACCAAGTAATAGGCCTTGCTCTAAAACACTGTCTAGCAAGGCCGGAAGGGAGCTTTCCGTTCCGTATACCGGAACGGAAAGACTGATAAGAGGCGCCATTATTCCCAAGGAAAGCCGGACTGATTCTTTAATTCTTTTGAGAATGAAATATCATTTTCCTTATCATCGGATTCAGAATCGCCGGTTGAACCGTCGGCTTTAAGCTCAAATGTCCAGATAAAGTTGTACTGCTTAATTTTTCTGCTAGGGGGAGTGGAGTTTTCTACATAGCCGTAGAAACCGTCAGAGGCGATAACCAGTTTTTTAGGCTTGACTGCAATAAACCGATAGGGGGCAAACTTCCCGCCCTCTTTTCTTTCATCATCGCTTCCGGGCAAATGATTAGGCGCTGAGGAGTGCAGGCATTTTAAAGTATCCGTGGTAAACGCGGCATCGGTTTTGCCTATCTTCCATAGCTTGCCGGAAATGGATGCCTTTTGAGAGTGATTATCGGAATCATATTCATTTTTGAACTCTTTGGCGGTTACGCCGTACAAAATACCGTCCTGAATGAAAAGGGCATTCATGTTTTCAGAAAGTGAAAATACTGTACCGCTTGGTGTAGCACTATAGTAGACGGTTTCGGGAACAACTCCAATAGTGCTTTCGGGTGTGCCATAACCGGTAGTATTATGTGCATATTTTTTAACCCTGATGATATGCTTTTTAGTATTTGTCTCTTTTTCTTTAAAGGTTTCCCCCACATAGAAGCCGTTTTTATCGGCTGCAAGCGCGGTAAAGCGTATTTCTGCTTTAACGCTACCGGTAGTAGTATCTTGCGGCCCTTCAAGAGTACCGCCTACGGCAAAACTAGCATCATCCGCAGCAGAAGAAAATGCAGCATTCTTCGCCCATGTAAGCCGTTTGATATAGGATTGATTACCGTTATCATAACTGCAATACAAGGCATTTACCGGTTTATCTGCCGATTTTTTTACAGCTCCCGATATGTCAACGGCAATGGCAACCGGCGATTGACCGACTGAGGCTACCTGTGAAGAGGTTCTTTCAGGGACACTATCATAGCTGCCGTTATCGTTTAGCTTAAAACGGCATATATAGGGGTTGTACACGTCCTCTTGCACTATGTAAAGGTTGCCGGCTTCGTCAAAACAAAACACATCGGTAAAGTACAGCATTTGATCTGGAGATGCTCCGCTTGAATTCAGTTTAAGAAGATTATCCGGTGAAGGAGTTCCATCAGGTTGAGTCAATTGATAATAGCTAACACCGCCCACTGCAAGGCTATATATCACGCTATTCTTTTTCCAGACAAGGGTCTTTGTACTTACACCTGCCCATACAGGATCTTCGCCCAGCCAAGTAATCCCGCTTGGGGCATCATTAAAGGTAAACACATTGGTTCCTTTATTAAGCTTTGCAATGCGGTTTTTGTTTGCGGTAATACGGGGCTTTCCTTTTTGAAACTCAAACTTTATGCCGTCATCGGCTATGTAGAGGTTTTCTTCATCAAAACCGATTACCTTTACGGGGCCGTAGAAGTTGCTTTCATCGGTAGGGTAAATACCGTTTCCGTCAGAAGTATGCTCATTTGCAATACCGATGCGGACAGGAGTGCTTATCGAAGCGGTTGTACCGTCAGCCGAATATGAGTATTTGACAATACCTCCTAAGGAGTAAGAGTCGCTACTGTGATTGCCAAAAGCGGAAAAAAGCAAGTACAAGGCATCTTTAGTCATGTAAAGGTCGTTTATCGTCCCATGTAACCACCCCGCCAACGCCTCTAATGTAATCTTGGTATCTTCGCGTAAATTGGGCTGAACGGAAAGCGTAATTTCGGAAACGGTATCTTCGGTTATGCGGTACATTTTTAATTCCGGACCTCCCATTCCATAGCCTGAGGCGATGAGTACATTATTATATACGGCATAGCCGGTTAGATGCCCGAGAGACGCTCCCGTCAATTCTATAGGCGAGCCGCCGGCTTCGTTTATTCTATAAAGCTTCATATTCCCGCTGGAACCGCTGGAAATTTCTGCAGCAATGTAGACTTTACCTGTTGCATGGTCGCTTGCGAGAATCAGCGGAGAAACGCCCATGAAACCGTCAAAGCTTTTATCGTCCTTATCACCCTCGCTTTTGTAACGTTCAATATCCCACTGGTTACCGGTGTTGTATGCAAGATAGATTCTCGCCTTATTGTCGCGGCAAAAGTTATAATACATAATGTGTTCTTTCTTTACTTCCTTTGAACCTATTTTCAGCGTCAGTGTGTATGGAGCATGGGGGCCGCCTACATGTACATCTTGTCCATGCAGCTTATCGGTACCGAAAAGCAGGTTGTGTAAGACCGCAGCGCTTTTTTTAAGTTTAACGCTGACGGGATTGGTGCCGGAAGTAACGGTGTGCTCGGCATAGCCTTTCCATTCTGCAGAAGCGGTGCTTAGACTTACCTTTATGGTAAGCTTTTCACCTATAGGAAAGGAGCCGCTCCATGTTTTTTCTTGACCGGCTGCAAATTCTTTTTTTTCTGAACCATTGGAAGAAATTATCTCCAAACTCATTGCAGCATCTTTTATAATGGGTAAGCCGTTTGAATCGACAGCCCTTTCATTACCTCCAAAATCAATAACTACCGTTCCGGTATTTTCGGATAGTTTCATCTTACATGCCGACAATACAGCGGCTAAAGCTAAAACAAATAAGATTTTCTTTTTCATAATACCCCTCCTTCCAAAGACACCATTAAAATTATTATCGGTTTATTCTGCATCATTTGTTCTTCCATTATACATCAAAAAAACTAAAATACCAAGCAAAATTAAGAAAAATTTCAATAATTTATGTTAAAAAATTAAGAAAAAATTGGGAAAATTGTAAAACTTCGAATTTAACCGAATGCATAAGAGCGTAAAACAGAATTGATTTTTGTTTTATAGCCTTTACCTTGAGATTTAAACCATTCCAATACATCAGCATCTATTTTAATACTAGTTTCACTTTTTTGATGTATTTCATACCATGGCCTGAATTTAGCAAGCTCCTCTTTAGATTGTTTGGGGCAGTCATCAGTAGGTATAGACTTTGCCTTTCGGATAGTTTTTTTTTTCTTCTTCGGTGAGCGGAGTTTTCTTTAAATCATCTAATGTCATAGTTACTATAGTATTCATTTATTTCCTCCTGATTTGCTTTCCGTGCTGATCATCTATACAAAAAATTCAAAGGCATCGAAGGGGTAGCCGGATCTTAAACTTGGGAGGGATGCATCGATTTCGGTGTTTGAGGGAACTTTATAAGGCAAATCAAGTTTAAAAATACGGTTTACGGCCTTACCGCAAAGTTCGTCCAGTCTTTTTTCGGAGCAGCCGGCCTTGCGCAGTTCTTTTAAAAGAATCAGAGAACCGGCAAAGCCCGGAATACCGGAAGCGCCTTTTTTCTTATCTTCATATGTGTGGGGAGCGTGGTCGCTTTCGATCCAGTCAATCCCGCCTGAAATGAGGGCATTAAAAACGGCTTCTTGCTCCTCTTTTTCACGCAAGGGAGGGTTCATTTTTACAAAGATACCGGACTTTTTATAAGAATCAATGTTTAATAGGGCGTGATGAGCCGTAGCTCCGCACGAAATATTAATACCGCTTTTTTTTGCCTCGGCAACAAGCCTTATTCCCTCTTTTGTGCTTATGTGACAGACATGAAGATGTCCCTTAAAACCCTCGCTTTGCATAAGCTCAATCTGATCCTTTATGGACTCCGTTTCGGCAACAGGCGGGCGGGCAAGGCTGTGAGTGATAGGATTTTCAATATCGAAGATCGAATTATTCATAAGGTTTTCTTTTTCGCAATGAACGGCAAGAATACCCCTGTAATCGAATTTTTTAAGAGCGGCATAGACCTTCCTTTGGTCTTCTTTTTCAACTATACCCATGTTTCCGGTGGAATGACCTGCAAACATCTTAAAACCTACTATTTTAGGAAAGTATTCTTTATAGAATAAAACCATTTTTTCTATTTGAGAAATATCTGAAGTAAGACCGCCGTAAATACCGTAAAAGGCAGAAAGGCCGGCCTGCTTTATAGATTTTTCTGCAAGGGCAAAACGCTCTAAAATAGAGTCTGCATTTGTAAGAGGAGGATTGGTATTCGGCATATCAAAAAAGGCTGTAAAACCTGCGGGGCAGGCTAAGGTCAAGGCATGGGCTATAGTTTCCTTATCGGATAAAAGGCCGTCTCTAAGATGGACATGGGAATCTATCATACACTTTTATTTAAAGCCTACATTTAGAAAAATAGAACAGCCTCACCGCAACATTCATTTTTTATAATGCTTATTTCGAGTTTATTTTTTCCGTCAAATTCTATACCATCCAGACTTATTTTTAAGGCATAGGCCCTTATAGGTTCAACCCCTTTATTAACCGTTTCACTTATAACCCTCATAGTAACAATTTCATAAAAGTCCCCGTTGACGGAAACGGTTATATCATCGGTGCCGAGCTCAGGCGCAATTACTTTTTCCTTGCCTACAAGCAGCTTTAGACTCATCGGCCTAAAATAAATCATCATAGTCTTATCTGCATCTAGAGAAGGAAAAAATATCAAACTAAAAATTTCTATTTTACCAAGAATAGGGTTTATCTCAAGGTCATGCCTTAAATCTATATTATAACCCCAAAAATCAAGAAATTTTTCATTAAAACCTTTTGAAGCTATAAAGAAAGGATACCTTTTAGCATCAGCTTCCAGACAAAAACAGCCGGACTCATCAGCTTCACCGCTGATGATAACTTCAAACCTTTCCGTTAAAAGAGCAACTTTAGCATGACTGACAGGCTGTTTGTTTTTATCCCGCACAATTCCCTTTATAACACTCATAAAAATAACTCCCGTACCCCAGATTATACCGTAAAAAATAGAATATTGTCAAGTAAAAAGTAAAAATTTAAACTATTTACGCTTATATTTTGAGGCGGAGCTCAAACCTTCTTTTTTCCTTTGTGTTCCGTTTTTCCGTTTTTGCCCTCTTTTACCCTTACCGATAGAACCGTAATTAGCCGGAGCCTCACTTTTTACATCAATATGCATATGAGGTAAGCCCCTTTTCTTTTTACAGAGGCGCAGAGCATCATTTGCAGCATTTTTAGGCATTGTAGCGAGAGAAAATTTATCCATAACCTCTATGTCATCTACAAGCCGTTCGGGGATTGAAAGAAGACGGCTTAGCATTTCGGCAAGTTTTCGCTTTGTGATACCGTCTTTTCGGCCCACACCTATATAAAGACGCAAAGAATCGTCATCCGATTTTCGTGCCCTCCCTTCGGAACGCACAGGCTTGATTGTTTTATAATGAGCAGGCGATAAAAACGAGCCGTATTGCATTTGAAGAATAAAGGAGAGAACTGTTTGGGCATCTCCATATTCTACAAGTTTATTTGCAAAGGCAGCAAAGCCCTGTTCGGGTTTTTCTTCGCTAATGCGTTTTTCGATTTGGGCAGCCGTTTCTTTTAAGATACGGGTACGCTTGATTTCGATGACTTGTTCGATTGAAGGAATTTTGCCTTCTTTTAATTCTCCGCGGGCATGTTTGCGCAGGTACTCTATTCTTTTTACCTCGTTCGGGCGTACAAAGCTGACGGCAACTCCTGCCGCTCCGGCCCGTCCCGTTCTTCCTATACGGTGGGTATAAGTCGGCCCGTCATAAGGAATTGCATAGTTTACAACATGGGAAATACCCTCGATGTCTATACCCCTTGCGGCAACATCGGTTGCAACAAGAATGCGGGTCTTTTTAGATCTAAAGCGTTCCAATATTTTTTCCCTTTGACTTTGAGGAATATCCCCGTGGAGGGCGGCAGCTTCGTAGTGCCTTTCGTCAAGTTCCTTTGCAACATCATCGGCATCGATTTTTGTTTGGCAAAATACGAGGCCGTAAAAGTTAGGGCTTGTATCTATAAGACGGACAAGGGCTTCGGTTTTATCCCCTTCCCTTACAACCCAAAAAAATTGTTCCGTTAAAGATGCTCTTTCTTCTTGAGGTTCTTCTTCGACAATTTCATAGTCGCCCATAAAGTCGGAAGCTATGCTCAGTATCTGCTTGGGCATCGTCGCCGAAAACATTAAAACACGGGCTTCAGGATTTGCCTTTGAAAAGATATTTTCTATGTCTTCGATAAAGCCCATGTTAAGCATCTCATCGGCTTCATCCAAAATAAAATATTCTATATCTTCGATTTTTAGGGAGCCCCGTTCAAGATGATCCATTATGCGGCCGGGAGTTCCTACAACAATTTCGACGCCGGTTTTTAGGCTTCTAAGTTGAGGGCCTATCGCCGCTCCTCCGTAAACGGTTGCGATACGGGGATATTCTTCGATTCTAAAAGATTCAAGTTCGCCGGCAACTTGAACGGCCAGCTCTCTGGTAGGAACCAAAATAAGGGCTCTCACCCTTCCGGTGTTTGAACGCAGCTCCTGCACAAGGGGAAGGCCGAAGGCTGCCGTCTTTCCCGTTCCTGTCCGAGCCTTAGCGATAACATTTGCTTCTCCTGAAAGAAGGCGGGGAATAGCCAAAACCTGAATAGGAGTAGGTTCTTCAAAACCTTTGGCTTCAACTGCTTGCAGGACTATATCGTCAAGTCCCAATTCTTTAAAAGTAATTAACATAATCTCTTAAGTATAATAAATAAGCAAAAAAAAATCTATAGCTCAATGATAATTGACATATCTTCCGTTTTAGGCTAAACTTACCGCCAATATGAACTACATCGACTTATTAAAAACTTCAGCAAAAAAAACGAATAACTGTGCATGTATGGGCTTAGACCCTATTTTTGAAGCTATCCCGAATAAAACCGGAATGGTAAAGGACAATCTTGTAAGCTTTTTTAAAGAGCTTTTAGATAAGATGCAGGAAAAGAATTTGGTTCCCGCAGCTTTTAAACCGAATATAGGTTACTATTCGGCCCTTGATAAGCCCAGGGAAAAGGATTTTTCGGGCTCCGAAAGCCTCGCAGAAATTTTATCCCTAATCGAAAAACACTTTCCCGACATTCCTGTAATCCTCGATTCAAAGCGGGGCGATATTGCCCGATCCAGTCTTAACTATGCCATCGAAGCCTTTGACTGCTGGAAAGCGGATGCGGTAACGGTCAGCCCCTACATGGGAAGCGATTCTATTCTGCCATTTATTTCGGAAAAATATTCGGATAAGGGGGCTTATATTTTAAACCGAACCAGCAATCCCGGAGCAAAGGATTTTCAAAATCTTAAAACCGATTATGACGGTAAAAATAATCCGGAGCTTTATATCGAGGTTGCAAAAAAGATTGCTTTTTATGCGAAGGAATTTCCGGGAACGGGAGCCGTTGTCGGAGCGACGGGAATGGAAGAATTAAAAATAATTTCGGGTATTTACGCCCAAGCAGGAGAGGTTCCCATGCTGATTCCGGGAGTCGGCTCCCAAGGAGGAGATGCTAAAACGGTAATGGAGGTTCTTAAAAATTCCGGCTGCGATTTAGCCCTCATAAGAATAAACAGCTCCAGTGCCTTAACCCATCCTTGGAAAAAATCACCTGTGCCTGAAAACTATTTGGAGCTTTGTATAAACAATATCGAAAAACTTCTAAACGAGACGGCAATCAACGGCATCAGTTTTTAGAATCTTCAAAAATAGAATTTAAGATGGAATCTATGCGGCGTTTTGTGTATCCGCTTATAACATAAGAATTATTGGAAGCGGAATCAAACAAAATAAAATCGCCGCTTTCCATCGGCGTAAGAAGAATCTCTATTTTTTCTCCCGTACCTAAAATTAAATTAAGCTCTTGAGTTTCCGAATTGGTAATCGGAAATGCAGGAAAAATATCTATACATGAAAATTGTTTTAAAAATGTTTCCAACTCGCCGAATTTTTCTTTATGTTTATCCGAACGGGAGATAAGCTGTTTGTTTTTTTCGATAAGCTGAATTGAGTTATTTTCAAATTTGTATTTATAAATTTGCAGGTCAAGCCAAAAGTTATTGTTTACGGTTAAAAAAGAAGCTAGGACATCCGGCATAATAAAAATTTTTGTGCGGGCATCTATTCGGACATAGCGGTTGATACCCAAAGTATCGTTCTTCCCGAAAACGAAATCGCCCATTATGGTTTTATCGGAACGCAATAGCTGTAGGCGGGCAGCATGATCTTCATCCAATCCAAAATTAATATATTGTTTTATATCATCGCTTACAAACCTAAAATTTTGTTTAGTACTTAAAATGGAAAAGAGCCTTTCTATTAAGGCCGGTTGAACCTTATATTCTCCAGATTGAGTACTCAAAACAAACTTATCCTTTTTTTTGATAAGCCTTAACTCGTTAAAACGCGGAGGAAGGGAATTATCGGGAATAGTAAAAACAATTTCATCTATGTTTTCTATATTTTGTCTTGATACAAGTGAAGTGTTAAAAACATTTGCTTCATTTTTTGGAATACTTACAAAAATCAAACTTAAGAGAAAAAAACTATTTGCAAAAATCAAAGCTTGAGTATATTTTTTTAATTTAAAAAAACTTTTCACCTTGATCTCCTTTGTTTTATAAACATGTAAAGCCCCAAAATAAAAACAGAAAGAGGAAGAAATATAATAGAAATTAATCTTGCCCTAAATACAAGGCTTGTCATTTTTTCTCTATCTTCAAATTGTTTAAAGGGAGGAGGAGAATGTTTTTTAATTTTTAACAAAAGGAGATTATCCTTTAAAGAAACATATTCCAAACAGTTTACCATAAAATCCATATTGTATGTGGAACCGGTATAATCTATTGCCCTGCTTATCATATACTCATCGCTTATAACCAAGATACGGGAAGGTTTTGTTTGCCCTGCAGCAATTACCGAAGGCTTAAAAGATGCATCCTCAAATTTTTTAAAATGATTTTCAAGAGGATCGGTGCTGTAAGAATCAAAAACCGTCAAGGAGTTTTGACCTGTAAGTACATAAGGAACAAGCTCTGCATTTTTATTTAAATCCAAATCGATTGAAGAAGGCCAAAAAGAAATCAAAGGCCTGTATGCTGCAAATATTGGATGACTTAGGTTAATACCGCTTAAAGGAAACTGAATCCAAAAAGGATAATTAATTAATTTTGTACCTTTGTTATCAGCTTGAGCCATCGTAATGCGGAAGTTATTTATTAAATCCAAGGCCATATCGGCATTTATATAAAAGCCGTGATGAGAAAGCACATCCAATAGAAAATCTTTTACCTTAGGCTTAGCTTTCCAAGAACCTTTTACATCGACCTTATTCCCTGAAACAAAAAAAACAGCCCTGCCCTCTTTTTGTAAAAACATATCTATCGCAGCAGCGGAAGAATAATCTATATAATCCGAACCTATAACCAAAAGAGGAAATTCGGCAGGTATATTGCTTGCAGGCAATTCCAAAGGTAAAACATTAAAACCTGCATATTCAAGCCAAGGAATTACATAAGAATAATCTGTTTCAAGCAAGGCAGGATCCGCAATAAGAAAAATCGTTCCCGCTTGGGTATTTCCTAAAGCATCAGACCTCATACTTAAAATAAATCTTGCAAGGTCATACTCTAAGGTATCAATATCATCAATAAAGGGTATAATTCTTGTTTGTCCCATATATTCTATCATAAGACCGGAGTAGAGCTTATGAATTATCTTTACGGAATTGTCTTGAGCTTCTATTTCACGGGGAACCAGCCCTATCTTGCTTATAGCATCCGATGAAAGGCTTGCAGTATCTTTTATTACAACATCAAAATTTCCCTTGGAATATAATTTATACTCTGAAAGCATATCGTTTAAATATTTTAATGAAGGGAAAAAACTATCTACATTTGAACTTTTAAACCAAGTTACCTTTACGGAGCTTTCAAGATTTGTCAATAATTCTTTTGTATAATTTGACAGGGTGTATTTTTTTTCCTTTGTAGTATCAAGTCTAAAATATATTTTTGAAGAAACAAGAGAAATTAAAATAAGCATCAAAACAAAAAGCAAAAATTGAAACTTATATTCTTTTTTCATCTTACATTCCTTTGTTGTGTTAAAATAAAAACATTAAGCTCAATTCCTAAGACGACTAAAATTAAATAGAAGATAATGTCGCGGGAATCAAAAAGCCCTCGTGCAGCCGATTCAAAATGAGCGCTAAAAGAAAGATAAGCGATAATCTTATTCAGAAATAAGGGAAGATTTAAATTTTTTGTCAAAGGATAAATAATTGTAAAAAATAAAACCGTCAAAAACGAAAACAAAAAATTAATTTCAGGTTTACTGCTTACAGCCGAAAGGCCAAGAGAGATCGAAATAATACCCGCACCGAATAAAAAAATAGAAATATAAGAAACAAAAAAAGAGCCGGAATCGAAATAAGCCAATGAAAAAACGGAAAGAGGTATTACCAAGCTTAATACGAGCATAATGGACCATATTAAAATAAGGCTTAAATATTTCCCCAGTACAATATAACGGATTGAAACGGGCAGGGAAAATAAAAACTTATCGGTAAATTGTTTTTTTTCATCACTCCACGAACTCATCGTCAGCATCGGGATCACAACACAAAATAAAAGAGGCATATTTAAAAAAAAGGTTTTTAGATCCGACAAACCTGCATTAAACCACGAATCGGAACCTATAAAGGCAATAGCCGCACCGGCCAGAAAAAAAAGAGAAGCAGCATAAAAGGATGAACTTTTATACATCATCTTAAATTCTTTTTTTGCAATAAAAAAAATAAGATTTTTATTCGTTTTTTCTAAATTCATTTTTGTTTATCCCTGCAAAAAATTCAAAAGCTTTTTCCAATATGGTATAATTTATTTCCGAATCAAACTCGCAGCCTTCAGCTGCCAGTTGATCTTTTATTTCTAAAAGATTTCCTGAGGCTATTATTTCTCCTTTATTGAGCAAAATATGATTGGAGCAAAGCTCTGCAGCCTGCCTTAAATCATGAGTGCATATTAAAATTGTTTTTTCCTTTGCAATATGCAATATTTTTTTTTCAAAATCTTTTACCTGCACCGAATCAAAACCTGAAGCAGGCTCATCTAAAATAATTAACGGAGGATTATGTAAAACAGCTTGAGCCAGTCCTACACGCTGCTTAAAACCCTTGGATAAACTTTTAATTAAGTGATTTTTTACTTCATCTATTTCACAAAAATCGATTGCCTCATTTAAAGCAGCATCCAATTTATCTTTTTCTATTCCGTGCATTTGACCGGCGAAATATAAAAAGTCATAGACCGTCATATTCAAATAAAGGGGATTTTGTTCATATAGAATACCTAGAAGCTTTTTTGCTTCAAGTTCATCGGTTAATATGGAGTACGAGTCTATAAAAGCATCTCCTTCATCCGGAGTATAATAACCTGATATACAGTTTATAATACTGCTTTTACCGGCACCGTTTAAACCCAAAAGCGAAGTTATCTCTCCCGGTTTTAATTCAAACGAAATATTTTTACATCCTACAACCGGAGCTTTTTTGCTTCCGTAATACTTACTTAAGTTTTGTACTTTGAGCATTTATTTTTTCTTAATTCCCAAAATAGTTAAATCGTCATATTGCTGATCTTCCCGTACATTTGTATAATAAAGATACTCGTTATAACTTGTGTTAGGTACACGGTTTCCGCAATAAGTTTGATATTGCCTAAAATGTTTATTTAAAAATAAATCTATTTTTTTATCTACCTGAACCATATCCCTATCGGTTGCCTTAGGATCCTGATACATTCGGAATATTTTTTCGACAGAAACAAGACCTATAACCGCATCTTCAATTGTGCCCTCAAGGTTTGTAAAATCAAAATCAAATTGTTCATTTTCAATCGGGTTATGCCATTTTTTTAAGCTAAAAGAACTTCGAGAAAAGATACTTTCGATGATTTCACATACACGGGGCTTACCCAACTCTTCTCCGTCCTGACCGACACTATGAGTTTCATGTTCGGCATCTTTTTCAAGTCCGGGCTCTTCGCATAAAATAGGCTCCAGTTTGGAATTCCTAAACAAGCGTTTAGCTTCTTCAATACCGTCAGTATAAAGGAATAGAACATCTCCGGAATTTAATTTAACGGTTTCAACTTTAAAGCCGCCTTTCATATCTATCATAAAAGTCGGAAAAACTCCTGCAGCAGAAACCTCGGTCAAAACAACCTCTTTCATTTTCTTTGAGGCTGCATCATAAATATTTATAATATTATCTCCTGCATTACAAAAATGAACATTACCGCTTATAGAATCCATAATACAAAGGGTAAAGGCTGCAAAGCGTCCCTTAAAGCCTCTGGATTCCAGTAGATCGTTTATTCGTGATACAACCTGATCTATTTTTAGTCCCTGCTTTTTATAGCTCCAGTCTCTAAAGTAGTCCAAGAAAAGAGTTGCAACCTCGACCATTATAAGAGCGGCAGGAACTCCCTTACCTGCAACATCGCACTTTATAATTGCATAGTATCTGTCGTCCAGTTTTATATAGTCGAAATAGTCTCCGGAAACGCCACGGGCTCCTTCATAGTAGCCGAAGAATTCTACATTATCATCTATAGTCTTTCCTGATGTAAGCTTTCTTCCTGTTTCATCTAAATCGAGGGGTAAAAACATTTTTTGAATTTCTTTACCCATAGTCAAATCCTTTGAAGCTGCAGCTGCCTCCACAAGACCGTTTGTCATTTCATTTATGGTTGTTCCTAAAACTCCTATCTCATCCTTTCTTTTAATTTTAACATCTTTACCGGCAAGGAGCTCCTTGTCTTCGGTAGCTGAAATCATAGCAACATGTCTTACAAGTTTTTTTATAGGAGCCGTAATAATTGAAGACAAGATATAAGCACCGGCTATACCTGCTGCAAGAGCAGCCAATGAAATCAATAATATAATTTTATACAGCTCAGCAGCGGCTTCATCAATTTGTTCAATCAATCCTTTTGTAGAAACCTGAACATAAACCATACCATGAATAAAGTTCGATTTATCTCCTGTTTGTCTGTAAAGTACGGGCTTATAAAAAAGATACTTTGTAACATCTCTGGATAATTTTTTTGAGTTAAATTCAGGATAAGAACCGGCACCTTTTATACTTAGACGATTTAATTCCGAATTAAGTTTTTCTCCCATCTGATTTATTGCAGCTTGAATTTCATTTCGCCTTTCTGTAGATTTCTTATCCGTGTTTAAAGCCATTTCCATAGCCGTATTTGTTAAAGATTGAATTTCTGCTGCAAGTTCTCCGACTTTTTCACGGGCTTCTTGATCTATCTTATCGAGATTTTGATATACTGGTTCCAGATCAGGTAAGGACAATTCCGATTCACCTACAATAAATTCGTGGGTATCGATTTTGGATTCAATGTCATTATCATTAGATGCCCAAACAAAATTATAACTTACCTTTTTGTTATCAATATGGAAGCCCGTTATTGTTGCAAAATCAGCCTCTTTAAGAGCCGAAACTTGAGAAGGCAAAAGGCTCAATTCCAATACATTTTTTGACGGAAGATAAGCTTTAGCACCCGATGTCAAACTTTCAAGCAAAACTTGAGTATTTGAAGCCAAGCCTTCAGCCAGCAGTCTTTCCTGAGTTTCAGAAAATCTAAAACCTAGAGGAAGAGCTAAGGTTAAAATAACGGATATTACTAAAGTAGTTGTAAATAAAATAAACTTTAATCTTAATCCCATACCTCTAACTTTTAATGCAGATAGTTTCTTTTCTTTTCCGAATGTCATAGCACCTCCGCTCAATAAGACAGTTACTTCATTTTTTATTTTTATAGCTTCTTTTGCCGAATGAATAAGACCTGATATTGAAAAAATAATAATAAATACAATAAATAAAAGTAAAAAAATAATTAAAATATAATCGGAAACATCATAATCGGCAGCACTGAGAAGCCAATTATAAGTATAAGACTTACTGTAATCCCCTAATTTGATATTTCCAATCTCGTCAAAGGAAATAGTATTTTTTGCAAAATACAATCCCCTCTTTGAATGCATTAGACCTATATAATATTTCCCGGGATCCAAATAATCAAGTTTAATACCGGAAATAAGTTGATCCGTCAGTATAGAAAAATTGTCCGATTCTATCGTAAGATCATAAGGAGCAAGTCCATCCTTGTCTATGTATATCTGACTAATCTTTCCCTCAGCCGAAAATCCTTTACCGATTATTGAAATAGATATAGAACCGTCAATTGATTGTTCTGCATTTATATCTGCAACATAAGTATACGGAATATATTTATTTAAAGCAAAATACTTGACTGCCGGAATACCGACATTTCCAAAAGAATCTACAGCAGAAACACTTAAAGCATATAAACCGTTTTCATAATTTATAAATTCTCTTTTAGGCTCAGTGGTATTTAATGCAGAAGTATTTATCTTTGCCTTTAAATTATCTGTCAAAAGGTTTTGTATACCCTCATCATCAATAAAAGATAAATTCTTTAAATATGATTTAAATTTTTCTATACTGCCTATATATGAAAGGCTCCAAACATATCCGGTTATTGCACTTTCATATTTACCGTCTATGTCGAACTCAGGAGCCTTCCACGAGATATTAAATGTATTGGATTTTAAAAAGCCTTCGGCATCCAGATCCAATATATCAAAAACAGGACTCGATGGAGGAACGATATCTCTTTCATAAGATATAGTTACAATATCTGACCAGTTTCCTGCATAATCGCACACCCTTACACCCAGATACCATAGACCATCCTCTTCAGGTTCATATACCAAAACGGAATCTGTCTTTAGTTTTTTTATTACAGGCTCAATAAATTCAGGAGGAGCATCTTTTGACCAGTCGTATGAGTACCCGGCAATACCTGATGAATCGGCAGGAAATTTTATTTTAATTGTAATCTTTTGCTTACCTTCAGATGTTTTTGAATCAAAGTTCATCGGCTGTAATTGAGCTTTTCCAACTTCATAATCAGGTTCAACATGAATAATCTTTGCAGCAGCGGCTCCTTCTTGCCATACAATATGGAGATTTTCATATGCAAAAAAAGGATTAACAAAAAAAATCATACCGTTTATGGATCTGACTAAATCGGTAACCCATCCGGAATCCGATTTACGTGCAATAAAAACAGAAGATTTACCTTCAAAATATTCGGACCAAGCAACAAGAGGTTTATGATTGTAAGACATAACTTTAGGACTAAATACGCTGCCGTTTTGAGATGGAAGAGTCTCGGTTGAAGAAGACGGTAAACCTTTATTATTTAAAACAGCAAAGGCTGTCGAACTTTTTTCCCTGCGGTAAGGTGATTGTTCCCACACAAGAAAAATTGAATCTTCTTCTTTGATATATGTTATATCCGGTCTTTGGTTATTATAATTGGAATCATCAGTTATTTTTACAGGCTTCGACCACGATATTCCTCCATCCGAAGAAAAACTGGAAAAAAGCTGATAAGTCTGTCTATTTGCCGTTGTATCCAAGGCTTGGAAAACTATAACATCTTTATCTAAAGCAGCAGTATGAGATGGAAGAAAAATTCTATCCGTACTTTTTACAAAATCAAGTTCGGAAAAAGGAGACCAATTTAAACCGTCTATCGAAGATGACGAAAAAATTGAAAATTTTTGATTTACTCCATGCGAAAGAAATATAAGATATTTACCGTCAGATGAAACGGATACCTGAGGCGAAAGTAAATCGGATATATCGGGAGTAATATCTTTAACCGTATAAGTTTTTCCATAGTCCGTGCTTTTTAAAATACTTATCGTGTTTCTATCCTTTACCAATGCAATTAAAATAGAGTCATCATTTCCTACAGCTATAGACACAATAGAAGGAATATCCGCCGTATATGGAATAGGCGGAATTATTCTTTCATTTATAGCCCATTTTTTATTTACATATACGCCTGCGGAAATATAGATCAAACCTGAACTATCCGAAGATCTTACAACCTCTTCCCATACGGATGCAGAGATATTTTTATTTGAAGCAGATTTCAAAAACTGCCCGTTTTTATTACTTAGGGGTGAAGGGGTTTCCCAATAGAATTCTTTTGCCGCTAAGGAGCCTGCAATAAATATAAGTAGATTCAAAAATTTTATAAAGCTTTTTTTTAAGTTCATCATAGTAATGCATCTATCCTCTTTTTTAACTCACGGACCTTTGCAGAATTCTTTGCATTCGGGCTTTGCATCAACTGCTCAACTAAAGCAGCTGCTATAACTCTATTTCCTTTTTGAAGTTCGGAAACGGCTTGTTGATATTTTGCTTCATCAGCAGCAGAAAGAACTATAGTACCGTCACCGCCCATAGCCATCCGGATCGTGTCTTTTAATTGTATAGCGGCAGTATTTTCCTTATTAAGTTGTATAGCCGTATCCAGCTGTTGAATAGCAATGGGGAAAGACAGCTTATCACCGGATTTATATATAACCTCTGCCGACTTTGTAAGATTATCCGAATCGGAAATAGCTTTAAGATTAGGAGGAGGCAGCTTAATTCCCAAATAAATTTCTATCTCATTCTTTAAAGCAGCAAGGCCGGGAAAGTTTTTATCTATGCCGTACAAATCCAATAAATCGCTATATGCCTTTTGAGAGTTAGTCTTATATCCGCTTCTAACAGTTTCAACCTTTTTCTTAAACTGCTCATTAAAATTCTCAGGGTCAAGCAACTTATCTATTTTTAAACTCAACTGACCTGCAACTTCATTATACGGGAAGAGTAATAATACCTGCTTGATATTTTCATTAGCTTGATTTAAATTCTTTAAAGCCTCATTACGTTTCCCGGATTTTATTTTATTTTCAGCATCCAAATAAAGCTGGTTTGCATTATTTAAAAGCTGAATCATTTGAGGATAAAGAGGCGCCGAGACAGGTATTGTTCTTCCGGTTTTTAATGTTCCTGCAGTATTGATAATAGCAATCCAATTTTCAACCTCTTCATTTGGCTCAACATTAGTTACGGCCCAGCGGCTTTTGGCCAAAGTTAAAGATACTTCAGCTCTTTCAAACTCACCATTAAAATAATCTTTTTTTGCTCTTTCCAAATACTCACGGACATCCTTAACTACTACGGCATTTTCGGCATCACTTATTTCCTTGCCTAATTTTTCAAGTCTTTCATCGGTCATCTTTCGATATTCCGAATTTTCTTCAAGTGCAAGAGAATCATTTGTTCTTGTGCGGGATAACTCAATATTACGCCGAGCCGAAGTAAAGTTACCGGCTTTTAAATTTTTTACGGCTTCTTCATATCTTAAATCGGCTTCATTTTTTGCCAACTGGATTTTTAAAAGTATGGATTCTGCTTGAGCTAAATCCGAATTTACATTTTTAAACAATGCTTCAAGATCGGTAACAGTCTTTTCTATGCCGGTTTTATTTTCTGCAAATATATTACTTTGCTCCGATATTGAAAGACCAGTCTCTTTGATAAACTTATTTAAAAGCCGGATATCTGATTTTATGACATCCCTTAAACCGGTTAATTCCTCTCTGGCCTTTTCAGGAGATACGGAAACTTTTTCATCCATGTTTTTTTGAACCAAATAATCCTTAAAGGCTTCATACTTTTGTTTAGACTCCGAAAAAGCTTGGTATCCGGCTTTATTATTTATGATAGCAAGTTCTTCATAAAAAGAAAGCCTTGTTTTATTTAAATTACTTAAAAATAAGTCATGTTTGCTGTGTAAGGCATCCTCTTCTTCAACAAGATCATTTTCTTTATGCGGATATGCACTTGCTGACAGCTTTTTAATTGAATCAATCATAGATTCAAGCTCTTTAGTTTGAGACTTTAAATTAGTAACCTTTATATTTTCAGGATTCCGCAATTCATCAGAATTTCCAGAACTAGAAGATGAAAAAAGGTTTTCTTCTTTTTTTAAACTTAAAAACCTGCTGTAATAATTTTTTGTAGAATTTATAATATTACTCAATTGTGCTAATGACACGCGTTTTTTAGATAAAGTGTCAACAGTCTTACTAAACCTAGAATTGGAACGGATATTTATTAGAGAGTAGAGCCCGTTTAAATTTTTTAGATGCAAATTGATTAAAGAAATATTCTTTTCTATAGGCATATCCGTTTCAAAATTAAAAGTATCGCATGATTCAATCCAAAGTCTTTTAATCTCATCCCAATGTTTATCGGCTAAAGAAGAAAGTTTATCGTACATACCTGCTTCCATAGAGCCTTCTACGCCTTCATAATATTGAGCAGAATCCCTGCCTATCGTTAATCTATAAGCAAAAGGTAATAATGTTTCATCGATATCGGCACCGCTTGCAGCTTCATCCAAATAGATCTTCTTTAAAGCAGAACCGGCCTTAACAGTCGAGCCTATAATACTTCGAATATTTGAAGCAGTATTTTGTAAAGCTTCCAATTCTTTTTCAATTGAAACAGCCGATGTTGAAAATGCCTTAGAATAATATTTATTAGTAGCAGATATAAATTCGGAATAGGAGTCCTCATATTTTTTGACATCGGCTCTAACAATATCAAGCTGCTTTTTCATGATAGTCCACAGCTCTTGATTGTTACTTTCACTTATTATATCTCCGTCATAAATTGAAAAACCGCTGATAAATGTATTTGAAGCTTTTGTGTACTCTTTTTCCGTTATTAAAGCAATGCCCTTGCTCATTATATCATTAAACTTAATTCGCTTAATAGCATACATTGAAGAAAATTTTACCTTATTTAAAAAATCATGGAGCTCAGGATCCATATCAGCCTCTAAGTCTTCTATGTCTTTTATCAAAGCCAGCCGTTTTTCGCTATTTGTAGGATCATTTTTTAATAAATCTATAAATTCTTCAAGCTTATTTTGGAATTTCATTTGATTTTTCATTGTTTTGCGGGCAAGATTTATTCCTGTTTCCATTGATTCAGGCTTGTTTTCCATTACTTGGACTATACTTTCCAAAGCAGCCGTATTTTTAGATGAATCTAAAAGAGCTCTTCCTTCAGCATAATCCTTTTCGGCTGAGCCCTTTGGAAAAGCGGCAATACAGAGAAAAAAAATAAAAATACTAAAAAAAGCCTGTTTTTTATTCAAATCAAAAAATCCTATATCAATTTTCGGCTTTTTAGAGTTTTTTTTAACAAAAAACTCTAAAAACTGCTTAAAAAAAAACCGAAATTCATATATAATAGTATAAATATGAAGAGATTTATTCAAGCCGTTTGCATACTTATTTTTCTCATTTTTTCAAAAATAAGCCTTTTTGGAGCAGATATTTCCGATTCTTATGCATCTACCTCTTCGGCTTTTGATATTTTTATTCAAAAATTTGAAGGAGAATCGGCTTTTAGGAGCCTTCTGATCCCATCAGGAGGCCGTTTTGAAGGCCTTGGAGGCAGTTTTACGGCACTGTCAAACGATATAAGTTTTTTTGATGCAAACCCTGCGGCGAGTGCGCTTTTAAAAGAAACCGAATTAAATGTACTGCACAATAGCTGGATAGCAGATTCAAAGCTTGAAACCGTGGGTTATACCCAAAGAAAAAACCATCTAGGCTGGGGAACATCCCTAAGGTGCTTTTATATTCCGTTTACAGAATACGGAAAATTAGGCGAAAAAAAAGCCTCAGGTTATTACAGTGAAACTTTTTTAACGGCCAATATTGCCTACAATTTTCTTGCAGGTTATGATTTTAAAGGTCTAACTGTAGGGGGAAGTATAAAAACAGGTATAAGGTCAATGCCGCCTTTTTCAGGACAAGATGAAGCAGCAGACCTGGATGATCCGGAAGAACAATATAAAAATGCATCAAAGCAAAACGGATATGCAGTTTTAGCAGATTTAGGCATTATGATAAGGGCAAATATCTTTAAACTTTTTTACAGCGATGAACCCAATTTTTACTTCGGCCTAAGTATGAAAAATTTCGGTCCCCCAATAAGAGGAGATATACCGCCTTCTTATATTTCAATGGGCTTTGCATACCGTCCTGCTTCTTTCTTTTTGTTTGGAATAGATATAAATCAAGGAGTAAATCTTGTAAACATAAGACGATCAGGCCTGCCCTATGGAAGCGTGGGCTTGATGGTTGCCATTACTCAGTATTTTAATCTTTTAACGGGCTTTGGGATTAAGGGAGGAAACCCTCGGTTTAATCTTGGCGGGGAAATAAACCTGTCAAATGTTCAAATTTCTGCAAATTATACTTTAGACCTATCCAGCCAAGTTACAAATATAAGCCGTATAAGCGTTGGAGTAAAACTGCTTTTAGGTCAGGATAAACGGGATAAACAGCAGGATGCAATAAAAAAGCTCTATATCCAAGGTCTAAAAGCATACAATGATAAAAGCTATGAAAAGGCTATAGAGATTTGGAAAGAAATATTAGCAATCGACAAGCGTTATGACCCTGCAATAGAAGGTATAGCCAGAGCCGAACAGCAGCTCAAGCTCTTAGAAGAAATCAAACAAAACTTGCTTCTGGATTAAAAGCAGACCTATTTCTCCGAGACCTTTTTCTTATTTTTTGGCGTCTTTTGAGCCGCGGAAGGCTTCTCTTTTTTGACATCCTTGGATGTTTTTTCAGGCTTAGTCTTCTTTACGGCTTCTTTTTTTTCCTTTATGGGTGCTTCCTTTTTAACCGTCTTTTTTGTTTCGGCCTTTTTCTTGGATGAAGCCTCCTCAGTCTTTTTTTTAGAAGAAGGCATTTCAGGCTCTGTTTCAGAAAAAATCATATCGCTCTTTTTTTCTTGGGCCTTTTTAATCAAGGATTTTTTTTCAGACAATTCTTCGGCAGAAAGAGCTTCTCGTACCGAAAGGCGCACGCCCTGAGCCTTTAAGCCCTTCTCGGCAAAGGAATCGGCCTTAAATTCTTCTTCTATCTTTTTTACTCTAGGTTTAGGCGCGTAGTTCAGCTTAAAAGAAAACTTAAGTTTCGTACTTACAAAAAGCACCTCAGTGTTGTCGGGCGCAAAAAGGTAATCCCTGTTTAGGATATAGCCTTCTACCCTAGCCCTCTTTATATAGGCATACTTTGTCTTGGAATCGCGGTAAATTACGGTAAAAAGCACCTTTGAAAGCTCTTCTTTTTCGGCAAAGCCGCAATACCACATTCCCGTATCGACAAAGACTCGGTCGGGAACATCCATTACGGTGTAAACCCCGCTCTTCCGCAAGACAAAGATGCGGTCATAGGGGCTGACCCGTAAAATCTCTTTTCCTGTGGTAACGGAGGTGCCGAGATAGCCCGTTTCTTCATCATAGCGGAGGGCTGTATCCCTTGTTACGGCCTCTTTTACATCAACCTTTGTAAAGCCGGTAATCTCGGTCTTGCGCTTAAATTCCTCTGCCGGAAGCTTAGCCGCAATTCCGTCCAAAACCGAAATAGCATAGCCCTTTAAGTTCTTTAAAAGCTTTGCTATTTCCTTTAAGCGGTTATTTATCTCCCTAACCTCTTCACGGTTTTTGTTTATATCGTAAAGAGATATGCGGCGGATGGGGATTTTAAGCAATTTGTCGACATCATCTTCGGTTACATCGCGGATTAATTCCTTTTTAAAGGGAACAAAGCCCTTGATAACAGCATTGATTACCCCCTCTGCCGTCTTCATAGTTTCTATCTTTTTGTATATGCGTTCTTCAATAAAAATACGCTCAAGGGTGCGCATGTGCAGGCGGTCGGTAAGCATAGCCCTTTCATATTCGAGCTCGTCCTTTAAAATCTGCATCAGCTGCTTGGCATGATATTTTATTATATCGGTTACGGTAATTTGAACCGGAAGATTGTCCTTTATAACCAAAAGATTGCATGGAATAGACTGCTCACATTCGGTAAAAGCATAGAGGGCATCTACCACATCGGCCGAGTAAACCCCTCTGGGGAGCTTTAACTCAATCTCGACATTTTCGCCCGTATAGTCGCTTATTTCCGAAATCTTAACCTTTCCGGCCTTTGAAGCGGCCTCGATAGAGTTAATCATACTTTCAGTGGTGCTTCCGAAGGGGAGCTCCCTTATTACTATCCTCTTTTCGTCGGAGGTGTCGAGCTTTGCTCTGACTAAAACTTTGCCCAAGCCGTCTTCATATTCCGAAACGTCTATCAATCCTCCCGTAGGAAAGTCGGGGAAAAGAGCAAAGGATTTTCCGCTTAAAAAGGCTTTTTCTGCTTCAATTATTTCGAGAATATTATGGGGCAAAATCTTTGTGGACATACCTACGGCAATTCCCTCTGCCCCTATTGCGAGGATTACGGGGAGCTTGGCCCTAAAGGCTAAGGGCTCCTTGTTTCTTCCGTCATAAGAAATGGTATAATCGGTTATATGGGGATTATAGAAGATGGTTTTTGCAAAGTCGTTTACCCTGCACTCTATGTATCGGGGAGCGGAAGCTTCATCTCCGGTAAAAATATTCCCGAAGTTTCCTTGGGTATCTATAAAAAGTTCTTTTGAAGCAAGAACCACGAGGGCGTTCCCTATGGAAGCGTCTCCGTGGGGATGGTACTTCATACAGTGCCCGATAACGTTTGCTACCTTGTGAAATTTACCGTCATCCATCTCAAAAAGAGAATGTAGAATTCTCCTTTGAACGGGCTTTAAACCGTCCTCAAGGTCGGGAATGGCCCTATCGCGGATAACATAACTTGCATATTCCAAAAAATTCTTATTAAAAAGACTTTCAATATAATCCATCTTTTTCCTCGAAAAAAAGTATTTTAAGATGATACACTAAAAGCTGAAATTTGTCTATAAGAAGAGAAAGAGCCAAAGAAAAAAAATAACTAAGGCCTCTTAGGCTTTTCAACATAAAATCAAACCAGTTGATTGTCGAATCCTTTGACTTGTTTTTTTTCTAAAAACTAAGTATAATAAATTGTATATCTGCTGAAACTCAATAATGAAAAAATCAATTTTGTTTGTTGACTTTTTATGGGAGAAAAAGATGAATATAGCCGAATTTATAAAAGCTGCAAAAAAGAATGATATTGAGCTTATAAAAACTTATTTACAAAACGGCTTTGATATTAATACTCAAGACAAGGATGGATTTACGGCTGTTATGGAAGCAGCCGAATTCGGCTATAAGGATTTATTTTGGTTTTTAATCGAAAAAGGAGCAGATGTTTTAATTAAATCGGATTATAATTTTTCGATAGTTCATGCCGTCGGTTTAGGCGGCGACAAAAAAATGCTTGACTATGTAATCTCAAAGGGTGCCTGCATAGACGAAAAAGTTACAGGCGGAGAACAGGACGGCATGACAATAAAAGATTATGCTCTTTTAGCAAAGAATGACGAATTATACAGGGAACTAAAACTTTTATAAAGCTGTGTGGTAAAATGATGAAAAGTAAACTAATGATTTTATGTTTAAGCTTATTATTAACAGCCTGTGCTCCAAAAGAAAGTCAAGAAATCTTTGTTAAAAAGATTGATCATTTTATGCTGACCTGTAAGGAGCCTAAAGAATTATACAATATGCCCGTATATACATTTGATTTACCTATCTCATGGTCATACCGCAGCATGGGTAAGTTTACGAGCGGAGGCGTAGAATTCGGAAACTGTGTATTGGAAGCAATCGACTTTAAAATAGAAGAAGATATTTCGGGAATAATAGGAATGGCCTTTGAACCCGCAATGAAAGTTTCGGATATACAGGACAGACTAAGAGAAAAAGGATTTAAGGAAACAAATCTTTATTCAAATCAATATTGGAAAAATTTAATCTGTAATGATTTATCTACAGGAGGAACTGTCTTTTTTTGCGAGTATCAAATTCCTGTCAAAAAAACGGAAAAAGAACCCGGAGGAAACTTAGGAATTCGATATGTAGAAAAGGTAAAAATAGCATATAGAGATTATAACAAAGCCCTCGATTTGTGGAGAAAGCTTCTTGTTCCTCACAAAGAAACTAAAGAAGGTTTTTGGGAAATAGAATCCTCCCCGAATATCGAAATAATCAAAAGCGATTATGACAGGTTTATAAGTTTTGAAGTAAAGGTTAAATCATTAGAAAAGGTGCGTTACTTTTTATCGGAAAAAGATTTAATCGGTGAAGATACGGGTTCATCGGTTTATACCGATCCGAAAAAAACATACGGCGTTTTGTTTAATTTTACCGAGTAAAAAAATCACCGCAAAGCCATGAATGGAATTGCGGTGATTAAATCAAATCTAAAAATACAACAAGTTTTTTTAAGCAGCCCTCTACTTATTGATTCCTACCATGTTAAGAATAAAGGCATATTCGAAGGCGGTGTCCTTAATTCTGTCATAGCGGCCTGTGGCTCCGCCGTGGCCGGACTCCATATTCATGTGGAGGATTAGAATATTATCTCCGGTTTTCTTTGCACGCAGCTTTGCCGTATATTTTGCAGGCTCATGGAAAAGAACTTGCGAATCGTTTAAGCCGCCCGTTACAAGAATGTGCGGATAATTTTTTGCTTCGATATTATCATAGGGAGAATATGAAAGCATGTAGTTATAATATTCTTCTTCGTTCGGATTTCCCCACTCTTCATATTCGCCTGTTGTAAGGGGTAATGAATCGTCGAGCATGGTAGTAACGACATCTATGAAGGGAACGGCAGCAACAACCGAATGGAAAAGATCCGGCCTCATGTTTGTAACGGCTCCCATAAGAAGGCCGCCCGCACTTCCGCCCATGATTGCGAGCTTATCGGAAGAAGTGTATTTTTGAGAAATCAGGTGCTCGGCACAAGCGATAAAATCGGTAAATGTATTTTTCCTTTTTAAGAGCTTACCGTCCTCATACCACTGCTCTCCCATATCGCTTCCGCCCCTGATTTGAGCAACAATATAAACAAAACCTCTCTCGACAAGGCTGTAAACACTCGGACTGAAATAAACATCGGAGCTGTAGCCGTAGCTTCCGTAAGAATAAAGAAGAGTAGGCGCTGATCCGTCCTTTGCCAAACCTTTTTTGTAAACGGCAGCCATAGGCACCTTCACTCCGTCCTGAGCTTTTGCCCAAAGCCTTTCTACAGTGTAATCATCGGGATTAAAGCCTGATGGAACTTCCTGCTGTTTTAACAAGACCGATTTTCCCGTAAGTATATCGTAATCGTATACGCTGCTCGGGCGGTTTAAGGATGTGTAAATATAGCGGACCTTATCGGAAGCGTATTCCGGGTTTGCCCCCAAATAAGCCGTATAAACCGGTTCGGGGAAGGAAATATTTTTTACCTCGCCGTTTTTAAGCGATTTAATTTCAATCTCGATGAGGCCGTTTTTACGGAGCTCCAATACAATGTAGGATTCAAAAACTGAAAGGGCTTCAATGCGTACATTTTCGTCATGAGCTCTTTCTTCCTTCCATGTAGATTTATCTGAATAGGAAGAACGAGGAGCGGAATAGATTTTGCCGTTTAAGTTTTGCTTGTCCTTGTAACGGATAAAAAACTTTTCCTTGTGCGGATAAACGGAGTATTCGGTATCCTTAACGCGGGGAAGGAAGATTTTAAATTCTTCTTCCGGCTTATCCGCATAAATAAAACGCTCTTCGGAGGTGGTAGAACTTGAACTTGAAATAAAAATAAATTCCTTTGTCTTTGTTTCATGCACATAGCAAGAATATTTTACATCCTTTTCTTCATAGACAAGAGTTCCTTTTTCTTCATCAAGTTTTTGACGGAAGACCTTGCTTGAACGCAAGGTACTGTCGATTGCACTGTAAAAAAGAGTTTTACTGTCGGAAGCCCAAGCTGCGGTAACGGCTCCGTTGTAGCTGAAGCCTATATCTTTTCCGGTTTCCAAATCGCGTATCTTTAAAATAAATTCCGCAAAGGAGCCTGTTTCGTTATAAAAATAGCAAGCCTTTTTATTGTCGGGGCTTACAACATAGTCACTGAAAATAAAAGCTTGTTTCCCTTCCGCCATTTTGTTTACATCGAAAATGATTTCTTCAGCTGCATCAAGAGAGGCTTTTTTTCTGCAATAGGTTCTATATTGCTTTCCCTTTTCGACACGGTTATAATAATAATAGCCGTTTTCAAAAACAGGATAGGTTTCATCATCTTCTTTTATGCGGCCTACAATTTCATCATAAATAGATTTTTGCAAATCTTTTGAAGAAGCCATTATCTTATCCGTATAAGCATTTTCTGCATTTAAGTAATCGATAACTTTTTTATCGGTCTTGTCTTTTAACCAATAATAATTATCGATTCTTATTTTCCCAAACTTTTCAAAACGTGTTTCTTTTATTTCCGCAACAGGCGGCTTTTCAAAATCGGATTGTTTCAATTTATTTCTCCTAAATTTTTGTAAGTATAACGTTACTCATTATAATAAGAGGTTCTCTTTATGTCTATGGGGATTGAGCTGAATCTAAAATAAATCCAGCGCAATATATTTTTATATTTAAAATTCCCAACCCAAAGATATTGACGGCTGTATTATATATGTAGGAAAATTCTTCCGGAACGGAAAAATATGATCAACATTCAATTCGATATATAGTTTTTTATAAACATATATTTGAAAAGCCGTACCCAAATTAAGGTCTATGGCACCATACCAAATTAGGGGACTCTTTAATTCATCAAATTTAAATTGTGTATTTAGCAAAAATAAGGCGCCCATACCTAAATGAAAATCAAAATTTAATCTGTGTTTGATTATCGGATACATGTATAAACCATTCAATTGTATATTCATAAATCCGCCTGAAAGATTATACTCATCTTCTTTATGATTAAGATGCATACCCGATAAAGTCATACTAACCCCGAAGAACCCATAGATACGTTTTATGGGAACAATACCGGCTCTTAAAATCCCGCCTAAGGCGGAAAAATCAGTCTTAAAATAAGTTTTTAAAACGCTTTTTCCTACAAAACCGGTAAAAACATAACCTCCGGACAAGTAAAAATCCAAAGGTTTTTGAAACCTAAAAATTATATTTTCCTTTGAATCCTTTAAACCGCTGGGGTCGGTAACAATAAATGTATAATTCCCAGGGCTCATTCCAAGCATATTAAACTTTATCCGCGCTTCAGTGCCGTTCTTTCCGAGTTCAACTACCTCTCCATAAATAGGGCTTGCCCCCGCTTTTTTAAGGGAAAATCTCGTACCCTCTCTAAAATATTTTCCTGTAACATTTATAATATCGGAATAATCTTCATCAAAGCTGATTGTTTTAGGTGAAACCGAATAGGTTTCAGGCTGATAGGCCAGTAAAATATCAAAATACCTATAAGCACTTACAGTATCAATCAATCCTAAAAGGTTTATAACCTTGACCCTATATCTATAACTACCGTGAGAAAGAGATACTTCTATTGAATTTTGTTTTAACTTTTTCCTATCTATAATCTGCCAGTTTTTATTTTTATCTTTTTTTTCAAGCTCAAATTCATAATGTAAGATATCTTCTATCTTTTCCCATGAAAGAGTTTGATAAAAAACACTATTCTTTCCTTCAGTCGATATAAAGTAGTTATTCTTTACATCATCAGGATTGCCGAGCGGTTTCATACTATCATTCGATGACGGAGACTCAGCCGAACCCTGAGGCGCTTTTTGAGCTTGTATGTGCGGCAAAGCCGAAACAAGCAATAAAAACATAAAGATTTTTTTATTTACCATATAAAACTCCGGTTTCATCTGTTTGAATAGCATTAGTTTTAGGTAAGGCGATATCAAACTGAACTCTTGAGGCAAGGCCGCTTTGTAAAACCGAGCTGCCTTCAAATCTTCTTTCTGCTATAACTTCAATAAAAAAAGACCCTCTATATAAAATACTTAAGTTTGTAAGCTCAAATGTAACTTCACCTGAATAATTTTCTCCGGTTAATACTTTACTTAAAACAAGATTGTTTTTTGTATCATATATCCTGATTTTATAATCTGTAGCCGTTGAAACAGCTTTCCACTTAAAACGGATTGTCCTATTAGCTTTAAAATAATTCATATCTAAAACATGTTTATTTTCAGGAAAAACAAACTTTGCTTTAGGAAGAGGAGGAATAGGTAAAACGGTAAAATAAGCATAAGCACGTGCGGAAATGTCAAAACCGCCTTCAGTAAAGGAATTAACTTTCCAGCGATAAGTCCCTGCACCTAAAGGAGGCAGTTTTACATTATAATCTGCATTCTTTATATTTAAAATAGGCTCTCTAAGACCTTCTTTAAACAAAAGAAATTCGGGCTCAATAGGAATTTGATCCGCCTGCCATCTAGCGGTCAAAGGATTAAGGGCTGCATCAAGGCCGCTTATTTTAGTACCGTTCTTAGGATCTAAAAGATCAATCGGCTTTAAATGTTTTGCCTCAAAATAATGCCTTTGGGTTAAACCATATCTTCGGCTTGCTTCAATAGTTGGTGATGATAAGGCTTGAACAGTCAATACATATAAACCGTTATTCAAGCTCCTCATATCTATTTCAACATCGGTTTGACGTGCAAATAAATTTTCGTATATCGGCAAACTATCGGAATCGGCATTGGATATCTTAATTTGGTAGTAATCAGCTCCTTTAACAGGAATCCATGCAAATTTAATTTTACGATCAGGTAAAATAACCACATTATTCTTTTTATCGATAAGCTCCGGCTTATCGAGAGGCGGAAGAATATTTAATTTTTTTATATCGGAATAGAATACCGTATCATTTTCTTCCATAACAAGACGCCAATAACACTCGCCCTCAGGAAGTGAAATGCCTTCAATTCCAAGCCCGTGAACCGTTTTATTTATTATAAAGGTTTTAAAATCTTTAGATTTTGAAACTTGAAACTGCATTTCTTTATCTATATTGGTCTTCCATGTAAAGCGGGCTTCTGCCGATAGACTTTGAGCTAAATTATAATTTTCAGGAGGAAAAACGGATTTAATAATCACCCTATCATCAAGAGTCTTAAAACTTTTTACATCACTTGAGCTTATAATTTCATTATTTTTATCAAGACTTGAAATTTGTATATAGTATTCGCCCTTAGCAAGCTGTGCCGATGCGTCAGTCAATTCTATATAACTTGTATTTACAACTTTACTAATAATAGGTTGTGTCATATCCTTATTGGATGAAACAGAGACCTTATATTTTTCCGCATCCGAAGCAGGCTTCCATGAAAACTTAAGAGGTACGCCCATTGCCGTATCAAATACATCTTTATCTAATTTTAAAACGGGTTTTTCTGAATCCGTAGTTTTTTTGATATGGAAGACAGATACTTTTGAAGACTCTGCATTTAAGGATGAACCGTATTTAGGTTTTACTCTCCAATACCAAGAACCTTCAGATAATACAGACAGATTTACCGACTCAGCTTCTATAGTTTTTGTAAAAACGGGATTGAGCATTTCTCTGTTGTCGGCTATTTCAAGGAAATATGAAGAAGAAAATTTATTTCCTTCCCACAAAAATCTTATTGACGGCAGAGTTAAATTATATGTAAACTCTTCTTCCAGTTTCGGCAATAAAATTTGCGGAGGAGGAGCAGGTAAGACATTTATCTTTCCTGAAATCATTGCATAAGATTCAGCACCTTCCTTCTGAGGATAGAGTCTCCAATAAACAAAACCGTTTTGTGCTTTAAGCTCAAGGCTGTCCAAGCCGGAAACATCATAAGCGGTTAGATTAGTATCGAAATTTGCCGTTGAAGCAGTCTCAAAAATAAGACTCTCATCTTGTTCAAAAAAACTTTCCCATTTAAATTTTACAGGAAAGCCGTCTTTGTCACTGCTTTGATTTAAAATCCTTGCATTATTTGCAGGACTTATCATTACAAGTTTTAAAGTATCTTTATCTTTTAAAACCTCACCTTCATTTAATGTCTCTAGGATATTTTCCGCTGCATCCTCCTTTTTTAATGAAGCATTGCCTTTTTCAACTGCAACCTGTAATACATTGTCACCCGATTTTGCAATATGCAGAACAGAATCCTTACCGGGTTTTATTTCCGTATTATCTGATTTTAAAACTAAATTCTCGTTTGAACTTGTTGATGAAACAGAACCGGTGTTTAGGTTTAACTCACTCGTGCCTGCCTTAAGAAAAATTTGCAGCATAGTATTTGAACCTACATCAATCTTGCCGGCTTCATCATCATTTAAAAATCTAATTTCGGCTTCAGCATACTGGGCTGTACGGATAGTATCCCCATTATATAAAAAAGAATTTTGCAATGGCCTGTCCCATACGGCCCGGTTTAAAAACTTTCTTTGAAGGGTTTTATATTTATAATTTACTATCGCAATAGGTTCTCCTGAACCCTCAAATGTTTTATTAAGCTCTCTTATAAGGATATAAATATCGGTAAAAAATATAAGAAGAGAGACGGCAATCACAATAAAATCAAAAACCAGATCCGGCTTAAGATTGAATCTTGTATTTTTTTTCATCTTCATTTACGTTCACCTCTTCCAAATTTGGAGCAGCAATTCCCAAAATTTCTCTGACTTGAGCTAAACTTAAAGGCCCCTTCTCTCCCGCGCCCGGAATGTTTGTTTCTTTCGGCATATTGATAACTGCAAACATTCTCAAAGGTGTTTCCTTTCCTTTAACCATAACAGGAGGCATCTCTTCAACCGATACCTCATCTTTTACAAGATTATATGTATTTTCGGTTATAAGAATATCCGTAGCAAAGGGTTTATTTAAGGCTTCCGTTCTGGAAGCAACATTTACGGCATCCCCTATTACCGTATATTCCATCCTCTTTTTTGAACCTATTTGACCGGCAACAACCGGGCCCGTATTTATACCGCAGCCTATGCGGATAATCGGTTTTTTATTTCCTCCCCTGTCCTTATTAAACACAATAAGAGCAGCTCTCATCCTTAAAGCGGCACGGATACAGTTTAGAGCATCTTCCTTAGGAGAGCCTGCACTTGTCGGTGCTCCCCAAACAGCCATAACTGCATCCCCTATAAATTTATCAACAACTCCATGAGTATCATTTACACATTCAACCATCTGTGTCATATACTCGTTTAAAAATTCAACAACTTCATTAGGCTCAAGCTTTTCTGAGATAGATGTAAAAGATCTTATATCCGAAAAGAAAATAGTAGTCTGTTTTGTTTCTCCTCCGAGAGCAAGCTCTCCTCTCATTGCAAGCTCTGCTATCTCTTTATTTATAAAACGTCCAAAAGAATCTTTAAGTCTTTCCCTTTCCGCCAAACCCTTAGCCATGCGCACAAAGCTTTTAGTTAAAAGGCCTATTTCATCACTTGTCGTGGGTTTAAGTTCCGGCTCATAATTTCCCTGCTCAATTTCGCCTGCAGCAGAAGCCAATGTTTTTACAGGATTACTTATAGATTTTGAAAAAAACCATACAAAAATAACCGAAATAGCTAAAACAGCTATCATCAATAAGATGTTTCTAAAAGTTGTCTTATAAACCGGCTCTAAAACTTTTTCAGCTTCAGCTGTTGTAAGAACGGCAAGATCTGCTAAACCGAGCCTTTGATAAGCACCGAAATATCTATTTCCATCCTTATCTTCAAAAAGCATCTGACGGTTAGTATCGCCTCTTTCACGCATCTCGGTAAAAAGCACAAAGCTGCTTACATTAGCTCCGGTTTTTACCAAATCAAAATCAGGATGAATAAGAATATCACCTAAACTGTTTACAAGAAATGTTGTTTGAAGTTTTCCTGCTCCCAAACTATCGGATAGTTTTTCGGCAGAAAAAAAGACAACCAAGGCCTGATCAAGGCCCTTTTCTCTATACGGATAAAAAAGAATCAGCATAGGCTGATCGAAATAAGGGGATGCATTGATAACCTGCATTACCCCTTTTTCCGCTTCTTCAGCTTTTCCCATTTCATTCAGCATACACTTGTCAAGTACAGCCGGATCTATTTCATTGGCAAGAAAAAAGTTCGGACTGATAAGCTTTCGCGAAAGTTTATTGCTTATTCTGGAATCCGTAACCAAAACGGCAGCCACAGACGGGTTTCTTTCAAAGTAAAATTCTGCAGCTTGAGCTGCAAGCGGAGATGAAGTTTCATAGGAATTTAACATATCTAAAAGTAAAAATGCATTTGCTTTCAATGAATTCAGTTCTTTTTCGGCAGCAGCGCCCGCCTGAATATTTACAGTCCTATTAGTTTCCTCAGCCATAGCTTGGACATCTTCTTTTCCAAACCATGTTACAAGAGCGATAATAATTCCCAAAGAAAAAAGAACTAATATGGAAATAATGGTAATTAATTTTGCGCCTATAGAAAACTTTACTTTTTCATCAATTTCTTTTTCTAACATATGTCTCTCCATGCAGACGATTTAAAATACATCCCTCGTTTTCTAGTTTAAGTACCCTAAGTATACTACAAATATTTTATAATTTCAAGGACTACTATTTTATATTTATGCAGAATCTAATTAAACCTTATAAATTGTAAGAGGTTCTGCAAAAAAATACCATTTATAATTTATTATTAACCTTGCAATTTTTGAAAATATAGTGTATCCTTATTCTGTGATTAAATTTAAGCTTTTATGCTTTATATAAAAAGGAGTTTTTATGGGATTTACAACGGATAAAATCAGAACCATCGCCGTTGCCGGACACGGACAATCGGGAAAAACCAGTCTTGTGGAACACTTGCTCTATGTTTCTGGCCTTATCGCTAAGGCAGAATCGGTAGAGTCGGGAAAAACCGTGACGGACTACAGTCAGGAAGAAATCGATCGAAAAATATCTATTTACTCGACCTTAGTCAATTTACAAAAAGATGATAAGCTCATAAATATTTGGGATACTCCCGGAGCTTCTGATTTTATCGGTGAGGTAATAGCTGCTTTCCGCTCATCCGAAGCAGCCCTCATAGTTTTGGACGGAAGATCGGGCGTACAAATCGAAACAATCAAGTACTGGCGCGACCTTGACAGAAGAAACAAGCCACGCTTGGTTTTTGCAAACAAGATGGACGAAGCCAGAGCCGACTTCGATAACTGTATAGCCGACGTTAAAAAGCAGTTTCAGGTAGATGTCTTCCCTGTAAGCTTTCCCATGGGAACGGGAGATAATTTTAAGGGCGTTGTAGACGTTCTTCACGGCAAGGCCTATAAAATAGAAGGCGGAAAAGAAGTAGAAACGGAAATCCCTGCCGAATATCAGGATAAATACAAGGACGCTCTGGAAGTTCTTGCAGGAGCTGCCGCCGAAGGCGATGAAGAATTACTTGTAAAATTTATAGATGAAGGAGAACTTTCTCCTGAAGAAATAAGCCGAGGCCTTACCCTTGCAATGGCAGACAATAGAATTGTTCCGCTTTTTGCAGGTTCGGCAATAAATAATTCGGGCCTTAATTCTCTTTTACGCTTTATAAGCGAAATCCTGCCGTCCCCTGAGGGTGCCCTGGAAAGAGGAATCACCAAAGAAGGGGAAGAAATCTCCGTTAAACTGGACCCTTCAGCCCCTCTTTCGGCCATTGTAGTAAAAACCTCCAATGACCAATTCTCAGGCAGACTTTCCTATGTAAAGGTTATTACGGGAACTCTCTCAGCCGATTCCGAGGTCTACAATCTTAGAGAAGAAAAAAAGGAAAGGGTCGGTAAAATCTATAAAACCTTGGGTAAAAAGCTTACGGAAGTAAAAGAGCTTCAAGCAGGCGATATAGGCGTTTTGGTAAAACTTTCAAGCACAAAGACGAACGATACCTTAGCGGCCTCAGCCGATGTAATACCATTTGTAAGGCTTAGAACTCCCGAGCCCATCTATTCGTTGGCGGTTTCGGCAATCGACAAAAAGAATGACGATAAGGTCAGCGAGCAGCTTTTTAAGGCATGCGAAGAAGACATGACCCTCTCCTTTGCCTTCAACTCCGAGACCAAACAAAATGTTCTATCGGGCATGGGCGATTTACATACAAGCATAGTTTTGGATAAGGTTAAAAATCAGTCCAAGATAGAAATTCAAACATCCATTCCCCGAATTGCCTATAGAGAAACAATTCAGCGTAAATCCCAAGCCGAATACACGCATAAAAAGCAGTCGGGCGGCCACGGACAATTCGGCAGGGTTGTTTTGGCAATCGAGCCCCTCCCCAGAGGCGAAAAATATAAGTTTACCAATGCGGTTTTCGGAGGAGCTATCTCAAAGGGCTACATACCCGGTGTTGAAAAGGGCGTTATTGAGGCTATGGAAAAGGGCGTTTCTGCAGGCTATCCCGTAGTAGATGTTGCCGTAACCGTTCTCGACGGAAAAGAGCACCCCGTAGACTCATCGGAAATGGCCTTTAAGATTGCAGCCCGAAATGCCTTTAAGGATGCAATGAGAAATGCAGGCCCGATCCTTCTTGAGCCCATTATGAACCTGACCGTCTTTGTCGAAACCTCATATCTCGGAGATATAATGAGCGACCTTTCTTCACGCCGAGGTAGAATCCTAGGCCAGTCCTCTCCCGCCAGCGGCATTGAAGAAATCAGGGCACAGGTTCCCCACAAGGAGCTTTTACGCTATGCAATAGACCTCCGCTCGATGACAAGCGGTACGGGTTCTTTTGAAATGTCCTTCGACCACTATGATCCGATTTCAGGTAAGATTGCCGATGAGATAATAGCCGAAGCCAAGGCCTTCATGGAAGAACAAGAAGAATAGATACGTAAAAAGCTATAGGAACCTTCTAAAAATAAAATTTTATGAGGTTCCTATAGTATCTCCCTATGAGCTGTAAAATGATTATTAATGACTACAAAAATTCAGCAGTGATTCCCGATACTTCTGCCCTGTTAAAAAATATAAACATTATAGATAATTTGTTGTCTGACTTTTCATGTGTAATAATAACACAAACAATAATTGATGAGCTAAATTATCAAAAAGATAAGAAAAAAAATAATGAGGCATGGCTTGCTATGCAGCGCATTGAAAATTTAAAAGACAAAATATATATTCATAATGACCGTAACTTTACAGGTATCAATGATGAAAAAATCATCTTATTTGCAAAAAAATATTCAAAAGAACAAAGGCATAATGTTTACATACTTCATGATGATATTGGTTTTTCTTTAAAATATGAAAATTCTCTATTATTAAGAGATTATATCGGTTATCAATGCATCAAAAAAAAACGATTATAACGAAATCGAAAAAATAGATTCTTTATTTTTAGAAGATTGGAACAATTATCCTGCTATCGAAAATATCGATGACTATTTATCCGGAGGATATACCTTACTTATCAGCTGCATAAGAAGTAAAAATATATTAAAATATAAAAAATTGGAATTTCTGATAAAAAAATGTAAGGCAAATGTTAATAAAACGGATAATTATAAATACTTTTTAACACCGTTAAGCCACTGTATTCAAGTTAATGATTTTAAATCATTTTGCCGGTTATTAGACAATAACGCAGACTACAATAAAGGAAGTGTAAAAGAAACACAAAAAAATTATATTAAATGTAGAAATGAAGGTAATACACCTTTAATGATTGCTTGTTGGCATAATAGAACAAAATTTGTAAAGAGGCTATGTGAATACCACGATATTGGTTTAAACCAACAAGATAGTAACGGTTTTACACCTCTATTTAAATGTGCAATAAAGAAAAACTATGATCTATATAACTATCTCCTATCATTACCCAGAACGGATAAATATATTAGAGATAGAAATAATCATTGTGCTGATTGGTGGTTAACACATACTAATATTTAGAAAAATTATCATCAATAAAATAATCAAATTGGAGTATTAATATGAAAATTGCTTTGTACGGTTTACCATGTGCCGGAAAATCAACATTATTGGAAACAGCCTCCGGTTTTATCAAAACTATAAGCGGATACAAATTATTGCAAAACATACAAGGGGATATTTTCGAAAAGCGCAGAACTCTTTTAAATCAATTAAGTCAAGAAACCGAATTTCTTATTGACGGACATTATCAATTTATAACCGAAAAAGGTAAAGAAACGGTTTTTACTTTTGAAGATAAAGTATTTGATGTTTTTATGTACTTATATCAAAAACCTGAACTTATCTACGAAAGAATGAAAGAATCCGGAAAAAATCAAAAATATATTCCCCAAAATATCAGTACAATTATAGAATGGCAGCTTGAAGAAATAAATTCACTTCGTGAAATATGTCATAGAGCAGATAAGGATTTCTATGTTATTGATGATTATGAAACAAATTATAAAAACTTTACTCCTTTTTTAAAAGATGTTCTCAACGGATATAGCAATGTTAATTTTGCAAGAACAATTTTCGAATCAATAAACATAGTATCGGATTCAATAAATATATTTGACGGAGACAAAACACTTATACCATATGATTCATCAAAATATTTACTAAACTTTACCACAAATATTTTTGATAATAATATATATACCGGTTATCAATTTTGGCTTCAAGATAAATATATAAAACCCTTCTTACAATCGGCAGATTTACAAAATACAAAAAAAATAGAATATACAAGTTTAAAGGAACAATGTATAGAAAACAAAAGTATTATTTTATCGTCAGGTATACCTGAAATATGGGAAGACAATTTGGGAAAGGAATTAGGAGTAAAAACATTTGCCGGTAAATACATATCGGCTGACACAAAATATTTTGTTGTAAAATTCCTAAAGAAAAAATATAATGTAACAGCCTATGGAGACAGTAAAAATGATCTATATATGCTTAAAGAAGCCGATAAAGGTTTTTTAATTATAAATGAGCACTTGAGCAGAAGCCTATCATATTCGGAAATTGAAAATTTGAATATTATTAACTTACAAAATAATTTACATATTTTAGATCAGGATAAATCTATAAACAGCGATGAGATTGATGAAATAAATTCGTTAATCAAAATTACAAAATCCGACTCAGGAATTATCGGAAATCGTTTAGCAGAAGCTCATTTTCAACTGGGAAAAAAATTATGTAGATATTTACAAAAATATAAACCTGAAGAAACAACAATTCTAAGCATAGAAAGAAGCGGAAGATTTCTTGCAGACGGCTTGTATATGTCGTTTAATGCAAAATTTGAATCATATAATTCTTCCCATGATATGCCTAAAATAGAGACAGATAATATTATCTTAGTCGATGGAGTAATAAATAACGGAAAAACAATAATCGATATTATAAAGAAGATAGAACATAACTCAAAAGTTAAAAGGATAATTATTTTGACAAATGTTATTAATAAAGAAGCAGTATCTCTTTTTAAGGCATATAAACTTATTGCCGTTAGAATATCCGAAAATAAATATACAGGCAGAAAAGTAAAAGTCCAATCCGGTAATATAGGACCGGATACTTCAGATAGACTATTTAATCAGCTGTAACTATTTAGATAATCTATAGCAGTATTCATCATAGCCTGAATTGAAATAGTATTAGGCTGATGACCTCCTTGTACTTTTCCTAATTTCATAGATGGAACACAAGTTTGACATGATGATAAACATTCATCTCTTGTTAAATAATTTATAATATCCGAGGATTTTGTATTATCGGTTAATAATAATCCGTCAAAATCATTTTGCAGCTTTGCAGCACGGGAACAAATAAATAATCGGGAACGTTCTAATGTTGCACAATGCATTTTATACCAACATTCTTTGTAGAATGTTTGGGCTCTATCTTTTGGAACAAAATAATTTCCCGTAGTTTTATCCCAAAGCTTTTCTATTCTGAATTCAAGCTTCACATCAGGAGCATTTTTTATTACAAAATTTTTCCATGCATAGATAAAGACTTCATCCTTTATATATACACTTATCGAAAGCTTATTTATTGATTTTAAAGTATTTAGTGTAAGCCCTTGAGGATATAATCCATTAGAGACAACTTCTATATTTTTAATATTTCCTAGTTTTGAAAATGTACAAGCCGCTTTTTCCAAATGCAAAGATGTAAGAGTAGGCTCTCCTCCAAGAATTGCAAGACTAAGAATTTCAATTTTTTCCTTTTCAAGAATTTTTAAACTATTTAGATGTTCTCCGATGATATCATCTGTCATAGAAGCCTTAGGTTGATTGGGAGTAAAGAAACCGCACTCTCTACAACGCAAATTACATACCGAATTTATAGATAATTCCAGTTCCCGAATAGTATAAGAATATGACATTTGTTCAATATACAAAAAGAAAAGAAAAATAACAAGAGATTTAAGATATAATAAAAAATTCCCCGAGCTTTTCGGGGAATTTTTTATGTCTTAAAAACTTAATCCAAGAAGTTTTTACCAATACCTACTTCTTAAAACGCTTTACTTTTTTGGTAGTGGTCATTTCAAGCGGTTCGGATAGATAGGTTGTCTTTGTAATCCGCTGATAAGGTAAAAGTTTTTTATTTACGGTTTCGATAATGGCATCGATTTCTTTTTGAACAGCTGCATCGCCTTCGCTTGTGCCGCGCGTCATATTGAGCTTTTTATAAAGGTCATCGGCGGGATAAACAAGGGCTTCAACTTCCTCCCCCTCCTCAGCCTGATAGCCTGCAGCGGTAATCTGTTCAATCTCGTTATAATAAAGCTGGAACATATTTTCGATTTCTTCGGGGAAGACGTTTTTTCCTCCGGCAGTAACTATGAGGTTTTTAGCCCTTCCGCAAAGGTAGAGATAACCCTCATCGTCAAGCCAGCCTAGGTCTCCTGTCTTTAACCAGCCGTCGGGTGAAAGAACTTCGGCTGTTTCTTCGGGCATATTGTAATAGCCCTGCATAACCATCGGCCCCTTTACGGCAACCTCCCCTATTCCCTTTTCATCAGGATCGAGAATCTTCATTTCCATATAAGAAATAAAGTACTGTCCGACACTGGCGATTTTAAAGTGTTCTTTCGGATTAAGAGCAATAATGGGAGAGGTTTCCGTCAAACCGTAACCTTGAACAAAGTCGATACCGAATTCGTTATAAGCCCTGCATACGTTGGGCGCAAGGGGGCCGCCTCCGCATATAGCGATACGGACATTTCCTAAACTGGCCTTATCCAAAATACCGTGAAAGAGCTTACTACCGATATTAGCCTTAAAGACTTTCTTAACAAAATATGAAAAGCCCATTAATGCCTTGATAATACCGAAAACTACAATACCCTTTGCCCTAATGCCCCTAAAAATACCTGCAAGGAGTTTATTGAACAAGAGCGGAACGCCCAAAAGCATCGTGATTTTTCCGGCTTTAAGCTCGGCAAGCATTTTTGATACGGCAAGAGTCTTACCGAATACCAGCTCTGCACCGACCGAGAGGGCTTCGATAAATACTGCAAGCATCGTATAAGAGTGATGAAGCGGTAAAAGAGCATAGAATACGTCTGTATGGTAAATGTTAAGGTTGGACTGGGCTATATAGCAGTCCGAAACGAAGTTTTTATGTGTTAAAACAACGCCTTTGGGGTTTCCAGTTGTACCTGAGGTAAAAAGAATTGCAGCCGTATCGTTTTCTTGGGCCTTTGCAAGCTCAGGATTTCCGGAAGGCTTTAGATTATAAACATAAATTTCAGGATGTTTTTTACTTAAAGAATAAAGAGAACCTATATAACTCTCGTTTTTTGCTTTTTCTGCAAAAACTGGAAACTTTTCCTCATCTAAAAAGAACAGTTTAGGCTTTGCCGTTTTTAAAAGAACTTCAATTTCCTCATTATGAAGACCGTAGTCTATCGGAATTATTATTCCCCCTGCAAAAAGGGTTGCCAAATATACAACAGCCCATTCGGGGGAGTTTTTTCCAGAAACGGCAACATGAGTTCCCTTCGTAACACCGTTTTCCGTCATCCAGCAGGCTAAGTCTTTGATTGCCTTCAAACTTTCAGCATAAGAAAGGGTAATACGATCCGGTTCAAAGACCGTAAAACAATTCCTGTCAGGGTACCGTTCCGCAGTAATTTCAAACATTTCGGGGAGGGTCGGCCATTCGCCTTTAAACTTTGATCCTCTCCATTCATCTAAAAATGCCCAGGGCTTTTTATTAAGATTTGCCATAAGATCTTCCTTTTATAAATAAATTTAGCTAAATTCTCTTATAGTTAGACCCGATAAAAGGTAAGAGGTTGCATAATTTATGAAAAAAATATTTATTTTTATTATCTTTAGCTTTTTTTTAAACGGATGCATGATATTTGGAGCTCAACCGCCCGAATCGCCTAGGCTCGATTTTGTAAATGCTGCATATAAATACCTAAAGACTCCATATAAATATGCAGGTACTACTAAGGCCGGAATGGATTGTTCAGGTTTTGTATATAGGGCAGCTCTTGACGGTCTTGAAATTACCGTTCCCAGAAGCACAAAGGGGCTTGCAGACTTTGCTAAACGGATTTCAGACAAAGAAGTTCAACCCGGCGATCTTTTATTTTTCTATACTGTGGGAAACAAGGTATCACATGTAGGAATTTACATAGGTAATGGAGAATTCATCCATTCCGCTTCGCAGGGTAAACATACCGGCGTAATAATTTCTTCCCTTGATGAAAAATATTGGAAAAACACATACCGTTTTGCAGGCCGCATTTTGGATCCTGAAGATATTTTTTAGATATCAAAAACATCCAAGATTATTATAAGCTGCATTCCTTTACGCGGCTCAATATTTATATTAAAGGCTTGTATCAGAGATTTAGGTTTTGTTTTAAATTTTTTTATTATTGAAAACTCTTCCTTTGCCAAAAGCTTTCCCTTAGGCCGCCTATATTCCGAAAAATCATAGACAACCTTGGTTATTACACGGCCCTCAATAACTTGAACCACAATCTTACCGTCTTCATTTGTAAGATATTTTTCTTGAGTGCCGTCCGAAAAAAAAACCGTACATGGAAGGTCCTTAAAAGAGATTTGAGCCTTGTCGGTAAGCTGGATATAAGCTCCTTCAATTTTAGACTGAATTTGCTTTGTCTTGCATGAGAAAACGCAAAGCATAAAACACACGAAGATAAGTCCTTTTTTCATTCCAAAATTCCTTTTGTTCTCATCAACTCAAATACGCTGTCCTCTCCTAAAAAGTGAGCAAGACCTGCAAACACAAATGTTGTTCCGCCTTTATTAAGATATTCTTCAAATTTGTCAGCCCAAACAATATTTCTATCTTTTAAAAGAGCATCTTGAGATATACCGTCACTTATATCTAAAAGAGAACCTATAAAATCTTTTAATTCCTCGCTATTGTTTTCCAAATAAAGTTTTTTTAGCTTTGTAAGCGAGTCAATGGTTTTATCAGTATTTTGTAGTTCGTCGATAGTTTCTTTAAGAACCTTTAACTGTTCTTCAAAAGATCCTGAAGATAAGATGTCCAGCTGTTCGTCAATACTTTCAAGGGCTTCAATTTCTTTTTTATCGGCACGGTTTAAAAGATGCATATCTATACCGTTTTGGGGATCTAATCCGGCCTTTGTATACACTACTTGATTTAAAGCAAGTGCAAGAATCCATGGATTAAATTTAAATAGAGGAGCAGCAACGGTTCCCAATTCTTGTATAACAACGTTTATTTCATCTTCGGACAAAAAATTAGATAAATCTTTTTCGGGACTAATATTAAAATTTTGGAGCATCCTAATTTGTAATTTTTCCTGCAAGGTTTCCATTTCTTTTTTGCCGCCCAATTCACTGACCCGTCTATCGGCCTTATCGAAGGCTTCCAGTATCTTATCTTCCAATGGATAAAAATCCTTGTCTGCAACATGGATTGTACCCAAAACATAGATTGAAGTATCTCCTTTTTTTACTTCCCAAAACATCCTTTCAGTATGTTTTATTAAAACGGCTTTCGATTCGCCGTCAGCCTGCGAATTTGAATCCTTTGTTTTACAAGAGACTAAAAAAGGAAAAATAAGCAAAAAAGCCAAAGCGGCTGTCAAGATTTTTTTAAGGTTTTTCATATATTCTCCAATTTAATTAGATTATTTTATAACGATTATTTCATGATTTACAGTATATAAAAAATTTTAAAAAAATGCTATACTGCAAAACACTTATGAATGATTTTATTGCACTATGCGCCGTAGGTGCAGAACCTGTACTTACAAGGGAACTAAAACTTTTAGGTTTTAAACCTTACAATAGGTTACCCGGAAGGGTATTTTTTACTTCAGCCGAAGCCGAACCTATTTTAGCTTTTTTTAAGGCAAATTATTTTTTACGCACAGCCGACAGGGTTTTTATGCTTATAAATACCGCAAAGGCCGAAAATTTTGATGACCTTTTTGATTTGGTCTTTTCGATAGACTGGCACAACTATTTTCCGCGAGATGCCCGAATTACAATCGACAAGGTGCGTACCTATAAGTCCAAGCTTTCTTCGGAACATGCCGTTCAATCCATCGTCCACAAGGCTGTCTGCGACAAGCTGTGCAAAAAATGGAATATGCATTCCCTGCCAGAAACCGGAACCCGTTTTATGATCCGCATTTATATAGAAAACAACAATGTCTATGTCTGTCTGGACTTATCCGGGGAACCTCTTTATAGAAGGGGCTACCGTTTAAGCGGAGGAGCCGCCCCTATGAGGGAAACCTTGGCAGCCGTCTTAATTCAGCTAATGCAATGGAAAAGAAAAATTCCCCTCCACGATGCTTTTTGCGGCTCCGGGACTATTCCGATTGAAGCCGCTTGGTATGCCTATAATATTCCGCCCGGGATTGCCCGTCACTTTGCCTTTGAAAACTTCATTTGTTTTGAAAAAGGAAAAATAGAAGCCGTCTTAAAGGAAGAAAAAGAAAGAGCCGCCTCGGAGGTACGTACCGACTGTCTTGCAAGGATAACGGGCTCAGATATTTCGGAAGAAGCCGTTTCTCTTTCAAAGGCCAATGCCGAAAGGGCCTGCATCATCGCAGGAAGGGAACTTCATGCAGCAGGCATTACCCATCACATAGAACGTCCCGACTTTATTCAATCGGACTTTTCGGAACTGGAAGCCCCATACGAAAGCGGCATCCTTTTATCGAATCCGCCCTACGGCGAAAAGACTCGGAAGCGAAGAAGAAGCCTTTGAGCTTTATAAGCGGATGGCCAAAATACCTCAGCATTTTCCGGACTGGAAACTCGGCTTTATCACAAGCAAAAAAGAATTCGAAAAAATATTCTGTAAGCAAAATAAGAATGCCGTCTTAAAAAAACACAGCCTGCGAGGCGGCAACATGGAAACCGTCTTGTACATTATGGAGTAAAAATCCGATTTAGCTTACAAAAAAAGGGCTGCTTTTCAGCAGCCCTAAGTTAATCGCATGGAACTAATTTTTATATAAATCGTTTACGCAACGTAAACGGCAAGTTTTTGTTTTTCGGCAGGCTTTTTAAGCTGCTGCAAGGCCTTTTTTTCGATTTGGCGTATTCTTTCTTTTTGTGAGGTTAAAGATAAGGCCGACTTCTTTTAAAGAAAGCTGGGCATATCCGCCTAGGCCGAAGCGGTACCGTATAATTTCCGCCTCCCTTTCATCGAGATTTTTAAGCAACTCGCTTACCTCATCTCTGAGACTCATGTCTACAGCATAGTCTTCAGGCATTTGATGAGTTTCGTCCTGTAAAAAGTCGTTTACACTGGAGCTTCCGGGTTCATCAAAAACGGGAGCGTCTATGGAAATAGGATCTCTAGCTGCATTCATAATAGTATGAACCATGTCATTATTCATATTTAAAATACCTGCAATTTCATTTAACTCTTGAGTTTCATTTCCGGAAAAATCTATTTCTCTTTTTGCCTTTTCAATTTGTACAAGCTCATTTGCCCTGTTTAATGGAAGGCGTATCATCCTTGATTTTTCGCAAATAGCCTTTAAAATAGCTTGTTTAATCCACCAAACAGCATAAGAAATAAACTTATACCCCTTTGAAACATCGAATCTTTCAGCGGCATTCATCAAGCCTATATTGCCCTCACTTATAAGATCCATGAGGGGAAGCCCCTGATTTTGATATTTTTTTGCAACATTTACAACAAAGCGGAGGTTAGAATTTACCAACATATTTTTGGCATATTCATCCCCTTTTTCTGCAAGTTTAGCATATTTTATTTCTTCATCCGCAGTTAAAAGCGGTATTTTGTTTATTTCTTTTAAATATGTAGCCAATGAGTTTGTTTCTGCTTCATAATTAGGTTTATTTCTGTTATACATAATTCAACTCCTTGTATAAGACTGAAAGCTTTTTAGCTTCCTAGTTATACCAGCAAAAAACATGCCAACCATTAAAAAAAGAAGAAAACAGCTTAATAAAGTGAAAAAAATTATCAGAAATTACATAAGTCTATATTGAATATAGACTTAGAGAATTTAACATTCGGCACCGAAAATAACATGAACCTATTGCCTTTTTGGTATTTTTTGCTTATATTTTCAATGTAATCGGGGTAATGTATTGAAATGACACAACCCGAGGTAAAACACAAAAAAGAGTGCCAAAAAGGCACAAACAGACCTTTTTTGTGTTCTTTTAATTTATTCAGGAGGTCTTTTGATGAAAGTTAAACCCTTAGGAGACAGAGTTTTAGTAAAACCGGATGCCGTAGAAACAAAAACTGCCGGCGGAATCATCATTCCCGACACAGCTCAAGAAAAAACACAAAGAGGTGTTGTTATAGCTGTAGGCGACGACAAAGAAAAGATTAAGGTTTCTGTCGGACAAAAAGTTATTCACGACAAATATTCCGGGACTCAAATTCAAATCGACGGTGTAGATCATTTGATTTTAAAGTCAAATGATTTGGTTGCTGTTGTAGAATAAGGTTTAGCGTTTTTATCTTACAGATAAAAGCTGATTAGAAAAGGCGGGGCTTTAAAACACCCGCCTTTTTTTTGTTTACAAGAGCTTTATTATTTTTCAATCGGAATTAACGGAAGTCTTTCAAGCTCTGCATCTTTTCCATAAATTTCCTTTACAGCCTTAGCAGCTGCATCAAAATTATCAATTTTTTTGACATCGGTTATATCATAAAACGGAAGAGCACACTTGCATTCAAAATCTCCGATATAGACATATTTTACACCTTCAGGAACTTCAAGCTTTCCATTTAAGGGAATGCTTATTCTAAGAGGTTCAGTACCTGCAAAATGATATTGTAAAGCCTCAATATTGATATACCGCTGGCCGTAAGCAAAAGGCAGTTTTACCATAGCAAATTCAACTTTTTTAGCATCTTCATCAATTAAACCCAAAAGAGGCATCCTACGATTTGAAGCTTTAATCGTTATTCTATCCGTCATATCACTAGAATCCTTTGTTTCAAGCCTCGAAGAAAAGGAAAAAGCATACCTATAATTTGAAAAGAAGTCAGTATTAGGCTCAGGCTTAATCTTTAGAGCAAAAACAACAACAACCTCACTTTTTGCAGGCGGTTTTGGAGGTTTTTTATCTGCAGCAAATACTGCAATATTTACAAATGCAATAAGAAATAATAAAAGGTATTTTCTATTTTTCATTTTCAATCTCCTGTATTCTTTTATCAATAAGAGCTTCCCACTTAGTCTTTTTAAACTTACTCTTCATTTTATTTAAGCATTTTAGCTCATATTTTGATTGTTCTCCTCGGGGATAAAGAGAAAGAGAGGCTGCAGAACCGTTAATTATAAAGTCATAAGCCCCGATAAACTGTAGCCCCGTTTTCTTAGTAGTAAATGTTATATTACCTGTTTTGCTGAGTCCCGGTGTAAAAGTTGTAGTTGTTTTAGTAAACCAGTTACTATAATTCATTTCTAAAAGCTGAAAACTCAAGCCCTTGTCCATTGGGGGAAAACAAAAAACTCCGCCTCCAAAAGATTTAGGCAAAACAAACATAGGCTCTTTTGAAGTGTCCATTTGAGCATATGTATGAAAGCCGCCCACATCCAGATAGCCGTATACCAGGCACTCCTTATCGGAATTTATCATTTCCTTTAGTTTGACCTGTTCACCGTTTATGCCCGCCTCTCCTTCAGATACACCACTTCCTGAAAAAGCCAAAAAAAGGCATGAATTAAGGAGCACTGATAAGCCTATCAGACATATAAGCCATGCCCCAACCTTGATAGAATTCTTTTTTAATTCCATAATTAATCTCCTATTATTATATACGCAATGAAATACTTGCGCGAATTCCTACATTTGTTTCTTTTATTTCTTTAAAATATGACCTGACAAGACACTCAAGACCGAATGATATTGATGTAAAATTTACCGGTACAATCTCAATTCCCCCGCCATATTGAACAAACGGGTCAAAGGGAGGCATAAATAGACCGCCTCCCATAAAAAGTTGAGGGGCAAGATATACAACATCAGTAATGTTAAGTGGCAGCTGAAGCCGTAATTCAGGCCCTAGCCCGATGCCGATTTTAGGCGGATTACTAAATGAAAAACTCGGCAAAGTCCTAGGTTTCTCGATGATTCCGGAAAAACCTATTTCTACATATTTAAAACTATAAAGATATCCTAAGGAGAAGCCTGATGCCCAGCCAGTACCCTTTTTTAAACCGGTATAGGATGCGTATATTCTCATTTTTACCGGAATCTCTTCAATGGAAATAAAAGATGAACCTGTCTTTTGTTTTTCTTTTTTGGCCGTTTTTTCAGATTTTTTTTCGGGCGAACCGTTTAAATTGGAAGCTTCAATTTGCCAAAAATTATGCTTATTTTTCCAAACGGTAAAAAATTTAGACTTTAAAGCCTCATCATAAAGCACAAATTCATAATTTTTGCCGGTATTTTTTAAAGCTTTAAGATCTATGCTTGTTTCAGATCTATATGAATTTTCTTCAGGCTTTATAGAGGTATATATTTCATAAGCAAGAGCTGTTCTAATTCCGTTTATAGGGTTTCCAAGGATTGAAGCAGCCAGAATCTCAGTCCTAAAAAGTCTGGGCGCCTTTCGCAAAGCTGTCTTGTAAGCATCCAAGCCCTCATTTACGGCATAGTCTTCGGAAATATACATTGCAATTTTTCTAAGCCTTTTTAGAATTTCTTCATTTTTTTGTTCTTCTTTATCAATCTTAAAATTCTTACAGGCTTCTGTAAATTCATCTAAGGCCAGTTTTAGATTGTTTTCTGCCTTTTCTCTGCCCCCAAAAAGCCGTACATCAATAAAATTTTTAATTGATGTAACAGGAATTGCAAAATTTGTAGACTGTCTAAAAACAGCCTTAGCCGAATTTATGCCTATAACTTCGTATCCTTCGGGAGAATTCGGAGATTTTATTAAAAGAGGGCCTCCAGAATTCCCCGAATCTATCGGGGCGGAATGCTGAATAAAAAAAGATTTTTTAGGATCAACAATATTACTAAGCCTTGCTTTTGAATTGGTAACGGTTCCCTTCCCAAGCTGCCAAAGCGGTTTTCCTCCAAGCCCCGGATAACCGGCAGACCAAACATCAGCTCCATCGGAGGGAAGTTTAGCTGCAAAATTTAAAAAAGACTTTACCCTTTTATCGTTTACTTCAGCTATGGCAAGATCCAATTCTTCATCTATTGCTACAACAGGGCAATTTTCTATTTTAATCTTTGCACCGTCAATATTTTCAATTTCAAGAGAAAGAGATGAAGCATAGGCCGCAACATGATAGTTGGTCAGTACATAGATTTTTTTATTTTGTCCCTGGATAAAAAATCCTGAACCGAAAACACCTTCTTTAGCATTTTCGAAAAGTTCGGCAATATCGCTATAACCGGCCTTGGAAATTTCATCAGCAGCATCATCCATAAATTGTAAAATTTTTTCCTCATAATTGGGTCTTACAATACATACAGCATCCCTTATGTCTGCAAAAATAGTTAAACAAAATAAAAAAAAGAAGATGCTTATAATTTTATTTTTCATCTGAACCTCCAAAATAAAATAGACTACAGGATAAAACCTATAGTCTATTTTTGCTTAAGCTTTATTTTACCAAAGCCATCGTATCTTTAGCAATCATAAGCTCTTCATTTGTAGGAATAATAAGAACCTTGACCTTTGATGAGGCCTTGCTTGCATCGGTAAGTTTTCCTCTTACCTTGTTTTTTTCGGAATCGAGTTCAACACCGAGGAATTCCAAACCGTGACAGATTTTTTCTCTAAGCTCGATAGAGTTTTCACCTATGCCGGCTGTAAATACCAGAGCATCCACTCCGCCGAGCTGGGCGGCATAGGAAGCTATGTACTTTCTAACTCTGTTGCAGAATACATCTAAGGCAAGCTGAGCCCTCTTATTTCCTTCTTTTGCAGCGGTTTCAATATCACGAAAGTCGCTGCTTACACCCGAAATACCCAAAACGCCGGATTTTTTATTTAAAACATTGCTCATATCATCGGCTGAAAGTTTTTCCTTGTTCATAATAAAGGGAAGAATTGCAGGGTCTAGGTCTCCTGAGCGGGTTCCCATAACTAAACCTTCAAGGGGGGTAAGTCCCATCGAGGTATCTACACATTTTCCGCCCTTGATAGCGGCCAAGCTGGAACCGTTTCCTAAGTGGCAGGTAATAACCTTAAAATCGGCCGAATTATTTTTGAGGGTTTCGGAGGCTTTTTCCGAAACAAAGCGGTGCGATGTTCCGTGGAAACCGTAGCGGCGTATCTTATATTTTTCGTAATACTCGTAGGGAAGAGCATAGATATAGTTTTCTGCCGGCATTGTTTGATGGAAGGCCGTATCAAAAACCGCAACCATCGGAGTTTTCGGCATAAGAGCCTTACAAGCCTCAATTCCCATGATATTTGCAGGGTTGTGTAAGGGAGCAAGATCGATACATTCTTTGATACCGGCCATTACCCTGTCATCCAAAAGAACCGACTTATTAAATTCTTCTCCGCCGTGAACTACCCTGTGACCTACAGCCGTAATCTCATCCATGGATTTTACAACACCGTGATTTTTATCGATGAGAGCTTCCAAAACAAGCTGAATGGCTTTTTTGTGGTCATTCATTTTTTCTTCAATTAAAACGGCATCCATTCCTTTTTTTTCGTGCTTAATGCGTGAACCTTCAATACCGATTCTTTCGACAAGGCCTTTTACCAAAACATCTTCATTAGCCATATCAATTAACTGATACTTTAAAGAAGAGCTTCCGCAGTTGATAACCAATATCTTCATTATATATCTCCTTAAAAATGTGAAGTAATCTTACTTGGTATAATACCCTAAAATATAAGAAAAGTCTATCGATATAAAGGCTTGTTTTTTAATAATTTTTAGATTATAATGGAACTTACGGTTTTTATGTAAGCAATGGAAATATGATAAACAGCTCGGGAGAAATTTATGGTCGAAAAAGGAAAAAATAAATCTGCATTTGTAGAATTTTTACAAAAAAATCTTAATTTTATAATAGCGATAGTTGTCTTTTTAATTTTTACAGCCTTTAGTTTTATTAAATTGGGAAGAAATATAGAAAACCAAGCCTACGATGCCATGCTAAAACTTAAACCTGAAATCAAAGAAAAAAGCGAAATTCTTCTTTTAAATGTCGATGACTTTTCTATAGAACAAGTCGGCTCTTGGCCATGGTCAAGGGATGTTTTAGCCGATGTTTTAATCCGCCTAAAGGAAGCAGGCGGAAAGGCGGCGGTTTTCGATATTGAGTACCTGTCTGCAGGAAGGGCGGGTGCAAATAATACCTATGTAGAACATGATCTGCCGAAAGAATATGCAGCCGTGCGGCAGGAATTCGGAGAATATATAAAAGAATTTTCGGATGCAGTAGCAAGCAAAAACATTCCGCTTTCTGAAGTAAAAACTGTTGGAAAGGATATGTCCGAGTATTTTGAATCAAAAATTGACGAACTTTCCGATTCAATTAAACAAAATGTTTTTAGAGATAACGATGCCTACATGGGAGCTGCAGTAGGCTTTTTTGAAAATGCTTTTTTAACTATAAACGCAGTAAATATAAACATAGGAGGCGAAACAAAGGAACTAAAAGACTTTGCCTATAATAATTTTTTGTTTACCAATGTAGAAGATAAAACAGGTCTTTTTAAAAAGGAAACCTTAGCAAACCGCAAAGCCGCAAATGAAGAATACGGAATGGCTCCGGCGATTATGCCCATACTACAGTATGCAAGGGGAGCAGGTTTTCCGAATGTGGTTATAGACGAGGACGGGGTACGCCGCCGCATTTCTCTTTTAACCGAATATGAAGGAAGATATATAGGACAGCTTGTTTTTACTCCAATCCTTAATATCCTTGAACCCGAAAAAATTATCCGGTCGGGAAGAAAGCTGATTTTAAAAAATGCCAAGAACCCGTCCGATTTGGAAAAAAGAAAGGACCTTATAATTCCTCTGGATGATGACGGAAATCTTTTAATAAACTGGCTAAAAAAACGATTTGCCGACACTGAAAATCCGGAAAACGGCAGCTTTAAAAGCTTATCGGTTTATGCCCTAACCTACGCCGACATTATAGAAAAAAACTTAATTTCACTTTTAGAAGCCATAAAAGATTTGCAAATAAGAACTGCAGAAGGCTACCTTTCTTATCACAATGCGGTTAGTTCTTTAGAAAGTGAATACTCAAGGCTTGATCAATGGAAAAAAGAACTTCTAAATAAGAACAAGCAGGATTTTAAAGATTACTTTGCGGCACGCAGTTCCTTTTTTGATAATTACAGCAAATTTTTAAGCGGGAACTTCGATAAAGAAATACACAGCCTCTTTGCAAAAATAAAAGAACAGAGCGGCTCAAACCAATATGACGATATAGATGCCTATGTTACCGAACTTTTTAAAAATGCAAAAGAAGAATATAAAAACTATTCGGAACACATTAACTATATAAACGGCTTTTGCAGCAACGCCTTTGCAATTATAGGATACAGCGGCGTAGGCACCTCCGATTTAGGTGTAAACCCTTTTTGGAAATCTTATCCCAATGTAGGTACCCATGCCAATATTTATAACACGATTATGAATGAGGACTTTATAAGACCTCTTCCAAAATGGGTTTCAATAATACTTGCCTTTGTAATAGCAATATTTACAGCCTTTATGATGAAAAAGATAGAAAGAGGATTTATAAAGGTTTTTCTTGGAATCGTTTTATTGAGCTTAACTCTTTCTATAGGAATTCTTTTATTCGTATTCGGGAAAATATACTTACAGCTATTTCTTCCGGTTATAACGGTGGTCATAAGTTTTATAGTTATCCTCTTACTAAACTTTATTTTCAGCGAAAAAGAAAAGGGCTTTTTAAGAAAGGCCTTCGGTGTTTATCTTTCGGACGATGTTGTAAATGAAATTATTGCCGACCCCGACAAGCTCACTCTCGGAGGAGAACAAAAAAGAATTACGGCTCTGTTTACCGATATAAAATCTTTTTCCACCCTTTCGGAAAAAATTACGCCCGAACACTTGGTTTCGGTTTTAAACGTATACCTCACACAAATGAGCGATTTAATTCTACAAGCAAAAGGCACGATTGACAAATACATAGGAGACGCCATCGTTTCTTTTTTTGGAGCACCGATGGATTTGCCCGACCATGCTTACAGGGCCTGTCTTGCGGCCATCAGAATGAAACAGGCTGAAGCCGAACTCAATAAACAGCTTTATGATGCGGGCGACATTCCCATGCCCATCTTTACACGCATAGGAATAAATACCGGCGAAATGGTTGTCGGAAACATGGGCACCGAAAAAAAAATGAACTACACAATTATGGGAAATGACGTAAACCTTGCAGCCCGTCTTGAAGGTGTAAACAAAAAATACGGCACATGGATTTTAGCTTCCGAATCTACATGGAACGAAACAAATGATGCCTTCCTTGGCCGCCGCCTCGACCGCGTAAGGGTTGTGGGTATCAATACCCCTGTTCAGCTTTACAATGTTATGGCAGTCAAATCCGAAGCCTCTGCGGAAATGGTACAGCTCGTAGGCATATTTGAAAACGCAATAGATTTTTACCGCCAAAGAGAATATCAAAAAGCCCTTAATTTTTTTAACAAGTGTTTGGAAGTCTCTCCCGATGACGAGCCTTCAAAGATGTATGTTGAAAGAATGAAGATGCTTCTTGCAGACGCTGAAACGGCGGCAACACACAGCGATATTGTAAACATGACAAGTAAATAAATCTCTTAATTTATAAGGACAATAATATGAAAAACTTAACTCAAGGAAATGAGCTAAAGCAAATAACTCTTTTTTCCTTACCGATGCTATTAGGTAATATCTTTCAGCAGTTATATAATGTTGTTGACAGTATTGTAGTCGGAAAAAGCATAGGCGATCATGCTCTTGCTGCCGTAGGTATTTCTTTCCCTGTATGGTTTATTTTTATATCCCTTGTCATAGGTTTTACTATGGCTTGTAATATTTTAATAGCTCAATTTGTCGGAGCAAAAAAAGAAGAAGAAATAAGTAAGGTAATTCAAACAAGTATATTAATACTATTTTGGGCAGGGCTTATCACTACGGCTATAGGCATTGTTTTTGCGCCTTATATCTTAAAAATAATGAACACGCCTTCCGATGTCTTTGAGGAAGCCCTTATCTATTTAAGACTCATTTTTACCGGAATTATTTTTTTATTTATATATAATGCCTTTACTGCAATGCTGAGAGGATTTGGGGATTCAATGACACCCCTTTATGCCCTAATCATCTCTACAATAATAAATATAGGTCTTGACTGTCTTTTTGTAATAGTATTCAAATGGGGTATTGCGGGAGCTGCAATAGCAACCATAATAGCCCAATTTATTTCTTGTTTTTGGCTTATATTTTATTGTCGAATAAAATATAAGGATTTCAGAGTAAACTTTTTTAAATTAAAATTCGATAAAACTATTTGTATTCAGTCCGTCAAAATGGGCTTTCCATCAGGAATACAGCAAGCCTTAGTCGGAGGAGGTTTTATGGCCCTCCTTTCGATTGTAAATACCTTCGGTACACAAACGGCAGCAGCCTATTCGGCTGCAGGTAAACTTGACGGCTTTATTGTAATGCCTGCTCTAAATATAGGCGTTGCCCTTTCATCCTTTACAGGCCAAAACATAGGAGCCGGAAGATTAGACAGAGTAAAAAAAGGTTTGCGGGCTTCATTATTTTTAGGACTCGGAATTACAATTACGGCTACTACGGCAATAGTTATCTTCGGTAAAGCAGTTATGTTTCTTTTTGTAAATAATCCGGAAGTAATCGAATTGGGCGCAAGATACTTAATAATAGTTGCACCTGCATATTTTTTTAATACAATAACATTTACTCTAAACGGAGTTATACGAGGAGCGGGAGAAACTGTTTTTCCGATGATTTCAACATTATTGGCTATGTGGGTGTTTAGAGTACCGGCAGCAGCTGTTCTGTCTCGATATTTAGGCTCGGATGGGATCTGGCTTGCCGTTTCGGTTGGATCAGCAGCAGGCTTTCTTTTAACACTCTTTTACTATTGTTCAGGAAAATGGAAAAAAAAGACGGCCAAAATTCTTAACTTAAAAAAATAAGCAAATGATATAAATTGTAATTGTTTGCTTTTTCAAATTCAAATATATTCTATTTTTTTATAAGGGAAAAAAAATGAAAGAAAAATTATTAAGTTTTTTTTACATTGTTTGCGGAGTTTTGATGATAGCATCAGGTATTCATTTTTTCTTGCTGCCTTCAAAATTATCCTTGGGCGGGGCTACAGGAATGGCCTTGGTATTATCAAAATACCTTCCGCTTTCTACAGGAGCCTTACTTGTTGTAGTAAACATTTTTCTGTTTGCTCTCGGCTTTTTAATCATCGGAAACAAATTCGGTCTTAAAACGGTTTGTGCGAGCCTTGGGCTTTCAGGAGCGGTATGGCTTTTAGAAATCTTTGTTCCATTGCAGGGGCCGATTGTAAACGACAAATTCTTACAGCTGGTAATTGCCGTCATCCTTTACGGGGGAGGCGTAGGCATAGTTTTAAATCAGTATGCATCAACCGGAGGAAGCGATATCTTTGCAATGATTCTGCAAAAGTATTTCGGCCTAGACTTGGGAAAGGGCTGCTTAATTACGGACTTTACCATTACAGTTTTTGCGGGCTTTGCTTACGGCCCGGAAATAGCCTTGTTTTCCTTAGTGGGTGTAATCATAAACGGACTCGTAATCGACTCTACAATCGACGGCCTTAACATGAGTAAATACTGCGTTATAAATACGGATAAGCCCGATGAACTTTGCCGATTTATGGTGGAACTAGGCCGTTCTGCAAACGTATATAAGGCAACGGGGGCTTACACAAGAGCCGAACGCTCGGTTATTCAAACCGTTATGAGCCGCAGGGACTTTGTAAAGTTAAAAAGCTATCTTGCCGCAAACGACCCTAAAGCCTTTATGGTTGTAACAAACGCCCACTCCGTATTCGGCTGGCATTGGAGAAGGATAGGCGAATAAGCTCAGCTTAAAACAAGAAAAATACAATTTTAAAAGGTACTGGATTATTTTTGAAAAAGCTGATATATTGTTCCCATTCATCAATAGCATCTTAAGGAGTTAAAACTATGCTTAAAGAAATTCGAGGAAAGAGCGCAAAAAACTTGCGCGGAAGAAGCTTTCTAAAATTGTTGGATTTTACTACAGACGAAATCCGCTATTTACTTGACCTTTCAAAAAATTTTAAAGACATGAAAAGGGCCGGAATTCCTCACAGATACCTAGAAGGAAAAAACATCGTTCTTCTTTTTGGAAAAACCTCTACAAGAACACGATGCTCTTTTGAAGTTGCAGGTTATGACCTTGGAATGGGCGTTACCTACCTTGATCCCAATTCTTCACAGATGGGACATAAAGAATCTATCGAAGACACAGCCCGTGTTTTAGGAAGAATGTATGACGGCATCGAGTACCGAGGCTTTAGCCAAGAGCTTGTAGAAACATTGGCCGAATATTCCGGTGTTCCCGTATGGAACGGATTAACCGACCTTTTCCACCCGACTCAAATGCTTGCAGACCTTCTTACAATCGAAGAAAAATTCGGCTATTTGAAAGGACTTAAATTTACATACATGGGAGATGCACGAAACAACGTAGCCAACTCCCTCATGATAGCCTGCGTAAAAATGGGAATGCACTTTACAGCATGTTCGCCCAAGCACCTCTTCCCCACTGAAGACTTGGTAGCCGAAGCAAAGAAAATCGCAGCCCAAACAGGAGGAAGCGTAACCCTTACCGAAAATGTAAACGAAGGCACAAAGGGAGCTCATGTTCTTTATACCGACATTTGGGTATCTATGGGAGAACCCGACAGCGTATGGGAAGAACGCATTAAGCTCTTAAAGCCCTATCAGGTAAACAAGGCTGCTATGGACAATGCAGACAAGGATGCAATCTTCTTGCACTGCCTCCCCTCCTTCCATGACCTAAAGACAACTAAGGGTCAGGAGATTCACAAAAAGTTCGGCCTTCCCGAAATGGAAGTTACAAACGAGGTTTTTGAATCTCATAAATCCGTTGTTTTTGATGAAGCCGAAAACCGCATGCATACAATCAAGGCTGTTATGTATGCCACAATGTGCTAATCTTTTTTATATTTGCTAACCTGAGACTCTTTCTAAAAACTTTAGGAAGAGTCTTTAATTTTTTTGGAGGGAAGCCTTGTGATTCTTGAACTTAAAAACATTTCAAAAACTTATCCTTCGGGACGAAGGGCCTTACAAAACATTTCTTTTAAAATAGAAGAAGGAGAAATCCTTGCAATAATAGGCCTCTCGGGAGCCGGAAAGTCTACAATGCTTAGATGTATAAACCGCTTGGTCGAGCCGGATGAAGGAGAAGTTATTTTTTTGGGAGAAAAAATAAACAGGCTTAAAGGAAAAAAATTAAGACAATACCGCTCAAAGATAGGAATGATTTTTCAAAATTATAATCTGGTCGAGCGTCTTAATGCCGTCGAAAATGTTCTGCACGGCTGCCTCGGCTCAATTCCTTCTTACCGCGGGGCACTAGGCCTTTATACCGAAAAAGGAAAAGAAAAAGCCTTTGCTCTTTTACAAACCGTAGGCATGGAAGAATTTGCCTTTCAAAGATGCAGCGAATTAAGCGGAGGTCAAAAACAAAGAATAGGAATTGCAAGAGCCTTAATGCAAAGCCCCAGCCTTTTATTATGCGATGAGCCCATAGCCTCCCTTGACCCGCAGTCGGCAGAAACGGTTTTAAATTATATTAAAGAATTTGCAGTAAATAAAAACATCGCCTGTCTTATAAGTTTACACCAAATGGAAGCGGCAAAAAAATATGCCGACAGAATCATCGCTCTCAATAACGGAAAAATAGTTTTTGACGGAAGACCCGATTCCTTAAACGATGAAGTCTTGCACAAAGAAATTTTTGCAAGCGCTTCTATGAACAGCGGAGAAAAAGTTCTATGAAGTTCGATTTAAAAATTTACTCTGAGGACAAAAAAAAGAAAAGACATTATCACAAAAAAGAAACTTCATACTCTTGGGAAAAAAAACAAATCTTTTTTGCGAAGAAAAAACTAAAGGCAATTATTATTCTTTTAAGTCTTATTTTAATATATTATTTTGCATCAAATATAACCGGCTTTAAAGACCTTAAAGCAATTTTTAAATTTCCCCTTGCAATAGCTTGGCTTATAAAAAACTTTATACCCGACAATGAAAGTTTAAAACATATTCCGATTATAATAAAAACCTTGGGCGAAACCTGTGTAATAGCGGCCTCGGCAACTACCGCTGCGGCTTTTTTCGCCCTTATCTTAGCCCTCCTCGGCTCTCAAACCACAGGAATAAATAAGCCCTTTCAAATAATCCTTACCCTTATAGCTTCGTTTTTAAGAAACATTCCGCTGGTAGCATGGGCAATGCTTTTATTGTTTTCGTTTAAACAAAATAATTTTACCGGTTTTTTAGCCCTCTTTATAATTACCTTGGGTCATCTGGTAAGAGCTTTTAAGGAAATGATAGAAGAAACAAGCGAAGAATCTTTTACAGCGTTACGGGCTGCGGGCGTTCCGTATTTTCCGGCTCTCTTTAATGCCGTATTCCCAAGCATAGCGCCCGGCCTTGTTTCGTGGCTCTTATACACGGTTGAAACGAATGTGAGGGACTCCGCTCTAATAGGAATTCTAACGGGAACCGGAATAGGTTTTTTATTTAACCTTTATTTTAAAAGTTTCCGTTATAATAGTGCAGGCTTAATTATTTTATGCCTTGTAATCATAGTTTTACTCATCGATATTCTTTCAAACAAAATAAGGCGGATTCTTTTATGATTGAGCAAGCAAACAAAATTAAAAAAATAAAAATAAGAAGATTCTCAAAGCAAAGAGTATTAATTTTATTTGTTCTTATTTTTTTATCCGGCCTTACAATTATAAGCTTATTTCAAATGGAAAAGCCCGACTATGGAATTCAAAAGGCTTTTTTGCAATTTACGGAATATTCAAAAGATTTATTTTTTTATCCTAAGCTGTCACAAAAATATTCTTATGCGGAAATATTTTTTTCTCTTTTAGTAAGTTTAAGTCTTGCCCTTTTAACCACCGTCTTCGGAGTGGTGCTTGCTTTCTTTTTAGGGATAGCCGCCTCGGAAAATCTTTCAAACAAGTATCTTGTAAAAATCATAAGAACGGCAATGTCCCTTATCCGCTCCGTGCCGACAATTATTTGGGTTTTAATATTTTCGGTAGTTGCAAACATAGGAGCAGAGGCCGCCGTCCTAGGCATGAGCTTCCACAGCACAGCCTATCTCGTAAAAGGTTTTTCGGAAAGCTTTGACGGCATAGACAAAAAAACGATTGAGGCCTTAAAAGCCTGCGGGGCAAGCTATATCGAAATTATAAGTCAGGCAGTTCTCCCCGCTTCGATAAACAATCTAATCTCGTGGAGCTTTTTTAGATTTGAAATTAACTTCGGAAATGCTGTTGCCGTAGGAGCTGCGGCAGGAGCCGGCGGAATAGGTTACGAGCTTTTTATGGCAGGCTCTTTAAACTTTAATATGAGTGAAGTCGGCTTTATATCCTATCTTATTTTCGGAACGGCAATTATTTTGGAAATATCTTCGACAAGGATAAGAAACAGAATTAGGCATTAGACTTTTAAATTTAACGAGGCAGAAAGAATCAAAAGAATTCTTACTGCCCCGTTAGCATTGAAGCAAAAACTATTTTGCGTTATTTTCGACAATTTTTACTACAAGTTCAATTCCCTTTTCAAATGCCATTGTGGGGATGAGCTCGAAGCGGCCGTGAAAATTATAACCGCCTGCAAAAAGGTTAGGACAGGGAAGCCCCATAAAAGAAAGGCGGGCTCCGTCAGTTCCTCCCCTAACCGGAACTATATGAGGTTCAATACCGGCATCAGTCATAGATTTTTTTGCAAGCTCAATTATTTCCATGTGCGGTTCGATTTTTTCTTTCATATTGTAATAGGAATCTTTTATTTCCATCTTGATTATATTGCCGTATTTTTTATTTAAAAAATCGACAGCTGCCTTCATAAGTTCTTTTTTGTGAAGGAAGCTTTCCATAAAGTGATCGCGGATAATATAAGACATCTTTGTAAAATCAACGCTTCCTTCAATGGAAGTTAAATGAATAAAACCCTCATAGCCTTCGGTGTATTCCGGCTTTTGTTCTTCGGGAAGCATGTTTTCCAATTCTCTTGCCGCAGAAAGAGAATTAACCATCATATTCTTTGCAGAACCCGGATGCACATTCTTTCCTTGAATTTCTATCTTAACGCTTGCGGCATTAAAGTTTTCGTATTCGAGTTCACCCAAGGGGCCGCCGTCTACAGTATAGGCAAAGTCCGCTCCGAATTTTTTTACATCAAAAAGATCGGCGCCTCTTCCGATTTCTTCATCGGGAGTAAAACCGATTTTTATTTCGCCGTGTTTAATTTCGGGATGAGCCAAAAGATATTCTATAGCACCCATGATGATTGTAATACCGGCCTTATCGTCTGCACCCAAGAGGGTCGTTCCGTCGGTTGTAATAATCTCCTGACCTTCAAGCTCTTTTAAGAAGGGAAAATCTTTGACGGTCATGGTGTACTCATCATTGAGTTTAATATCCCCGCCCTTGTACACAAAAACTTTCGGATTTACGCACTTGCCGTCCAAATCGGGAGCCGTGTCCATGTGGGCTATAAAACCGATTGCAGGAACCTTTTTATCGGTGTTTGCAGGAATGGCCGAATAAACATAACCGTGCTCATCCTGCTCGGCCTTTAAGCCCATCTCGGTCAATTCTTTTACAAGGTATTTTCCCAGCTCAAGCTGTCCGGGAGTACTGGGACAACATTCATTTTCTTCGTTGGACTTAGTGTCCATCGAAATGTATTTTTGAAATCTTTTAAGATAATCCATAATATCTCCTGTAAAAATGTTATAGTTTACGATGAACAGCCTAGCACTTTTAAGGGCTTGTGTAAAGTGGGGAGAAGTAGAACAATGTGTATGTCTTGGAGAATTCTGAGGTAAATGTATAAAATTCCTTTTAATAAAAAATATCTAAACTATTGACAATATTGGTTCCGATATATTATACTCTTTTGTAAGATTAAGTTTACAATATTTTAGAGACATCGGAGTAGTTATGTTTAAGATACAAAAGGAAGCCGAAGAGATTTTTAAATCTATCAGGCTTAAAAGAATGTTTGGAGGTTTCTTTTTACTTTCGGATGAGTTTTTGACGGTCGTGCCGGGATACTACATAGGTCTTGCCGTAGATGAATTAAAAAATGCTACTATGACACAAAGTGCCCTTATTGCGTATGTGGTAAAAATAATTTTTTTCACCTGTATGGGATATTTTTTTTCTTCCATGTTTATGTTCTTTATTCACAATTCTGGAAACAGGGCGGCTTATCTTTTTAGAAAAAAAATAATTTCGTCGGTTTTAAAAAAGACTCCGCCGTTTTTTAAAAAATATACTTCAGGCGATATTTTGGCTCGCACCTCAAATGATGTCACGGCCGTAGAAAATTATTTTGCTAACGGTTTTATAATGCTGATGGATTCCTTTGCCTATCCCGGAGCTGCAATTTTTATGATGTCGGTTTTAATTTCATGGAAGTTAACCCTTGCAGTTGTCCTCCCAATACCACTTATAACTATTATTTATTTTTCTTTAGGTAAAGCAATAAAAGATAGAACGGGTAAAACCTATGCGGAATTTTCCAAGGTCAACCAAGGTATTTTGGAGCTCGCTGAAGGAATAAAACTTATACGCTGTTACGTGAATGAGCAAGTCAGGTTAAAAAAACTTTCTTCCATTGTTAAAAATTATTTTTCGGTTCTTTATGCACAAGTTAAACTAACCTCTATTTTGCAGCCATGTACAGCCTTTATTACAAATCTTTGTATCATAATAGCTTTTTGCTACGGCGGTTACCTTGTACACATAGGAGAAATTACTTCAGGGAATCTTGTTTCATTTTTTGGTTTTGTCGGAATGATTGCATGGAGCGGAATGGCAAGCGGCTTTTACTTACAAATTCAAAAGTCGGCAGATGCAGCTATCGACAGAATAAATGCTCTTATAAGAGATAACAACGAATTTCCGTCCATGGGAAACAAAGAAAAAATCGAAAGAATAGAAAAAATTTCTTTTAAAAATTTCAGCTTTGCATATTCCGATTCCGAAAAGAAAGTTTTACAGGATATTTTCTTTGAAATTTTACAAGGAGAAATTTTAGGAATTACCGGAAAAACCGGTTCGGGTAAAACAAGTTTGATAAAACAATTTTTCAGCCTCTATCCTCAAAATGAAAATATCTTCATAAATAATATTCCCTTAAAAAATTGCGATATTTTTTCTTTTAGAAACAAGACCGCTTATGTAAGTCAACGTCCTCAACTTTTATCGGGAACCGTTTACGAAAACTTATGCTTTTATGAAAAGGAAATTGAAAAAGGAAAAATATTAAAGGTTTTGGAAGCGGCTGATGTAAAAAGCGACATTGAAAAACTTACAAACGGGATCGATACAAAAATAGGAGAAAAAGGTGTTATGCTTTCAGGAGGGCAAAGGCAACGAATTGCCCTTGCCCGTGCTCTTCTTAAAGAACCGGAAGTTTTGATTTTGGATGATGCCATTTCTGCCGTCGATGCAGACACTGAAGTTAAGATAATCGAAAACCTAAAAAAATCTTCTTCATTTAATATCTGCATTATATCGGCACACCGTCTTTCGGCTGTTCAGCATGCAGACAAAATAATTGTGCTGGATGACGGTAAAATTATTCAGCAAGGAACGCACGAAAAACTTATAAAAGAAGGCGGCTGGTATGCGGAGCAGTTTGAATACCAGCACAGCCATTCTGCGGAACTTATGCAAGCTGAAGATGCTGACCTACAAATTGACGGAGGAAAAAAAGATGAAAGATAAGACCAATAAACTCAAAGTAAATTATAGATTTTTTCTCTCGTACCTAAAATACTGCAAGACTTATGTCTTAGCAGCCTTTGTTGTAGTAGGAATTTTTATTGCATCTTCAGCCTATCTTCCTACAATTACAGCAAGCGTTATAAATGCCGACCTTGTAAATATGCCCGGCTTAAAAAATTTTTTAATTAAACATGCCCTTTTGGTTTTGGGGACTGCCCTTTTATTTTTTTTATCGATATATGTAAAAACATTGCTTTTTAGAAAAATTGCAAATACCGCCTGTGAACATATTCAAATGGATATGGCCGGTCATCTTTTAAATTTAAAGATGAAACATTTTGATGAAATGACTTCGGGAAATATAATGAGCCGTTTTTCTTCCGATGTAAATGCAGTAGGCGATTTATACTTTTTGGTTTTGGGCGAGGTATTTAGTGTAATTTTATTATGTATAGTTTTATATATCCGTTTGGCACTTATGAGCCCCTATCTTTTTTGGGCTAGTTTTGCCTATCTGCCGGTTGTTTATTTTCTTGCTCGGTATTATTTAAAAAAGAGCGACAAGCCGACACGGGATTATAGAAATTCAATCGGAGAATTAAACGGATTTTTTAACGAAAGTATTAATTCTATTGAAACCGTGCAAGCTTTTTGTGCAGAGGAAAAAACAGAAAAAGAGTTCGATAAATTTAATCTCCCGGCATATACTTCAAAACGAAAAATGGTTTTACTCTCGGGGCTTTTTTCTTGGAATATTATTGCAAGAATTAGAACCTTAATTTACGCCGCCCTTTTGGGAGTGTTCGGATATCTGTATTTTCAGGGAGCTCATTTTCTTGTCGGTACTCTTGTAATCGCTATAAGTTATAATAAGGAAATAACCGATATTTTTTTAAAATTGTTCATGCAGATAAATATTTACAAAAATGCCTTTGTCGCGGCGGGAAGAGTTTCGGAGATAATTAATTTTGAACATGAAAGAACAAACGGCACTCCTCATTCTCCCATGGGAGATATAAAATTTTCAAACACTCAATTTGAATACAAAGAAGGCATTCCAATTTTAAAAGGACTTGATTTTAATGCGGAAGACGGGATGACCATAGCCTTTGTCGGAAAGACCGGCTGCGGAAAATCTACGATTATGAATTTGATTTTAGGTTTTTATGAAAATTCCGGCGGTAAGGTTTTAATTGACGGGCAGGATATACGCTCTCTTGAATTAAAAACTCTGCGTTCCAAGATTGCAGTGGTCTTGCAAGAACCCTATCTTTTTAGCGGAACGATTTTTGACAACATAAGTTTAAACGATCCTCTTATAAATAGAGAATCTTGCGAAAAAGCTTTAAAGGCTGTAGGCGGCACAAATCTTATAGAACGTTCGAAAAAAGGTTTGGATGCCGAAGTGAACGAAAACGGAAAAAACTTTTCGGAAGGAGAGAGGCAGATTATCTGTTTTGCCCGTGCCATGGTAAGAGATCCTAAAATTCTAATCTTAGATGAGGCTACGGCAAACATTGATACCGAAACCGAAAAACTTATAAATGCAGGTATCGAAGTTTTAAAGAAGGGACGCACCACACTTATAATCGCACACCGTCTTTCTACCGTAAAAAATGCGGATATAATAAACGTAATCGATGACGGCAAATTATTGGAATCGGGCACTCACGAAGAACTTATTGCCCTGAATTCAAAATACGCCGAATGGTATAGACTGCAAAAGTAGGAATAAGTTTTCTGAAAATGTAAGCTATAGCTTAAAATTTATTTTTATTGTATACTAGGGCATCTCTAAAAACTGAAGTTTTTAGAAATGCCCACTAATGATTGGAGTGTTAAATTATGCAAAAAAGTTATTACGCTTTTTTAAACCATACCAATTCGGATATTGTAAAAAAAGATAATCCGTATCCGCATTTTAAAACCTACGCATTTTCTTCCGAAATAGGAAGAGGATATTCTGCTATTTATGATGTAGGCTCTTATGCACATATTTGTATTGCCGATCATCTTTACTATGAGGATTTTAAATATACGGTACCATCGGATGAAGGTATTTATATTCAGCAATATGATTCTATTGCCTCCGACAAAAAATATCCTGCAGGGAGAGTGTATACCGGAATGCAATACATTCAGCATTACACTAATGTTAAAACGGTTCAGTATGTTATAAAAAAGGAAACTCCTGCATGTATTATCGGGCTTCAATTAAACCCCGAATATTACGGTGCATATTTAAAAAACACCTTCGGCATTACGGAAGAAAATTTTTGCACAAAAATTTCTCTCTTGCCGAAAGAAAACTATATTCCTGAAATTTCTTTTATATTGAATCAGATACGGAAATTCTCGGGAACCGAAGCGAGTGCAAAACTTTTTTTTAAAAGCAAAGTTGACGAAATCTCCGCCCTTCTTTTACGAAGAACCGAAAACATACAAAAAGCGGAACACTCCGTTTTTTCAGCCGACCATGCAGCTATTATGCAAACGATTGAGTTCATAAATAAAAACTTACACAAAAGACTTCCGCTTGAAACGCTTGCAAAAATGTCGTATATGAGCCCTTCAAAATTTAAATATGTTTTTAAAGCCGTTACCGGTTTTCCGCTCACCGATTATCTTGTTAATAAAAAAATGGAAAAAGCCTGCTCCCTGCTTTTAAATACTAATATGTATGTTGCAAACATCGCCCAAAGTCTCGGCTATCGCAGCACCGGATATTTTTCCGCCTGCTTTGAAAAGTACACAGGTATGCTTCCGAATGAATATAGGAGGAGGTGAAAGGTTAGGCTTCTTCAGCTCTCGCAAGTAATGCGCATCTTTATCCTTCTGTTACTGATGCTCTCAATTCGCTTATTAATGTCAATTAGCTATCCAGCTGACGCGGCACCTTATAAGAGCCATACCGTTTTTTAGCCAAAAAATTTTCGAGCCGCATCGTTAAACAATGTACGTCCTTGTACATTGTTTAACTACGAGATTTGCTAATCGCAAATCTCGATTCTGTTTAATACTCCCGCCCTCCTTGGCGGATATGCACACGCTATACAGCAAAACACGTGCACCACAAAACACATTTTGCCTATTCGGTTTCACCGCTTTACCGCCACGGACGGCGGTGGTTCCAGCATTACGATGTTTTGCCGTGAGGCAAAACTCGAAACTCAAAATCGGACACGGATGTCCGATTTTGAGTACCTCTCCGGCAAAATGTGTGAACTTAGGGCAGACAAGCCAGCCGCAAGCCAAGAACGCTGGCCCCGTAGCCAGGACTGATGCGGTCCCGCCTGCCTACAGGGCAGAAGCGCGCGTAGTAGAGCCAACTGCCGCCACGAAGGACGCGGTCAGCACCCGACGCGGCACCTTGAGGGTCGATAACCTCTCCTGCTCCTATGCTGCCATACCAGTCAAAACACCATTCCATAACATTTCCCGACATATCATATAAGCCAAGAGCATTCGGATCTTTACTTTTTACCGCAGCCGTCTTAGTTGTAGCAGGGGTTTTATCGTCCCAACCGGTTCCGTTCCACCATTTACCATACACGGCAACTCTTGTAAGTTCATCTCGTAAAGTTTCCCAAGTTTCTCCTGCGGGTAAAGCAAGACCTGAAAAGCCTATGGGCTTTTTCGCTCCGCTTGCACTGTTCAATTTGGTCAGCCATACATCGCCGTATTGTGCCGCATTTTCAGTATTGCTTCCCTGCCAACGGGCCGCATATTCCCACTCAGCTTCAGTCGGAAGTCTAAAGCCTTTTTTACTCATATCGGCATAGGCGGCATCACAATCAGCTGTTGCCGTCGCATCTTTTAATACAACCGTATGATTGTCCTTTTTGCGGTAGACGCATTCGCCTATTCCTTTTTCCTTTTCCGTATACGCATTACACCACACAATACAGTCCCGCCAACTTACTTCAGTTACAGGTTGCTCTTCGTCATTTCCGGTTCCATTACTGCCTTTTTGCCCTGCATTGGCAAACTTGTATCCGTTTTCAGCTTTTACCGCCCAATCGTAAACATCTTTCCACAGTTTATAGGTTACCTCTGTCTTGCCGAGCTTGTAGGGGCTTAATTTTACCTTACGCCCTGCACGGAATACGCCTTTCCACCAAGCTTCACTTCCGGGTAAAGCGTAGTCAGGGGCAACGCCTACAATGCCGTTTGCAGGAGGGGTTATTTTTATAAAGCCGTCGCCTGTATCTTCAAAAGAACCTACATCGGGCTCAAAGCTCACCTTAACCTCGGCCGCCTTGGTAACAGGAAATGAATAGGAATTGTTGGTGCCGTTTACGGCGTTACCGTCAAGCGTCCAGCCCTTTACCCTGTAGCCGTCGTCAGCTTTAGCCGTGAAAGTTACAGTCTTGCCTTCCTCAACAGTTATTGGGCTTGCCTCTGTTTCGGGGACGCCGTCTGCATTTGCTTTAAGCGTGCCGTTTGGCGTAGTGCTGTCCACGCTGAAAGTGATAGCATGCTTAGGCTTTGGTGCAGGCGTAGGCGTGGGCGTATTAGGTGTCGGACAGCCGGTCAAAAGCAATCCCAGTGCCAAAAGTGCGGTTATGATGAGCACCGCGGCTCCTCTAAAGGCGTGTGCCTTTTTGCTGTGTGTTCTAAACTTTGTCATATATGCCTCCTGTCAAAGTCTTTTCAATTTTTAATTTGTAATGTGTAATTTGTAATTATCAATTACCAATTACCTCTCTGGCAAAATGTGTGAACTTAGGGCAGACAAGCCAGGCGCAAGCCAAGATCGTCGCTCCTGGTGTCAGGACTGTAGTAGAGCCGCCAGCCTACAGTGCAGCTGCTCGCGAAGCTGCCCCAGTCGCCGCCGCGTATAACACGGTCAGTACCCGACGCACCACCTTGAGGATCGGTAACTGTGTTAGCCTCTATATCGCCGTACCAATCAAAACACCATTCCCAGACATTCCCGCTCATATCGTGTAAACCGAGTGCATTCGCTCTCCTTTTTCCTACAGGATGAGTTTTGCTTCCTGAATTACCACTATACCACGCAACCGCTCCTGTTTCCACAGTATCATTCCAGTCGGCTTTTGCTCCGCTTGCACTGTTTAATTTGGTCAGCCATACATCGCCGTATTGTGCCGCATTTGTTTTATCGCTTCCCTGCCAGCGGGCCGCATATTCCCACTCAGCTTCAGTCGGAAGGCGGTAGCCTTTTTTACTCATATCGGCATAAGCGGCATCGCAAGCAGCTGTATCAGTCGCATTTTTTAATACGGTAGAATCGCTATCGCTTTTGCGGTAGACGCATTCTCCCTCGCCCATCGTCTTTTCCGTATACGCATTACACCACACTATGCAGTCCCGCCAACTTATAGTCGTTACAGGCTCTTTTTTTCCTTCATCTGTGGGAGCTGCTCCTACGCCTCCATTACTGCCTTCTTTTCCCTTATTAGCAAAGGTGTAGCCTTTACCTTCTGCCCATGTCAGTACCTCGTGCCATACCTCGTACGTTACCTCTGTCTTGCCGAGCTTGTAGGGGCTTAATTTTACCTTACGCCCTGCACGGAATACACCTTTCCAATAAGCCCCAGTTCCGGGTAAGGTGTAGTCAGGGTCAACGCCTAGAATGCCTGTTGTCGGAGGTATTATTTTTACAAAGCCGTCGCCTGTATCTTCAAAAGAACCTACATCGGGCTCAAAGCTCACCGTTACATGTACCGCTTTTGTTACGGTAAGGGTATACGTATTTGATGTGTTGCCTGTAACAATATCATTGCCTACCTTCCACTCTTTTACCTTGTAGCCCGAACTCGGCGTTGCGGTAAAGGTTACGGTTTTGCCGTGCTTAACCTTGTCCCCCGTATTGATTTCGTTGCCGTCAACTGTTGCTTTCAGCGTACCGTTTGAGCCGTCTACGCCGAAGGTTAAGCTTATCGTATTGCGCTCGTAAAAGAGTTCTACAACCGTAGAGCCGTCGCCGTTTATCGTGCTGCTTGTCTGTAGGGAGCCGTTTATTTTAGTAAGCTCCGATTTATAGGTAAAGCCTTCGTAGGCTCCGCCGGTTTTCGGCGTGTATACTGCGTTTGTTCCGACCGCACCGCTTTTATCTTCGGTTTCCGTCGGTTCTGTAGGATAGCCGCCTTCCTCTTTTTCCTTATAGTGTTTTACTTTATATGAGGCTTCGCCTGGAGGTATGAGTTGGAACTTTACCTTAACGGTTACCGCCTTTGTTACGGTGCAGATATAGGTGTTTGATGTGTTGCCTGTAACAACTGCTCCGTCTGCTTTCCACTCTTTTACCTTGTAGCCCGAATTCGGCGTTGCGGTAAAGGTTACGGTTTTGCCGTGCTTAACCTTGTCCCCTGAATGGATTTCGTTGCCGTCAACTGTTGCTTTCAGCGTACCGTTTGAGCCGTCTATGCCGAAGGTTATGGTATACTTGGGCTCAGACTTTTTCGATTCCGTCTTGTGCTTACAACCTGCAAAAAGCATTACCAGCGTTAAAATTGCGGCTGTGATGAGCGCCGCCGCTCCTCTTTTGTGTAAGTGTGTCATATAAGACCTCCTTGAATAAAATGTTCCCTTAGGGAAGGGAAGACACTTTTGCGTGTAAACACGCAATACCATTTGTATCGAGTGTTTACACCCTTGTGCAGAATTTTTTACGGGTCGGAACCCCAGCCGTGCCCACTGAATGTTTATCACCCTATAAAATCCTTTATCAGTACCGTGTTTTATCTCGGTACGTTAGGCTTACCTTATGCAGTAAGTTCGGCTTACCCTATGTAGTAACTCAGACTTACCCTATGTAGTAACTCAGACTTACCCTATGCAGTAAGCCGGAGTTACCTTATGCGGTAAGTCCGCCGCGCCTTATGCGTTAAGGGTAAGCGGTTTGGCAAATCTGCCTACTTTCAGCGTTTTAAGCTGCTTTGTTGCATTGGCATACTTTGTTCTCACCTCGATATAATACGTTCCTGCCGCCAAGTCGGCGGGGATTATTGCCATAACTCGTGCGGGTTTGTTTTCGGCAATGACGGAGGCACGTACCGGATTTCCCGTTTCGGGTACAAAGAAAATGCCTTGGGCTGCATCTTTTGCATCGAATTTAAGGCGGCTTCCGGTAAGCTGTACGACGCCGCCTTTGGTGAGTACTTCGTTCACCTTGCCAGATACGATATCGGCAACTTCGGTTATGTACGGGTCGGTGCTTACTCCCTCGGTCTTTTCACACTTAACCTTGGTAACCGCGTCGCGAAGCAGGGTGCCGGCGGTTATGTTCAAATTGACCGTATGCCGCTTTTTATCGAAGCTGTCATTTGCTCCGTCAAATACGCCCGATATGCTCATCGAGGTGTTCATAAGCGGTGTATTAACAGCGGAACCGTCTTTGATAAGGCTCGAGCAGACTTCTCCGTAGACTTGCAGCGTTGCCGCCACATCCGCCCTCGTAAGCGTGGTACCTTTTTCCATCATCAAATCGATAATCTCGTCAAGAGTGTACGAGCGCACATCCGCCGCCTGCGCCATGTAGTCGTCCGGCGCAGGGGTGAGTAAGTTTTCTCGTAAAGAGTATTTAAGCATTTCTTTGCCTCCTTATATTTTTTAATTTAACCGCGGAGCACGCCAAGGACGCAAGGTGTTTTAAGAAGGCTTTGTAAGGCATTCTTTTATAATCCTTTGCGGATTTTGTGCCCTTTGCGGTTTTATTAAACGGTGTAATATAAAAAAAGCGCACCAAAGGAATGATTCTGTTCGGTACGCTTGTTGTCTGAGAGTTTGATGTGTATTTGGCTGTGAATTTATTATTCGGGCATGACGAGCCCTCAGCTGTGAAGCTGTGAAGCTGTGAAGCTGTGAAGCTGTGAAGCTGTGAAGCTGTGAAGCTGTGAAGCTGTGAAGCTGTGAAGCTGTGAAGCTGTGAATTTTGCCCGATAGGCTGCTTTATGTCAAGAGCTTTTTCAAAACTTTTTGTAATTTTTTTGTGAGAATGTTTGTAACTGCTGTCGGGGCCTTTGTCTATCATTACGGTACAGTATAGCATGTTTATTCTAAGATTTCAACCTTTAGGGAAAGGTTTTAAGATTAAAGGGCTCCTATAAAAACCTGTTTTTTAGTAGCCATAACCATTTTTGTCCAAAAAACAAAGAGGGCATGAAGCACAATTTTGACAGTAAGACAGAAATACCGGTTTTCCCGGCCTACTTACAAACAAAGAACTGCCGTCAGTTCTTGGATTCTTCCCACAATTTTCTATATAAACCTTCTTCTTTTATCAGTTCCCCATGTGTGCCGCACTGAACAATGTGCCCGTTTTCAAGGACCAGAATTTGGCCGGCATTGCGGAGACTTGTCAGATTGTGGGCAATCATGATGACGGTTTTATCTTTGAGCAATTCCTGTAAGGCGGCTTGTATTTTGGCTTCGTTTTCTGCATCGACATTGGCGGTAACCTCGTCCAAGAGCACAATCGGGGCGTTTTTAAGAAAAGCACGGGCAATCGAAATGCGCTGTTTTTCTCCGCCCGAAAGCCGCAAGCCCGCCTCTCCGATAACCGTATCATAGCCTTTTTCAGTTTGCATAATAAAATCGGTGCAGCCTGCACGCTCAGCCGCCTGATACACTTCCTCCAAAGAAGCGTCTTCCCGGCCAAGTTTGATATTATTCAATATCGTGTCGTTAAACAAAAACACATCCTGAAACACAAAGCTGATATTGTGCAAAAGGTTTTCGTAATTGAGTTCTTTAATATCGGTGCCGCCGATACTGATGCGCCCCTTTTTTATATCCCAAAAACGGGCGAGCAGATTCACAATAGTCGTCTTGCCGCTTCCCGAAAGACCTGCAAGAGCGGCTACCGTTTTTTCGGGAACTGAAAAGCTGATATTGTGCAGCACCTCTTTTTCGGCGTAGGCAAAAGAAACCTCTTCAAATTGAATATCGAAGGCGTGCGGACTTTGAGGATCGAGCAACAGGTTCCCTGAAAGGTTTTGCATTTCCGGAACCGCTTTGATGGCATTCATACGGTCGATTGACTGCTGAGTCATTTTAGAAAAGATACTGAAAATCCCCATCGCTTCAATACCGCTGAATAAACTGAAAGAGGCGGTCATCAGCAAAAAGATTTGTGCAAAAGAAAGTGTTCCCCGTAAAAAAAGCAGGGCGGAAGAAAAAACTATTCCCGCCGTAACAAGCCGTAAGCAAAACTGAAAAAGAGAGACGACAGGAATATGAGCGAGTTCCGCGCGGACGGAAAAATCCCGTAAATTCTTTACCGCTTCAGCCGTTTTTGAAAACCGCTTTTCCGCCATGTTGTATATTTTAAGCACATGGATCCCGTTGATAAATTCAACAATATCGGCGGTAACTTTTCCGATAAAGTCCTGCCGGTTTATTTTTAACTTGTCTTGCAATGTAGATAATTTTCTGTACATGTACCATACCGGAATAAACAAAAAAGCGGTGAGCAAAAAGATGCGGTAATCGAAGACAAGCAAGACAGTAAGTCCGATAGCAAAAACAGGAATACCCACGGCGATTTTTTCGATAACGCCCATGCCTTCAATTTCCAAAAACGCCGCATCGGAAGTAATGGTCGAAACCAAGTCGCCCGTGTTTTTTTCATTGAGAAAGCCGAGCGATACCTTGCGTAATCGTGTCCCTAAGTTTTTGCGCTCGCGGCACATTGCCTTATAACCTGCCCCGCCGCGGAAATAGAGCGTAAAGTAACGCAGTACAATTCTGATAAAAACCGCTGCCGCCATAATGCCGATGTACCGGTACATAGTACGGACATCAAGCGTTCCCGAAGCGGCGGGATTAAAAAGCGGTACGGCGTTTACAATTTTAAAGGCGATGATAAAAGGTATCATTATAAAAAAGCCGTCGATAAAACTTAATACAACGGAAAAAACAATTTCCTTTTTTTGATTTTGCATAAGGGCCAAAAAAGCCAGCATCGTTTTTAGCATAAATTTCCTCCCTGTCCTTGATAAAGCTTCTTATACACTGCCGATTTTTTTAACAGTTCCGTATGTGTACCTTGAGCCTCTACCCGTCCCTTTTCCATAACGATGATTGAATCGCTTTCTTTGACGGTGGAAAGGTTGTGGTCTATCGTGATGACGGTTTTATTTTTACACAGTTCCTGTAATGAAAGCTGAAGCTGCCGGCGGTTTTCCGCATCGGTGTGAGTAGTCGCTTCATCTAAGATAAGCACCGGTGCATTCCGCAAAATCGCACGGGCAATGATAATGCGCTGCCGCTGCCCGCCGGACAGTTTTGTTCCTTCATTGCCCGCATAAGTGTTCCAGCCCTTTTCAAGCCGTTCGATAAAATCCGAGCACTGTGCAAGACGGGCAGCTTCTTTTACCTCTTCATCGGAGGCGGCGGGCTTACCCATGCGGATATTTTCCAAAATACTCATATTGAATAAAAAAGTATCCTGTGTAACATAGTTGACATGTTCCATTAATTGAGCAAGAGACATATCTTTGTAATTGATTCCGCCGATTGTAATGGAACCCTTTGAAACATCCCAAAAGCGGGCAATCAAATTGGCTATTGTTGACTTACCCGAACCTGAGTGCCCGACAATCGCCGTCTTTTTCCCCTCTTTAAAAGTGAGCGATACATCGTGAAGCACATTCCCCTCAGGAGCATTGTTCTCATTGCCTGTTTTATCTGCAGCCGTAATTTCATTGTATGAAAAGCACACATTATGAAACACAATTTCGTTATTCGGAATATGCAGAGCAGCTGCGGCGGCAGTTTCTTCCAATTCGGGAGCGGACAGCACTTCTTCAATCAGCTTTTTACTGTTTCTTATGTGATAAAAGTTGTCCATAAATTCGGTGAACTTTAAAAGCGAAACGCCCAAGCCCTCTGCAATGATGACGGCAAAAAGACAGAGCGGCGCTTCAATCAAACCGGAAGTAAAAAGCAGTCCGCCGACTGAAAGCACGCTCACCGTAATCGACGACAAAAGTACAAAGGCAGGAGCGCTTACAAAATACATTTTATTGTAGAGCTTTAAGGTTGACCTTTCGTAATTGTCTATGGAATCTTCAAACTGAGAATAGGCCTTTGCTTCGGTGCCGAATATTTTAATTTCCTTATTCCCGCGGATATATTCGATAACCCTGCCGTTCATGTTTTCGAGGGCGGCATAATAGGTGTTTGCAAAATCGTTCATAATGCCGATATACATCGGAAGATAAAAAACCAAGGTTGCTGCAGCAGGTACCAAAACGGCAAGAGCAAGCCGCCAATCCGCTGCAAAAAGTATCGCGGTAATGCTTAAAGGAATGAGGATATTTGAGGTGGTTTCAGGCAGTGCGTGTGCAAGCGGAAATTCAAGCCGTTCAATACTGTCGATGAGCATTCCGTGAAAATAGCCGGCGCCCTTGTTCCGCGTAAAACCCAGCGGCATCTTTATCATCTTTTCGGTAAGGGCAAGCCTTATTTTTTCCAAAACGGAAAAGGCTGTCTTGTGCGAAATCGCCGTCGATATGCTGTGCAGCACCAGTTGAAAAGCAAAGGCTGCAATAATAACGCCTACATAAGCCGACACTTCTGCAAGGGAAGTTCCGCCTTTTGCCAAACGCATAAGAAGACGGTGCACCGTGATATACGGCACCATCCCGCAGCCGACACCCAGCACCGCAAGACTTACGGACACCGTATACGCAGGCGTATACGCACGAATAAAATCTTTAAATCTCATGGTTTGTTTATATATCTTTTTGAAGAAGCTGTCTGCAAAACCGGTAAAAGTTTGTCTGTTAACGATATGTTTTGTCTGGGAATGAAGGCGGGGAAACAACCACGGAAATCAATGCGGTTAAATTAAAAAAACAGCTCTTACAAAATTGAGGAAGTTGTGGTATAATACAAACCAGGAGGAGGTGCCGATGAAAAAAAGCTTTGACGAACTGACCATTGCAGACGATTTTATGTTTTGCAAGGTAATGCAGGACGAAGGTATTTGTAAAGAGTTTCTCGAAATGGTCTTGGCAGATAAAATCGGGAAAATTACCTATCTGTCGTCCCAAGATGCCGTCTTTACCGGCTCGGAATCCAAATCAGTACGCCTCGATCTGCTTGTAAAGGACGAAGCTGGCAAATCTTACGACATCGAAATGCAAGTGGCGAACGAACATAATATCCCCAAGCGTATGCGTTATTATCAGGCAGCAATCGACATCGCATTCTTAGACAAGGGTACTCACTACAAAGCCTTGAACGAAAGCTATATTATTTTCGTTTGTCTTTTCGACGCTATCGGGAAAGGCAAACCGCTCTACACATTTGAAAATATGTGCCTTGAAGACCGGCAAACACCCTTACGAGACGGAACAAAAAAGGTTATAATCAATGCGGAAGCATTCGGCAAAGCCGAAGATGCGGAACTCAAAGGCTTTTTGGAATACCTCAAGACAGGTACAATCAACACGGAATATACAGGGAGGATAGAAACAATGATACAGGCAGTAAAACACAACGAACAGGCACGCAAGGAATACCGCTTTATTTCGGGCTTTGAAATGGACGCACGGGAAGAAGGCATACAACAAGGTAAATCGCTCGGTATTGCTGAAGGTTCCCGTCAAAAAGCTCTTGAAACGGCAAAGATATTAAAACAGCTCGGTGATTCCGTAAAAAAGATAATGCAAGCGACCGGCCTAACTCAAGAAGAAGTGGAATCGATTAGCTAATTTATAATTCGGTTTATTCCCGGCTTCCGTGTCGGGGATAAACCTCGAGTTTTGCAAACCCTGGCACGATTGAAACCACCGCATATCCTGTGCGGGAATTAAACTACCCTGACCGCCACAAGCCTGACAAAGCTCCGGCTTCGGGGGCGGTTTTTTTGTGTGCGGGTGTTTCTTACAAACTTTTGCTCATAACCGGCTTTACAAAACCTGCCTCGACTATCTCGTAATCATCTACGGTTTTACCGCTCCTTAAAATGCCGTTTTAAGATGAGCTTGCCGATATAGATACCTGCAATACCGAAAACGATAGCGGATACTATGCCGATGACGGCGAAGGTTCCGGTAAAATATTTCACATATTCAAGTATCTCTTCTCGGCTCATTCCCATTTCCTGCCACTTTGCTAATTCCCGTTCCAAAAAGGAAAGGAAAGGGAACACGCCTCCGGTAAAATATGCAGCCTGCGTTAGTCCGTGACCGATACCGACCGAAAGCGTTTTGAACCTTGTTTTTGTAATAATCACATCGGCTATCAAACCTGCAATGACAACAAAAATCAGACAATTAATACTTCCCATTCCGGTCAGCGTAAAAAGCGCAACGCCTAAACCTGCAAGCAGCGTCAATACGCCGAATCTCCGAACAGTCTTTACAACAAAAAGCACGATAGGCCCCATCAAAAGTCCCGTCATACCGGGCGCGAACACATGCATAACGGGGATAGTAACGGCTGTCAGCATTCCGACCCCATAAATAACGGCTGCATAAATTGCGGCCATTAAACCGATTAAAACAAAATAACTGATTTTCCAGTGATTGGTTTTTGTTTCCATACCTTTATAACCTCTCTTTAAAAATATATTCCAACTGCATCGTGCCGTTCAATTGAAAATCTTCAGTTATTTGCCCATCTTCCAAAAGAACCGCTCTATTGCAGGTGTTTAAAATGAATTCATAATCATGCGTGATAATAACGGAGGCGTTTGTCTTGCCCGTTATCGAATCTATTAACGCACAGACATTTTGCATACTGCCGTAATCCAAACCGCTTGTCGGTTCGTCAAAAATAGTGAGCCGCTTATTTTGTAAAAATGATGCGGCGACTACCAAGCGCTGTTTTTGTCCCATCGACAGCGTTGTCGGATGCTGTTCTTGCAGCGTCGAAAGATCAAGCGCTGTAAGAACGCTTTGTATCCGGTTTTCCCGATCGGGCATCGCTTCGTTGCCGAGCAGTAAATCGTCATATACGCTGCACCCGAAAAGCTGAAAGTCTACATTTTGCATCACATATCCGGCGGTCTTACTGCGTACCCTAGCAGGGAACGCTCTTCCGTCCAACAAAACGGTACCGCTCTGTTCCTTTTTTAATCCGCACAGGATTTTCCCCAGCGTTGTTTTTCCGCATCCGTTTTTACCGATTAAAGCAATCTTGTCTCCGGGATATATCGAAAGATGTATTCCTTTTAAAACCTCAGCATTTTTCCGATATCCAAAATGAATATCGTGCAGTACAACCAAGGCTTCGTCTTCATGCTGACGCCGCGGAGCGGGCAGCGTATTGCGGTGATTTTGAAATAAATGCAAGCCTCGAAGTCCTTGTTTGTGGAACTCATCATTACAGATAGTGCGTAACGAATCTTTTTCATATTCCCGTACTATGGTTCCATTTTCCATTACAATGAGCCGGTCGCAGAGTTCCGCCAAATAATGCAGCCGGTGCTCGATAATGAGTATCGTGTAACCTTTTGATTTTAGCTGTGCAAGTATTTGTGTAAGCAATTCGACGGATTGATAATCGAGATTGGAAGACGGCTCGTCCATCAGTACAACGCGCGTGTCCAACATTAAAACCGAAGCGATTGCAATCTTTTGTTTTTCACCTCCGGAGAGTTCCGAAAGCTTTCTGTTCAAAAGCGGTTCCAGCGATAGCAGTTTTGTAACACGGTGCAGCCGCTCTTGTATTTCTTCTTTTTCTATACCGTAATTTTCGCATGGGTACACAAGATCGGAAAGTACATCGGTGGTAAAAAACTGACTTTCGGGATTTTGAAAAACGGATGCCGCAATGTTCGATATATCACATATACGCATCGACGAAAGAACTTTGCCGTTTAATGTAAGCGTTCCGTTTATTTCTCCTTCATAAAAACGGGGACACAGCCCGTTCATACAACGAAACAGGGTCGTTTTTCCGCAGCCGCTTTTTCCGGTAATAACAACCAGTTCTCCTTTTTTGATAGACAAGGATAAGTTCTGAATTACCTGCACCGCCGCACCGTTATACTGATAGCTTACATCGTTCAGATTGATCATACGCGAGGCTCTCATTCAAAATAATTTTGCGTACATACTTGCCGTCAACACTGTGATTGCAGCGAGCGAAAACATGGCATCTATCGGCCGGAGTTTGACATCAAAGTACGATGTTTTTTTACCGGTGTTTTCAATGCCCTTAACCAATGCTGCACAGGAAAGTTCTTCCGCAGTCTTTAGGCTTTTAAACAACATCGGCACGATTATAAATTCCATCATCCTTATCGGATGAAGCATAGCTGAACGTTTTGAGGTGTACAAACCTTTCAGTTTCATCGCATCGATGATAATCAGAAAATCATCTTTTATTGCAGGAAAATAACGAAACATTACCGTTATGCTAAGGATAACGCCTCGCGGAAGCCGCATACGATCGAGCGCCATTGTAATTTCCGAAATATTTTTTTGGTTTTGAATTACCGTTCCCAACAGCATAAAGGGAATAATCCTCTGCACGATAAAAGCGACTATTCCGATAACGGAAAAAACCGCAGAGTGAAACACTGGCAGCTTCAAATGAAAAATTAGTTGGTAATAGGAAAAAAGCACTGCAAACAAAATAGCGTAGCACAATAAGACACCGTATAATAGACCTGTTCGATAACTTGCATTATCGAACAGGTCGACGAGTTCTAAATCGTGCAAATAGCACGATTTAGAACATCGCATTTTAAGGCAGCCTGTTCTGAAACTGAAGTTTCCGAACAGGTTTAATTCTGTTATGACCGGCACCGCCGCCGCAACGATAAAAGAGCTGAGCGTTACCTCCGCCTTTCCGGAAATCAGCATAAAAACCATAATCACTATGTCTAAAAAAAGAAGCGTTCTAACATCAACAGCGGTTTTAATCTCTTGCATATAGTAAAACTTTCCCCTATTTGTGTGAAGATTTTACAACAGCAATAGATTTTTGTCTTAAAAACAGCTAAAAGATTGGCTAAGATTGACGGCTTTTGGCTTGAATTTTCATCTTTTCTCATACAAAAGTTTCTGCTTATAAAAACAGTTCCGCCTTGCCGAAAAAAAATGTTGTGATTATACAGCGGATCGAAGCCGCCGTAAATTTTTCTCCCCTATATCGAAAACTTTTTTTTCATTTGGCTGAAGATATCGGCGATGCGTTCTTCTTCGGCTTGGGCATCGGGCTCATGGTATTCAACGAGGTCTGCAGGAATCTCATCCAAAAAAGGAGATGGAGCACATTCGGTTATGCCGCCCTGTTTCCGTCTCTGCCTGCAGCTTGTAATAAAAAGGTTTTGTTGGGCTCTGGTGATAGCCACATAGAAAAGGCGGCGCTCTTCTTCGACATCTCCGTCATTTTCTTCGACACTCCTTGCATGAGGAATAAGGCCGTCTTCCGCTCCTGCAATAAAAACCACGGGAAACTCCAGACCCTTTGAAGAATGAATAGTCATAATATTTACTTCGCCTTTTTCTTCTTCAGTATCATCGCGGGTTAAAAGAGTAATGCGGTTAAGATAATCGTAGAGGCTTCCGTCCCAATTGTCGGGATTGTTTTCCCAATCGTCCATCGAGTGCAAAAAACTTTCGATATTCATCATTTTAAATTGAGCTGCCTTTTCGCTTTTTTGGTATTCGGTAATAAGGTATTCGTTATAGGCGATGTCGTCCAAAAGTTTTCTAACCTTTTGAGCAAGGCCCTTCCCCGAAAGAAGCTGGGTGCGATGTGCGCTTATAAGTTCGGCAAATTCTTTTAAATCTTCGATGCTTTTTCCCCTCATATCTTCAGGCGGGTTTTCAAGAAGAAGACGGATTGCAGTCCGCATTGAACAAGAATTTTCCGTTGCAAGAGCGGAAAGGGTTTCAAGAGTTTTTTTGCCTATGCCCCGCCTCGGCGTGTTGATAATGCGCAGGAGGTTTACATCATCGTCGGGATTTGCAACAACGCGCAGATAGCTTATAAGATCTTTTATTTCCTTCCGCTGAAAAAAACTTGTCCCACCCGACATTCTATACGGAATGTTTACTTCCAAAAAGGATTCTTCCAATGGGCGGCTTAAACTGTTGGCACGGATTAAAACTCCGAAGTCGGAATACTTAAAACCTTCTCTTTGCTTTAAGCTTAAAATCATGTCCGAAATAAAATCGGCTTCCGCCGCCTCGTTTTCGGGAATAAAAATTTCGATGGGGCGGCCCGAATCTTTTTCTGACCAAAGAGCTTTTACCTTGCGGTTTACATTATGAGAAATTACGCCGTTTGCAGCAGCCAAAATTGTCCCTGTTGAACGATAGTTTTGTTCAAGTTTTATTTCAATCATTTCGGGAAAGTCTTTTTCAAAGTTGCGGATATTTTCAAAACTGGCACCCCGCCAAGAATAAATAGATTGATCGTCATCGCCTACTACGCAGATATTTTTGTCGGCGATGAGCTTCATAAAATTATATTGCTGTGTGCTGGTATCCTGAAATTCATCAACCATTATATATCGGTATCTTTCGCGGTACTCTTCCAAGACTTCGGGGTGTTCTTTAAATATTTTTATTGGAAGCATTATAAGGTCGTCAAAGTCTACTGCATTATAAAGTTTAAGCCCATCCTGATATTCTTTATAAAGAGCCTTGTACGAATCATGTTCGTTTGTCCAATCCTTTCTTCCCATTTTGATATTGGAAAAAAGAATGCCTACCTTATAAACATCCAAGGCATCTGCCGAGAATTTAAGTTCTCTTCCGCATTCTTTAATCAACTGATTGCGGTCGGTTTCATCATAAATACTGAAATTACTTCTCCAGCCTATTTTTTCGATGTGAGAACGCAGCACCTTAACCCCAAAGGCGTGAAAGGTACTGACAGTCAGGTTTTGAAGTTTTTTGCCGGTAAGCTCTTTTATTCGATCTGCCATTTCCTTGGCGGCCTTATTGGTAAAGGTAAGAGCCAAAATCTGAGACTGGGGAATCCCCTTGTCGAGCATGTGTGCAATTCTAAAAGTGATAACGCGTGTTTTCCCCGAACCGGCTCCAGCTATTATAAGCACCGGCCCGTTAATCGTAGTAACGGCTTTAAACTGTTCGGGATTAAGACCTTCAGTAAATTCATTCATAGGAAGGGTGAGTATACCAAAAAACGGGAAATTTGGCAAGAAGCGAAATTAAACAGTTTTATCTATCTTTGCTAAAACTTAAGACCCTTAATCCAATCTGCTATAATCGGTTCCACGGTTTTTATATCGAAGCCTAGTTTTAATACTTGACCCCTCTGTTCTGAGATACCCCAATTTTGGTAGGGGTTATCGTAGTTTTGATCAAAGAAATCGTAGATATAGTTCTCGGCATCGTTTTGCTCGTTACCGAACATTGAAATCTTTTGAACAGCGGACTTTTCAAGCACCTTCCTGATTGAAGGTCTTATCCCTTCAAAAAAGAGCCCTTTATGAATTTGATATTTATCACCCCTCATGGTCTTAATCATTTCCGAAATTGAGCCTGAAGGATTCATCTCAAGCTTAGGCCTTTCAAAATAGGCCTCCGATTTTGATTCTTCTTTTGGAACTTCTACAAGGTTTTCTTTTTTTATGCTATCGTTTTTAAGTTCTTCATTTTTAAGTTTGTTTTTTTCAAGTTTCGACTTTTTAAGTTTATCCGTTTTTTTGTCGGGTAAAGATTCTATGTTTTGTGATTTGTTTTCTAAATTTAATTCTTCTTTTTTAGCTTTCGTTGTTTCAAAAACAGCATCTTTTTGAACAGGCTCTGTTTTGGTATCCGTTGATTTTTTAATCCTTACCTTTTCAGCTTTTATAAGATTTACCTTTTCGGTTTTCGTATCGAAAACTTTTTTTTCTTTTTTCGGTTTTACTTTTTTTTCTAAAACGGCCCCTGCATCGGAAGCTTCATCAATAGATTCTTCTTTCTTTTTTACAGGTTCTATCGAAACTTTTACCCTAGCCCATTCCCTTTGAAGATAAAGGTCTCCGCTTATACTGTAGTAATAACCGTTTACCAAATTCAATAGGACGGCCTGTAAAATTTCTTCATCTTTCCAGTTTCTAAATCTTCCGATTTTTACGGCCTGAAAAATATTAAAGTTATTGGTTCTGTATTTCCGGCTGTACAATAAAACGATATTTTCAAATCCGCCGTCAGCATAAACCGGCCAATACTTTAAAGTGTAAGCAATAACTTGATCTTCAACCCGTTTAATATCTGGAGAAATAATTATTGAATCTACTTGCTCTTTTGTAAAAACAATCTTAGAAAAGTCAAGGGTAGCGGGAGGCCTGTAGGCAGCCCGTTCTCTTTTTTGACGGGATAATATTTCATCCTGTTCATCTCTATAGGCTTTTACCGATGAAAGGGTATCGGTAACATAGAGGCGGATAAGCTCTGCCGATTTTTTCATTGCAGCCTGTTTAAACCCTATGATGTCTGCATAGCGTGCATATTTTTCAGTAAATGAAATAGAAGCAAATCTATCGGAAGAAACAGCCGATACTATTTTTTCGCATTCTTGAATAACGTTATAAACATCGTTTGTATCAAGATTAGCTGTTCTTTCGGTAATAAAGCCTATAACCCGTTTAATCTGCGTTATAGTTTTTTGAGCAAGGCTGATTAAATTTGCAGTCAGTAGTTCCTGAAACCTATGGGATCTCAGTCTATACGAAGACATCAGTTCATACCTCATAGAATCATCCGGATATTTCCGCTTTAATTTTCCATTGTATAATAAAAGGGCTTCATTAAGGAGCCCTGTTTTTCTCAGTTCAAAATATCTTTCAATATCAAGATCTTCCGAAAGGCTCACCTGAGGATATTCTTGTTTTAAGACTTGTTTTTCAAGTTCCGTTATTTCCATAAAAAGCTGCCCATTTTAGTCAAAAATCACAACCTAATAGTATAGGAAAAAAAGAAAAAAAACAAGGGTAAATACTTGAAAATTCAGCATTCAGATGTTATATTTAATACCCTGAGGTCAAAAATAAATGAAAAAGAAAATAGCGGCAATACTTGTTATTGTTTTAGCGTTAAGCTTTACCCTTATAGGAATATACCGCGGAGAAGTTGCTGTAGTCCTCAAAAAGGCTGTAAATATATGTATGGAGTGCATAGGAATTGGCTAAACAAAACAAACAAAAAACACTGAATAAAAAACGCCATGCAATTCAGGCATTAGGAATGTTGGCAATAAACGGAAATCTTATAGGCTTTTTAAAGGGGCAAATTTATAAGGGGCCTATGAAAAGAGTCTGTATGCCTGTTTTAAACTGTTATTCATGCCCGGGTGCTTTGTTTGGATGCCCTATCGGCTCGATACAGGCAACCATTGGAAGCAGCAAATTTAACTTTGCTTTTTATGTAGTAGGCCTATTGTCGTTATTTGCAATAGCCGCAGGAAGACTTTTTTGCGGCTATATCTGCCCTTTCGGTCTTTTCCAAGACCTATTGGATAAGATTCCCTTAAAAAAAATTAAGGTTCCGCAAAAAGTAAACAAGGTTTTAAGGTATCTAAAATACTTTATTCTTGCCTTTTTTGTCTTTGTTCTCCCCTTTGCCTTGCAGGACAAATACGGCATGAGCGATCCTTATTTTTGTAAATATATTTGCCCCTCAGGCATCCTATTTGGAGCGATTCCGCTTATAGCGATGAATAAAGCTCTCACAGCCTCTTTAGGAGCCTTATTCGGCCTAAAATTTACGGTTTTAGCAATCATTACAATGCTTTCAATGATTTTTTACAGGCCCTTTTGCCGCTATTTATGTCCCCTCGGAGCCTTTTTAGGAATGTTCAATCCTATAAGCCTCTACCGTTTAAAAATAAACGGCAAGTGCATAAAATGCCGAAAATGTGAAAGAACCTGTAAGCTGGATATTCCGACATATAAGACCCCCAATAGCCCTGAATGTATAAGATGCGGAGAATGTATCAAGGCCTGTCCCGTAAAAGCTATCGAACAAAGCTTTCTTTTTACGGAAAAAAACACAAATATGAAGTTAAAGATAAAAAAAGAATAATAAATTTTCTCAAAACCCTTGATTATTCCATAAGGACTAGGTATATTGACTGGGAAATTTTAGAATTATTTTAAACTATAGGAGTTTACAAATGAAGAAGTTACATTTTTATGTACTAACCGCAATCTTTGCGGGTATTTTATTTGCTTCGTGCACAAAAACCGAAGCACAGGGAGATAAAGAGGCAGAAAAGCCTTTAACCGCAAAAGAAGTTGCAGCAGCACCAGAATCAAACATTTTAAGAGCTAGCGAAAACTGCCTTACATTTTCAACAAAGGATCTTGACGGAAATACGGTTACCAGCGAAATTTTTGAAAACTACGATGTTACATTGGTAAATATTTGGGGAACATTTTGCGGTCCTTGCAAAGCTGAATTACCCCATTTGGAAGCCGCTTACAAGGCTTATGCCGATAAAAAAGTAAACGTTATTGGCCTTACAGCCGACCTTCCTGAAGGCGATGCCGAAACTCTGGCCTTGGCCAAAGAAATATGGAAAGATGCAGGATGCACCTTTAAGGCACTTGTAACGGTTGACAGCTTTCTGCCCATATACGAACAGGTTGCAGGTTTTCCTACAAGCTTTATGGTAGACAAAAAGGGTCAACTTATCCCCGGAACCATTCACCTTGGAGGTTTAAGTAAGGAAGGTTTTGAAAAACCTTTTGATAAAGCCCTAAAAGCCGTAGCCTCAAAGTAAATTATGCCTTTAACGGTCGCCGGGGCAGGGCCCGGAAATATAGAACTTTTAACCCAAGAGGCTATATGCGCAATCAAAGATGCGGATATAGTTGCAGGCTTTGAGCGTATAGCTTCCGATGTCAAGCCGATAAGGAATGATGTAAAAACTCTAAATGGAATCTCAGAAATTCTTGATCTCCCTATAGAGACAAAAAAAGTTTTAGTCCTTGCTTCAGGCGACCCCTGTTTTTTTGGAATTACCGAGTTTATCAAAAATAAAAATATAAAAATAGAAAAAGTAATAACCGGCATATCTTCAATGCAGTATTTTATGGGCAAACTTCAAAAACAGTGGCAGACCCTGCCCTTTTATTCCTTTCACGGAAGAGAAACAGACTTTACGGAAATGCGCAGTAAGGAGAGCTTTTTTATTCTTACCGATAAGACAAACAATCCCGACATAATTTCGGCAAGACTAAAAGAAGAAGGCTTTAAAGGAAGACTTTTTGTAGGTTATAATCTTTCATATCCGGATGAATCGATTGAAGAATATACCATAGGCGATAAAATTATAGTAAAATCTTTTTTAAATACGGTATTGGTTCAAAATGAAAAATATTAAAGATTCCGAATTTATCAGAGGCGAAGTGCCGATGACCAAATTCAACATACGAAGCCTATCTATCGCTCATCTTCAAATAGAAAAAGGAGATAAGTTTTTGGATATAGGCGGAGGTACGGGGTCCGTTTCGGTTGAAGCAGCCTTACAGGGAGCAGAAGTTTTAACAGTTGAATTCGATAAAACGGCTTATGCACTCATAAGAGAAAACGCAAAAAAATTCGGAGTTAAAATAAATCTTATTTTAGGGAAAGCACCCGAAGTTTTTTTATCGGCCGAATATAAGGACTTACAGTTTGATAAGTGTTTTATAGGCGGAAGCGGCGGCGAGTTAAAAAATATTTTTGACTATCTGGAAAGCCATTTAAAAAAAGGCGGGATAATTTGTGCTAATTTTATCCTTATAAAAAACTTAAACGAATTTTTAGAACTCCTCGAAAAGTACGGATATACCGAAATGGAAACTCATCTTATTCAAACCGCATCAATGGGAAAAGCCGGTCTTTTTAAGGGAGAAAATCCTATCTACATTGTAAGAGCTTCTAAGCCTTGATTTTATAAAGCAAGAGCTTTGCTAAGTTAAAAGAGTCTTTCACGCAAGAAGGCACAAAAAGAAACAATAAAAAATATAATAGGAATTGCCTCCAAAAAAACTGAAATTGTAGGAACCTTACCTATATTAAAAATATTGGTATCTATAAAACCAAAATAATTTAAAGCTTCGGTTAAAATTGAAATATACATAAAAAAAATGCCGAAGATAAAAAATATCATAGATAGGCGTTTTGTTCTGCTCCATACAATAACTGCAAAAAAAACGGCAACGGCACCTAAAAATAATTTAACAAACAGCAATACCGGATATCCTTCAGATAAAATCAAATTTAATTTACTCACAGCTTTTATGTCCTTATGCTTTACATTTGAGCCTTAAGAAAATTCTCAAGCTCGGTGTACACCCTTATTTTCGGCAATATCGACGGAATAGTAAAATAAGGAGACAAAAAAATATGAAAATCCAAGGCAGCCTTAAAAAAGGTCTCATATTTTTCTTCATTCAATTTTGAAAAAAGATAGGGGCCTTCCATATTCCAAAAACGGGAACATAGTTCCACTACCCTTCTATAAGATTTTATGCTTTTTACAAGCTGCTGTTTTTTCCTTTTTCCTCGGGCTGAATTTATCAATTCTTCATCAGAATGCCCCTTTTCTTGTTCCCGCAGTTTAATGATTCTTATCAAGTCAAAAAAAGCCTTAGCTAAAACTTCTTTTTCGGCTGCAGAAACTTCAGATGATAAAATAGGAAGAACATCTTTAGAAACCGCAATTTTTATTGAAGTGCAAAACGGAGGATTTACAAAAAAAACTTTCTTTTTCTTTAAATTTTCAGATGAGGGCAAAAAAGGCTTCCAAGTATTTTCCATAATACAAGAGTCAAGATCGGTTTTATTATCTTCTATTTCCAAAAACGAAAAAGCCTTGCTCCATTCCGAAAGGAGGTAAAAATGAGGATGTTCCGGAAAAAGGGAATTTAAGGCCTTTTTAAGCCGGTAATCGCCTGAAGAAGGCAGGAAGGCATTTAAGCCCTTATCTATGCTTTGTTTAAAAACCAATGGAGCTTGATTTTCCCTTCTACCCAAAATTGACATTCCCCCGTCAAGGTACATATCCAAAAGTCTTATGTTTTTTTCGGTATAAAGATAAAAACCCCGTGCTCTTTTTACATTCCCGTATCGGTTTCTTACTTCATCATAAAAATTCATCATGTTCATTTTCGCAAAAAAAGGCCCTTTATACAAGAGCCTATGGCAGGAAAAATCATTACAAGGGTCCTTAAAAAATCAGTTTTTATGGGGAATCATTACTATTTTCCCTATAAAAAATGACTTTCGGCACTTTTATTTTAAGCAAAATCGATTAAAATTGAGGCATATCAATCAAAAAACTCTTTTGGAGGTGTTTTATGAAAATATTGGAAGTTAAGGATGTATCAAAAAAATACGGAAAAAAACAGGTCCTTTCCGGTGTTTCTTTTGATATTGAAGAAGGCGATATCTTCGGTTTAATCGGGCCTAACGGAGCCGGAAAATCCACCCTGATAAATATAATAACCGGAATATTGGATCCGCTAAACGGCGAGGTGCTTATAGGCGGATACAGTATCAAAAAAAAGCCGATAGAAGCAAAGAAGCTCATAGGCCTTGTACCTCAAGAACTAGCCCTATCGGAGGATATATCGGCAATAGACAACCTCAATTTTTTTGCAAGCCTATACGGCCTTTCAGGGAAAAAATTAAAAGAGGCTGTAAATGAGGCCTTGGAAGTTGTCGGCTTAACCGAAAAGAAAAAAGGAAAAGTGAAAAAATTTTCAGGCGGAATGAAAAGAAGACTCAACCTTGCTGCAGCCATTATGCACAAGCCCCGTCTTTTAATTTTAGATGAGCCCACCGTAGGTATCGACCCTCAGTCAAGGAACAATATCTTTGAATATCTGCGCAAGGTAAATTCACAAGATAAAACTACAATTCTTTATACCTCCCACTATATGGAAGAAGTCGAAGAACTTTGCAAAAATATCTTTGTAATCGATGAAGGAAGAGAGATTGCCTACGGCTCACTTAATTCCGTAAAGGAAAAAGCAAACGGAACCGTAACCATCGAAATAAAGGCAGACAACATAAATGAAGATCTAATAGAAAAAATCCGTATTTTGGATGGGGCCTTAAATGTAGAAAAAGAAGCAAATACCTTGAATATCCTTTATGAACGGAACAAGGTCAACCTTGATGAGCTTATTAAAATTTTGCAAACATCAGGAGCCGTAATCAAGGCCATACAAATAAATGAGCTGAATTTAGGCGAGGTGTTTTTACAGCTCACAGGAAAAAAATTGCGTGAGTAGGGAGAATGATTGAAGCTTCAGGCACAAATGGTGCCCTACGCTTCAATTTCGAGTTTTGTACTTTGTACAAAACATCGTATTATTATAGGAGAAATAGATGAAAGCATTTTTAAAAATTACGCTTATAGCGGTAAAAGATAACTTTATTACCTTTATTTTAGTCTACCTTTGTCTTCCGATATTTTTTGTAGGCTATAACGGGTTTTTGCAAAAAGATAAATTTAAAGCTGAAACTAAAGAACAGGCTATTTCAGTTTTTTTAGATGATGAAGATAAGACTTTCTTATCGGAACAACTAATCGGTACTTTAAATTCAAACTCTTTAAAAGATTTTATAAAAATTGAAGATGAAACAAATGCCAAATATAAAATCAAAATTCCTAAAGGTTACCAAACCGCAGTTGAAGAAAACAAAGAGTTTGATATTTTAATTATCGGTAAAGAAAAGTCTTCTGCATCAATTACTTTTTTATCGAACATAATTAAAAACATAAGCAGTTCCATTAATGGGAATTATAAAATGGCTAAGGCGATTACAGCTTCCGGTCAATCTAAAGAACTTATGGATAAGTATCTTAATATTCAAAAAGAAGCGGCTAAACCTATAGGAAAAACTTTTATGCATCCCGCCCTGCATAGTATGTCAAGTTATGAAGTCTATGCAATATCCATAAGCATCTTTTTATTTTTTATGTTTGTTATGGAAATTCTTAATCCCACATATAAGAAAAAGGCAGCAGGTCTTACCCTGCGTATTAACTCGATGCCTAAAAAGGCTGCTTATATCTTTAATGCCCAAATAATAGGTCTGGCCTTAAAAGTATTTGTTGCTATCACAATTTATCTTTTAATCTTTAGATTGTTAAGAGTTTCTTTTATGGGCAACCCCATTCTTCTTCTTATATACGCTGCAAGTTTTTCCCTTGTAACCGGATGCATTGCATGTTCATTAGTAAGCATTAATAAACAAGAAATTGTATATACAATAGCCATAATCATATTTTTTGTATTCGGAGTTTTGGGAACGGTTCTTTTTTCAATTCCAAATGAAAATAAAATTGCGAAACTATTTTTTAAATATAACATTTCCCAAATTATAACTAACCCTCTTAAGAACATTGTTGTGGAAAATTCTTTTGGAGGAATGATAGGCAGTCTGATTATAATGCTCACCTTTGGTGCAGTATTTTATATTCTGGGTTTACTTATGGTAAGTTTTAAAAAAACCAAAATTTAAGGAGTATGATATGAAGGAATTCGTAAGTTTATTTTTAGCACAGCTAAAAAGAATATTAAAAAATATAACAAATGCCAGTATGTTGATTATTTTCCCTTTTGCTATGATAATTCTTATTTTTGTAATAAGATTTATTCTTGATCCGAAAGATACCGATGATTTGGAAACTAAAAAGACCGATTATACCGTTCAAATGGGTGAGGTAGGGTATTTTGTCAATGATACGGGAGATTTATGGAAAAACTTTTTTGCCGGTTCCGAATCTACAGTCCGTCCTGAAAATAAAGAAGAAGAATTAACAAAGGTTAAGGAAAAACTTGCAACCGGAAAAATACCCGGTCTTATAATTATACCCAAAGATTTTTCCGAAAAAATTTCAAAAAATGAAAAACCGGAACTTGAAATTTTAAAAACGGAAGAAAGCATTATTCTTGACAATAGAGTCCAAGCACTCAATTTAAGTATAAATGCTTATCTCATGGATAATTTTATTAAAAGTTCGGGTCTAGCCGAAAATGGAGAAAAGCTTTTAAACAACAATATAAATATTGTATTTAAAACACCGGATAATAAAAACATTATAAGTCTAGGCCTAAAAATAATGACATTGCTTGTATTGTATATGATTATTTTCGGCTCAACAGCGATTGTAACCGACTTAATAAAATTTAGGGAAACAAAGATGTTGGCACGTGCAATAATAAGCCCAAACTCCGAATTTAAAATAGTGGGAAGCTTTTTATTAGCCTTTGTCTTTATTCAAGTGGTAGTAAATATGATAGTCTTTATTTCTGCGACAATAATATTTAAATTAGAAATTACGGGACTTCCATTGATATTCTTAGCCGTGGTTTCAACAAGTTTTTTTGCTCTATCCATAGCTATTTTAATAGCAAGAATTTTTAAAAAAGAATCTCAACTGGCTCTTGCTTCGAATATAACAAGTCTTCTTACAATAGTTTTATTTTTCCTTGCTATTATTTCTGTAATGCCTTTTGTTTCAATTCCGCCTGTGTTTAAAAATATTTCAATGTTTTCACCCCTATATTGGCTGTTGGAAATGCTGGATAAAGAAAAACCTTTTCCAAACATATTGATAGTCTGGGCGATGACTGCCGCTATTTTTACAGCCGGAAGCTGGAAAATAAAAGAGTTTAACAACGAAATAAATTAAAATCAATTTAAAGGAGGCAGCTTCTGCCTCCTTCTTTTGGGTTAAAACCTTGCAAAAACTTAATTATTATAATATAATCGGCTTTATGAAAAATAAGTTTTTTATTTTTATTCATTATTTTTTAATAGCATCAAGCCTCATTCAAATAAACGTAAGCGGAAATAAGATTACAGGAATTCAGTTTTTATTATATCTTTGTATTATTATACTGTTTAATCTCAGGCTCTTTTATATAGATAGAAAAACTTTCCTTTTTTTTGCTTTTTGTTTAACCGATTGGGCTATTTGTTTTTTTCTACATATTACGGGTCTTACAATTCCCTTCCTCTTATTTTTAATTCCCTTGATAGACAGCTTTTATTATAATTCAAAGCCGTATACCTACATATTGGGAATAATAGGGCTTGCAGTCTGTATATTTTCACTAAGAAATTTTGATATGGGAATAATCATAAACTATACGGCTCTTTTTATTTTAAGCGGAGGGGTTTTAGAATATTTTAAACTAAATCAAAATAAAATTATTTCTTTCCAAAACAAAATAGAAGAATTAAGCATTCAAAGAGACGAGCTTTTAAATTCCATTCATGATTTGGAAATATACAATGAGTCGATAGAAGACCTTATGACCTTAAAAGAACGAAACCGCATCTCCAGAGAAATACATGACAGCGTAGGACACGGACTTTCTACAATGATTATTCAGCTAAATGCGCTCTATGCTGCTGCAAAGAACAACAACAATGATTTACCTCAAAAAATTTTAGATTTAAACGCCTTTGCTAAAAATAACTTAGAAGAAGTAAGGTTTGCCTTGAGAGAATTAAAACCGGTAGATTATAACAAGTATGAAATAATAATCCTAGTTCACAATCTGATAGGGGAATTTAAAAAAATGACAAATATCAATGTACAGTTTACTTTTTCAAAAGATATTTGGAGTTTAAACGAAAAACAAAGTCATGCAGTATATAAGGCCGTTCAAGAATTTTTATCCAATTCTGCAAAGTACAGCAATGCTTCAAAAATTATGATTCACTTTTCCTATACTGAAACCTCTCTCATAGTTACTATGAAGGACAATGGGATCGGCTGTACCGGCATCAAAAAAGGAATAGGCTTAAAAGCTATCGAAGAAAGAGTAAAGGAAACGGAGGGAACGGTTTATTATGAAAGTCTTCCTGCCGTAAAAGGCTTTTTTATGCGTTTGGCATTTTTTAAAAATAAGGCTCTTTAAAACCCCTTACGCAGTTTCTTTACCCTCTTAACATTTTCTTTTTTTTTGATATAATTATCTTATGATAACACTTATAACAGGCGGATCGAGGAGCGGAAAATCGGCCTATGCCGAAAAACTTTTAGACGGAATAGATGATGTTGTCTATATAGCAACCGCCGAAATCTATGATGATGAAATGCAGGAAAGAGTAAAAAAGCATATTAAAAGACGCAACCCAAAGTGGCGTACCTATGAGGGCTTTTTAAACTTAGAAAAAGCCGTCAACGGAGAAAAACACTATTTACTTGACTGCGTAACAAATTTAATTTCTCGAATTCTTTTTCAAATAACAGGAGAAAAAGAAAAGCCCAGTGAAGAGGAGATTCAAAAGACAATAGATACTTCATTAATTCAAATCAAAAATCTTATTTTAGAAATAAAAAAAATAAACGGCTCCTTAATTCTTGTAACCAATGAGGTCGGGTCTTCTATTGTACCGATGCATCCCGTATCAAGAGCTTTTTCGGATATTCAAGGAATAGTAAATGCAAAAATCGCCGAACTTGCAGATGAGGTTGTTCTCTGCGTTTGCGGCCTACCTATAAAAATAAAAGGCGGAGCATCAATATGAAAGGTTTTATTTTAGCCTTGCAGTTTTTTACCCGCATCCCCATCAACATAAACATAGACTTTAACGAAAAGAACATTAAAAGAGCTTTTTAATTTTTACCTCTTATAGGAGGGCTTATTGCAGGTCTTGTTTTTATCCCCATCTATTTTCTCCCGCAAAAATATATTGAAATATCCGGATTTATAAGTTTGCTCCTCTATTTATTTTTAACAGGCAGCATTCACCTTGACGGAGTCGGAGACACTATAGACGGTTTTTTTTCTGCAAGAAAAAAAGGAAAAATATTGGAAATTATGCAGGATCCGAGAATAGGAACATACGGAACAATAGGGCTTAATGTATTTTTGCTTCTCAGATACATAAACTATTCTACCATAATGCCTGATGCAGGCCTGCTCATACTAGCCGGAATAATTTCGAGGCTTTCAGGTTTGACAGTTGTAGTTTTTTCAAAACCTGCAAAGGATACGGGCCTTGGCCTGCTCTTCCATAAGTCGGCATCAAAGTTTAGTTTTTTCCTTTGGCTGATTCTCGTATGTTTTCTTTCTCTTTTTACGCCTGAGATATCCGCTTTTTCAAAAATACAAGGGACTTTCATCTTAGCAGAGCGCTTAAAATATTTACTTCTTCCCTTAACCGCATTTATTCTAACATTTATCATAATAAGAATTTCATATAAAAAAATAGGCGGCACCACAGGAGATGTAAACGGCCTTATTGTCGAATTAACGGAACTGGCAGTTTTAAGTACAAGTTTTTTTATAAACGTACATTTATAAAAATCTAAGGATAGAATATGAAAATAGTTTTGATAAGACACGGAATCACTGTAACAAACAAAAAAAGAATTTTTAGTTTTGACGATAGCCCCTTGGCGGAAGAAGCTTATCCCATGCTTGGCGGTTTAAAGCCCAAACTAAAGGATTTTTCTTCTTTTAAAGTTTATTCAAGCCCATTCAAAAGAGCCTTACAAACAGCTGAATATTTAGGTCTTAAAAATATTCAAACCGATAAGAGACTCCAAGAATATAACTTCGGTATTTTTAAGGGCTTAACCTTTGAAGAAGCTCAAATAAAATATCCTATTGAAGCAAAAAACTGGATCGAGAACAACGACAGCTCAGCCCCGCCTGAAGGCGAAACCTCCTTTGAACATTTTAAGAGAACTTCCGACTTTTTAGAAGAAGCAGCCTTAAAAGGTGAAAACATAATCATCGTAACTCACTACGGCACAATAACAATGGCTCTCGCATGGGCATTGGATAATTTTTCTTTAAGAAATAAATTTGCTCCTAAAAATTCGGCAATCAGCATATTAGAAGTTTTTTTATCGGATAATAAAAATGAAATTATTCATAAAGGTATTGAAGTTTTTAATGGGATTTAAAATCACATCTGATTGAAAATTTTATAAAATAATGATAGAATGAATTTTAAGGTTAATTTATAAAGGCTATCAGGAGTAGATATGAATATAGCAATCATTTACGGCGGAAAGTCAAGCGAGCATGAGGTTTCCCTACAGTCGGCATCATCGATTATAAGGACAATAGATAAAAAACACAAACTTCACCTAATAGGTATTTCTAAAAACGGAGCATGGTATTTACATGGAGATGAAGAAAGAGAAAGGATTATAAAAAACGAAAAGGCCGTTTTAAAAATAAAAAAAGATGAGGCGAAGCGAGTAACAGTCATTCCCGGAGGCGGGACAAAAAAAGGTTTAAAAGCCGGAGACGAGTTTTTACCGACTGATGCGGTCTTTGCCGTTTTACACGGAAGATTCGGAGAAGACGGCACAATTCAAGGTCTTTTTGAAATGGCCGACCTTCCCTATGTAGGAGGCGATGTAATGTCCACAAGCATCTCGATGGATAAGGAAAAAACCAAGATGATTTGGGATTATTCGGGCCTTCCCATTGTACCCTATATAGCAATCAAAAAACAGGACTGGGATGATCCTGAAAAGAAAAAAGCACTCTTAGCAAGGGCCGAAAAGGACTTGGAATATCCCCTCTTTATAAAACCTTGCAGGGCAGGAAGCTCTGTAGGGGCCGGAATGGTAAAGAACAGAAACGAACTTTTAGAGCAGGCAGAAGAATCATTTTTATGGGATAATAAAATTTTGGTCGAAGCATGTATTGAAGCCAGAGAAGTGGAATGTTCGGTTACCGGAAACACAAAAACGATTGCCTATATTCCGGGAGAAATAATTCCGACCCATAAATTTTATGACTATGAAGCAAAATACACCGATCCGAACGGAGCCGAATTAAAGATTCCGGCCGATTTAAATGAAACTCAAAGAAAGACAATCAGAGAAACAGCTATCAAAGCCTATGAAGCCTTGGATCTTTCGGGCCTTTCCCGCGTGGATTTTTTTATAGACAAAAGAACCGGCAAGATATACTTAAACGAGGTAAACACTATTCCGGGATTTACCTCGATTTCGATGTTCCCTAAAATGTGCGGAGCTTCAGGTCTTCCATATAACGAACTTATAATGCACTTAATAGAACTTGCAATAGATAGATTTAAGGCAGACAGAAAGCTCAAAACCTGCCGCCAATCTTAACCAGAATGATGATAAAAAAGGAAAAAGAAATATTTTTTTTAAACATAATCTTTATTTTTCTACTCATTCTATTTATTTTTATGCCGGTAATTTTACCCAAAAATTATTTTACGGCTCTAGGCTTTAATATAAGTTTTTATATAATCTTTCAGATAATAAGTTTTGCCTTATATTCTTTTTATTATAAAGAGGATGAGGCAAATATAAAAAGCCTTATAGCCGGTGTAAAAGAAAATTTTATTGAAGCTTTAATTATATCTGCGATAAAATTATCATTTTTATCGGCACTGATTTTTTTATTAAGATACTTTTTAAAACTAAAAACTGTTACGGGATATTTTTTTTCAGTCTTCATTCTTTTTATATTCTTTATTTTTGAGTTTTCTCTTTTTTGGTATCCGGCTATAGTCTGCTTTCAAAAGAAAAATAAAGGAATAATAGGCAACTTAAAAAAATCCTTTTATCTTTTTTTTGACAATTCTTTTTTTACATATAAGATAATATTTTTCAGTGCCATAAAATTATTTATTTCATTCCCTGCCCTATTTATATTTCCGGGAATTACGGGAATTATATTTTACATAGCAGAAAATTATAAACTGATAAATTATAAACTACCAATGGAGGAAAATAAATGAAAAGAAGTTCAGGTATTATTTTACATCCCACCTCGTTACCTAATGATGAAGGCATAGGGACAATCGGTAAAGAGGCTTTTGCCTTTATAGATTGGTTAAAAAAAACAAGAACGGGAGTTTGGCAGATGCTTCCGATTGGCCCCACAGGTTATGGAGACTCACCCTATGCTTCTTTTTCGGCCTTTGCAGGAAACCCTTATCTTATAAGTCTTCAAGATCTTTGTGAAGAAGGCTTTTTAGAAAAAAAAGATTTTGCCGAATACAAAAAAATTGTACAAGAAAATACTGATCCTAAAAGAGTGGATTTCGGTTTAATCCATTACCATAAAACAAGGATTCTAAAAAAAGCAGCCTCATTTTTATTGCACAAAACGGAAAGAGACTCATCGTTAAAAGAAGAACTTGAAAATTTTTATCAAGAAGAAAGTTTTTGGCTGGACGGGTATGCAGCCTTTATGACCATTAAAGAAGACTATGAAAAAAGAGCAAATAAAGAAAATTTAGTGCAAGGAATCTGGAATGAAGCTTGGCCCAAGGAACTTGCCTTAAATAAAGAAAACGCAGTAAAAGAATTTTTAAATAAACATTCCGAAGAATATAAGGCCCAAAAGATTATACAGTTTTTCTTTTTTTCGCAATGGAAAAAATTAAAAGATTATGCTGAAAAAAACGGCATACAACTTATAGGAGATATTCCGATATTTGCGGCAATGGATTCAGCCGATGTTTGGCAAAACCAAAGCTTATTTTTACTGGACGAAGAAGCTAAGCCTAAAGCCGTCGCCGGTGTACCTCCCGATTTTTTTAGCCCTACGGGACAGCTTTGGGGCAATCCCCTTTATGACTGGGCTAATATGAAAAAAGACGGCTACCTCTGGTGGAAGGCACGCATAAGACAGACCCTAAAACTATTCGACATAATACGCCTCGACCATTTTAGAGGCTTTGAAGCCTTTTGGTCTATTCCTCAAGACGCAAAAACGGCTCAAGAAGGAAAATGGGTGAAAGGCCCTGACCATCATTTTTTTGAAGAAATACAAAAGGATCTGATTTCATTGGATGAAAAATACAGGATAGAGCTTCCTATACTAACTGAAGATCTGGGAATTATAACGCCTGAGGTTGTCAGACTCAGAGATGATTTTAATTTTCCGACGATGAAGATATTGCAATTTGCCTTTGACTTAAACGAATTTAAATCGGAAAATATGATTAACCCTTATCTGCCTCATAACCACAAAAAAAACTGTGCCGTATATACCGGCTCCCACGACAACGACACAATCATGGGCTGTCTTGAAAATTCTTCCGATGAGATGCTAAAATTTATTTACACCTATCTTTACGGAAAAAAAGAGGATGAAAGGATTTGCTCCATTTTAAACACTTATGAATTTAAAAAAGAATTAGCCTCCGAAATAATCCGAAAAGCTTTTTCTTCCGTGGCGGATTTTGCAGCCGTACAGATGCAGGATCTTTTGGTTTTAAATTCGGAAGCAAGAATGAATGAACCTTCAACAGTCGGAAGAAACTGGCAATGGAGGGTAACCGGCTCTTATGAAAACTGCGAGATGACTGAAAAATTGAAGCTTTGGAATATCTTGTACAATAGGGTATAAAAAATTACCCCCTGTACAATAGTTTAAATTTTTTGTATATTAGTCATTGTGAACGAAAAAAATTTAGGAGCTTACATGAATTTTATAAATGAAACAAACGAAGAGAAAAAAAATAAAACAAATGATGACGATGCTTTGATGCAAAAATTTCTTAATACACGCCAAATTATTTTGGCCGGAGAAATCAACAAGGAGCTTTCCGAAAAAATAGTACGCCAGCTTTTACTCATGGAATCCTTGTCGTCAACAAAGCCTATTTATATTTATATAGATTCCCCCGGGGGAGATGCCGATGCAGGCTTTGCAATCTTCGATATGATAAGATTTGTCAAGGCACCCGTCTACACAATAGGTATGGGACTCGTTGCCAGCGCAGCCTCCATCATTCTTCTTGCAGCAAGCAAGGAGCGCCGTTTCGGTATGCCTAACAGCCACTACCTTATCCATCAGCCATTGTCCGGCATAAAGGGAGTTGCAACCGAAATAGAAATACACGCCAAAGAGCTTGAAAAGATGAGGGTAAAAATAAACAAACTCATTGCGGAAGAAACAGGCACGGATGAAAAAAAGGTTGCAAAGGATACGGACAGGGATTGCTGGCTCAATGCAGAAGAATCCGTAGAATACGGTCTTATTTCAAAAATAGCTAAAAACCGAAAAGATATTCCCGAAAAATAAAAAAAGCATAAAGCCCAAACATAAAAATCTCGGATGCATACATCAGCTGTATGCATCTTTTTATATCTTCATCTTCAATTTCAAAAAGCTCATCCCCTATAAAGGGCTTTTCGACAAGCACTCCGCCGTAATAGTTCGGACCTCCCAGCTTTAAACCTAAAAGACCGGCAGCAGCGCTTTCAGGATGAGCGGAATTGGGACTTGAATGTTTTCTGCAATCCCGCCGCCAAATCTTAAAACCTCTTTTTATTGCAGCTAGTTTCGGAATTATTTTCTTTGAAATTCTTTTTTGCGAACCTTTTCGTGCCGGTCTTCTAAGTTTACAAAAAAAAGAACCTGCAAGAATGAGCAAGGCAGAAAGGCGGGCCGGAACATAGTTTACAATATCGTCAATCTTTGCCGGAAAAAATCCCAAGTCGGCATATTTTTCATTTTTATAGCCGAGCATAGAATCCATAGTATTTACAGCCTTATAAGCGATACCGCCCGCAGGCCCAAATAACATCATAAAGAACAATGGAGCTATAACACCGTCGCTTGTATTTTCGGCTATGGTTTCAACACAGGCACGGCTCACACCCTTTTTATCCAAAGATTCGGTATCCCTGCCTACAATATTTGCAATCTGCTTTCTTCCCTCTTCAAGGCTTATCTGCAAGGCCTTAAAAACTTTTATAGATTCTTTTTGAAGACAGCGGGCTGCAAGGCAGGTATAGCTGATCCATACGGAAAAAATAAAGTATAAAACCTTGTAAGGATATAATAATTTTAAAAAGAAAAAGATAAGACAAAAGCTGAAAATAATATTGAAAACAACAATTAAAAAACCGGCAAACTTTAAACCTCGCGGAGAACTAAAACAAAACCTAGCAAGGGCTTCTTCTTTTTTTATAAGGCTACCCATAAATTTTACGGGATGAGGAAAAGAATAAGGGTCCCCTAAAATAAAATCAAGAATTATTGCGGACAATAAAATAAAAAAATTAATATGTGAAAAAACAAAATCGGCAAGACTTAAAAAATTAAAATTCATTTTGACTATAGATTTTAATCAAATATATAACTAATCTAAAACAAAACCGTCCGGCATTTTAAAGCCAAGACGGTTTTTCGCTAAATAAAAAGCTTATTTTTCTTCAAGATATGAAGCTTGAATCCAGCCTTTCTTTTGTTTGTTTTGTACATAATACCATTCAGTTTGAGAACTATCTCCATTATCAATGACAACCCTTTTTGAAGCATTAAGAAGGGTATCGGCTTTTACGGATGCCAATACTCTTGGTTCACCTTCTGAAGACGGAATACTCAAAAGATCTATATCTTCTTTTGCAGTGAATTTCTTTTCTACTTTTTCGGCTTCAAGTTTTTTTAAAAAAGCAGCCTCAGCATCCATCACTTGAGCAAGGTTTTGTAAAATAGCTATATCATCACTATATCTTGAATTCATTTCAATAGCGTTTTGAAACAGTTCAGCTCTGCTTGTTTCACTTTGAGTTTCCATTGCAACTTGAGCAAGGAGCATTGCATCGGTATTTGTTTTATCAAATTCTACAGCATCCCGTTTTACATACTTTTCTTTTACAATCCACGAAGTTACCAGTTCAGGGCAATAAGCTGCAATCTTTACAAATTTTTGGTTAGAGCTGTTTAAACTCTCTTTATAAACGGCAACAATAAAATACTGAGGTATGATTTCATCTGTAACAGCCGTTAAAGAATCCGATTTGTATAAAACCGTATCCTCAGCAGAAATAAATCCTGTAACCGTATTAGGTTCATAACAATAGTCTTGAATCCAATACTCCTTATCTTTTAAAGAAATATGGAAGAATACGCGCTTTTGGCCGTCCGTTCTTTGTGCTTCCTTTTTTTCACCAAGGTAGATAGCGACATCACCTAATGAGGCTTCTGCAGCCCATTTCATTTTACCCTCATCCGTTTCGGTATAAAGCCCTGCACGGTGCACATAGATAACTCCGTCTGCATTTACTTCTCCCATAGATTCTTTAGGAGTATCTTTTTCCATTGAACCCATAGAGTCGGATTTTTCAGATTCGGATTTTGAAGTGGCCTCTTCCTTTTTACAAGAAGCAAAGGCAAATAACAAAACACACAACAATAAAACAAATTTTCTAACAAAATTTACTTTCATAAATAACTCCTTATTTTTATGTTATTTTATATTTAACAACTCAAGTTCAAAAACTAAATAAGCATTCGGAGGAATAACACCGCCTGCGCCAGCTTCACCGTAAGCAAGATGAGGAGGAATAATGATAATTCGTTTTTCACCCAAAGTCATTTTCGACGATTGAGAATCAAAACCCGGAATAACCCGGCCTACACCCACAGGGAATTCTAAAGGCTTGTGCATATCGGAATCATCAAAGACCTTTCCGTTTTCTAAAAGAGAGCCCTTGTATTTCATTGTTAAGGTTTGACCTTGTTTAGGAGTATCTCCCTTTCCTTGTTTTATAACAAAGGAATATACACCGTCATCATCAAGTTTTGCAGGAGGATATTTTGTTTTAATCAAGTCTTCCATTTTTTTTGCAATAACTTCTGCTCTGCGCTTTTCACTTTCTTTTGAATTTGAAAGGTATTTATAAAAGGCTTCTTGATCGGTTTTAAAAGCCTTTGCTTCATCTCCGGTTCTTATAATTTTAACGGTTTTAATTTTATCGCCTTGTTGAATTGCATCTACAACATTCTGACCTTCAAGAACCCGCCCGAAAACCGTGTGCTTACCGTCAAGCCAAGGAGTTTCAACATGGGTAATAAAAAACTGCGAACCGTTAGTTCCGGGACCTGCATTTGCCATCGACAAAACACCTGGACCGTCATGCTTTAAATTCTCTACAATCTCATCGGGAAATCTATAACCGGGACCGCCTGAACCTGTGCCGGTAGGATCTCCTCCCTGAATCATAAAATCGGCTATTACCCTATGAAAGGAGACTCCATCATAAAAAGGCTTTCCCTTTGCAGCATCAAGAGTTCCTTCAGCTAGACCTACAAAATTACATACCGTTAAAGGCGTATCTTTGTAAAAAAGTTTTAAAACAATTACACCTTTATCCGTATCGATCACGGCATAAAGACCGTCTTCTTTTAAAGATTCCATCTTTAAATCAACTTTGCTCATTCTTTTATCTCCTTTTTCCATACCGGAATTTGTTATTATGATAGCTGCAGCAGTTCCCGCAACTAAAATCATAAATGCAATTGCAATAATCATGATCCATAATTTTTTCATTTTATTTTTCCTTCATTATCAGAATTAGTTTTTGGTCTATATTCTATACCTTTTTCTGCGCATTTATATTCTTCAATAAACCAATCATAGATGGCCATCAACCGCGAAGAAAACGATCTTTTAATCTTGCCGCCTATAAAAGGAATTATAGGAAATTTTGCAGTACTTACACAATGGATTAAAATATAATCATCAAGATCATATACGCACATAGATAAGGCCATTGCTTCAGGCTGAAGAGAAATAAGGCTCATATCCGGATGTGTAATCTTTTGGGTATTTACGCATATCATACCAACATCCTTACCGCTTTTAAAATAACGGTACCTATAAATAAAATCTCCAAATGTAGCATCGACTTGACGAGCAAGGGTTTGTAGACCTTCAAATTCCTCATTTAAAGGATCATCTATCCGCTCATAAGCTATACCGCTCGAAGTTTTTACTTCTTTTACTGCGTAGGATGTCAAATAAAGAGGCCTCATTTCCTGATAAGAGTTTGAAAAATATTCAGTACCTTCAAGTCCCGAAATATGACGCAATATTTTGGACACATCAGGATTATTGGAACCTTCTTTTTTATACAAAGACATAAATTCACCTAAAAAAGCAGGCTTTTGTTTCGGTAATTGTAAAGACATCTTTTCAGAAAGAGCCAATATAGGCTGCATTTCTGCTTTCATATTTGAAGCCCCGTATTTTAGTTTAAGAATTTCCTTTTTTTGAACAAGTTCAGCTGCTATTTTGCTATCAAGAATATCTGCAAGTCTTTGCTCAATACTGGGGGGTGAAGAATCATCATTTGCAAAAATTGAAAACAAGCAGGCTAAAAAAAACACGAATATCATTTTAATCTTGTTCATAAAATCTCCTAAAATTATTACCTCTAAGAGGATTTAAGCCCGCCTATTATATTTATATACCTTTATAGAACACGCGAACCTGTTTATATAAACCATTACCTTCACTTTTAGTTTCAATATCGTTTACGGCATTTAAGGTTGTGTGTATAATTCTGCGCTCATAGGGATTAAGAGGTTCCAAAAGCTGAGACTTCTTTGTCATTCGTACCTTATCGGCAACATCGTAAGCCATTCGGATAAGCAGTTCCTCTCTCCTCATTCTATAACTTTCACAATCCACAGATACACGGGTATAAGCATGGCCTATGGTACCGGCATATACATTTGCCAGAAGCTGAACAGCATCTAAATTTTTACCCTTTTTGCCTATCAGCATTGCAGCATCCTTAGAATTGATTCTATAAGAAAAATGTTTTTTATCGAAAGCAATTAATGACACGGAACAATCATAGCCAATTTTTTCTATAAGAGTCTGAATAAAGGCCCTAGTCTTTTCCGCACCATCCGAAATATCGTCGGAAGTTCTTAGATCCCGCTCTTCTTCAATCTTTTCGGTCTCTAAATCTTGCTCTGCATTATCATGTGCATTAGTCCTTAAAGATTCATCAACATGTACTCTTATCTTCGCATATCCTTTTTTAAACAAGGAATTTTTTTGAATTTCTAAAATTTCAACATCAAACTGATCTTTTTCAAGACCGAGCTTTGCCACCGCAATATCGATAGCTTCCCGCTCTGTCTTTCCTTCAAATTCATATATCATATCTATTCTCCCATAAAAACTTTTTACAATAATTATTCTTTATTCTTCATAGACCTATTGATTATAAGCTGCTGTAAAAGCATCAAAATATTGGAAAATGTCCAAAACAATAATAGCCCCGAAGGTGCATTATAAAAAAGAAAGAAAAAGAAAATCGGCATAAAATACATCATTATCTTCATAGAAGGATTTTGCTGAGACTGCCCCGGAGTCTGCGTCAGCTTACCGTGCAAAAGCTGAGAGGCGGTATAAATAATAGGAAGCAATCTTAAATCCGTCCAATTTAAAAACGGAATAGTAAAACCGAATTTCAAAATACTGTCCCCCACCGAGAGGTCAGGAATCCAGCCGGGAATAAAACTAGCCCCGCGGAATTCAAAGTAGTTATTGAATAATCCGAACATAGCAAACAAGAATGGAAGCTGAATGAGCAGAGGCAGACAGCCCGATGCAGGATTATAACCGGCTTCTTTATAAAATTTAACCATTTCGGCATTAAGTTTTTGAGGATTATTTTTGTACTTTTGCTGCAGCTCATTAATCTGAGGTTGAAGTTCCTGCATCCTCTTTGTAGCTTTCGAACTTTTTTGGGTAAGCGGGAAAAAGATGATGCGCATCAAAAGAGTAAGTAATAGAAGGGCCACACCCCAGTTCGGAATAACTTTATATAAGAGCTCCATAATAAATTTTAAAACTCTTTCCAAGGGGGCTAAAAAACCGCTTGACGCAGCTAGGCTGTCTATTCTTAAATTCTCATAACCGTAATTATTTGCTGCTGCCGAATTATAAGAATTTAATATCTTTTCGGAACTGGGGCCTATGTAGACCCTGTATTGGTCATAGGCTGCATTTCCGACAATAGGCTGGCGTGAAATAAAAAACTGGGAATTGTGAAGCTTTGCACCCTCTTCCTTTGCTCCTGAAAAGAACATTTTTTGAATAGGGTCTTTGGGTATAATGATAAAGGAAAAGTACTTGCCTGAAACGCTTACCCATGAAGCTAAGTCGTTTACAGCCTTTGTTTTTCCGTCTGTAATGCTTCTGTCTTCCTTTTTCCTTTCATTTGCAAAATAAGAAAGGGCTCTGTATTCGTATTTATCGTTTACCTTATCCCATTCAGGGCCGATCTGAGGAGCACTTCTTAAAGTATAAGCACTATCCCCGAAAGAAAGCCCCTTCATTCCGTCTTTTCCGTCAATAGAAACCTCAAGGGTAAACATATAATCACCCGGGATAAATGTATAGCGTTTTGCAAGAGTAAAAACAGTTTCCGAGCCGTCCGTATTTTTTAGCTTTATATCCCGATAAAAGCCTATCTGCTTTCGCCCGTCGGAAAGACTTTCTTCTTTTACATTAAAAAGCATATCCACAGCCTGAGCTTCAGAGCCGCCGAAGGCCAAAGAAAGAGCTCTGTTAGTTTCGGTAACATTTTCTATCATTTCAACACGCTCATCACTCCCTGCTGAAGCATGTTCCTTTAATTTATAAGAAATAATATCTCCGCCCTTGTTTGTAAAAACAGCACGGATAATATCGGTCTCAATAACGTAGGTTTGTTCTCTTGAAGGAAAATCCGAATCTGCAACAGCCTCAATCATCAAATTTGAAATTTGATTTGAAGAAGTTTGAACGGCATTTTCAGATGGACTCGGATTTTGCCCCTGCGCCTGAGCAACAGGTTTTTGGGGAACATTATATTCGGTAGGGAAGTATTTTTGCTGAATATACAGCCACCCTCCGAAAACAAGCATTGACAGCACAACGGCCAAAACAGTATTTTTTTTCAATTGTAACTCCTAGATTTTAACTTCTATAGGTTAATCATTTTAAGGAACAGGATCGTATCCTCCCTTACAAAAAGGATTACACCTCAAAATCCTAAGTAAAGCCATACCGCTTCCCTTAAACGGGCCGTATTTTTTTATGCTTTCGATAGCATACTGCGAGCAAGTAGGTTCATACCTGCAGCTAGGCGGGAAATGAGGAGAAATAGCCTTTTGATAAAAGATTATACAAGCACACAAAAAACTTACTAAAAGTTTTCTCATAAAGCCTCATCATTATACATTTTCGCTTTTAAAAAGAGGGCGGTAAGCTGTTCTAAACGAAGAGAATAAGAATCCTTTTCTGAAAAAACCAGCAGGATAATGTCGTTTCCCGTTTTTAACCTATGTTTTATATGTCTATAGGCTTCTTTTGATATTCTCCGAGACCTGTTCCGCATCACTGCGGAACCGAAACCTCGTCGAAAAGTACATAAGAATCGATTGTACTCCAATCCATTAGGCAGGAGAAACAAGCTAACTCCGTTTAAGCTCAGTTTAAGACCTTTTTGAAATACGGCCTTAATACATGACCTATTCCTTAACCGTTCTTCTCCGGAAAATGTAAAATTACTCACTCAAGAGAAACTTAGAACGGTTTTTTTTCGTCGGAAGCTGAAAGCTTGCGTCTGCCCTTTGCTCTGCGGCGGCTTAAAATAGCACGACCGCCCTTTGTTTTCATAAGTGCACGGAATCCGAAGCGTCGAACCCGCTTTGTTTTACTTGGTTGATATGTCCGTTTCATAAACTAGACTCCTTATATTATAGAATGGGGCTTCCATTCAAAGATTTCAATATAATCCTAATTAAGGATAATACACATTAAAGATTGGGGATTATATCAATTAAGGGGATAAAAGTCAAGAGTGCTGAATATTCTTAATATTTTAAAGTATCAAAGTCCTTGACTTTTTCGGGGTATAATGGAAGAAAGTTTTCATATTTTGCAATAAGGCTGTTTTTAAACGGATTTATATAAAAAATGAAAACTCATAAAATTATAATCCTGCAGAATGCAGAACAAGGAGTTTTTATGAAACATAAGAATTTTGTTTCAATGGCCGCACTTTTAATCTTAGCTTTAAGTGCCGTATTTTTAGTTACAGCTTGTCCCACGGGAACAGGTCCCGCAAAGGACAACGGTTCTTCTAATCAAAGCAACGTAGGAACACAGCCTAACGGAAACAATTCATCTAGTGGGAATGGATCCTCAGGAAACGGCAGTACACCACCCGTTGTAGTTCCCAACCTAGAGCCTCCCCTTATTAACACGGAAGAAACCGAGTTGACAGCTCTTTTAGGAAAAATAAGCTTAGACAAAGCTATTATTACCGCTGCCCCCGAAACTATTACAATTTCCAATTTACCCTCAGCAGCAGGGGTAACGGCTGAAATAACCTCAAATAACACAGACCTTATCGAATATGAAGCACCTAACCAGTTGAAGGTCAAAGCATTACCTCCGGAAACTACAAATGTAAAAATTACTATTACCCTAACAAAAAACGGTACTTCAAAATCAAGGGATTTTACGGTAAAAGTATTTAAAAGCGGAGATACCCTATCAGAAGAAGACTATTTGGCAGCCTTAACGATTCCCTTAACAGTAAGCGATGATTTTAATCTGCCTAAAGAATTACAAAACAATACACAAATTGATTGGTTATCTAAAAATGAACATATCATAAAAATTGAAGGCTATCCCGATAAAAAAGCAGTAGTTATACCCGATCTTATAGAAAAAAAGGTAAAACTGACAGCAACCGCAAACGGAAAAACAAAAGACTTTGAAGTTACAGTTTTACCGCCTACAAAGATTGAAATTAACAACATCTACGGTCCGAATACTAAACGAGTTTATGAGTTTGCACAAAATAGTATAACTATAAAGGAATTCCGGGAGAATAAGCTTTCAAAAGGTACCCTATACTCATACACATTGGATAGCACAAACAAAAAAATTACCGTAAGACTGACATCTGTTCTTTCACCGAAAGGCACATGGATTACCATTGAAGAATACGCTAGTCTTATGACAGACATGGAGCTTACTTATATAAAAAATCAGTTGAAAGGCATTGATACTCTTTTGAGTAAACCCACTATAAGTATCGCAGATCTAAAAAAAGATTTAAAAGATTTTTTTGATGAAGATGTATCAGGATACGATGATAAAGAATTTTTTGAAAATGTTCTAAAAAAAAGGCTGTTTTCCTTTACTATGACCTATGAACAATTTATAGCTCTTTCCGCTGAAGAACAAACAGAGAAAATAAAAGCCGTACTTACAGAAGTAAAAAAAGGAATAGCTATGAGGCATGGCTTACCTGAAAATGCATCAACGGAGGATATGTTAGCTGAATTAAAAAAACAACTTCAGCAATATGCCGCTCAAATGATAAAAGAAGCCAAAGAACCTTGTACCTATACTTACTCTATAAGAAAAGATCCGGGAGGAAACTTGCACTTTGAAACAGAGGCAGTTCACAATCCTTCAAAACCTTGGTATGAAAATAAAGGGAAATGGAATTATCATCCGGCATCTTCTGAAACATCTTGGATTTCCGATATATATACTTGGAACGCCCCTAATGGAACAATCGAAGGAGGTTTATCAATACGAGAAAATCAAGGAGGAAGCTATCCTCAAAAAAACTACATAGGCACAATCACCGGAAGCGGTCCAGACTATACCTTCAACGGCATCCGAGAAGGTAATCCCGGAGAACAAATAACTGCAACTATTACCGACAATCTGAACGGTACCATAAGGATAAAAGTTACCTCAGGAGGAACAACCGAGTCAACATTAACTTTTAGAGGGAATCCCTTATAATATTGTATAGTTAAATATTATAATTAAAGCGCCTGCTTTTAAGTTTTTCTTAAAAGCAGGCTTTTTAACATCTAGCACATAAAATAAAAATATGGTAAAATTAAAAATAGATTTTTTGGCAGGAATACCTACTGCAAAAAAAAGGAGATAGTATGACTAAAAGAAAAATTTTGGTTACCGGTTCACTGGGACAGATCGGAAGTGAATTGGTTATGTTTTTAAGAAAAGAGTACGGAAACGATAATGTTATAGCTTCCGATATCGAAAAAAAAGATGTACCCAAGGTTATTGGAAGCGGCCCCTTTGAAAAGCTCGATGTCCTTGACGGCAAAAAAACTCTTGAGGTTTGCAAAAAATATAAGGTAAACACGATCATCCACCTTGCAGCCCTTCTTTCAGCCGTTGCCGAAAAAAATCCTCAATTAGCCTATCAGATTAACCTTACAGGTTTACACAATATGTTGGAACTTTCACGAGAACAAAAATATTCTCTTTTTGTGCCCAGCTCAATCGCAGCCTTCGGCCCTTCGACCCCTGCCGATAAGACTCCGCAGGATACAATCCAGAGGCCTACCTCAATGTACGGTGTTACAAAGGTTGCCGGAGAACTTTTGTGCGATTACTATCACCAAAAATTCGGCGTAGACACAAGAGGTGTACGCTTCCCCGGCCTTATTTCCTATGAGGCCCTCCCCGGCGGCGGAACAACCGACTACGCTGTTCATATCTACTATGAAGCCTTAAAGCAAGGCGCCTATACTTCCTTTATCAAAAAAGGAACTCTTATGGACATGATGTACATGCCCGATGCCTTAAACGCTATCTTTAAACTTCTTGAGGCAGACCCTGCAAAATTAAAACACAGAAACGCCTTTAATATCACCGCTATGAGCTTTGCTCCCGAAACGATAGCTGCCGAAATTAAAAAGCATATTCCCAAATTTAAGATGAGCTATGATGTCGACCCCGTACGTCAGGCTATAGCAGATTCTTGGCCTAACTCCCTCGATGATTCTTGTGCAAAAAAAGAATGGGGTTGGAAGCCTAAGTATAATCTTGAAAGCATGACAAAGGATATGCTCGAAAAATTGAGCGAAAAATTAGGAATCGAGCTTCCTAATGCAAAACCTTCTACAGTAAAGGTAAGCACTGCTAAGACTCCTGCCGCTAAAAAACCGGCGACGCCTGCAGAAAAGGCTCCCAAGACAGCTGCAAAGAAACCGGCAGCCAAACCTTCCAAGGGAACTGCAAAAAAGAAGTAAACCTTGACTTTTAAAAAAAGAGTTTTTTAAAAGAACTTTAGGAGGGCTATGAAAGAAGCGGAATTTTGGAAAAAAGAATCTTCTTTTTTAGAAAATGAAGACGATAAAATACGCTGCCTTTTATGCCCTCACAGATGTCTTATAAAAGAGGGACAAAGCTCCCGATGCCTTAGCCGCAAAAACATGGGCGGAAAACTTTACAGCTTAAACTACGGCAAGGTTTTGGGAGCAGCCCTCGACCCAATCGAAAAAAAGCCCCTATACAGGTTTTATCCTTCTACTTATATCTTCTCGGTAGGAACCTTCGGCTGTAACTTTGACTGCCTATTTTGTCAAAACCATTTCCTTGTTCATTCCGTTCCAATAGAAGAAAAAACAGAAAAGAAACCTAACAATTATCGGGATGAGGTCAGCCCTGAGGAGCTGATTGGGGCTGTTTTAAAAACGCCCTCTATCGGCATAGCTTTTACTTATAACGAGCCCACGATTTGGTATGAGTATATAAAGGATGTCCTCCCGCTTGCAAAAGAAAAAGATTTAAAAACAGTGCTTGTAACAAACGGCTTTATCGAAGAAGAACCCTTACATAAAATTCTTCCGATGGTTGACGCTATGAATATCGATCTAAAGTCATTTTCTCCGCAGTTTTATACCAAGGTCTGTAAGGGAAAAATAGAACCTGTAATAAACACTATAAAAAAAGCTGCCCCACAAATTCATGTTGAAGTTACCTGCTTGGTTATAGAAGGATATAACAGCGGCGACGATGAAATAGACGCCCTCTCCCAAATGCTTTCAAAAATAAGACCCGACATACCTCTTCATATCTCGGCCTTCTACCCTGCCTACAAGATAAGGGATAAGCCCCCCACAAGGCCTGAAACAATCAGGCACCTATGTAAGACAGCCCAAAGAAATTTAAAATATGTTTATCCGGGGAATATTTAAGATTCTCTAAATTTTTTCTATCCAGCCCCTTTCAGCACCTATCGAGGTATTGGAACCGTGCCCGGGATAAACAGTAGTGTCATCCGGCAAATTTAAAAGAGATTTTAGTGAAGCCTTCATCTTCTGATCGTCTCCGCCCAAAAGGTCTGTTCTCCCATGGGAGCGGTAAAAAAGGGTATCTCCCGAAAAGAGTACTTTTGCTTCCTCATTCCAAAAGCAAACCGAGCCTTCTGTATGCCCGGGAGTATATAAAACCTTAAAACCGTTTACAATATCTCCGTCTTTTAACAAGGCAGTAGGCTCCGGAAAATCGTATTTTAAAGCTTTTATATATCTTTCTGCACGGATTTGGCTAAAACATGCAATATGCTTTTCTTTTCCGTTTTTGCCCAGATATCCTGCATCTGCATGATGAATCCACAAAGAAGAACCGGGATATTTCAACATAAGTTCTGGCACACCGCCCACATGGTCAAAATGTCCGTGGGTAAGCATAATCTCGAGTCTTTCGGCATTTTTATTTTTTAGGTATTCCATCAATTCCTCATCCGTGCCGCCCGGATCAACGAGGAGAATCGTTTTTTTATCCAAGGGAAGAGCCCAAGTCTTTACAAAAAGCGGGCCGGTATAAATCTCCGTAATTTCCATACCTTTTTTATACGGCAATTCGGCAAAAATGTCAATTGCGATGATAAGAAGAAGGGAGGCCTATTTCTTTGCGGTACTTATTTACAGTTCTTACGGCGATATCGATTCCGCGTTCTTTTAAGATTTGCGAAATACGGGCATCGGTTTTTTTTTCGGTATCCGATTCGATGATTTCTTGTATTGCTTTTTCTACAAAGTCTTTTGATAGTCCGCCGCTTACTTCCGGCGAAAATAGGTCTTTAATTTCAAAGATGCCCCACTCGCATCTTATATATTTTTGGTTTGAAACTCTCGAAACGGTAGAAGGGCTTAGGCCCACAATTTCTGCAATATCGATTTGTTTCAATGGCTTTAAATAACCTGCCTGCATTTTTTCACTCTCCCCTTCAGAGGACGGTTTGCAGGGGCGGCCTAAAAAAAAGGCCTCTTGAAAATTTACAAGAGCAGTTAAGACCTTTAGTATAGTCTGATTGCGGTAGGCAAGCACATTCATAAAAAGAGCTGCCTTGTTTAAAAACTCCGAAGCCTGTTTTTTTTCTTCTTTTGAACCGGAATTTTTTATTTTTTCATATTCGGGCGAAATCTCCAAGGCAGGAACTTCCTCATCATTTATTATAATCTTAAGCTCATTCCCTTCCCGTTTTATCTCGGCAATCGGCGTAATAAATTTTTCGCCGTCTCCTTTGCTTGCATAGATAAGGCCCGGCTTGGGGTTTAAGGCACCTATCAGTCCTGCAAGTTCTTCCGCCGTTTCAAAATCTATATCGATTTTTTTTTGAGCAAGTTTTTTTATAAAAAGTTTTAAATCTGAAACAAAGACAAGAATTTCATAGTGTTCTTTTATTATCTTTACACAAAGAGAATGTATGGTTTTATAAATATCAAGGATTTCATGCGTTTTGGGCGACTCGCAAAGGATTCCGGCCTGCACAATAAGCGATTCTTTAAAACCGGAACAGGCACAGCCTATCGGCTCAAACCGCCTGACAATGTTAAGAGCTTTTTTTATTTCAGCATGGTTTATCTTTTTTTCGGCAAGCAAGTCTGCAAAAAGTTCTTCAAGAGGCACCCAATAAAAACCGTTTTGATCCAAATTTTGAATTATGAGCATTGCCGCATCTAGGACATATTCGTCCGCAATCGATTCTCCGGCTTGTTCAATCAGATGAGCTTGAAGGGTTTTGCGGGAATCATCTTCGATGCTCTCCAAAAAACTTTGATGCTTATCCCCCTCTTCAGCAGAGGCGGCACTCACTCGGGAAGAGGTTTTAAAAATAAGGGCCGGATTCCGCTTTACTTCTTTTATTACCTCTTCCTGAAGTTCTTCGCTCGATAAATTAAGCAGGGCAACAGCATTCAGCATCTGCTGGTTCATCACCATTTTTTGAGATAGAATCTGCTGCTGCCTTTGCTTTAATAACATTTATTTTTACCTTAGAGCGTGCAGTTAAAATCCTTTACCAAGATGCCGGGAAGCGAAGCTCCTCCTGTGCTTCTTCTGCCGTAAGTGCCGGTGTTGGCAAAGATGCGGCTTTCCTTTGTTACGGCTAAAAGGTTTTCCCCGAACATATTGTACAAGGATTCGTCCCAACGCATATCGGCAATGGGGGCAACGATTTTTCCGTCTTCTACCCAAAGGCAGGCAAAGCGGGTCATTCCCGTAACGCGGGCCGATGAGGTATCGCTCCAGTTTAGGTAGTTAAAGTTTGAAATATAAATACCCGTACCCAGCTCTTTTACGGCATCAGCTTCGTTTAAGTTTCCCGCTCCGATAACTATTGAACGCATGCTTTCGCTTAAAGGAGCACCGTTGGACTTTACCCCGTACTGGGTTTCGGTTCTTAAACTGACCAAGGTATTTTTAAGCTTACCTTTTTCGATTATGCTTAATTTTTCGGGAGCAAGCTCTCCATTTGAGTTAAAGGCAGGTTCAAGCCCAAGCGAAAAGTCCTGAGTCAAATTAAACTTATCGGAAAAATGCTCTCTTCCCTCTTTTAAGGCAAGGTAAGCACTGGAGCCTTGCTGCATACTCCTTTCGCTAAAACCGTTCCACGAAAAAAAGTCCGTTACATCAAGAAGAGCATCGGCACTTATAAATGCTTTGTATTTTCCGGGGGCTAATTTTTTTTGAGGCGTGTGTAAAACCTCCAAGCCCTTTCGAGCTTGCTCTATCTTTAGCTTATATTGAGCATCACTCCATTCAGTTCCCGAATAAAGAGATTTTATACCGCGGCCGTTTTCGAGCCAAACCGAATAATCCAAAACAAAGGTTTCTGTTTGAAACCAGTGACTTGCCCCTGCAGAAGTTATAACACCCTTACAAATAACGCCCTGAGAATAAAGACCTGCAAAGTCAAGGTCTTTAACGGGAGATAAAATAGTTTCGGGTATCTTATCTTCGGGCAAAAGTTTTCCCGTATATATTGCCGAAGAGGTTTGCGAGGCTTCGGGAATTGACTGGTACTTGTCTTCGGGCAGAAGCATTATAGAGTCTCTAGCTTCTTGAAGAGCCTCTGCAGCCATCCTCTTATCTTTTTCCATACTCATCTGAATACCGAAACTGAAATTATGGGTGCGGTTCTTTTTCCAAAAAGTACAAGAAAAATAACCTTGATCAACCATTCCGTTTTGGCGTACCTTAGCCTTGCTAAAGCGCATAAAATAGCTTTTTTCGCCCGAAAAAGAAATCGAAATTTTTTCTCCCTCAAGCAGTTCAGAAAGCATAAAATCGGCAATCGATTCAAAATATTCTTTAAAACTCATTTTCATTTTCCGCCTCCAAAAACTTCTACATCAGAAAATGCGCATACAGGACTTGCGTGTCCTACACTGATAACCTGATTCGGTTCTCCCTTACCGCAGTTAGGCGTTCCGTAAACATGGAATGTGGATTTGTCGCCTACGGCACAGAGGTTTCGACAAAAGTTTTGAGATACACCTCGGTAGTTCGGGTCGCGTACGGTTTTCGTAATTTTTCCGTTTTCGATTAATTGGCCGTATTCGCATCCGAATTGAAATTTATTGCGGTAATCGTCTATCGACCATGAGCGGTTAGATGTCATAATAATTCCTTTTTCGATTGAAGAAATTATTTGATCAAAGCTGCTGGTTCCCGGTTCAAGGTTTAGGTTTGCCATTCTGTCTATCGGCGGACGATTCCACGAGGTTGCTCTTTGGTTTGCGACCATCTTGTCCGGCGGAACGGGTTTGCCTGCATAGAGGCGGACTGCACTTTCAAGGCTTCCCAAGGCGCAAACTAAGATTCCGTCCTTGATTATAAATGTTTTCTTTGCCTGAGCCCCTGTTTGGTCGGCGGCAAATGTGGCAAGCTGATATGGAATCGTAGGATCGTAGCAGATATTCATAAGCTTTGAGCCGTATTGGAAGCTTCCTATATCTTCAGGCTTTATAAAACTGCCGCCTGCAAAGTTTCTTTCATCACCTAAAATGCGGTCAATTTCCAAGGGGTGGCCGACGCTTTCGTGAATTTGTAAAAGCATTTGGTCGGGCATAAGAACGAGGGTGCGCCTGTCGGAAGGACAGGACTCGGCTCCCAAGAGCTCTATTACTTCATTCCCTACCCGTTTGGCTTCTACCTTGGATTTGGCAAAGTTTAAAAACTCATAGCCTCCCTGAAAGGTACGGGCACCTGAGCCATTATAAGTCCGTCTTTGAATTATGTCGCCTCGGCGGGCAGCGGCACCGAAACTTGAACCTATTGTGTAAAAATCTTGTAAGATTTTTGCCCCGCCTGAGCTTAAAAGCTCTATCATCTCTTCGCCTAAATTTACATAAGCATGAGTGTCAATAACTTCATCAGAGACTTTTAAAATATTGCATATCTCAAAAAGATAATCGAAAATTTCCGTTTTGGAAGGGCGGGTCTTTTTACCCCTAAGAGTCTCGTATTTTAATTCCGTATCCGGCCTGACATTTTTGTCAAAATCGGCAATCTTAAAGGCCGAAGCGGTTTGAGCGGCATTAAAGGCTTGACAGGCAGCTTCGGCAGCTCCTTGAGGCGTCATGTTTTGAGTTGCCCCATAAGCAATATGCCCCTTATACAAGACTTCAACCATAAAACCCTGATCAAGCCCATAACCGGAAGATTCAAAAGCTCCATCTTGAGCCTCAAAAGAAGTTTCCCTTGTGCGGTGAATGCGTAAAGTTACAAGCTCCGCCTTAGGAACGGCGTTTTTTGCAGCTTCAAGCAGACTTTCCGATGTATAAATCATATTTCCCCCTAAATAATTACTAGAGCTATTATATCAAAAAGAGGCAGATTTTGCAATTGAAAAAAAAGGAAAAGATCAAACAGGATATTATGGAGTTACAATAGGACCTAAAAATGCTTTTTACTCAAAGCTGTTTTTATCGGCGGCGCCGCTGACATCGACGGGGTATTTACCGTCAAAGCAGGCACAGCAAAAGCGGGTGTTTGCTCCGGCATCCTTCATCGCTTTGAGCATACTTTCTTGGGATAGATAAACTAAGGAGTCTGCACCGATGTGTTCCCTGATTTCTTCAACCGATTTTTTGTGAGCGATGAGGTTTTCGGGGTCTCCCATATCTACACCCATAAAGCAGGAGTATCGTACCGGAGGAGAAGATATTCTGATGTGTACTTCTTTTGCACCCGCTCCCCTAAGCATTTTGATTAAGGGCCCCATGGTGCTTCCTCTGACGATGCTGTCATCTACCACAACAATGCGTTTTCCTTGGACAGCTTCGGAAAGAACATTGAACTTCATCGCAACACCTTGGTCACGCAATTTTTGGGTAGGCTGAATAAAGGTGCGTCCTATGTAGCGGTTTTTTGAAAAGCCTTCATCATAGGGAATACCCGATTCTTGAGAGTAGCCTATGGCTGCCGAACGGGACGAGTCGGGAATGGCTATAACTATATCGGCCTCAACGGGAGAGCTCTTTGCAAGCTCCTTTCCGAAATTTACACGGGATACATGAACCGAAGCATTGTTCCAAACCGAGTCGGGGCGGGCAAAATAGACATACTCAAAAATACATGGGGAAAGAGGCTCCTTAGGCGGAATACGCATACAAAGCTCGGCTCCGTTATCGACAAGTTTTAGAATCTCACCGGCTTTTACCTCAGTAACATCCTTACAGCCCAGCGTTAAAAGAGCACAAGATTCGCTTGCCGCAACCGATACTCCGTCCTGAAAACTTCCGGCACAAAGAGGCCTGAAGCCCCAAGGGTCTCTGGCTATGTAAATGCCTTCAACCGTTAAAACGGCAATCGAAAAAGCTCCTTCCCATTCTCGCATACATGAAGCTATACGCTCCGCCCAAGAATCGCCCTTGGCAGCTGCAAGCATCATAATCATAACTTCGGTATCGGAGGTAGAAGAAAGCCCTACCCCTCTTTCCAAAAGTGTTTTTCTTAAATGCGGGGCATTTACAAGGTTTCCGTTATGAGCAAGGGCTATAGGCCCGTGCATTGTTTCTATATAAAAGGGCTGGATATTTCCAAAAGAAGAAGAACCTGTAGTCGAGTAGCGGGTGTGGCCGATGGCAGCATAACCTTGGAGATTCGATATATCGTGTTCGGTAAAAATGTTGGAAACAAGGCCCGGTTTTTTGAAGACTCGGATATGTTTTCCGTTTGAAACAGCCATTCCGGCGGCCTCTTGTCCCCTGTGTTGAAGAGAAAAAAGAGCATAAAAAACCGAGCGGGCAGCGTCATCCGGCCTGAAAGGCAGCCTTTCCGGATTTTCTGTCTTATAGGAGTTTGAATCCCAGACAGCTGCAATTCCGCATTCTTCCCCCAAACTCGATTTAAAAATATCATCCTTGCTCATTTTACCCTATTCTCCTCAAATCTAATCAAAAAAAACAAAGGGAGACCTCTCATCTTATAGAAAGAGCCTCCCTCTTCGGCATTTTAAGAACTTTTAAACCTGATCGATTAATGAAAGTCTTTAGGTCGTCGTTCAACTCTTTTACACTTTGAACATTCTGCAATATTTTTAATCTTACCGTTATCGACCATTGTTTTTAATACGATGTCTCCGCCGCAAGGACAATTAAATTTTTGAGTCGCAGCAGCAGTTCGAGAGTTTTTACTTGCACCAGCCATACTTGCCTCCTAGTAAAATATTTATTGTTATGCTAACCTAATAAGTATAAAAAAAAAGTAGCTTTATGTCAATAGAGCCGATTATATTCTATTGTACTACAATATTTACGAGCTTATCGGGCACTGTAATTATCTTTTTAATCTCCTTGCCTTCAATATTGCGGACAGCTCCTTCATTCGATAAAGCAAGGCGTTCCAGTTCCTCTTTAGAGGTTCCTGCTTCTGCCTCAAACTTACCGCGGAGTTTTCCGTTTACCTGTACTACCACAGTGCAGGTTTGGTCAACGCAGAATTTTTCGACAAACATCGGCCAGTGAGAATAGGCTATCGATTCATCATTTCCCATCTTTTGCCAAAGCTCTTCGGCCAAGTGAGGAGCGTAGGGGTTTAAAAGTTTTACAAAATTATACCAAACATAGTGGGGTATTTTTTTGTGCTTTGAAACCTCATTTATAAAAATCATCATCTGGCTTATGGCAGTATTAAAGTTAAGAGAGGCTGTGTCCTCGGTTACCTTTTTTATGGTCTTATTTAAAAGAACTGTCAAGGTCTTGGTTTCAGGGGTCGAGGTATCGTTGACGGGAGTTTTGTATATTTCCCTGTCGGACATATTCCAGATTTTTTCCAAAAACCTGAACACGCCCATGATGCCGCTTGTGTTCCAAGGTTTTGAAACCTCTAAGGGGCCTAAGAACATTTCGTAGAGGCGAAGGGTGTCTGCCCCATATTCCTTTATGATGTCGTCGGGATTGATAACATTCTTTAAGCTCTTGGACATCTTGGCTATTACCTGTTCAAGTTTTTCTCCGGTTTCAATGTCTTCAAATTCGGTTTCAGATATTTTTTTAACCTTATCGACAGGAACAAGGCTTTTGTTTTTTCTCATATAGGCAAAGGAGGTTATCATTCCCTGATTTACAAGCCGTGTAAAGGGTTCTTTTGTAGAAACCAGTCCCAGATCATACAAGACCTTGTGCCAAAACCTTGCATACAATAGGTGGAGAACAGCATGTTCGGTTCCTCCGACATAGAGGTCTACAGGCATCCAGTAATCGCATTTTTCTTTGTCGGCAAAGGCTTCGTTGTTATGAGGGTCTATAAAGCGGAGATAGAACCAGCAAGAACCTGCCCACTGAGGCATCGTATTGGTTTCCCGTTTTGCTTCCTTTCCGCATTTGGGACATTTTGTATTTACCCAAGAGTCGATAGCCGCCAAGGGGCTTTCTCCGGTACCTGTTGGAGCATAGCTTTCTACTTGGGGAAGGGTTAAGGGAAGGTCATGCTCGTCCAGTGGAACTATGCCGCAAGAGGGGCAGTGTACCAATGGTATAGGCTCACCCCAATAGCGCTGACGGCTGAAAATCCAGTCACGGAGTTTATAGTTTACGGCTCTTTTTGCAAGGCCTAAGCTTTCAAGATATTCCGTGATTTTTGTCTTTGCTTCTTCCGTTTTTAGACCGTCAAACTGTTTTGAGTTTACCGAATAGCCGTCCTCGGTTGTACAAGCCTCAGGCTCCTCAGAAAAGTCTCTTTTTCCGCTTTCCCATTCTTCCGCACCGGCTACAACCTTGATTTTAGGCAGATTGAATTGGGCAGCAAACTCAAAGTCTCTTTCATCATGGGCGGGGACAGCCATAATTGCTCCCGTGCCGTAGGAGATTAAAATATAGTCCGAAATCCAGACGGGGATTTTTTGTTCCGTCAATGGATTGATTGCATAGGCTCCCGTAAAAACGCCGGTCTTGTTTTTTGCGAGGTCTGTTCTTTCGAGGTCGCTTTTTTTTGCGGCCTCTTCGATATAAGCGGCGACGGCTTTTTCTTGGCTGCTTGTAGTTATGCTTTTTACGAGCTCGTGTTCCGGGGCCAAGACCATGTAGGTCGCTCCGAAGATAGTGTCGGGGCGGGTTGTATAAACCTTGATTTTTTGTCCGGTTTCTTTTCCGTCCTTATCTACAAGGGCAAAGTCAACCTCGGCTCCCGTACTCTTGCCTATCCAGTTTTTTTGCATGATTTTGATGGATTCGGGCCAGTCAAGTTCATCCAAGTCTTCTAAGAGGCGTTCGGCATATTCGGTTATCTTTAAAATCCACTGCCTCAAGTTTTTGCGTTGAATTTGAGCTCCGCATCTTTCGCATTTTCCGTCCTTTACTTCTTCATTGGCAAGGCCTGTTAAGCAGGAAGGGCACCAGTTGATGGGGGCTTCTTTTTCGTAGGCTAATCCCTTTTTAAATAATTGAAGGAATATCCACTGGGTCCATTTATAATATGATTCTTCACTTGTGGAGATTTCCCTATCCCAGTCATAACTTAAACCTATCGATTTAATCTGCTTTCTAAAGGTTTCCATATTTTTTCGGGTGGTAATAAGAGGATGAACGCCCGTTTTTATGGCATAGTTTTCTGCAGGCAGTCCGAAGGAATCAAAGCCCATCGGGTGGAGTACATTGTATCCGCTCATGCGTAAAAAACGGCTGTAAATATCCGTTGCAGTATAGCCTTCAGGGTGCCCTACATGGAGGCCGTCTCCCGAAGGATAGGGAAACATATCCAAAATATAGAGTCTCTTATCCTTAGGATAATTTTTGTCTTCAACTGTTTTAAATGTTTTATTTTCTTCCCAATATTTTTGCCATTTGGGTTCTATCGTGCTAAAGGGATAAGCCATATTTTACTCCAAGAAAATTGATGAATCTATCAAAATTGACGGAAGATATTTTATAGAAAAGAAGGAGAAAATTCAAGTGCCGTCCAAAAATGTACATCCAGAGTACATTTTTGGACTTCGAGTGTTTTTGTCTCGCAAAAAACTCGGTGTCAAATGCGTACAAGGATGTACGCATTTGACATAACCACGGACATCCTGAGTCCGTTTATGAATGTACATCTTTTTTATTAAACTTTAAACTTTCCTACCTCTGCCGATAGGCTGTCTATATTGCGCTTATTCTTTTGGGTAATATCGCTTACATCCTGTACTGCATTGCTTATCTGAACAGCGCCAGCAGCCATTTCGTTCATGCTGTCCGTTATAACGCGTGTAAGAGCATCAAGTTTTTGCATTTCATTAGCAACATTTTCGCCGCCTCTCAGCATCTCGGCAGAGCCGTCATTTACCTGGTTTGTTACTATATTGATGTCACGGATTGCTGTAAGTACTTCACGGCTGCCGTTTTCCTGTTCCAACATAGCATTCATCAAATTTTGGCTCATTGTTTTTACCTGCTCGGATAAGTTGAAGATAGTGTTAAACTTATCCTCTGTTGTTTTTGCAGCATTCGAAAGCATTTCAATTTCTCCCGAAAGTATTTTAAGGGTTGCGGTAATTGTTTTTCCCTGAGTACTGGATTCTTCTGCGAGCTTGCGTATTTCATCAGCTACAACGGCAAAGCCCTTTCCTGCTTCACCTGCATGAGCAGCTTCAATAGCGGCATTCATAGCTAATAGGTTTGTTTGACTTGCAATATGCTGAATAACATTGCTCGCTTCCAAAAGACCGCCTGATTCTTCAGCTATGCGTTGCGTTACATCGTTTGCTCCGGCAACAGTTTCTTTTCCGTCGGCAGTGGCTGCTGCAAGGGTCTTTATAACATCGTTTGTTTTATCCAGAGTTTGCGTAATTGCAGCAATATTACCTACCATCTGCTCAATCGCTGACGAAGACTCTGCAACGCTTGCTGCCTGATTTTCAATACTTCCGTTAAGATTTTTTATCGTCCGGATAATCTCTCCTACGGTAGCTGCCGTTTCGCTGACACTTGCAGCTTGGGTAAGAGCCTGCTTTTTTACTCCGTCGATATTTGCACTTATCTCATGGACGGCACTGGCTGTTTCAGTCATATTGCTTACAAGTTCCGAACCTGTATTTGTCATCTCATCACTGTTTTCTCCGACTATTTTAATTGATGTACCGATTTTTTCGATTGTTCTATTAAAGTATTCGGATAAGTCCGTTACCTCGTTATTTCCGACCAAGGGCAGGCGGACAGTTAGATCTCCTCCGCCTTGGGCAATTTCCTTGAGTGCAGACACCACAACATTTATGGGCTTTATCATATTATAAGAAACAACAAAAAGTATAGCTAAACTTACTGCTAAAATAGTAAAACCTATAAGCAGCATTTTATTGCGCAGGGCATCAATACTTCCCATAAACTGTTTTATAGGAGCCCTTATAATGACGGTCCAACCGGTGTTATCCATCTTTGCATAAGAGGCTATATAGGACTCCCCCTTATACTCATAAAACCCTACTTCACTTTTTGTGCTGCTCAAAGCTTGTTGCATAAATTTTGCTAAAGAGGCGAAGTCTTTGTTTGTTTTTGCATTATTTAAAATATTATCCTGAGAATTTACCAAATCAAAATTTTTGTGTGCTATTATCGTTCCGGTCAAACCTAAAATATAGCAATTTCCTGTTTCCCCGACTATGATATCATCAATATCGTTGGATAGATGTTCGGCCCCGATCGTGCAGTTTAACACGGCAACAACATTCTTATCTTTGCCGTACACTGGAACTGCAAAGACGAAAACGAGTTTATTAAGAGAGCGGGATAAAATGGGCTCGGATGCAAACCGTTTGCCGCTTACAGCGGATTTAAACCAGTCACGATCCTTTACCGATATAACTTGTCCGTCATTTGTAGTGCGTATTCCAGAAAGATCATATAAATTAAGCTGTTCCAACCTTTCATTAAAAGAGACTTCATTATCCAATATATCGGCTTTTTCATTATATGGGACATTTTTATCGGTTAATATAGGCATACGGGCTATTCCTTCTAAAAATTGAAAGAAAGCTATAACCCTTCCGTCTATAATCTCTGCAGTGTCGGCAGCCTTATCTTTAAGATGAACCTCCACCTTTTCAGTTACGGTTTTTCGCGCAGTACGTACTCCCAAGACACCCAGCGTAAAACCTGCTATAAAAATCAAAGCTCCGACTATAATCAATAGCTTATTCCGCATTGAAAATCTTTTTTTCATTTGTTTTCTCCTTAAGTAAAATAATTCCTAATGTACGATTATGAAATTTTTATAAAACCTATAAATACTATAGATGTTTTAAATAATTAAACAATTCCCCTTTGTCAAGTTTAGGATGTGCTAAGTATTTAATACCTAGTAATAGCGGGGGCTGGTAAGAAATTTAATTTTTAGTAAAAAACACCTGTTTCTACAGTGAACGGCATTATAAGAAAAAGACTATTCACTGTCAAGCTGATAAAGTCAAATAAACAAGACTTTAATAGAAAAATTAACAATAAAAGCCATTAAAGCTTTAGTCTTTAATGGCTTTTATTATGTAGTAAACAAAGATATTATCTTTCTTTTTTTAAAAATGACAGCTTCGTTTCTGAGATTATAATCGCAATAAAAATCAAAATAAAACCTAGAACCGAATATAAATCCAGTTTTTCACCTTTAAAAATCACAGAGAAGATTATACCGAAGATAGATTCAAGACCTAAAATAATCGCGGCGCTTGAAGCGTCAGTATGCTTTTGACCTATGTTTTGCAAAAGAAGAGCAAGGCCTGTACAAATTGCTGCAAGATAAAGGACAGAACCGATGGAAGAAGAACTCCAAACTATTGAACTATTGTCTTCAAATAAAAGCGTTACAATCCATGAAATTAAAGCAGCCGCACCGAATTGAATAATAGTCATCAAAATAGGATCTTTTCCTTTACTTAAACGGGTAATACTTATAATATGGCTGGCAAAAAGCAGTCCGCTTAAGAGAGCGTAAAAATCTCCCATGGTTATACCTACTCCCGACGAAAGGACAAGATCATTAAATGAAACAAGACCAATACCCAAGATACATAAAATTGCAGCTGAAGCATTATACCTATCGGGTCTTACTTTATTTACAGCCCAGCCTAAAAACGGCACAATCACACAATAAGAGGCCGATAGAAAAGCGCTGCGCCCCGGAAGACCGCCGGCAGTTGTAACGCCGAAAGTCTGGCTTGAATAAGCTATAAAAAGGAAAAAGCCTACAATTCCGCCTCTCATAAGATAGTCCTTGTTTATAAGCCTTAATTTTTTATAAAAAACTATACATAACAAGAGACAAGCGATAGTAAACCTTAAACTTAACAAAAAATTAGGCTTAAAAAAATCGGTAGTTTCGCTCACAACAACAAGAGAGCTGCCCCATACAATGGCCACAACCAACAAGGCCAATCGAGATAAAACGGTAATCTTGGTATTATTCAAAATAAATTCCTTTGCATCGTCAGTAAAACGGCAAATGCAAATGCCTCAAAAAGTTCCAGAACGAGCTTTCCTTTTTGAAAAAGGTTATTAAATTGAACCCGATTATACAAAAAAAGAAAAAAAAATACAAGCCGATTACTTTAATATTTTAAACTTCATTAAACCCATGGAAATCAATTTTGTAATATTTTTTTGATAAAAGATATATCCATGAGAGCTTTAAACATAATGTGTGACAAAGAAGATTTAGGTGCATTTTTTTGTTTGTATCGCGAGACCAAATTTAACGCCACTTTCCGTCCTATGTTCAAGGCTTGTTGTAGATTTTTATCTAAAAGCCGACAAAAGTCTTCTCTAAAATGAACATCTAATAACCAATGCATGGTTTCTACAACCCATTCTTTTCTTGCTATATCCAATAGCTGTTGAGCTGTAAGTTTTCTGCTCGAAATATAATAATGCCATTCATCACTCTTTCCTTTCTTACTCTTAAACTCTGAATGAATAGCTCCAATACAGCTTAACCCCTCCCATTCATCCGTATTATCCATCCAACCTAAATTAGTTGTGCAGAAGGCTGTTCGCTTTTCAACTCTTTCACGATTTTTTTCACTTTTACAAGCCGTGTCCATTTGTTTTCTTAGAATTTCATCTTGAACATATTCTTCAATATCCGCTTTTAATAAAGGCTGGTTCCCTTTTACCGACAATAAATAGTCCCCTTTTCCTTCTTTTATGATTTTTGCCGTTTCTTTTTGACAATTTAAGGCATCTGCAACGATTATATGCCCTTTTATATTAAGAGTTTTTATAAGAGATTGAACCGTAGGTATCTCATTTGTCTTTCCTTTAACACACTTTTGTGCCAATGTTATACCAAATTCTGCAACTTGTGCAGAGACTATGTGCAGCGGACTTTCATAGCTGCTCATTTTATCTGTTGAACGGATAGTTTTTCCGTCTATCGCTATTGTAAGAGGCTTTTCTGTACCGTATTCTTTGATAAGAGCTTCAGCCATATTCATAAAACATTCGTTTAATGAGTCTATGTTTATCAATTTAAGTAGACAGGTTAGCCAATAATAGCAAGGTATCTTTTTTTTATGCCGAATTCTTTATTGAGCCTATCTTTTATAATGTCGGCAGTTGCCCATTCGTGTATTTCTCTAATGTTTTTACGGCCGCAAAGAAGTCCAAGTAGTAATATTTTTAAAGCTTCATTTACGCTGTAAAAATATCCGTCGTAATTGCTTATTATTTTGATGTCGTTAAAGTAATCAAATATATTTTCTATTTCCATACCTACATTATCGGCAGTTTTTAGTAAAATTGATTTCCGTGCATTAAACCTGTAACGGCTTGCATATATCCTCAATTTATGGCATTATTAAGCCCATGAAACAATTTTATGCCTGCAAAAACCTTTTAAAGTTTTTTTTTATATTTTACTGATGCTTTTATTTATCCCGCTTTATGCCGAAAATATTTTTCTAGCCGGAAATGAAAACGGGCTATTTGAGATAGAATATCTAAAACCTAGAAAAATTTGGTCGGACGCACAAGTGTTTAAAATATCTAAGGCCGGAAATCAATGGCTTTTTTTAACGGATAAGGGCCTTGCAGCAAGTAAAGATTTAAAACAGTTTTACTACCTCAACGATAATCTTCCCAGAAAAATTATAAAAACAATAGGCCAAGACGGTAACAAAGAATTTATCGAAAAAATCCCTCAGCTTAAAGACTTGGAAGTCCATCCTTTTAATCCAAATATCTTCGTTACAGCAAGCTCGTCAAATGTTTTCTTAACCAGAGATTCGGGTAAAACATGGACAGACCTCGGTTCCAATCATTATGTAAACGGCATAAAAGCCGTTTGCGTTTTAGATATGCCGAATTCTAAGGGTGAAAAAATATTAACAGTTTTTGTTTCTCATTCTTTATCCGGCCTGGCATGGAATCAGCCGGATATAAATTCCAAAGTTTGGAACGACATAAGCGATGGGCTAAAAAAAGGATCCGGAGGAGTTGAAGAAGTTTCAGATATAGCATTTAGTCAAAATGCTTCCGATTTACAAATTTATTGTACTCAAACTTTTTCAGGAATAATTTATAGATTGGATTGGAAAAGAAAATTATTTATACCCATAAATGAAAAAGAACAACAAAAACAAGAACTTGTCTGCATCGACAGCTTAAATATAATTGATAATACGGTCTTTGCTGTAAGCAATACCGGTTTTTTTGAAATGAATTTACTAATGCCCAAAACGGAAACCTTCGGTAATAAAAAATTATTTCAAAATTATAACAAGATAAAAAACTTTATTAAAAATTCAGCCTTTCTATGTGCCTTTGTTCCGCAGAAAATCAGTCCTCTCCAAGGCAATTTGATTTTATCGGAGCTCTGGCTTTTACAAAAAAAAGAACATTACCATACGGCTTATTTAAAAAAAGCCGATGGAAAAAAAGGTATATATATACCGGCACATCAAGCAATGGATGAAAAAAAATTTGAAGACCATCTTAAAACAATCAAGGATAATAAGCTCAATGCCCTTGTTATCGATATGAAGGATGAATACGGCTTTGTCCGCTATGAAAGTAAAAACGAAGACATAAAAAAATATAACGGCATAAAGTATACACTGGATATTGAAAAATTTATAAAAAGAGCAAAGGCGGAAAAGATTTATCTTATAGCCCGAATCGTTGCTTTTAAAGATAAAAATTTATATAGATATAATAACGGACAATATGCAGTTAAGGACAAACAAACAGGAAAGCCTTGGCAAGGCTATAATACCTATGATGGAGAAAAAGAGATTATACAGGAGCATTGGGTAGACCCATATAACGAAGATGTTTGGAAATACAATGTGGATATAGCCGACGAACTGTGTAAACTTGGCTTTGACGAAATTCAATTCGACTATATCCGTTTTCCTACTGACGGCTTAAACCTATCAGACGCTCAATATCCTGCACGAGAAAAAGGCATGGATGCGGTCAGTGCCCTGATGTCTTTTTTGGCCTATTCGCGCGAAAGAATTAAAGCTCCTATTTCTATAGATATTTACGGAGCAAACGGCTGGCACCGCACAGGAGCCCGCACGGGACAGGATGTAGAACTTCTTGCAGAATATGTGGATGTTATCTGCCCTATGTTTTATCCCAGTCATTTTTCTCAAAGTTTTTTGGCTTATCAGCCTGCCGAAGAAAGACCTTATAGGATTTATCATCAAGGTTCATATAGAAACAAATCGATTGCCCGCAATAAGGTAATTGTACGCCCTTGGGCTCAAGCCTTTTTTATTCCGGTTTCTTATGACAAAAAATACTATGATGAAAATTATGTAAAACGCCAGATTTTAGGAATTAAGGATTCTATAGATGAGGGCTATATCTATTGGAATAATTCGGGACGCTACTTAGATCTGAGACCTGACGGGGAGAGCTTATAATGACGGAACTTACAGCAGCTTCAAAAGAACTTCATTTTATACACCAATGGGGAATAGAAGTAATCAGGGCCGTACAAAATTTTTCGAGTCCTTTTCTTAACGAAGTAATGAAAATTTTTACGGAGGCTTCCACTTACGGATTTGTCGTTTTTATTATAGGCCTATATCTTTGGTGTATAGATTATAAAAAGGGGCTTCATCTTGCCTATGCCGCTGCCTTTACATCGGGACTCAACGGAGGAATTAAGCGGATTTTTAAAATTCCCCGTCCCTTTGCTCATGCTCCTGAAATTATGCTTAAAAGCATAGGCGGTTTTTCAACACCTTCGGGCCATTCTTCGATAAGCGCTTTTATCTATCCGGCAGTTTTGTTTTATAAACCCTTTGGAGAAAACCTCTCAAAAGATGCCCAATCGGCAAAGCCTCAAAAAAGCGGCTCAGCTTCGGTTAAGATAAAAATAGCGGCTGCAATTGTTCTTCCTCTATTGGTAGGTTTTTCACGGGTTTATCTCGGAGTGCATTATCCGACCGATGTCTTATTAGGCTGGGGGCTTGGTGCATTTATCTTTTTAAGTATGATGTTTTTTCTTCCCGCAATCGAAGCAAAGCTTTCTACATTAAATAGAGCAGATGAGAGCGATGCCCAAAATATTAAATTCAAAAAAACTGCATCTATAAGGTTTACCCTTGCGGCTCTTTTTTCGTTTATTCTCATTTTAATTTCGAGAGAAAAGGTAAATGAAGCCGGCCTTATACTTGGACTGGCTTTTGGAAATATCCGTATCCTTGAAAATTCCAAATATAGCTTTGATGCTTCTTCGGGAACTTGGATTCAAAAACTTTTACGTTTTATAATCGGGTCTGCTCTTTCCTGTATTCCGATTATGATTTTTTATCTTTTAAAAATAGATTCAAGCTATGCACAATACAGGCTCTACCGATTTTTGGAATTTTTTGCAGTAGGTCTTATTGCCTCAGGGCTTGCTCCGATAATATTTTGCCGCTTAAAAATTTCGGGAGAAGATAATGCAGATTGGTAAATATGCTCTGGACGATCCTATAGCTGCAATAGCTACTGCCCTAAGCCCTGCAGCTTTGGGCATTGTCCGCACTTCGGGGAAGGGGGCGATAGACCTTGCTTCTGCAATTTTTTCAAAGCCCGAAAAACTAAAAGAAGCTCAAGGCAACACTATCCTGCACGGCTGGGTTTTAGACCCCGAATCAAAAAAAGAAGTTGATGAGGTTACGGTCTGCGTTTATCGGGAACCTAAAAGTTTTACGGGAGAGGATTCCGTCGAGTTTATCTGCCATGGCGGAACTGCCGTAGTTTTAAAAATTTACCGCCTTTTAATCGAAAACGGTTTTAGAGCGGCCGAGGGCGGGGAGTTTACATTCCGTGCCTTTGCGAACGGAAAGGCCGACCTAACGCGGGCTGAAGCTGTAAACGAAATCATCAATTCAAAAACCGATATAAATATAGAACTTGCAGCAGGCCGCCTGTCGGGAAATCTTTTTTCGGGAATAGAGGAAATAAAGCACGGACTCACGGCTGTCATCGCTGCGGCCGATGTTGAAATAGAATATCCCGAAGATGAGGAAACAAGCCAAGGGGCCTTTTCCCCCGATTTGATTTTACGGATTATCGAACCTTTAAAAAAATTAGCCGATTCATGGGCAGCTGAAAAAATCTTTATTCAAGGAGCTAAGGTTGTTCTTGCAGGTAAGACCAATGCAGGAAAGTCCTCTCTCTTTAACGCCCTCCTAAAAGAAGACAGGGCAATAGTTTCGGATATTCACGGGACTACAAGGGACTGGCTTGAAGCTTCCCTAAACTTTAACGGCATCCCCGTAAGCCTTTACGATACGGCGGGTATACGCTATACTCAGGATTCGATAGAAGCTATCGGTGTCGAGCGGAGCTTGGAGATGAGCCGGAATGCCGACCTCATCCTCTACCTTTGCGACCCTAAAGATATCTTGTCCGCAGGCAGTTTAAACAAGGATGATTCCGAGTTTATAAAAAATGCAAAGGCTCCTGTAATTACGGTTATCACAAAAGAGGACTTACTCGATACCGAGTTAAAAGGAAAAATAAAAGAAATCTTAAAAGCCGAAAAAATTAAAGAGCCCATAATAATTTCATCAAAGGCTTCTAACGGAATTAAGGCTTTGTCCGAAAAGGCCTATTCTGTTCTTGCAAAAGATACAGGCAGCTCCGGCTTTTCAAAAACAGCTTCCCTCGGAAGTGAAAGGCAGAGGGATGCCGTTCAAAAGGCCTTGGATGTGCTTAAAACAGCCTATCAAAATTCTCTTGAAGGCTTTCCCCTCGACCTCATCGTAGAAGACCTTGAAGAAGCCTTAAGCTTTTTAGGCGAAATTACCGGAGAAGTCCGCTCCGACGATATCCTTGACAAGGTCTTTTCAGGCTTTTGTGTCGGAAAGTAATAAACTCACTCGACTTGAGCCATCTCTGCGATTTGCTCCAAATGGGATTCTACATGGTGTCCGTGTGTTAAAACCACCAGCCTGTCGCCTGCCGAAATAGAGGTGCTGCCGTCAGGAATAATTTCTTCTTCGCCCCTCGCAATGCTTACGATTAAACAGTCATCAGGCCATTGAATGTCCATAATTTTCTTTCCGTCCAAAAAAGATTCGGGAGAAACGCAGACTTCAAAAACCTGCTTGCCGTGTTCTTCCGCTTTTTCTTTTTTATTTGCAAAATCTTCACTGTCTAAAATCTGTTTTAAAAGAACCTCGTCATTAGGCGGCGACTTTATTATGTTTGCCGTAATATATGCAGCTGCTGTGGTCAGCACCAAGCCTCCCAAATGGAAAAGGTCTCCGCTTGTTTCTGCAAGAAGAACTATGGCTGTAACCGGAGCCTTTATTACGGTAGTAAAAAAGGCGGCCATCGCAAAGACCATCAGGTTTACGGCATATTGAGCTTCAATTAAATTAAAATAAACCAAGATGTTCGAAAATATAATTCCCGTCAAAGCTCCACATGAAAGAAGAGGAACAAATATGCCGCCTATGGCTCCGGAGCCTGCCGAAAGGCCTGTAAAAATTATCTTTGCCGCAAGAATCAGAACGAGCATGGAAAGCGGAAAGCTGTGTTCTGCAATGGCTTCAATCAGATGATCTCCTCCGCTTGCCGCAAGGGGCACAAAAATACAGACAGGTACCGAAATAAGATACGGAATCAATGGCGAAAATTGGGGAGAAATCTTTAATTTTCTGTACATCTTTTGAGATGTATAAATCGATTTTTTAAAAAGATGTCCGATCAGAGCTGCCGCGGCCCCCATCAAAATGAGCCAGCCGAAATATTTTATAGGGAAAAGTTGAAGACCGTGAAAATCAAAAATAGCTCCCTGCTTAAAAAATAAGGAGACTGCAAGGTCGCCTGCAAAGGCTCCGAGCATTACGCAGGTTAAAAGGAGGGGGCTTAGATATTGGTGCAGGTCTTCTATAGCAAAGACGATTCCTGCAAAGGGTGCTCCGAAAGTTGCGGCAAGCCCTGCTGCAGCGCCGCTCGTTACAAGGCAGACTCTTTCAATATGGGAAGTCTTGCCGATTTTTTCAAAGGCACTTCCTATGTATGCTCCGATTTGAACGGAGGGGCCTTCCCGTCCGACTGAAAGGCCTGCACTTATGTTTAAAACACCGCCTAAAAATTTTAAGGGTAATTCCGGCCATGGGGTCATATCGAGCTTTTTCATAAATTTACCCTTGATCTGTGAAACCCCGCTCCCCTTTATCATTGGATATTTTTTGATGATAAAGCCCATAAATAAGCCTAAAATAATTACCGTCAAAATTAAAACGCCAAAGCCGAAGACCGTACCGAACTGTCCGCTTATTGCCTTATCATAAAAATCAATTCGCAAGTTTGAAAGAAAATCGATGGATTTTCTAAATGCCGTAATGGCAAGCCCAGTGAGGATTCCCACTATAAAACTTTCTCCGGCAATAATAAGATGATTGCCGTACCAATTTTCAAGAATTTTCTTTGTGTTTAAACCCGTGTATTTCATCTTTGATATTATATAAATAAGTCTTTTGCCTGTCAATTAAAATGCATTCCAAATTCATGGAAAGCAAGATTAATGAAAAATGTAAATCCTTACCGTGCCGGTTGGCAGTATCTTATTACGCTTGTTGACAGCTCTGGTGCTCTTAAAAAAATATTACAAAATCGATTTTTATAAACCATAAAGACCCTCTTGATAAAAAAACGATAGCGTATTACTTTATCGTTTGGAGGTAAACTTGAAAAAACATATTTGGAAATTTGCAAGATTCGGCGGAGTCACTCAGTTAGTGTTTGAAACAGCCGATGATATTCTTAACCTGAGGCAGTTAGACCAAAAGCTTTGGACTACATTAGCGATGCCGACAAAAGGCATTTTCTTTAATCCCGAAACGGCTGCCATACTGGATACGGATGCCGACGGATTTATCCGCCCTCCGGAAGTTTTAGACGCCGTCGATTTTTTGTCAGAAAGTTTACAGGATGTCGGCATCATCATAAAAGACGGCGATACACTTTCACTCAGCGATATAAAGAACACCGAAATTGTCAAGACAGCGGAATGGGCTTTAAAAAGGCAGGGAAAAACAGGCAGTATAATTTCACTTGCGGATATTGTAAACGAAAATGAAGTTATAAAATCAAATGAACTCGGAGAAATATCTGATGATGACAGCGATGATCTCCGCCTGAAAAAAGTGCTTTCACTGTATGTAAAAGAAAATATAAACAGCACGGGGGAACTCATCTTTGACATGCTTACTAATGACAGGAACCAATGTCTCCAAAACACAGAAGATTTAAAAGCCGTCAGTGCCGGTTTAGAAACTTCATCGATGGTAAAAGCCGTTGCCTCTTTTGAAGCCGTTAAAAACAAGATAGATGACTTTTTTGTGCGCTGTAAACTTTTGATCTATGTCAATGGAGAAAATACCCCGCTCACCGACTACAGTGAAATTTTTAAAACCTTCACCACTGTTGAATTGAACACTTCCAGCGAAAAATTACGCGAACTCCCCATTGCATTGCCGAATACCGAAATGCTTTTGGACACACAAAGTAAAATAAACCCGGCTTGGGCAAATGAAATAAAAAAATTCTACGCAGATGCTCTTTCACCTTTGTGCGGAGATCTTTTGGTACTAACAGAAAACGATTGGAAAAATATTTCACAAAAAATTTCCGGCTTTACTGCGGTATATTCAAAGCAATCTGAAATTAAGGCTGCAAAAATCAACCCGCAGTTTTTGGAAACAAAGCTAAATCAAAAAGATGAAATTATCACTGAAATAAATGAACGGTTGACCTTTGAAAAGGAAAAACAGCATATCCAATCGCTTAAAAAATTATTGCTTCTTCGAAAAGACTTTTTTACACTTTTGAAAAATTATGTCAGCTTTTCCAACTTTTATACCGGAGGTGAAACAGCCTTTCAGGCAGGTGTTTTATTCTTTGATACAAGGGCAACGACCTTATGCTTTGAATTAAACGGAGATGACCGCCATGCAACCTTGGATATTTTATCGGGAGCGTATTTACTTTACTGTGATATAACACGAGGAACAGCCAAGCGGAAACTTTTGGCACTTTTAACCAATGGCGCTTCTGACAATATTGTTGTTGAACGAAACGGTTTGTTTTATGACAGAGATGGAAACGATTGGAACGCAACTATTACTAAAGTTATTGCCAATCCGGTCAGTGTGCGTGAAGCGTTTTTCTCCCCCTATAAAAATTTAGCCCGTATGATTGAAGAGCAAATTGCAAAAAAGGCAAATGCAGCAAACGAAAAATCGGATGCCCTCGTTGCAACGGCCGCAGACAAAACGGTCAATATGCCGAAAGAAGCGGCGGCGAGTTTGCCGAACAAAAAGCTTGATCTCGGGACGATTGCTTTAATCGGAACAGCAATAGGCGGAATTTCAACTCTCATCGGAAGCTTACTTCAAGCACTATTCGGATTAGGCTTGTGGGTACCTATCGGACTCATCGGGCTTATACTGATTATATCGGGGCCGTCGATGATACTCGCCGCCATGAAATTGCGCAAGCGAAGTATCGGTCCGATTCTTGAAGCAAACGGCTGGGCGATTAATGCACATGCAAAAATCAACATTCCGCTTGGAAGCTCGCTTACAAAATTGGCATCATTGCCGAAAAATGCACGGCTCGCACACCTTGACCCGTTCGCCGAAAAGAAAAATGGCAGAAATATTTTTATTGCCGTTTTAATCCTGCTGCTTGCAGCCGCCGGTGTTTTTTGCTATTTTTATCTTATTAAAAAAACGGGTATCTAGCCGTTCAATCTAAAATAAAACCGGAGACACACAAAGGGGAGATGGAGCACCATTGGTAATTCCATCTTCCTCTTATTTGTCGAATTGATGCACTTTCGGAGTAGTGAAAATCACTGCTCCTTGACAATATCAAAGACTTTGAAGGAACAGCCAAGAAGTATGGAATTGATTTTGCTTTGAAGAAGGACATTTCAGAGAATCCACCAAGGTATTTAGTTTTCTTCAAGGGCCGTGATGCAGATGTGATGGAAGCGGCCTTTAAGGAGTATATGGCGAAGAATCTCCGCAAGGAGAAAAAGCCATCCGTGAAAAAGGCGCTATCTGCTTTCAAGGAAGCTGCGGAAAAAAATCACAAGACTCGTGAGAAAGTTAAAGTGAAAGATCGTGGGGTGGAGCTATGAGTGATTCTTCACATCGGAAACAGGAGTGATATATAGACACAAAAAAGGAGGATAATGCCATGATAGAATATCATAATAAAATCACAGCACTATACTACCGCCTTTCAGTTGGTGATGAAGATAGAGACGGTGGCGAGAGTAATAGTATTGTAAATCAAAAAGCATTTTTAGAAAGGTATGCACGAGAGCAAAAGCTGATAAACATTCGCCACTATACCGACGATGACGAAAGCGGTAGGTTCTTTGACCGCTCAGCCTATACACAGATGATAAACGATGTAGAACAAGGCAAAATCGGAATTGTCATCATGAGTTTAAGGTAATACATTCTAAGGGAGAATAGTATCGAGTAAGTGGGAAATCTGGCAGTAGAAAAAATCGCTTAAAAACGCTATAATATTAGCCGATATAGACAAATAAATTTGAATTTACGGTGGTGATTTTATGAAAATAGTTATTATACATGGTCAAAGTCATAAAGGTTCAACATATAATAGTTCAAGAATGCTTGCAGATAAATTGGGTGGAGAAGTATCGGAATTTTTTCTACCAAAAGATTTTAATCATTTCTGTATTGGGTGTGGGAATTGCTTTACTAAAGGAGAAAGTATGTGTCCGCATTTCGAACAATTACAGCCAATTACAAATGCCATAGATGAGTCGGATATAATTATTCTTGCAAGCCCTGTATATGTATATCATGTTACAGGTTCAATGAAAGCGTTTCTTGACCATTATGGTTATAGATGGATGGTTCACCGACCAAGTGAAAGTATGTTTTCAAAACAAGCTGTCTGTTTTTCAACAGCTGCTGGGGCAGGAATGAAAAAAGCTAATAAAGATATGGCAGATAGCACATTCTTTTGGGGATGTGCTAAAACTTATAAATTAGGTATTGCAGTTTGGGAGACGGATTGGAAGAGAGTTGACGAGAAGATAAAATCAAAGGTTGACCGCCAAACAACAACTCTCTCGAATAAAATAAAAAGCAACTATACAATGGTAAGACCTTCAATAAAAACAAGGATTTTATTCAATATCATAAGAATTATTCAAAAAAAGGGATGGAATGAGAGAGATAAGACATATTGGCAAGAGAAAGGATGGCTTGCTAAAAATCGTCCATGGAAATAATCAAATCCCGGTTGTTTGTTGAACTGACAATTTAATAAAAACTACCACAGAAACAGTAAATCGGAAAAAGGTTTACTGTTTTTTCTTTGTTTAAAAATAAAAAGAGAGGAAAACAGAAAATGAACTTACAAAAGAGATAGAGCCATGTCCCGAAAACCTGATGGCATTTTAATAAAAAAGATTAGAGGAAAGACCTTTGTAACAGAGATATATTTTGATAAAAAGAGTAAGGAAACATTTCAAGATAAAATGTTCAAAGTTATACATTCAAAGGGTAAATAGTAGTGAGTAGAGAAATATGACAGTAGAAAAATATCGAAAAAAATGCTATAATATTAGTCAATATAGATAAACAAATTTGAAGTTGAAGAGGAGAAACTTTCCCATGAAGAAAGAAATCAAAACAATAGAGAAAGATGGATATAACGGCGTATACTGGCCGAATCCGAACGGCAGTAAATATTGCATGATTGCCATGCTTGGTGATGATACAAAAGACATGATGGCAAAGGGTGGCGTCAAATGGCTTCAAAAGAAAGGTCTGAACGTCCTCACAATGTCACCGGCCCCAAAAGATTACGGTCACCATAACTATCCACTCGAACGTTTTGAGAAGGCACTTGCATTTCTGAAGACGATGGGCAATGAAGAAATCGGTATTATGGGTGCCTCGACAACTGGTATGCTTGCGCTTGTCGCAGCGTCATACTTTTCGGAAATAACGCTTACGATAGCCATTTCTCCTTCTGATTTTGTGATGGAAGGTTTTTATCAGGATGGGAAAGACGGGGCTCACGAACGTCCGGGAGACGGAGAGTCATCTGTTTCATATCACGGTAAGCCGCTTCCTTATCTGCCCTATGCGTATCGCCATCCGGAATACTGGCAGAAAATATCTGAGGAAACCAAACGGCGTGGCGCGATGGTTGCCAGTCGCGATTTGTTCGATGAATCGGAGAAAAGGCATCCCGTGCAGGAAGCCGAGAAAATAAAGGTGGAGAATATAAAGGGTCGCATTCTGCTGATTGGTGCGGAGGATGATGTACTTTGGGATACCTGTAAATACATTCGTAGAATGGAAAACAGGCTGAAAGAAAGGGACGCGGATAACAGTGTAGTTCTCATGACCTATGAACATGGAACGCATTTTATTTTTCCGCAGACCATGTTAACAGGCATTCTTCCTGTGGGTTCCGGGCTGTTTATCAGCATGGCTTTTAAGGAGGCAAAGCAGTATCCTAAAGAGTGTAAGCAGACGAGGATTGAAGTTGATGAGCGCTTATCGGAGGAACTAAAGCAGTGGATAAATTCGGCTCGATAAATCCCAGTTTGTAGAACTAACAACTTAATAAAAATTACCACAGGAACAGTAAATCAAAAAAGGTTTACTGTTTTTCTTTACTCAAAATTAGAAAGGGAGGAAACGAGAAAATGAAAAACATTGAAGAAAAAATCTTAATGGCAGATGAAGAAATCAAGCAGTTACAAAACAAAAGGAAAAAGCTCATCAGTCAGCAGAAACAGGAAGAACGAAAAAAGAGAGATAAAAGGATATATGAAAAAGGGGCAGTCTTTGAAAGTATATTTACTGAAAGTAAAAATCTAACCAAAGATGAATTTTATCAGCTAATAACAAGTCAAAGAAATAAAGATGAAATCAATCTTAAAAATCATAGAGAGTAGAGAAATTGCAACAAGAAAACAGAGAACTATCACAGGAAAGAAGCAAGAATTAGACCTGTACAAATTGGCTAAAAAAATGGTATAATATTACAAACATCGAGTAAAACAAATTAGAATTTGTAGAGGTGAGAAAAATGTAATGGCAACACATCCAACTTAAATCGAAATAGTATAAAATTACGAGGAGATTATAAGATGAACAATTATATAAAATTAAATGAAGATAGATGGAATAATGTAAAAAATGACTATACTGAACCATTGACACATGAAGAATTAGAAGAAGTTAGAAATAATTCAATTTCTGTTGCATTAACTGTTGGAAAAAAAGTTCCGAAAGAATGGTTTGAAAAAGCCAACGGAAAAAAGATATTAGGTTTAGCTTGTGGTGGTGGACAGCAGGGTCCGGTTTTTGCTATAAAAGGTTATGATGTAACCATAATGGATTTTTCTAAATCACAATTACAAAGAGATGATATGGTTGCTAAAAGAGAAGGCTTAAAAATCAATACAGTTCAAGGCGATATGACAAAACCATTTCCATTTGAAAATGAAACTTTCGATATTATTTTTAATCCGGTTTCAAATGTATATATAGAAGATTTAGAAAACATGTATAAAGAAGCCTCTCGAGTATTGAAAAAGGGTGGACTGTTAATGGTCGGATTTATGAATCCTTGGATATACATGTATGATGCTGACATTGTATGGGACAAACCCGATGAGGAATTACTTTTAAAGTTTTCAATACCTTTTAATTCAAAAGAGCTTGAAGAGGAAGGCAAAATAACCATAAATCCAGAATATGGATATGAATTTAGCCATACCTTAGAAACTCAGATTAGAGGACAACTTAAAAATGGTCTCGCTATGATAGATTTTTATGAATCATGTGATAAAAGACATAGATTATCACGTTATGGAAATGACTATATAGCTACACTCTGCATTAAACTATAATATTAAGGAAGACGCAGGCCAAGAAGATTGAGAAAAAGAATCCCCATCATTACCATTTCTGCGAATTCTTCTTTACATTTAAAGAACATCTCAAAAAATCCTACAAGTTTTTTATAGCGCTCAAATAGCGTTTACCCCATAAAAATAACTAGAGCTAAAATAATCAGAATAACAATATTTATAAACACGATAAAGGGAATAATTTCGTTTAGTTTTTTTTTATTTTCTTTTATCAAGAGAATTGAAACTGCAATCATTGTAAAAATTACATAGACTGCTATTACAAGTTTTTCGGTTTGCTTGGACATTTGAAAAAACCGGAAAAGAAGGCCTACTGTCAAGGAAAGGCCTGAAAGAAGATACAGGCTAAGCCCTACATGTTTGCCTATGGAAGAGGCATTATATTCTTCTTTTTCCTCCTTACTCATCATATTATAACCTGCAATCAAAAAATAGAATTTAAACTTGTGAATTAAAATACCGAAAACCGCAAGCAATCCTGCAATTATATAAAAAGTTATCATTCCTTCCTCCAAAAATTAACATTGTGTTGACTTGTAAATTATAGCATGACAGGTTCTTATTGTAAACCATAAGCCGGTATTAAAGAATCCTCAAAAGATTGAAATATACGGAAAAAAATGCTATACTGTGCTGTAATGAAGGAAAGATTTGCCGATAGCAGATTCAAAAATCTTATCACACTATACACACAAGACAGAAATAGTGTTCTTGTGCGTTTTTTTGGAATGACGGACACAAATCCGGCAAAAGACTCTCTTTCTACATACAATTTTCCCCTTAAAAAGGAGTAATGAATTTATGAAAAAGATTATAAAGATTTTAACAACAATTGCGGCAGTGTTGGCAGTTGCACTGTTTTTTGCAGGATGTAAACAGTTTTTAGAAGACCCTGAAGATTTTTTCAGCTATTGGGTGGCGGAAGTTATGAGTACGGATTACAGCATTGATAAACCTCAGCAAATGAACAAAGACGGCATACCGTGCGTACCCTCTGCAACTGACGTAACGCTTACAATTAAACTGCGTAACCCCAAAAACTTTACCCTCGTTATGCCTACGTCTTCCGCCGATGTTATCCGCTTTCCGGGACTTACAACACAGCCGACATACGGCAAGGACTACACTTTAGAGCAAACACCTGACAAAGCAGCATTGAAGCTCACGTACAAGCCAGGCTTTTTGAAAGCACACGAATGGAGTAACGGCGGCATAGGCCCTGAAATTACCCTTATTTCAACAGACGGCAGAAAATTCGGTAAGAAGTTCAGTTTGAACCTAAAGGCGAATACAGCCCCGCCGAAGCCGTCCGTCACTCTTGCGCAGACAAAGATAGGTCAGAAGTATTATGTTTTATGTCTGCAAGTCCCCGATATGGGCGAAACTATTACCGGCGAAAAGCTCCATAAAGACATGAAACACATCAAAATCAACGGGACGAAATATGAGCTGAAAATAAACGGCGGAGGCACCGATTTTATAAAACCTGCGGATTCAGCTTTTATTGAATCTACTAATGTGGAAAAACTTCCCATACCGGGTGCGGATAATCCGCCTACAGGTGCATGGGTCTTGTATTACCAAACCGATGTTAAAGCCGAATACGGAGCTGAAAAAAATTATACGATTACACTTATAGATGAACAAGGTTTGGTTTCAGAAGAATTGAAGCCAACCGCAAAGGCGGAATTTCCCACTTTCTATGTCCGCGGAATATACGGCTATTGGTATACCGATAACGTACCGGGAAGCGAGGAGGGCGATGACATTAGCGGAGACGGTTCAAAGCAAAAGCCGTATGCAACCGTTGCAAAAGCGCTGACACAATGTACCCAAAACGGCGTGCCCTACATCATTCTTACAGACGGAACGATTGAGGAAGATGATACCCTTAATATTGAAAGCGGTAAAATGATTACAATAGCAGCTTTACGGAAAGACTATAATCCTCCGGTACCTGCGATAATACACGATGCACGTTCACTACCCGCCTCTGGTCACGAACGCTATCTTGTTACAACGGCAGGAACGCTTACTCTCGACTCCGTTATCTTAAAAGCTGTTATAACGGGAACGCACACTATGTACGGTTTTATCGCAAATTCATGGGTTTACGGTATAAAACAAACAGGAGGAACCGTAACCGTTAAAGGTGAAGCGGCGCAAGTTAGAAACTTTGCCCATGCCGTAGAAATTACCGGCGGTACTTTTACGATGGAAGAAGGTTCAATCTGCAATAATTATGTAAACGGCGCAAACTCCGGCGTAGAGATAAAAAGCAACGGAACTTTTATCTTAAACGGAGGTTCTATAAAAGATAATAAGGCTACGAATCATGCCGGGGTGTCTCTAACAGGTAACAATGCAAAGTTTAGAATGACGGGCGGTGAAATATCGGGTAACAGAGCATACTGCTTTGGAGGAGGTGTTTCTGTTGACAGTGGAACAGTAGAGATTTCAGGCGGAACAATAAACAACAACCATGCGGCGGAAGGAACGTTTGGAGACCCCCCCCACAAAGATGTCGGCGGCGGCGGAATTTATATAAACGGGGGTACCGTTAATTTTACGGGCGGTACCATAAAAGACAATTTCCTTGACGGAGCGAAGAAAAACTGCGGTGCCGGGGTCTTTGTTGAAGGAGGGGGAACTTTTAATATGACAGACGGCACCATTACGGGCTGCAAAACCAATCCGGATATCTCCAGTCCTCAACTGAGCAAAGGCGGCGGCGTGTTCGTAAAACACGGAAAATTTACCATGTCCGGAGGAAAAGTGAGCGGCAACACGGTGACCGCAAGAGAGGTAACTCCCGACTACACGCTGGCCGCAGGCGGCGGCATTTACGGTGAATACTATGATGACACTGTTAGAGGAGTAATTGAAATTTCAGGCGGCGAAGTTTCCGGCAACACGGCGACCGTAGACGGCGAAGTTTCCGACAACACGGCGACCGCAGGCGGCGGTATATACTCGCACTATAAACTGACCGTATCGGATTCTGCAGAAATAAAGAATAACACGGCTGCTCCGAACGGTTCAGGCGGCGGCATTTTCATTGAGTTCAACGGAGCATTTGACTTTACCGGAGGAACCGTCAGAGGCAACACGGCAGACGAAGGCAGCGGTATCTATGTAAGCGAGCCTGCCAATAGCAGCACGGTTATGAAGATGTCGGGCAGTGCAACAGTTACTGAAGGCAACGACGTCTTCTTGAATCATGCTACGGGTCAGATTGCGTATGTCGTCGTAACGGGTGCGCTTGACAACACACCTGCAGCAAAGCTTACGATGAAGGACGATCCGGACCCAGATTTTTCCGGATACAGAAATGGCAGACTTGTCGTAAAAGGAGACGGTTTTCCGCTCACTTCGGCTTATGTGTACAAGTTCCCCATAACATCGCAGGAGATATCGTCGGGCCTATATACTTTGTGGACGACCGAGCTGGACGGTAATGAGCTCAAGCTGAAGAAGATAACGCCGTAAAACATGGGCGCATAAGCCCACACAGTACGGGTGCATAGCCCCATAACACATGGGTGCGTAGGCCCCGACAGCAGGGAGGCATAGCTCCCGACAGTATGGAGGGATAGCTCCATAGAGTACGGATGCGTAATGGTAGCCGGTCTACCACGGTAATGGTATTGATCAGGGGGAAAAAACCCTTTGACAGCACGGGAAGGAGAGAGCTGTGAAGTTCAGCAGGTAAAAGTCAATACTAGTACAGACCCTAAAGCCCGTAAGGGAACGGAGGTTTGTCCCTCCCCCTAATAAGGAGTTAACTTATGAAAAAACTTTCAAAGATTTTAACACCGATGGCTGCAATACTGGCAGCCGCACTGTTTTTTGCAGGATGTAAACAGTTTTTAGAAGACCCTGAAGATTTTTTCAGCTATTGGGCGGCGGGAGCCGTTATAGACCGGAATATCGTGATAAGTCCGGCTCCCTCTTATGCGCCCGGTTCGAGTATTCCCTGTGTGCCGTCTGCAGGCCCCGTAACGGTTACGATGAAAGTGCATAATCCGAGAAACTTTACGCTTGTTATGCCTACGTCTTCCGCCGATGCGGGAAAGGTTATCTATTTTCCTGGGCTTTCGACGCAGCCGGTGTACGGTACGGACTACACGCTGGATTTGACGGCAAATGATACGCTGAAACTTACGTACACACAAGCCTTTTTACAGGCACACGAGTGGAGTAACGGCGACATAGGCCCCGAAATTACCCTTATTTCTACAGATGGCAGAAAATTCAGCAAAAAGTTCAGCTTAAATATTGAAGCGAACACGCCGCCGCCTGAAATCGGTGATATAACGATAGCAAAAACCAAAACCGGCGGTATGTACGTTCTGCATTTTAAAGCCGATAATATGACGGCTCTGTTAGGCTCCGCTCTTTTGCATAAAGACATCGCATATCTTAATGTACAAAAAGAGGGCGGCACGGAAAGAAAAATACCGATTAGCGCACAGTCTTCCCAATTTAACACATCGCATGGGGGACCTTTTCTCTTGCAGTCAACGGATGTTGACCCGCTCATTGATACGATCCCGTCCGGAAATTGGGAGCTATACGTTAAAACCGCTACGGGCCTTACTGAAAGCACGCTCCCAACAAAATACACAGTCCGGCTGATTGATGAAAAAGGTCTTTCTTCGGTACCAAAAGAAGCGAAGACCTTAGGCTCTATTCCCGATATAAGCGACAATACGAAGGCATGGAAAAATTTAAAACAAGCCGTCGCGGACGCACAGGAAGGCGGCGTTATAACCGTCATGGGTAATGTTAAAGCAACAAATGACCCCGACAACAACGGTGCGATCGATGTAACTAAAAGCCTTACCATAAAAGGAGTCGGTTCAAATCCTGCACTCGATGCAAATCAAAGTGCATTAGGTTCAAACGCTCACCGCATCTTTACCGTAACGGGAGATAAGACGGAGTTTACGCTCGAAAACCTAACGCTCAAAAACGGTTATGCAAACCCGGGCGGTCTCTTAGACTACAGATACGGCGGTGCCATTTCTGCAAGTCAAATAAAAACATTGACGCTTAAAAACTGCGTTATTGAGGACTGTAAAGCATACGGCGGAGGCGGTATATCTTTGAACGGCGGTGTAGAGGCAGTACTTGAAAGATGTACCATTACGGGATGTCAAACGACACGTGGCGGCGGAGGGGCAATTTATGCAGGCGATAGTTCCGGCAAGCAGCCGGTTGTCCGCATTAAAGGCGGGCTCATCAAAAATAACACAGGGTACGTATCAGGTGGTGCTATCAATATTTCCCGCGGAAGCCTGTATATCGAGAAGTATGAAAACGATAATGCAAGAATAGAAAATAATACGGTTATAGCGTCGGGCGGAGGCGGCAACGGAGGCGGCGGTATAAGCTACTATTGGGACGCAGACAAACCCGGCAAACTTACAATAGAAAACGCAGAAATCACAAACTGCAATATCGAGTATAACTCCTCTGGCGACAAAAACGCACATGGAGCGGGCATCTCCGTTTACGGAAACGGAGATGTGTCTTTATCAAACGTAACACTAAATCGATGCGAGTTTACCGGTGAATCCCTCGGTAACGAGTTCGGCCAAAAACAGGGCGGAGGCATTTATCTTCGAAAGGTGTCAACGGCAACTATTGAAGACTGTACTATTAAGAATAGCACAACCACCAACGAAGGCGGCGGCATCTATGCTGTGGACAGTAACCTAACGATAGAAGATACCGAAATTCAAAATAACAAAGCACAAAAAAAAGGCGGGGGCCTGTATGTTTTGGCAGCTTATGCCGATGTAAACCTCACTATAAAAGGGACCACTCAATTCGATGGCAACGATGTGAATCTTACTTCCGGTGATCCTTGGGGAGGCGGTATTTATATGAAAGGCAATTCACCAAAATCCGTAACGGCAGTTATGACAGGGGGCGAAGTTTTATTAAATGAAGCATATGACGGCGGCGGCATATATATCGACAGTAATGCCTCGTTTACTATGACAGGCGGCTTATTGACCGGTAACGATGCACAGATAGGCAGCGGCGGAAAAGGCAGTGGTGTCTACCTTGCCGCCAGCGGTACATTTACGATGAGCGGCAGCGCAAAAATCAAATCCTCCGACGATGTGTATTTGTCTAACGGAACAATGATAACCCTTTCCGGCCGGCTGTCGGAGTATTTCGTCGCACGCATTACGCCTGAAAACTACAGCCCGAGTACGCAGGTGCTTGACGGTGATATAACGGCCGGTGGCCCACCGCCAAACTACATGCGATTTGAGGTAACGCCGAAAGATTTAGGCGGCGGCAATACGCAGGACTGGGTAATAGACGAGAACGGTTATTTGAGATAATGGGTAATTGGTAATTTCGAGCCGCCCTGCTCGAGCCTCTCGTATCGCTCGGATCGAAGGTCTCGTATCGGGCGGATCGAAGGTCTCGTTCCGAACGAGTGAATACCTGAGACTTGCCCCAATCCCTATGTTTTCAATCTCAATGCAGTTTAAAAAATTCCTTTGCGGTCTCTGCGTCCCTTGCGGTTAAATTAAAAAACCGCTCTTTTAAAATCCTTTAACCTGTGGTATAATACAACAAGAGAGGAAACAGCTATGAGTACTTCAAACAGAAAATACAAAGACTCTGTCTTCGTCGACCTTTTCAGTGAGGATGAAAAAGCAAAAGAGAATTTCTTATCGCTCTATAATGCTTTGCACGGCACCAAACTTACGGCTATAGAGCATTTGAAAAATATCCGCCTCGATCAAGTTTTGTACATGACATTCTATAACGACGTTTCTTATCTTGTAGATAACAAAATAATAGTTCTTGCAGAACACCAATCGACGATAAATCCTAATATGCCTCTCCGCTGTCTTGAGTATGTCAGCCGCTTGTATGAAACCCTCTTTGAATCAAAAGAAAAGTACAGCCGCAAACTCTTAAATATACCGACTCCTGAATTCTACGTATTTTACAACGGAGAGGAAGCCTATCCTTCCGATAAGACTCTGAAACTTTCGGAGGCCTTTATAGAAAGAGGAACGGAAACTAATCTTGAGTTGACCGTTAAAGTAATAAACATAAACCGGCAAAACCGTCATCCGGTATTGGAAAATTGCCGGACAATGCAGGAATACAGTATATTTGTGGAAACGGTGCGCAAGTGGAAAGAGATAGATAGTCAAAACGGTTTTGAAAAAGCCGTTGAAGAATGTATAGAAAATAATATTTTGCGTGAATATCTAAAACGCAAGACTAAGGAGGTATTGAATATGTTACTGGCAGAATATGATTATGAAACAGATATTGCAGTACAGCGAGCCGAAGAACATGAAATCGCCTTTGCCGAAGGAATTGAACAGGGGATTGAGCAAGGCTTTGCCGACGGTTCATATCAAACAAAACTTGAAACGGCAAAGGTACTAAAACAACTTGGTGATTCCGTAAAAAAGATAATGCAAGCGACAGGCCTCAGCCAAGAAGAAGTGGAAGCGATTAATTAATTGGTAATGGATAATGGGTAATGGGTGAAAATTACACATTACAAATTACCAATTCAAAATTACTTATCAGGAGAATTGATGTATGATGAAAAATTGTATAAAAGCCGCACTTTGTGTGGCGGTGTTTTTAAGGGGCATGGCAGCTTCCGTTCTGTTTGCTCAAGAGGTGAATGAGGAACCTGCAGAACAAAAAGACGTTCTTCATTGGTCGGTGGGGCTTTCTGCGGAAGGGAATATGAACGTACCGAAAGGCTACGCCTTGGGCGCAGGGCTTTACGGGCTTGTCGTATTGCCTGATTGGGTAAAGACCGGCAGGTTTTCAGCCGGTGTAAAGCTCTTATATTCGACGGAATTTAAAAGATACGGGCTTTTTGATACAGCCCTCTTATTCCGCTGGAACTTCTATGATTTTTCAAAATCTAAAAAGCCGGACTCAGGCTTTTTTGTGCAGGCGGAAGGAGGAGTTTCCCTAGGCTGGAACGGAAAGGCCGCAAAACCCTTTGTATTCGGTTTGGGAGAAGGAACATTCGGTTACCGCTTTGCAGTAAAAAACCTTTTTATCGAGCCCTATATAAGAGGCGGCTATCCGGTAATCTGGGCTGCCGGAATAAGCGGAGGTTTTAGAATATGAAAAAGCATAAAGGTAAGATTTTAGTTTTATTTTTAGCGGTACTTTTAGTATCGGTTTTATCTTGTGAAAACCCGTTTTTAAAAAAGATGCTGGTTGAAGAGGAAAAGGGAAAAACCGTATCGCAGGTACCCAAACACGGGGTAACTTTCAGCGTAGAAGGCGGGCACGGCACGCTTAAAGCAAAGGCGGACGGTGTAACGAAAACGGCGAAGAGTCCCATAAGCATTGAACAGGGCAAAAAGGTAACTTTTACGGCCGAACCTGCCGCAGGCTACATGATAAAAGAGTGGAAAGTAGACGGCGCCGTCATTACAGGCAATACGGAAAATTCATATATCCATACCGTTACAAAAGCGATTGACGTTAAAGTGAGCTTTGATGCGCTCCCGCCCGGCAAAGCTTCGTATACGGTAAAACACTATCGGGAAAAACCGGAAGGCGGTTATCCTGCAGAGCCTGCGGAAAGGGAAATCTTACAGGGTACCGTGGGAGCAGATGCCGCATACACGGCGAAAACCTACGAAGGCTTTACCTATAATTCAAGCCTTACCAAAATAAACGGAACCGTACAAACGAGCGGCATGATAAGCGCCGGCAGCACTACCGCCGTAGAACTCTATTATGAGCGAAAGACGGTAAACGTAACCTTTAAACTTGCAGGCGGCACCGTAGACGGCAATACGGATAATGTTGTAAAAACGGGCAAATACGGAACAGCCTTGACTGCACCCGCTCCCGTAAAAACGGGTGCCGTTTTTAAAGGATGGGAACCTGCCCTGCCTTTATCTCCCCTTTTCCCCGCAGCCGATACGGAATACACTGCGAAATGGCAGAACATCTACACGATTAACTTCAGCGTAGAAGGCGCCGGCGGCACACTGAAAGCCAAAGTGGATGGCAATGAAATCACTACGGGCGATTCAGTCGAACAGGGTAAGTCTGTTGTCTTTACGGCGGAACCTGCTCCTGATTATGTGGTGGAACAGTGGACAAAGGGCGGCATAGTTATCGCCGAAGCAGGCATGGATACAAGCTATACTTACGCGGTAACGGCAAATGCGGACATCAAGGTGAAGTTTCAATCACTCTTTGTCGAAGGCGGCGCTTCGCTCATCTTAAGCCCCGACAAGCTCGACATCAAAGTTAGGGTAAGAACCGCTGACGGTACCCCCGTTACAGTTGAAGGCTGCGAAGAAACAACGCTTGCAAGCAGCAGCAACAGCACGTACACGGTGCTGCACGCAAAAGGCAGAAGGGTTATCCTCAAAGGCAACATCACCAAGCTGTATTGCGACAACAATCAGCTTACCGCCCTTGACGTACAGGGCTTAACCGCTTTGCAACATCTGAACTGCGGCGGCAACTCGCTTACCGCCCTTAACGTACAAGACTGCACCGCCTTGAAAGAGCTGTACTGCTTCCACAATCAGCTTACCGCTCTTAACGTGCAGGGCTTAACCGCTTTGAGAGAACTGGACTGCAGCAAAAATCAGCTCACCGAGCTTAACGTGCAGGGCTTAAGCACTTTGCAAGAGCTGAAGTGCCACTACAATCAGCTTACCGCTCTTAACGTGCAGGGCTTAACCGCTTTACAAGATCTGTACTGCTGGGACAATCAGCTGGCCGAACTTAACGTGCAGGGCTTAACCTTTTTGACATGGCTGTACTGCGGCGGCAACCGGCTTACCTCCCTCGACGTGCAGGGCTTAACGGATTTGAACGCGCTGGGCTGCCATAACAATCAGCTTACCGCCCTTAACGTACAGGGCTGCACCGCTTTGCTATGGCTGTGGTGCGGGGGCAATCAGCTGACCGAACTTAACGTACAAGGGTGCACCGCTTTGCAACGTCTGGAGTGCTACAGCAATCAGCTTAATGCAGACGCATTTAAAAAGCTCTTTGACGATTTACCGCAGATTACAAGCAGCCATGCTGAATTCTGTCTTCTTTACACCGAAGTAACCGGCGTTAGCGAAGGCAATCACACAGACTTTACCGCTCCACCGGATTTAGCCGCAGCCTTTAATAATGCAAAAACCGTAAAGAAGTGGAAGATGTATAAGTTTGATGGAATCGGGCTTAAGGTTGAGCTTTAACGCTGCATTCGAGCATTTCGTACCGTCCTGTTCGAGCCTCTCGAATGCCGTTATGCGAAAGGCTCGTATCGCTTGGTACGAGTCTCTCGTACCGCTCGGATCGAAGGTCTCGTATCGGGCGGAACAGGGGGCAGTTACATTAAAGAAACCGCCAAGGCCGCAAAGCGTTGAACTTCGCTCAACTTCGCAAAGAGGAAAATTAAATATCTTAACAAAGCTCCCCTAAAATTCCTTTGCGCTCCTAGCGTCCCTTGCGGTTAAATTAAAAAACCGCTCTTTTAAAATCCTTTAACCTGTGGTATAATGTACGTGGAGGTTAAAGAATGCGTAAAAGTTTTGATGATTTAACCATAGCCGATGACTTTATGTTCTGTGCTGTTATGCAGGATAAGTCTATCTGTACGGCAGTATTGAATATGGTACTTGCAGACTCAATAGGGCCGATTAGCGATATAACCTATCAAAAAACCTTTGACCAAGCAGGCTATGCAAAAAGCATACGCCTTGATGTATGGGTTACCGGCAGCAACGGCAGTGTTTATGACGTTGAAATGCAAACAACAAATAAACAAGACCTTGCTAAACGATTGCGCTACTATCAATCGGTTATCGACGTAAGCAGCCTTGAAAAGGGCGGGCATTATACCGACTTACACGATTTGTTCATCATCTTTTTTTGCCCATTCGACTACTTGAAAAACGGCCTACCGGTATACACCTTCAAAACGATATGCAGCGAAAATACCGCAATCGCATTACAGGACGGCATAACTAAAGTCATTATCAACAGCACTGCCGCAGATAAAGAGCCTGACCCTGAACTCAAGGCTTTTTTGGAATACATGAACGGCGTTGTCAGCGATAAACCGTTTATCCGCAAGATAGACAGGTATATCAAAGAACTAAAAGAAAATGAAGAGAGGAGGAAAGAGTACATGTTAATACAATCATTTGAAATGGATGCACGAAGGGACGGCATACAACAAGGTATACAACAAGGTATACAACAAGGTATCCGGCAAGGCTTTGCAGACGGTTCGTACCGAAAAGCCTTAGAGGATGCATGCAATTTAAAACAGCTTGGTGTTTCAATTGATATTATCGCTAAAGCGACCGGTCTCAGTAAAGAAGAGGTGGAAGCGATTAATTAATTGGTAATTGTCGGCTTAGGATAGACGCCTTATCTGCATACAGATAGGGAGTCTTCTCGTATTCGTATTTGCAAGATAATCATCCTCATCGTGCAGTTTACTTTTTTAGGCCTTTATGATAAAATCCTGAATCAAGTGCCTGCGGATAAATCCGCAAATGAGTTAAACCTTATTTACTTTTATGGAGCGTTTTATGAGTAAAAAAGACAAGCCTAAAAAAATCTTGTATGCAGTCGATTATAAGCCGAAAAGAAAAAGTCCCTTTCTTTTGGAATTTGCCAACCATCTAAACCGGACAAAACCCGGTTCAAAACGGTCAATTACATACGATGACCCCGAATACTATGTTATGGAAAACATCGTTACCGACGAAATGGCAAAGGTCGGTATGTTTTTAAAAATCAGAACACCTCTAAGTGCTCAAGATATATCTCCCCTATGCGGAAAAACCGTGGAGGAAACCGAGAAGATTCTTTGGGATTTGGCCTATGTAGGCTGCTGTATTACCAATACCATTGACGGAGTAAATAAGTACTGGACCGAAATATGGGTTCCCGGCATTATGGAAATGATAAACAACAACAAGGAGCTTACCGAAAAGCATCCCGAAATAACCATAGCCTTCGATGCCTACGGAAAAAAGAAAGGAGAAATAGCTCCCGGTATCTTGCCCATGGGTGTTTCCCCGATGAGGGTTATTCCTATCGAAAGTGCAATCGAAAGCGATACCCATCATGCAAGCTATGAGGAAATTTCTCATTACCTAAACCAGCACACGATTTTCAGCGTTTCAGATTGCTCTTGCCGAACGGTGCGCGAAAAGATGGGAGAAGGCTGCGGACATCTAAAAGAAGATATGTGTATCCAGATGGGACACGCTGCCGAGTATTATATCAAGACCGGAAGGGCAAGGCAGATTACGCGTGAAGAAGCCTTTGAAATTATAAAAAGAGCGGAGGAAAACGGGCTCATGCACGATATTCCGAACCTCGACGGAGAGGGTAAAACTCATGCTATCTGTAACTGCTGCGGATGCGGCTGCCTTGCTATCCGAAATGCAATTATGTACAGAAACACGGATTTTTCACGCTCAAATTATATCTCCGTAATTGACGAAGAAAAATGTGTTGCCTGCGGCGAATGTGTAGAAAACTGCCCTTCAAATGCCCTAAGACTGGGACAAAAAATATGCTCTTCAAAGCCGATCCCCGAAGAAAAAACCGTAAAAACTCCCAGAGACCACCGATGGGGGCCTGAAGACTGGAATCCCGATTACCGCACAAACAGACAGGTTGTAGTAAAAACGGGAACCAGCCCCTGTAAGGCAAACTGCCCTGCCCATATAGGCGTTCAAGGTTATATCAAACTTGCGGCTCAGGGAAAATACAGGGAAGCCTTGGAGCTTATAAAACTTGAAAACCCATTTCCGGCAGTCTGCGGTCATGTATGTCCCCGTTATTGCGAGCAGGGCTGCTCAAGGCTGGGGCTTGATGAGGCCGTTGCCGTTGACGATATAAAAAAATTTATAGCAGAGCAGGATCTCAATTCCGAGCACCGCTATGTTCCTAAAAAGAAAAGAGACTATCACGATAAAAAAATCGCCATTATAGGAGGCGGCCCCGCAGGTCTTTCCTGTGCCTATTATCTTGCAATAGATAATTACGATGTAACCGTCTTCGAAAAAGAAAAATCCTTGGGCGGAATGTTAAAATTCGGTATTCCTTCATTTAGGCTCGAAAAAAATGTTCTTGATGCCGAAATAGATGTTTTAAAAGAACTGGGCGTAAACTTTAAAACCGGAGTCGAGGTAGGAAAAGATGTAAGCCTCGATGAACTTAGAGCTCAGGGCTTTAAGGCCTTTTACCTTGCAATCGGCGCTCAAAAGGGAAGGCTTTTGGGCATTGAAGGCGAAGATGCTTCAGGCGTAATTACAGGTGTGGACTTTTTAAGGGAAGAAAACTTAAACGAAACCAAAAGCCTTTCAGGCAAGGTAATCGTTATCGGGGGCGGAAACGTCGCCGTTGATGTAGCCCGAATGGCTGTCCGTGCAGGCGGCGAAGAAGTTTCCATGTTCTGTCTAGAAAAAAGAGAAGAAATGCCGGCCCTTCCGGAAGAAATCCGTGAAGCCGAAGAAGAAGGTATAAAGATTACAAACTCATGGGGCCCTAAACGCATTCTTGTTACGGACGGAAAGGTGAGCGGAGTTGAATTTAAAAAATGCGTTTCCGTTTTTGATAAGGACGGAAGGTTCAGCCCAAGCTATGACGAAAACGATACTATGACTGTAGAATGCAGTTTTGTTATAACCTCTGTAGGTCAGGCCATAGATCTAGGTTCTATCTTAGAAGGTTCCGCTTGCGAAATAAACAGAAATCAAACCGTAAAGGCAGACCCCGTTACCTACCAAAGTGCTCAAAAAGATATCTTTGTAGGAGGCGATGTATTGACAGGCCCTAAATTTGCCATAGATGCCATCGCCCAAGGAAAAGAAGGGGCTATTTCGATTCACCGCTTTGTACATCCGGGGCAAAGTTTGGTTATGGGCAGAACAAGGCGGGATTATAAACCCCTCGACCGTGAAAATTTGGAGCTTGCAGGCTTTGACAGACTGCCCCGCCAAAGAGCGGAAGAACCTTCCGGCGAAGAAGGAAAAAAGACATTTAGGGATTTACGCAAAACATTAACCGAAGAACAGGTAAAGGCTGAAACCGAACGCTGCTTAAAATGCGGAGCCGTAAAGGTTGACGAATACATGTGCATAGGCTGCGGAATGTGTACGACCCGCTGCCGTTTCGGAGCTATCAGCTTAAAGCGTGTTTATGATGCTCACCCAAGTACCCTCGAAAAGCTTAAAGGTGTGGTTATAAGAAACATGGTAAAGAGGGAAGGCAAGATTTTGTTTAACAAGATTTTTAAACCTTCTCCCAAGAATAAATAGAAAACCGGATTTAAGTTTATGCACGAATTAAGTTTGGTCATGGAAGTTGTGCGCCGGGTTGATGCAATCGCTAAGTCCAATAATGTCAGCGAGGTTGATACAATAGTTTTACAGATCGGCGAAATTGCAACCGTTGTTCCTCATTTTGTTCAAGCCTGCTATCCTGCTGCCATAGACGGAACATGGATGGCAGACACAAAGCTTAAAATCGAAATGGTAAAGGCTTCAGTCCGCTGCAATAATTGTAACAAAGTTTTTGACCCGATAGAATATCACGGCGTATGCCCGTCCTGTTCTTGTGATGAACATGAGATTCTTACAGGCCGGGAATTTGTAATAAAAGAAATTGTGTGTTATTAAGTTTTTATTTTTATAGGGGAGAGGATGAAAGAATTTAAGATTATCGAAATTAAAGAAGGTGTTTACGAAACAAATAATGCCCATGCAGAAAAGCTGCGTAAAAAGTTAAAAGAAGAAAAAAAGTTTCTTTTAAATTTGATGTCGTCTCCCGGTTCGGGAAAGACGACCTTGCTGAAAGCAAGCATTGAGGCACTAAAAAAAGATTTTAGAATCGGGGTTATGGAAGCCGACCTTGATTCGGCCGTAGATGCCGAAACGATTTCACAAACAGGAGCAAAGGTAATTCAGCTCCATACGGGCGGAATGTGTCACTTGGATGCCGATATGACGGAACAAGGTTTGGAAGCATTGGGAATTAAAGACCTTGATCTTATCTTCCTCGAAAATGTCGGTAACTTAATTTGCCCCGCAGAATTCGATACGGGAGCCTTAAAGAATGTGATGATTTTAAGCGTTCCCGAAGGAGACGATAAGCCCTTAAAATATCCTCCGATGTTTCAAGTTTGCGATGTTCTTTTAATCACAAAAATGGACGCTTCAAGCTTTTTTAATTTTAGTCTTGAAAAATGTACCGAATACGTAAAAAAGCTCAATCCTAATATAAAGATTTTTCCCGTTTCCGCATTAAAAGGGGACGGAATGGAAGCTTGGATTGAATGGCTGCGTTCTGCCGTAAAAGATGTGTAAACGGGTAACTATTAGATAACATTTTATAAAGCTACTCATGCCTTATAACTTCAAAGCGGTACATGCGGTAAGGTTCTTCGGGGCTTATTCCGCCTTTTTGAAGGGCTATGGCGACCTGCATACCGGCGGAATCGATACCTTCAAGGTTGGGTAAAAGAAGACCTGTCCTCGAACCCGATGAGACTATTACACCGAAGCGTTTTACATCCAAATCCGAAATCGATTTTATTTCTTCAGGTTCTAAAAGAATATCGACAGAACAGACAATTTCGTCCATTTCGGATAAATCGACGGAAGGAAACCGTGGATCACTCAAGGCTGCCGATACTGCATTTTTAATTATTTCTTCACTTATGCGGCTTTTGGTAGGAAGTATTGTACCTATACATCCTCGAAGCTCACCTTTTTTCTTTAAGCATACAAAAACACCGGCCTTTCCTGATTGAATACCCTCGGTATTCTTAGGTTTTAAAAACTTATTATGCTTTAAATAGTAGATAATACTCCTTCGCGCAAGATTTATATAAGGGTCTTTTGTTTGAGAATCGGGCAATATAAAGTTCTTTTTTCCTTTAAAAACAACCTCTAAGTCCTCATCTTCAGTCTGCCTTATAGATTCAACCTTAAATCGAGCAACACCGTATCCGACTCCGAATGGGCCCTCGTAGGAAAGCAGCTCTTGAGAATGTTTATAACAGGACAAAAGTCCCGACAAAATTAAAAAAGAATTAAGCCCGCACTCCCCCGCCCTTTCGGTAAGCAAAGGAGGAATATCGGCAAATTCGGAAAGACTGCCCTCTTTTATAATTCTTACAAATTCCTTATCGAATTTGGGTCCTTCAGGAGCAAAACCGTAAGGGCCTGTAGAAAGAAGCCGATGTGAAAGATCTCCGCTCGCAATAAAAACTGATTTGCATTTTTTTTCTTCAATAATATCGGAAAGAATTGACCCGAATTCTTCAAGCATTGCGCTCAACATAATTCCGTAATTTATATGCACAAGAGAAAAATTTAAAAACTCTGAGCTTATAAAATAAAGCGGAACAAAGGAGCCGTGATCGAGATTCATATCTACAGCCGCATAAGGAAAACCCGTCTTTTTACATTTTTTGATTATTTCTTTTACAATCCGCTCATCGTTTTTTGCTGAAAAGCGCAAATCGGGACAACCGAATTGAGCCATAGTTCCTTCGATAACCGGAGCCGTATTTATTGTAACCGCCCCTCGATGCATTTTTGCATGTGGAGTAATGATTATAATAGTTTCAGGTTCTATTTGCCTTACTTCTTTCGATATGGTTTTAAGAGCCTTAGAAGTTGAAGCTATTTTTTTCTCCTCTCCCCTGCCTATTTCGGGAATTATAATCGGAGGATGAGGGGTGATATATGCAGCCCTTAGATTAGTATCTATCGAACAAAGCTCTTTTTTTCTCATAGAATTATTATAATATAGTTTTTAAAATTATACCAGCATAAAATCTCTTCTATTTACTTTTTTTTTATAAGAAGATATAATAAGCTTTATGAATGTCGCTATTTTCTATGATGAAAAGAAAAAAGACGCAGCGATGGCTATTAAAAATATAATCATATCCCACGAATGTGATGTAACTTTATACAATGAAGATGAGATATGGAAAGATGAAAATTTGCACACGCCGCGCCATATTATGAAAAACATTACTCATGTTCTCTTTATTTACAATAAAAATCCTGCTGCCTATTTGGGCTTTATGTTTTTTTCGGGCTATGCCACAGGTTTAAATCTTCCGGTTCTTGTACTTGAAGAAAGCGAAAAGCTAGAACTGCCTAAGAACTTTTTGCGTTCTTTTGTTATGCTGACAATTAAGTCCTTTGAGTCCTATTTTGAGGTAGAAAAAAAACGCTTTACGGAAAATCAGCTTAAAGAGCTGGCCCGTGCAAAACTTTTAGAAAACGGCTATTCTCTTTTTATTCCGAATTATGTGCGTGCGGTTAAAAATAACGAAAAAGAAATCGTAGAACTTTTTATCGACGCAGGCTTTGACCCTTCGCAAAAAGATTCCCTCGGAACACCGGTTCTATCCCTTGCCGTAAGAAACAAATGTTTGGAAACGCTTGAACTCCTGCTTGAAAGAGGGGCGGCAATAAACCTTTGTGCCGAAGACAGAAACTACACGGCCCTGATGGATGCGGCTCAAGTCGGATACCTTGAAGCGGTACAAGCCCTCCTCGAAAAAAAAGCCGATACCAATATTCAAAGCAAGGACGGACAAACAGCCCTGATTCTTTCGGTAGGCCGTCATGAAGCCGATATTGTGGAAATGCTTGTAAAGCACGGAGCCGATTATAATATCAAGGATGGTCTAGGTATGTCTGCCCTTGGGTATGCAAAACTCTTCGGGGATAAAAAAATTTTATCCTTGTTTGGTGAACAAACAAACTAACAACACTTATTTTGATGGAAAACTATGCTTACAAAAGAATTTAACTTTGACTTGCCCGAAGAGCTGATAGCTCAATCTCCCTCCGAAAAAAGAGGCGGCGACAGACTTTTAATTTTAGACAAACAAAGCGGAAAACTTGAAGACCGGCTTTTTACGGAGCTTCCGGAAATTCTTCCAAAAAATGCCCTGATGGTTTTTAATAACTCGAAGGTGCGTCATGCCCGCATTTATGCAAAAAGCAAGACAAATGCAATATGCGAATTTTTAATGATTAATCCTATGAAGGACTCGGACGGTTCCCTTTGGCAGGTTATGGCAAAAAAAGCAAAACGCCAAAAACCCGGGAAGACCTTTTTATTTGAAGACGGAACGGAAGCTGAAATAATCGAGTCCGAGATACCTCTCGAAAGCGAATTCCGCTGTATGAAATTCAATAGGGTTATCGATGATGAGTGGCTCGATAAATACGGACACATGCCCCTGCCTCCCTACATTCACCGAAAAGACACCCAAGAAGACGCAGACCGCTATCAGACCGTCTATGCAGAAATCTACGGCTCGATTGCGGCTCCCACTGCCGGCCTCCACTTTACACAAGAAGTGCTTTCAAAAATAAGGGATAAGGGAATCGATATTGAATATGTAACCCTCCATGTGGGACTCGGCACCTTTCTTCCCGTACGGGCTGAAAAAATAGAAGACCATAAAATGCACACCGAACATTTTTTTATTTCGGAAAAAACGGCTCAGACCGTTGAAAAAGCCAAGAAGGAAGGAAGGCCTATTATAGCTGTAGGAACGACCACCGTGCGCACCCTCGAATCCGCATGGGACGAAAAAAGAAAAGAATTAAAACGGGGCAATCAGGCTACGAATATTTTTATTTACCCCTCATATAAGTTTAAGCTGATAGATAAGCTCTTTACCAATTTTCACACCCCGGAGTCGAGCCTCGTAATGCTGGTTTCCGCCCTCGCAGGAAAAGAAAATATTTTTAAAGCCTACCGCCATGCCGTCGAAGAAAAATATAAATTCTTTTCTTATGGGGATGCAATGCTGATTTTGTAGGGGGTACCACAAGGCAGACCTCGCTTGATTATATGGACAATTCTTCACTAATCCAGTTATTGGGCGAGTCCGAATCTATACCGTCACCGAATACGGCTCCTACTAGAATTATTTTTTTACCGCTCATCCTGTAGGGTTCGGCATATCCCTTTTCTTTTATTTGTTGAATTGCCTCCTGAGGAGTTCCGCTTCCCATCAATTTAAATTCAAAAATATAAACGGCATCGGAAGTGTGCACAACACAATCGGCTCGTCCTTTTGAGCTTACTACCTCCGTTTGAGCAAACTGCCCCATCAAACTGAAAAGGATATAAAAGGCAATTTGATAGTCCCGCTCCCTCATATTGGTGTTGCCTTTTGCAGCAAGGCTATATGGCAGTCCTGCACAAGCTGTATACATACGCTCCATAAAAGAATCTATATTTCCGCTCCGCAAATCCCTTAAAAAATTTGCGACAAACAAACCGCTTGCATCTTTTGCTATTGAGGTAAATGCCGGTACAAGGTTATCCAAAAAGCCGTATTTTACCTCATCATTCGGAAAACCTAACTTATAAAATCCGAATTCGGTGTCAAAACTTTTTATAGTCAAATACCCTGCCTGAAACAAAATCGGTATGGGATTTTCCATATCGGGACGATAATCCTGTAAGCCATTTTCGGTCATCTCAGCATCTTCAAGTATCTCCCTGACATTACCTATCTGGTCATTATATCATATTTTTTTAATTTTTATAAGACAGAGGGGAGGGCGGAATTGAGAGATATTTAGATTTACCGCCTTATATAAGTTTTAATTGCTTAATAACTGTTTCGTAAGACATTGAGAGGCCTCCTGCGTAATTGAAATTATTTATAATTCCTCAGTTTCATTATGACTAAGCATTTATTTTTCTTTTAAAATATGAAAGTAATTCGCCCCATTCTGTTGCTAAGTTGTTTTTTAGCATTTCTTGCGGATTATAATAAGTTTCTTTTACATCGGATTTATATATATTACATAAAATTTCTAAGTTTTCATAATCAGGATAATATTCTTTTTCTAAAGGTTCATTGGAATATCTTTTACCATATCGCTCTGTAAAAGAATATAATATTCTCTGTTGATTTTCAATTGATAGAGTTTTTAAAATATCATAGAAATCTTTCATATCTAAAAAACTTAATATTGGCTGTTTATAATATTTTCCGCTGCCATTTATATGCATAATATCTTTACAGAAAATACCTACCCCTTCATCTGTATTTAAAAGCTTTAATTCTTCTTGTATATCGATACTTGCATGTTTTTTTACATTTTCAGAATTTAATTCTCTGAGATTATCACAAATTTTTTCAAATTCCGGAAAATCTGCATTATATCCATATCCGGCATATTCCTCCGTTAAATATGCCCAGCCGATTACAGGAATAACTTTATCGGAAAAAGCTGTTAAAAACTTTTCAGTTTTTTCGAAAATTGTATCAATAGTATCAGGAATTAAATTCCATTTTGAAAACAGCATCATAATACTTGCAAAATGCAGGATTTCACCGGGATGTAAATACATTCCTTCGTCAAATTCTTTAAAAACCAGTTTTATCAACGGTTCAAAATCAGTTTTATTTAAATGTCTCCAATTACGCAATAATCTAAATAAATTCTTATCTGTTTTCTCATTTTCTATTTTAATAGCATTTTTTTCTTCTTTATAGTTTTTTACAAGCCATTCTTTATTATAGTAACCGTCAAAAATCAATCTAGGCCAAGATGAAAGCAAGGGGATATATTCCGTAATATCTAAAAAGAAAAAATATTCATTTTCTTTTTTTCGTTCTTCTTTCAGTTCTTTATATTTTTTGTACGGACAATTATGTTTAAAATATCCTGAAAGAATATCAATAATCTGATCATCCTTATGAATTTCTTCAAGATTTTTTTGTATATAATAATACAAGGAAGATGGAAAAAATATATTCTTTATCGGTATCTTCTATTTCTTCATCTATTAGCGTAATTAGTAAATGCAAATTATATAAAGCCTGCCAAACAGTTCGAAGATTAGTACAACCAAGGTTTTGTATGATTTCTTTTGTTTTAGTCTTAAAAAAATCCTTATTTTGAAATGGCAAGATTTCAACAAAATGATCGATAGCTCTCTCGCTATCCGGTTCAATCTCAAATTCTATACCTATAATTTTTTCTTTTATTTGTAAATATTCCGTTTTCTTTTGTTCATTTTTTTCTGCAATTTTTTCTTCATTCCCAATAAAAATTACTTTTGTATTAGACTGTGCAATTATTTCTGAAAAATAGCCGAATATTTCACAGGGTTCTAATAAAGCCCGTTCAAAATCGTCTACAACAATAAGTTTTTTAGCGATATTTTTTGCAGTTTTGCCTTTACCGAGCGAAAATCCGCCAATAGTCATACTTATATCATTTTTTTTGTCTCCATTAAAATCAATACTTGTTCCCAGTTTTAAGGCGGAGCGAGCAACTGCCCCTGCGATTTTCATTCTATTAGATGATAAGACCGGATGAATAGCTTCATAAATTTTTATATCAATATCATCATAACTTTTTACACCAAATAAACTTATCTTAATGATATGTGATTCATCAATATCAGGGCTGTTATGCTTATTACTTGTTTTATATTTTCCCAATAAAGTATCAATAAAATAAGTTTTACCTGTTCCCCAATTTCCCTTTAGAAAAACTGCAAATTGTGGATTATCAATTGATTCTATAAAGTTTTCACAATACTCTTTTATATGCTCATTCACTTTTTGAGCCCTCCACAATCTTCACTTCATCTTCCGTTAAACCATACAGCTTATATACCATATTGTCTATCTGCTTGTCAATAATTGCAGCCCGTTGTTCCAAAAGCTTTTTATCTTCATCGGAAAAGGCTTGCTGCAATCTACTTTGTGTTTCAAGCATTTGGTCAACAAGAGTGATAAGCCTAGATTGCTGTTCTTCGGTTGAACAGGGTATTGGAAAACTTGCTAATTCGTTAATTTTAAACTGTGGGAATATTCCTCGTGATAACTTTCCGAATTTATGTTCAAACCAAAAAGACATGAGCCGTGAATTTAATAATCCTAATAAAAATTTAGGATTAAACTTGATGTAAATGATATTCATTGAATTTCTATCATTTAACATAACACTTTCTGTATAACAAGCATTAATGCAGTATGGCGGTTTTGAAGGAATTTGCCGCACTAAAATTCTCGGTGAAGAGAATAAATCCCAATTATTTCTAGGAGCAGCAAGATGCTTCCCATATTTTAGATATTCTCTGTTTTCCCATGTGATGCTATATCGTTTTACATCGTTTCCATCTAAATACCGGTAATAGTCATCATTTTGTTTCTCTTGTGAATGATATACACGTTTATCTTTCATATTTTTAGTCTGCTTAGGTATTCCTTTACCTACTTCGTAAGCTTGCAGACCAGCTTTAACCTCTGCATAGTTTTTTAGTTCGCAAGTATTTTGTTCAATTTTATTTATCAGTGCTATAAATTCACTACGTTTGAACAGATCTATATTTATTATATATTCTTTTGTTGCGAAGAAAACGTCAGTTTCAGTTTTTGAAATCAGTTTATATTCACCTTTTTCAATACATTCCAATAAAGAAATAGTCTTATTATTTTTACTGTTTTCAAACTTGAGAATACACGTATCAACATCAGCTCCTTCAAAAACTTTATACTTAAAATTGAGAATTGATATATTTGCTTTTTGTAAAATAAATTCTCTCAAGTCCTTGTTCGAATTTACCGTAAGCCAATTATTAGGTATGATATAAGAAAAAATACCGTTATCCTTTAATAACAAACATCCCTTTTCAATAAATAAATGATATAAGTTGATTTGATATTTTGCCGTCTGATATTTTGAATAATAATATAGTTTATCATCATCACCCATACCTTTTTCGCCACTTTCACGAGCAAAAACATACGGCGGATTCCCAATCACACAGTCAAAACCGCCTTGAGCAAAGACTTCGAGAAATTCTTTGTCCCAGTCAAAGGTGTTGATTTTCCGCATTGCTTCATCGTCAAAAAGACTTAAATCTTTTTCGTTATAATAGTCGGAACCGACAAGACTATTGCCGCATTTAATATTTGAATCGAGGGAGGGCAAAAGGGTAAGGTCTGAAAACTTAAAAAGCAGCCCTTGAGTTTCACTGCCTTCATTTTCCAACAGCTTTAAGTAGAGAGAAAGCTTAGTAACTTCAACAGCTTGACTGTCTATATCTACTCCGTAAATGTTATTCAGCAAAATACGCTGCTTTTCTTCAATGGTGAGTTTATAGATATTTTTCCCTGTTTCATAAATGCGGCTGTTTTTCAGAGCCTGCTTCCGTTCCTTTTCGTTTGAGTAATAATCCAAATGATAATTCAGCAGCTGCTGGTACGCTTCAACAAGAAAGGAACCTGAACCGCAGGCGGGATCAACTACTTTGAGCTTTGCAACAGCGTCAGGGCTTTGTCCCTTTATCTTTACGCCGAGGGTATTTTCCACAATGTAGCGGACAATGTATTGAGGAGTATAGTACACACCTCCTGCCTTTTTTACCTCCGACTTTTCTTCGATCACCGCAGTGTGCCGGGTGTTCGTCCTATCGGAAGAAACCCTCCCTCCGATATTGCGGAATTTGATTGTTTTGCCTAAAAACTGCTCGTAAATATTGCCGAGTATTTCAACCGGTAAAATAGAAAACTCGTATGGACATTCGGGATAATAAAGCCCATTTATAATGGAAGAAAGAACCCCATCATCAATTATCAAACTGCGAAGCCAATCATGCGGTTTAAAGAGTCCCGAATTGTATTTTACATCCGCTTTGTCAAAAACGCCTTGAAGCTTTTGATAGACAGCACCGCTTTCAGTTATCTTTTTAAGAAGCCCATATTCTTCCATTTCTTTATCTTCTGCAATTCGCAAGAAAATAATACGGTCGATAATTTTTTGTACGGCAGTATTCAGATGATAAATACTCAATAAAGGATTGCGCAGTGCAATATTTTTTGCAATATCCGTCCGCCAGCTTTCAATCAGTTTAAGTAATTCCTTATCAACCTCGGTTGCAGCTCCTTTGCCTTTTTTCTCTTGAACATAGGAGCCAAAATCTCCCTTTAGAATTGCTTCTTTTGAAAATGTATTAAAAATAAAATCGAAATTTTTATGATACTCATCGAATGTACAATAAAAGATACGGGCAGCACTCGGTTTATCGGATGGCGAAGGTTTTATGCGGGTATCGTACACGGCAAATTCTTCAAAATCGGTAAGTATGCACAAGGGGAGCTTTGCCGTATATCCGTATCGCCTAACCTGAAACGCAGGTTCAAGTTCATCTTTGATATTAACGCTAGGCTTTTTCGCTTCTACAAAAAACTTTCTCACCCCGCCTATTCTAAACGCATAATCGGGAGCTTTAACCTTTCCGCCTATCGTTACCTTGTCTTCACGCACCACTTCCCTATACTGCTCGGAATAACCTTGTTCATTCCTTATATCCCAACCTAAAAGTTCAAAAAACTTGTCAATAAAATCCGTACGGGTATTTGCTTCATCATAAGCCGATGTATTGTACTGTTTTTTATTCTTTTCAAACAGTTCCGTTAACTTTGTAAGGCCGATTATATGTTCATCTAAAACATTCATAAGCAACTCCGTAAGCCTAATTTACAATTGTCTTTGATTATACCACATTTTTATAAAAAGAATAGAGAAAGATAAATAATTTCAATACTTTATCTGTTTTTATAAATATAATGACAGTAAAAGCTTTGCCGTTAAACCTGTATTCCATTATCCCTGCCCCCATTCAATTGACTTAAAAAACTATCCTAAGTATAATAAGTTTTAACGGAGGATAATAAATCTTATGAAAAAGCGTATCTTTTTAGACAATGCGGCCGGAGCTTTTCCTAAGACGCCCGGACTAGATCAAGCTCTTGCGATGGCATTAAATATGGGAACGGGAAATATTAACCGCAGCACCTACACCGAAACCGAAGAAGCAGGTCTTGCCGTCATCGAAACAAGAGAACTCTTGTGTAAGCTCTTTAATTTTCAGCCGGCAACCCATGTTATTTTTACATCGGGAGTTACGGCAAGTCTAAACTATATTATCAAGGGATTTCTCAAATCGGGCGACAGAGTTTTAACAAGCTCCTTTGAGCATAATGCCGTAATGCGTCCTCTGGTTCAAATGGAAAAATTAGGCGTAAAGATTGACCGCGTTCCTGCAATCTTAAAAAACGGAGGAGCCTTTGTAGATACCGCCTCAATCGAATCTATGATAAGGCCTGAAACCCGCCTTGCCGTTTTTTCACATGCTTCAAATGTAACGGGCTTTATTCAACCTATCGAAGAAATTGCCTCAATCTTAAAAAAGCACAATATTCCTTTAGTAATAGATGGAGCCCAAACTGCCGGCCACATTCCCGTCGACCTTGCAAAATTAAAACCGGCAGCCTTTTGCTTTACGGGACATAAGGGCTTACTCGGCCCCCAAGGAACGGGAGGCATCTTATTCGATAAGGATTTTGCAAAAGAGGTTGAGCCCCTCATCACAGGCGGAACAGGGAGTGCTTCCGATTCGGAAGAAACTCCCTCCTTTATGCCCGATAAATTTGAAGCCGGAACTCAAAACATAATCGGAATTGCAGGTCTTCACCACAGCCTGAAATGGCTGGAGGCTTTCGGAATTCAAAACATTCACAACCGCGAACAAAAACTGCTTAAACTATTTTTGGACGGAATAAAAGGCCTTCCGATAAAAATAGCGGGAGGAGAATCAGCCGAAAACAGAGTCGGAATTGTTTCGATAGACTTTTCCGAATTTATGGACAATGCGGAAGCCGGCGCCGCTCTCGAAGAAAAATACGGCATCCTTACCCGCTGCGGCCTCCATTGTTCGCCTTCAGCTCATAAATCCATCGGCACATTCCCGCAAGGAACGGTAAGATTTTCCACAGGTCCCTTCACAATAGAAGAAGAAATTGAAACGGCAATAAGGGCAGTAAAGGAGCTTTGCTCAAGGGCTTAACTCACCCTAAGAATTTTTTCTTCCCGCTTGGTAACAAGGCCTATAATTGCAGGTTTGCCGCAGGGAGTATTTTCCATAGCTTGCGATAGTTCTTCGTAAAGAGCGGCAGCATCTTCCTTGTCTACCGAAATCAAAAGTCCTCCCGAAGTTTGAGGATCGAACATCAGGTCTTGGTAGGCAAGGGGAACATTTTCAAAGACAACATTATCTCCCACAAAATTTCTATTGGAGTAAACTCCTGCCGGCATCATACCCATTTCGGCACTTTCAATTACGGATTTATAAATAGGAACGGATTTATAATCGACTTCAATGCTCATACCGCTTCCCTTCCCCATCTCGTAAAGATGACCGAGAAGACCGAAACCGGTAATGTCGGTACAGGCATTTATTTTATATTTTACCATGATGTTGCGGGCCTTCGCATTTAAAAAAGCCATAATCTTATAACAGCGGTCAAGTTCTTCCGGCGGCGACATATCGGCCTTTGAAGCTGTAAGTAAAATGCCCGTGCCTATAGGCTTCGTCAAAATTAAAACATCGCCTTCCTTTGCTGTCGAATTTTCTAAAATCTTTTTAGGATGAACAAAGCCGTTTACAGCCAAACCATACTTGGGCGAGTCATCATAAATAGTATGCCCTCCGCAAACAATGGCACCGGCCTCATAAACCTTATCGAAACCGCCTCGTAAAATTTCTTTTATCATATCTTCAGGCATATCCTTGGTAATACAAAAAAGATTTAAGGCGAGCTTAGGTTCCCCGCCCATCGCATAAATGTCGCTTAAAGAATTTGCGGCGGCAACTTGCCCGAATATATAAGGATCGCCTGAAACCGGCGGAAAAAAATCTATAGTAGATATAAGAGCCGTTTCATCGTTTATCTTATAGACGGCAGCATCATCTGAAGTATTAAAACCTACGAGTAAATTATCGTCATTCCTTACGGAAAAATTTTTTAAAAGTTTATCGAGTGCACCCGCACTCAGCTTTGCACCTCAGCCGGGATTTTTCGCAGCTTTTAATAAATCGAAATCTTCATTAATAAGTGAACAGCTCATATCAGCCTCCTGAATAATTAAGAAGCCTTTAAAAACATCAGTTTTTAGAGGGTTTCCTTAAACTTATTTGCGATGTTTAAAATTAAGTCATCAAAATATAAGGACTTAATTTTAAACTCGTCGGCTATCTTTAAAAATCCGACAAGATTTTTAAAGATAGCCATAGTATCTCATAATTTTAACTTATAGTCAAGATAAAAAAAGAGCTATTGAACATTTAATTATATAAGAGTATACTCTTGCTAACAAAATCTTGTTTACGGAGGAATATGATAAAAATGAGTAAAAAGATAAAAGCTATAGGATTCTTTGTGACAGCTATTTTAGTATTTGCTTTTGCTTGCGAACCGGAGATGCTTTACGGGACTGCAAAGGTAGCTGGCTCGACCCCTGCCGGTACTAATTATGAATATGGATATTCAGTATGTATCGATGTAACCGTTGATGACCAAGGTAAAATCATCAAAGTAAGTGATGACGAGAAAAACACGGAGGCATCTATCGCAGCAGATGTTATAGGAGCCGCAGCAAGCAACAAAGCTTACTGGAAAAAATATTTGTCAGGGAAAGGTTTTGAAAAGTATAAAAACCTTTCCATAGAAGATGTCAAAAAAATGAATGTCGGTTTCCCCGGAGCTCCGGGAGTTGATGCCGTAGGAGGAGCCACAGCAGCTTCCCTTGCGGTAAAAAATGCGGTTTTACAGGCTTTGGTTCTTGATGCTTCACTTAAGGAGCTTGTAAACTACAAAAATCCCGACAATTATAAAAAGGGAGAACAAAAAAAGTTGGAAAAAATCGTTAAAGAAGGAAAAGCTCATCTGGAAACCTTAGAAACCTATGAAGAAATAGAAAAAGCCCTTGCAGAATTAAAACAAAAATTGGATGCATTAAAAACAAAATAATCTCTTAATAAAAAAGCGGCGACAGTGTTTATCAACGCTGCCGCCTTTAATCGCACCATCACACTTCAACGTACTTACCGTCTTCACTTAAATAATAAAAAGCATCATAATCAAATTGACTAAAATAATCTTTATCAAAAGCAAGGCCTTCTTTAAAAATTAATTTTAATGCAGTGCCGCAGCTTGAACTTACAGAGCGCGGCACCGGAACAAGTTTTGCAGTCAATTCTCCTGTCTTAGCATTATCCGTTTTGTTCACGGCCCTCATGCAAACAAGAGAATCATAATGTGTATGAAAGGTAATTAAATACTCTTTCATTATTTTGATACGGCAATTTTCCAGCCGTCATCACTGGGTTCAATCTTTGTTTTAGCCTTTGAATTATCGCAAAAGCGTTTTATATTTTCTTTTGATATTTCGTTATCTACCAACACAACGAAGGCAGAATTTGCTGCAAGAGCTTTTTTGGTTAAAACCACAGGCTCAGGGCAAGCAAGCCCTCGAGCATCTACAATAATATCAGACATAATCTTCTCCTAATAAAAACTTATTTATTTTTCAAAGAATAATAGATACTTACAAAAGCTGTAAGAATCAAACCTACAACAACAGCTATCATTCCGGCACTTGTCGGTCCCTTACCGGAAGAAGCCAGACCGAAGTTATGGGCAAAGGCAGCACCGGCTATAAGCCCTGCAACGGTAATTGCGGAGTCGCTGTTTCCTTCACCCGTCAAGATGAGCTGCCTTAAAGGGCAGCCGCCCAAAAGGACACTTGCCCAGCCGACTAAAACCATTCCGAGGGCATTCCATAAGCCGTCTGTGTGGGCTACGGGCTGACCGGCAAAACCTAAATTGAACTTACCTAAAATTAATGAACCTACTAAAACAGTTACCAAAATAGTAAGGCTTCCCCACAATAGGTGAAAATCTTTAAGCATGATTGCATCTCGAATTCCGCCTACAGTACACATTCTGCTTCTTTGAGCAAAACCGCCTACAACAAGACCTATAGCCAATGCCAAGAAAATCGGAGCCTTCATAGCACCGGGACCTTTTTCGCTAAAAGCAAGAGCTGATGGGAAAGCAACCAAGAGTACAAAGAAAACAATCATAACGATTATAGGAATTACACCTTCCTGCTTTGACTGATTATGAGCCCTGCTAAGAGAAAAGTTTTTATTTAAGAAGAAAATACCGATTACAATTCCGGCAATAAAGCCTACTAAACCTAAAACAGCATTTAAATCACCTGCTCCCAAACGTAAAAACATTCTTAAAGGACAGCCTAAGAAAACCAAGGCTCCGATCATAACAAAGAAACCTAGGGTAAATCGGGTAAATGCAGCTGAACCGCCTCTCGGCTTAAATTCTTTTTTTGCAAAGGCCAATACAAAGGCACCGATAACAAGACCGATTACCTCAGGTCTCATATACTGCACAACTCCTGCATTATGCAATTTTAAAGCACCGGCAATGTCCCGCAAAAAACAAGCAATACAAAAACCCATGTTTCCCGGATTTCCGAACCTAACCAATACGAGGGCCGCAATACCGATCACGGCACCTGTAACAATAACCATGAGATGTTTTTTCATAAACTCTCCTCCATAAAAAAGATTGAGAGATAATGAGTACTTCAAAATAAATTTACAAAAAGGCTATAAAAGACAATTTTAAAGTGATCAAAAAGAAGGAGACGGAAAAAGCAAAATTCGCAAAAAGTCCTTCGTTTTTGTTTCCGTATTATAAGCCGGAAGTAAAATTACTTCGAAGATATACACTCATTTACGCATTTTGATCTCCCATAAAAAGTCAACAAACAAAATCGACTTTCTTAAAAAAAATTAAAATAGATGGCAGATAAAAATTAAACTGCAAGATTCATACGGTTGTATGTTCCTTTCATCTTTTCACAGTCAAAATCTTCTTTATTGCTGAGCATTGCCCATACAATCTCTGCCAACTTCCTCGCAGCGGCTATGATTGACTTTCCGCTGCCCTTATGTGTTTTCATATATTCATAACGCTGCATTAAACGCCAACAGGCAGTATCTTTGCAACGTCTTATACCCATTACCAATTGTACAAAGCTCACTCTTAATTCCTGCGGGCCTCGCTTCGTAATTTTTCCATGCCTAATACTTTCATTAGAATCAGACACCCATGGAACAAGTCCGCAAAAGGCTGCATATTTTTTTGCACTTGCAAACCTTCCCATATCCTCAGTATAGGCTCTTATGGTCCATGCCGTTATCTTTCCACAACCTCGTATACTCAAAAGACGATTTACCATTTGATCATCCTTTGTCAATTCTGTAAGTTGTTTTTCTATTATCTTGACACTTTCTTCCATTTGCCTTATAATTTCAAACATCAGTTGTACTGATTGTGCCTCGAGCACGTTGTCGTTATTCGACTCAAGGACGTCCAGAACTTTCCGGCGTCCTTTTTTACTTTGCAGGCTCCGGCTTTCATCTTTTAGCCCCATGCTTACCAAAAGAGCATGCACTTCATTCTTTTGTCCTACTATCGAGCGAACCAGCCTTTCCCTCGACTTTAAAAGCCGCCTCATATTTTCAGTTTCTTTACTGCAAAGATAGCTTTCAGGCAGCATGTCTTTTGATAGAAACTCTGAAATTGTACAAGCATCATGCTTATCCGTTTTTTTAGCAGATTCGGTTATAACCTTGAACTTCAAAGTATTTATGACTGTAACTTCTGCTCCTGCCTTTTCTACCTCGTGTTTGAAAAAACGGGTGTTCCCTGTTGATTCAACTCCAATTTTTACAACAGCTCCGATTTCTTTGTAAGCTTTTATTCTTGTCATAAAGTCGGCATAACCTTTGTCATCAGTTTTATATTGTCTTATCTGATTTAGGGTTTCAGACCTTTCTTCCGTTCTTACATGAACTGTAAACTGTGTTTTGTGCAAATCCACACCAATAAAAAATGTCATTTCGACCTCCCTCCCTTTGTGTTTCAGCGGAAAGTCTTTTCGGTAATATATTCCAATCTCCCATTCAGTCTTTAACGACTACTGTATGATGCGGCAAAAGCTCTTCATTCTCCCATTCGGAGGTCATTGCCTCCACTAAACATGACGAACTATTGCCTGGTTTCCACTGAACTTCTTTTTAGTTCAGTTTATCACATTACCGTTTGTTTGTTTACTATTTTATCATACCTCCCATAAAACATTAATGTTTATTTAGGCATATTTTAGCAAAAAGAAGATAAAATGTCAACATATTAAAAAAAATTAAGATTTATTATTTAATTTAAAAAGGCTGCAAGAGCCGTACCCAAGGTTACGGCCTCATCGTTTGTTTTAATAACAAAGTAAATTCCTTTTTTTTCGGTCAAGCAGGTGTGTAAACTCTTAAAAATTCTTTCTTTAATCAAAAAACCTTTTAAAAACATTGAGCCGTCAGCACTTATACAGATAGGCTTATCCGGCGATTTACCTTTGCCGGTTTTTATACAGGCGGCAGCAATCACGGCAGCTGAAAGCCTTCCTGCCCTCTCAAAAAAACATTTACAGATGGAATAGATTTTAACATAGTCTTCCGAAACCGAATGAGCTTCGATTATACCGGAAAAAATATTTTTATCGTGATTTTGTTCCTTTAAAAACAAAGAAATTTCTTCAGTTGAAAAATCACAGGAATTTAAAAGCATCTTGTTGACCCGCGGCGAAAAAATTCCTTCGGCAGCACCCGCCCTTAAAGCGATAGAACAAAGCTCTCCAAGATAGCGGCCTGAACACATTCTTTCTAAAAAATACTCGTTTTTTAAATTAGAATTTTCAGATAAGATTTTATCGAATTTACTTTGAGGAATCTTATTACTCTTCCCCGACTCACATACGATTATCTGAGGCCTATCGTAAAATTCGGTAGTTTTGAGTTTTTCAATTTTTCCGTATTCGATATATGCAGAATTTAGACCCGTCCCTAGAACAAAGCCTATGTGAGAGTCAAAACTCTGATCATCGGTTTCAGAAAAAATTCCGGACTGAAGAACTGCGGCCGTATCGTTCACCATTATAATTTTTTTTACTCTTTTCCAACCCTTACGAGATAAGGCTTGCAAAAGCCCCTCATTTATTTTACAGTCGCCGATATATGGCAGCTTTATTTCTTTTGAAAGTTTAATAGCCTGTCCGCCGCCGTCGGGAAAAATCTTTATTGCATAGGAAAAGCAAAAAGAAATCATATCAGACTCATCTTTTAAAGGCTCTAAGTATTCTGCAATGCTGTCAAAAAATTCTTCATTGCTCATTTCCCTGTCAAGAGCAGGCATAGGATGTTTAAAAAAAGAAAGAATTTCGGGCATTCCTTTTTTGTCAAAATAGACAATACCGGCCCTAAAATTGGTTCCTCCGGCATCGATGATTATTACCTTTTTATCCTTAGGGACATCGGTGGGAAGATTTTTCCATAAGGGAATCATATCCATAGAAGAAACAGACTCAGCTTCGCTTTCCAAGCCATTTTTCATATCTTCCAAAAGGATTGAAGCTGCATAGTCAATATCAATTTTATAATCAAAATTATTTCTCTTAAAAAAATCGTCGATCTCTTTCATTTAAATAATTCCCTTAAACCTTTACTGTAAAAATAAAGAACAGACAAGCTTATTTAATCGCCTTCTTTAGAGCTTCCGTCTTGTCGGTTTTTTCCCATGAGAATTCGGGGCGTCCGAAGTGGCCGTAGGCTGCCGTTTCTTTATAGATGGGGCGCTTTAAATCCAGAGTCTTTATGATGCCTGCCGGAGACATGTCAAAAACTTCTTTTATTGCCCTTTCTATTTTTTCTTCAGGAACTTCACCCGTACCGAAAGTATCAACTCTTACGGCAACAGGAAACGGAACACCGATTGCATAGGCTAACTGAACTTCGCAGCGGCGTGCAAGGTCTGCGGCTACTACGTTCTTTGCAATGTATCGGGCCATGTAGGCAGCAGAGCGGTCAACCTTTGACGGATCCTTACCCGAAAAAGCGCCTCCTCCATGTCTTCCCATTCCACCGTAGGTGTCTACGATTATTTTTCTTCCGGTAAGACCTGTGTCGCCAAAGGGGCCTCCTATAACAAAGCGGCCTGTAGGATTGATAAAATACTTGGTATCATCGGCCAAAAGCCCGGTCGGTCCCAAAACAGGCTTAATAACCCGATTGATTAGAGTATCTTTTAACTCGTCATATTGAACATCGGGATAATGCTGATGAGAAAGCACAACCGTGTCTATCTTAATAGGTTTAAAGCCCTCATATTTTACGGTAATCTGAGTCTTTGAATCGGGGCGAAGCCAGGGAATAACCTTTTCCTTTCTGAGCTTTGCCGCATACCTCAATACTGAGTGCGAAAACATAATGGGAGCAGGCATCAGTTCCGGGGTTTCCTTGCAGGCAAAACCGAACATCATACCCTGATCTCCGGCCCCCTGCTGGCCCTTATATTCATCAAGCCCCGTACCGTCTACCCCTTGCGAAATGTCGGGGGACTGAGCATGAATCATATTCATAACGGCCATAGAATGGCAATCCAACCCGAAATCGGTATTTGTATAGCCTATTTCTTCGGCTATAGTCCGTGCAATCTCTTGAATATCTACATAGGTGTTGGTGGTTATCTCTCCGCCGACAAGCACCAAAGCGGTAGAGGCAAAGGTTTCACAGGCTACATGGCTTTCAGGGTCATCTTTTAAGCAGGCATCTAAAACAGCATCCGAAATCTGATCGCAGAGCTTATCGGGATGTCCTTCACTTACCGACTCCGATGTAAAATAATTTATATTGTTTTTCATATTAACCTCACTCAAAAATTGTAAGAATACAACAAGTTCATTATATCCATAAAGAGGTATTTTTTCAATAGATGCCTAAGCTCGATTCTACAGCTTTACAATATTTGAATTCTATACTATAATCCTAAAATATGAATAAGAGAACAGATTTTGTGCATATAATTTTTATTTTGACTTTTTTATTCTTTCTTGCTGCATGCGGGGGAAAATCAAAGGAAAATTTTATATCGGGTATATTTGAAGGCAAGGCTGAAAGCCTCATGGGAAACATAAGTGTAAGGGTTCATATAGAAAAAAATGAAATAAAAAATATAGATATTTTGGAATATTCCGATACTCCCGGTTATAGCGATACCGTTTTTGAGTTCTTGCCTAAAAAAATTATAGAATCCAATTCTACCGATGTTGATATAATAGGCGGGGCAACAATCACAAGTAAAGCCCTTTTAGATGCAGTAAATGATGCCCTAAAAAAAGCAGCCTTTTCTGCCGATGAAAAAGAAATGTGAAACCTTTAACCTATTTTGTTTTTTATATTATTATGGAGAAAAAAATGAAAAATATTTTAAAAATAACAGGTCTTTTTACTTTAACAATCTTTGTTCTGTCTGCATGTGCCCCAAAAGCCGATATCTTTATTCAGCAATCCGGTGACGCAGTTATCACGCTCGATATAAAAACCGGAGCAACAGTTGATATGCTTCTTGAAAATACAGCTCAATTTACCGATGCAGAAAAAGCAGAAAGTTCTTCTATCTTCAAAACGGAAGAAATCAAAAAAGCCCTTGAAGATAAAGGAATCAAGGTTTTATCTATGTCAACCGAATCAATCGCAGGTATCAATGCAAAGATAAAAATAATGAGCAAAGACATGAATAATGACAATGCCTTTGTTAAAACCGATATAAAAGCCGGTCTTTTATATTTAAGCATAGGTCCTGAAAATATAAAAGAATTTGTTAATATGCTTTCGGAAGATGATAGAGAATATATAGATCTTTTAATGGCACCTGCAATAACCGGTGAAAATTTAAGTGCTGCAGAATATGAAGACCTGATAAAGCAGGGCTATGGAGAAAAACTGGCGAAAGAACTCAAAAAATCGAAATTTAATATTTCGCTTACATGCCCCCGAAAAATAAACAGCATAACAATAAAACCTTTCGGAAGCGTTTCAAAAAACAGAAACAAGGGAACAGTAGACATTCCTCTTTCCGAATTACTATGTGTGCACGAGCCGATATTTATTGAGGTTAAATTTTAATTTTATTTGGAGGAGTTTATGTATTTTGATTATTATTATCTGGTTTTGGTTGTACCCACCTTACTGCTGTCAATATATGCTCAGTTTAAAGTAAAAGCAACATTTTCAAAGTATTCTCAAATACAAACTATGAGAAAGATATCGGGAAAAGAGGCAGCCTCTCTTTTACTTAGAACAAATTCTATTTTAGGGGTAAGAATTCAAAAAACGGCAGGAAGCTTAAGCGACCACTATGACCCGTCTAATAAGGTTTTAAAACTTTCGGAGCCTGTTTATGACCAAACATCTATAGCTGCTGTGGGAGTTGCGGCCCATGAAACCGGACATGCTATTCAGGATAAAGAAAAATACGGCCCCCTTGTTTTACGCAGTACGCTGGTACCGGTTGCAAATATAGGTTCGGCAGCCGGTCCTTACCTCGCCCTTGCAGGCATTATCTTCAAAATGAATTTTCTTTTAAATATAGGTATAATCCTTTTTGCCTGTGCAGTTTTATTCTATCTTGTAACCCTGCCGGTTGAGATCGACGCTTCAAGGAGGGCCTTAAAAATATTGGAACACAATGCCGTTTTAAACCAAGAAGAACTTAAAGGGGTAAAAAAGGTTCTAACGGCAGCAGCTTTGACTTATGTAGCTTCTGCTTTAACGGCTGTCGCCAACCTTGTACGCTTAATCTTAATTTCTCGGGATAGAAAGTAAAAAGCCTTAAACAAAGAATAATTTTTATTATACTTCAAACTCAGGATGCTTTGCGTAAAAGTCTTCAGGGATAATATCCATTAAGATTATGTCGTGCATTTTACGGTTACGGATTAGAGCTCCTCTTCTTGCGCCTATTTTTTTAAAGCCAACCTTTTCGTAAGCCTTAACAGCTCTTTCATTATAAGAATATACATTTAAGATTATGTTATTTAAATTTAGTTTTTGATAGGCATAGTTTATGAGAAGGCACATAGCCTCGGTACCGTATCCCTTTGACCAGTAGGCCTTGTTACCTATAAAGATACCGATCTCGGCTGTTCTATTCATATGATTGATACTCATAAGCCCCATATTTCCTATAAGTTCATCGGTCTCGGAATCTACTATTGCGTAATTATGCTCTTTTGAAATCCTGTCGATTACAATGCGCTCGGCTTCAAGGCCTATAATCGAAGAAGCAAAGTTAAGATATTCAGACACTTCCTGATCATTTGCCCAGACAGCATATTTTTCCGCATCTTCAATCCTCATTGGGGCAAGATAACATTTTTTTCCGATAAGCTTTTTGATGTACATAATTTCTCCAATTTTTTGAATTATATTTGAAAAAAGTAGAGTTGTCAATAGAATTTGTTTTATGCTTACTATTATGTAATACTGTTCTTATAAGTGCTACAAGAAAAACGCACTATTAAAGATTGGCTGATTGACAAATAAACCGCAGAGAGAGTTGAGCTTCCGCACAACTTGGTAAATAGTGCAAAGAAATTTGAGGATGCCGTAGTATTATTATCCTTAAAATTCTCTTGTGCTCTTTGTGTCCGCCGCGGTTTATTTAATTGACATTTGAATTTAGTGTTTGACCTTTGTCTTATTTTATTCCGGAATTTTTAAAATGTTTTCCTAATATTTTGGAGCCTATAAGAACTCCTGCAAAGCCCAAGACAAATGTCGCAATTAGTATGATGACTCCGAGGTATCCTGCGCTTGCTGCAATGCTTTGTTCCACCTGAGCTTCATTCATCTGCATTCTTTCAAAGCAGAATTTTTTATAATGCTCTACAAAGAAGAGAACCGGAATAACGCCTCCTGAAGCACTTCCCAAGCATATAAAGCCGCTTGCAATGGCTATCGTATACTTGTTCTTATACTTTGAGGTATTGGCTGCTATGTCGCCCAGCAAGGCTCCGATAAACATACCTATCAACCATGGAAGATATCCCATTCCCAAAATCAAAACAATCATAATGAGCAAGAGCTGGCTGATCGTAAAGACACCGAATTTGGGAACCTTGATAGCCAAAAACAAATAAATTGTTCCGACGACAAGCCCGGTGATAGCAGGCGAAAAGGCATGTAAAAAGGGATTTATTGCCGCAGTAACAAAACCTATGACCATAAAGACCGCAATATAAACTACGGTCATTATTCCGATAAAAACAAAATCCTTTGTTTTAAATTTGTTTGACTTTTCCATAAAGTCCTCCATAATTTATAAATATGTGGAAAAAATACTTTCCAGTTTTTTATCGTTTTTTTCAAGCCTCGAATCTAAGGCTATTTTTTTATCCTTTAAAAGAATTAACCTGTTGCATATCTTAGAGATAAATTCAAAATCATGGGTTATTATAAGCACTGCCGAAGTCTCGGCTATCTCTTCGATAAGTTCTCCCACCCTGACCATATTTCCGTAATCCAAGCCGCTTGTCGGTTCATCGAGAATTGTAAGCGGGCAGCCTCTAACATAGGTGGCCGCTATTATAAGCCTTTGTTTTTGTCCCATCGAAAGAGAAAAGGGATGCTCATCTTTATAATCGTAAAGGTTGAGCTTCTTTAAGGCTTTTTCTATTTTTCCATTTACATTTTCAAGCTGTTTGTTTCCTATCAAAAGCTCGGAAAAAACATCTGCACCAAAAAGCTGATATTCAACATCTTGAAGAACAAAATTTGTGCGGCTCACTCTTTCCTTTTCGTTCAAAATTTTGTCACCGAATTTAATGCTTCCGGCAGATTGGCGGTAAATACCCGATATGATTTTTGCGAGAGTTGTTTTTCCCGCTCCGTTTTTTCCGGTAAGGGCGGCAATGTCGTTTTTGTAAAGGTCTAAATTAACCGAGTTTAAAATTTCGGTTCCGTCTTTAAACGAAAACGAAATATCCGAAAGGCTGCATATTTTTTCGGCTTCCGTATCGGAGTTAAATTTATTATGTACAGGGCCGATGGGTTCTGCACCATTTTCATTTGTAAAAAGATGTAAACTTCTTAAACCTTTAGAATTTAACTCCGTATTTGTAAGGGCTAAAAATTCTTCACGAGTGTATTCGTTTTGTATACTTCCTTCATTTATATAGATAACTCTGTCAAAAAGATCCTTTAGATAATGAAGGCGGTGCTCCGCTATGATTATAGTAAAGCCTCTTTGTTTTAAAATTTTTAAAATATCGACCAAAATGAGGATAGAGTTAAAATCCAGATTGGACGAGGGTTCATCAAGGACTATAATCTTAGGTCTCAAGGTTAAAATCGAGGCAATAGCTATTTTTTGGTTTTGTCCGTTCGAGAGGCTCTCAAGTTTTTCGGTTAAAAGATTTTCGATATGTAAAATGGAACAAACTTCGGCAATCCTTTCTATAATTTCATCGCGGGAAATTCCGTAGTTTTCGCAAGGAAAGCTGAGTTCCGAAATTACGTCATCGGTAAAAAACTGACTCTTAGGAGACTGAAAAACCGAGCCTATATCTTTTGAAATTTCATCTATGCTGAAATTCGAAATATCTTTTTCATTGATAAAAACGGAACCTGAAAATTCTCCTTCGTAAAACCGAGGAATAAGGCCGTTGATGCATTTTGTCAGCGTAGATTTTCCGCAGCCGCTTATGCCCGTAACAAGTAAGAATTCTCCTTTTTTGATATTAAGAGAAGTCTTTTTTAAATTTGCTCTTCCGTCTTTTGAGGATTCATATATAAAAGAAACATCTTTTAATTCTACTACCGTATTCATTTTATCGTCCTTTAAAAGAGCCTCATAAATACGGAATCGAAGTCGAATATGATTGCGGCACCGACAACAAAAATGGATGATAGGGCAAAGACATAATCGATTATTCCGAATTTGATTTTAAAAAGCTCTGCTGAAGTTTTTGGGGATTCGGCTCCTTTTACGAGGGCTGCAGCAGTCATGTCGTCTGCAAGCGAGGTTGCTCTAAAAAGAACCGGAACGAGGGCGTACTCCAGACTTTGAATCGGATGAAAAAAGATATTTTTTGTTCCTATTTCGATTCCTCTCATTTTCATGCTGTTTGTGATTATGGTCATCTCTTTTTTTATGGTAGGCAAAAAACGTACTGCAACCGTAAAGCCGAGCATTATTCCCTTTGGGAGCTTCATTTTGTTTAGAGAGCTTACGAGACTTTTTGTATCCACCTTGTTAAAAATTACCATTGCCGCCATAAGGAAGGGTAAAAATTTTTGCACACCCATGGCAATAAGAGAAACGGAGTTAATCAAAAACTGTATGGGAAGGCCGGACAAGGCTTTTATCCCAAAAGGAAGAGCGAGCGCTAAAAAGAATATGAAGATATATTTTACTGCCTTTTTGTACATCTTAAAAAGGCATACAATGCCCAAAGACACCAAAAAAATAAAAATATTTGCAGAAATAGATGAAGAAACCGTAGTTATGAGTGAAAGCATAATGTTCAAAAACACTATTGTTCTCGGATCCAAGATAGTCCGTTTTTTTGAAGTGTAGACTCTTATCTGCTCTGCCAGAGCTGTAAACTCGTTTGATTTTTCGGTATAAAAGATTACGCCTTTTATCTCCGAATTTAAGCATACCGTATTGTTAGACATGGGCTACATATTAACCGAAAATTACAACTTTGTCAATATATTTTTTCACTCAGGGTAACCGCACCATAAATAAAAAATAATCAATAAGAATAAATAACCAGATATTAATGGTTGGGTGGTATATATGGAAATAAAAGCAGCTTATTATATTAATATTTTTAAACTCTTCAGAATAAATTTAAAATTACAGGGCTTTATTTCTTTTTAATAAGAGAAAAATATATAGGACCTGAACCCTCTGCCAGATCAGGAAGAAAGCGGTATCCGTACTTAGTTTTTTCAGGCACTATTGGAACAAAAGAATCTTGAGGGATAAGTACGGTTTCTACTTTATCCTTATATTTTGATAGCAATCTTTCTATTAAATTATCGTTTTCAGCATCGGAGAGAGCACATGTAGAGTAAACCAAAAAGCCTGCAGGCTTTAAAAGTAAAAACGCCGCAGATAAAAGAGCCCATTGTCTTTGTACAAGATTTTTTATACGGGCCTCAGTCCACTGTTTTAAATACTTTTCATTTTGGAGAACATGCCTTTCAGAAGAACAAGGCGCATCCAGCAAAATCCTTTCATAAACCTCGTGACAATAACGGGGCATACGGGCTGCATCATAAGAAGAAACTTTTATGCGGTTCCGGTCTTTTTCTTGCACATGTTCATCCAAAACCCTTATAAGCCGATTCCGTCTTTCGGCAGAAATCTCATTAGCCTGTATCTCTCCTCCCATTTTGTTTAAGAGCACAAGAGTTTTACCGCCTGGAGCGGCGCACATATCAAGACAGCAGCCATCCTCAAGCGAAGGAAGAGCCATAGCGGCCTGAACACTCGCATAGTCCAGATAATAAGTTTTTGTTAAATTTTTATCATAAGCAACAGCCTTGCTTTCTTTTAATAAAGAAGCCTTAAGAATAGGCCACCTCTCTCCAAACATTGAAGAATAGTAAATTTCAAAGCCATCAGGCCCGCTCAATTTTTCTTTTTTCATATCTCAAAACCATTGTACATAAAAAAACAATACTGTCCACATATAGGGCTAGAAATATTTTTAAGAAAGGTTTTTAGCCTTCAAGCAGGCTTCGATGCAGGCTGTCCATAGCGGATCGGGAGACGGGGGAAGGGCTGAAATTTCTATTTGCTTTTTTGTTTCAGGATGTTCGAATTTTAGGGAATGGGCGTGGAGCCTGATCCCGCCGGATTTTTCGGTACGCTCAAAACCGTATTTGATGTCTCCCTTTATAGGTATCCCCAAATGAGAAAGCTGAATACGGATTTGATGGGTGCGGCCTGTTTCGGGGAAAATGCGTAAAAAATTATAGTTATCGCCAATCCCTGAAAGCTGCCAATAAAGAGATGCTTTTTTTCCTCTTTGTTTTGATTCCGTTACAAAGCCCTTTTGTATTTTTGTATTGAATTCAAGATAATTTTCACAGAATTCTTTTTTATAAAGAACTGGAGCGGTGCGGTTTATTCCTGGATCGGCCGCCGAGTTTAATTCTTCTATTTTTTTACAGATTGCCCAATATTCTTTTTCTACCTTTTTTTCTTTAAAAAGATTATTTAGCTTTGTGTGCATTGCAGGAGAAAAAGCTATGAGAACTAAACCGCTTACAGGCTTATCCAATCGGTTGACTGCCTCGGCATATTTTTTTTCGCTAAAGGTCTTTTTAAAAAAGACTTGAGAATTGTCCCCGCAGTTTTTTAAAACTACCGCAAAAAAATTGTCCTCAAATAAAATTCTTACTTCATTGTGCATTTTAAAATCAATCGCCTATTATAATTTTTTAATTTCTTCTTTCTTTGAAACAAGAGCATACCCTGCACTGCATTGAAAAAGAGCCCTCGATGTGCAAAAAGTATACATCCTATAAACTGATTATATCATAGAATAGGGTATTTTTCAATTATCCATATCAACGTTGCTCTACCGCTATGTATGATTGTGCAAAATAATTTGATATTAAAGATAAAAAAGCCGGTTTATACCTTTGAAAACCCGTTAATCTATGCTATAATACAACCAGTGAGGAAACACATATGGGTACTTCAAACAGAAAATATAAAGACTCTGTCTTCGTTGATCTTTTCAGTGAAGATGAAAAAGCTAAAGAGAATTTTTTATCGCTATATAATGCTTTGCATAATACCAAGCTTACAGATATGGATCAGTTAAAAAACATCCGACTTGATCAGGTTTTGTATATGTCATTTTATAATGATGTGTCTTATCTCGTTGACAATAAAATCATAGTGCTTGCAGAACATCAATCAACCATAAATCCCAACATGCCCTTACGCTGTCTTGAATATGTCAGCCGCCTGTATGAGACTATCTTTGAATCAAAGGAAAAATATAATCGTAAACTTCTACACATTCCAAGACCTGAGTTTTATGTTTTCTATAATGGAGAAGAGACCTTTCCCTGTGATAAAACATTAAAACTATCGGATGCTTTTATAGAAAAGACAGAAGATACTTCTCTTGAATTGATAGTTAAGGTAATAAACATTAATCATCAAAACCGCCATCCTTTATTAGAAAACTGTCAGACAATGCAAGAATACAGTATATTTGTAGAAACGGTAAGAAAATGGAAAGAGATAGAGCCTCAAACCGGCTTTCAAAAAGCGATTGAAGAATGTATAACAAACAATATTTTGCGAGACTACCTAAAACGCAAAACTAAGGAGGTATTAAATATGTTACTAGCCGAATATGATTATGAAACCGATATAGCCGTACAACGAGCAGAAGAACGGGAAATAGCCTTTGCCGAAGGCATTGAACAAGGTATTGAACAGGGTATTGAACAAGGTATTGAACAGGGTATTAAGCGAGGCTTTTCCGATGGAGTAATAAAAACAGCTTTAGCTTTTAAGAAAATGGGTATACCGATAGCAAAAATTGCTGAGGGTACAGGGCTTACTCAAGCGGAAATAGAAAAATTATAAATATGTTAGTAGCAGAATATGATTATGATACAGACATCGCAGTACAGAGAGCTGAAGAAAGACAAATAGCTTTTGCCGAAGGAATTGAAAAAGGGATTGAACAGGGTATTAAGCGAGGCTTTTCTGATGGAACATACCAAACCAAACTTGAAACGGCTAAGGCTTTTAAGCAGTTTGGTTTTGATATTGATAAAATAGCTGAAGGAACAGGCCTTTCCGTTGAAGAAATAAAGGCTCTATAAAAATCAACTTTTTGCAAATAGGCGGAGCAGATGCAAGGAGTTAGGCAAAAAAGTACCGCAGGTCTGTTGAACAGCGTACATCCGTGTACGCTGTTCAACGACAAGTTTTTCTGACGAAAAAACTTGCTGTAGCTTGGAACCACTGCCATCCATGGCAGTTCTGATACACCGAGGATTTTCAGAAGCGGCATGGATGTCGCCGGTTACATCAGAAGCGCAGTAATTGCCCGCATATTTTCAAAAAACCGCACAAATCAACTAACCGCGGGATTTATTTTGGGTTTGTAATAAAGCGAGAAGTTGACTTTGTTGTTTTTGTATGGAACCATGATAATTAGGATTTGGATTTCCATTTATTATTTGTGCTTCACCTTTAAATATTTTCTTAAGTCTATTATATATTTCCTCTGAACCCTTATATTCTTTAGGCATATTTTCTTGTGGAACTAATGAATCTAATTGTTCAGGAGTTGCATTTTTTAAAATACTATCTTTTATTTCACCATATATTTCTAAACTATATGTTATATTTGGAGTATTGTATGGTAAATCAGTGAAGTCATATTCAGGATTATTATTAAATTCTTCTTTTGGAAAAGTTACATTTTTTAATATTAAATTACCATTTATTGTAGTTTGAGCCATTGTTTGTGGTAAGGTTGTATTTTCAAATATAACATTTGCAGTACCTGAAGTCCCTATATATTGCAATTTTGATAAATTACATTTTTTAAATATTATATTTCCAGCTGTAGAATTTCTTTCAAAATGTAGTAATTGTAAGTTTTTTTCACTTACAGTGGTAGTATCTATATTTTCTAAAATTAAATTTTGTATTCTTGTTGATCTGGTATCTTTTTTTAATACATCATCTCTCACTATACTAGTTCTTTTACGAAATTCCAATAATTGTTCCATAGGTAAAGGTTCTATATTATTTTCTCCACCATCGTATTCAGTAACATTTGGTCCTGGACACTTAAACTCCTTTACATTTAAAAATTTTATACCATTATTAATTTCTTCAATTTTATTTGATCCTATAAGAAGTGGCAGTAAATTTTTTACATTACCTTTTACATACATGTCACCGATAACAAGAGCATCTTTCAACTTTTCATTTTTAATTAGTGTTAATAAATCTGCACTGTCAATATATGGAGTATAAGTATGACCTGAACCGTTAAGATTTTTTTCTTGCAAATCCCTTAATAAAATTTGAATATTATTCGCTTTATCATTTTTTACAGTTATATTTGTATCTTTTAATATATTTAGTTTTCCATTTGTTGTTACTTCTTTATAAAATTCATTTACATCAAAATAATCTGTTAAAGTGCTTTTAAATGCTACAGGAACATTTATATCACCATCTTTAAAATTCAAAACCGCTTTATTAAGTGCATTAAGTTTAGTTTCTTTTAAAAATTTTGGAGTAATAGGAGTAGATATATATTCCCATTCAATATTTTCGGCATTTCGCGTTTTATTAAAAGTATTTATTTTTAAGTTTGCTGAATCAAAATCGGGCTCTGTTTTTTCTTTTAAATTATAAGCAATATATTTTGCTATTTCCGTTGTTTCTTCATTAGTACATTCCATAATATCTTCTAATGAAATATCGCCGCTGATAGTTTTTATGTTTGCATTTTCATCAAGTGTAATGTTTTGTTTGGTGCTGTCTGCATTTTCGATATTTAAAACACTTAATGCCTTTGCAGCTTTTTTTAATGCATCTTTACTTATTTTGTAAGCGGTGAAGTCCTTATTTTCCTTTTTAAACGATTTTATGGTAAGAGCATCTGTGTTTATTATTACGTTATTAGTGCTTTTTTCTGCTAGTTCTTCAACTTTATCTAATGTTATATCTCCGCTTGCCTTAATTATATTACCGCCCTCATCTTTAGTAACATAGATAACCGAATTTCCAATAGTTATTTGTTCTGCCGGCTGGCTTGCTTCCTCTTCCACTACAGCTGAAACTGCCGTATTTTTTTCGATTTTTACCTTTTTCGTAATGGTACTATCTGTAACATCCGAATATGTTATACCGTTTATAATAAGCTCTTTAACCTTATGGCCTGTGTTTGCGGAAAGCGTAAAGGTCAGCTCGCTGCCCTTATCAACCTTTCCGTCGGCAGGAAGAGAGGGGCTTACTTCAATTTTGCCGTTTTCGGGCCGGGTTACTGTAATTTTATATTTTGTTACTGAACCCGGGGGGGGGGGACGATGGACGGCTTTTCGGTTTTTTTAGCCGTGTCAACATTTTGATTGCAGCCCGATAAAAATACGGCAATTAAAACAGCCGTAAACAAAAAAAACTTTTTCCTCATAAACTAATCCTCCAAATTTTGTGGTAAGTAAATCTAAAACCTGTTTTTTACTACATATTTACTATTTTAACCGCTTTTTTATAAATTGTCTAGTGTAAAAAATCGGATTATTTACGGCTCTTGACAATATCGCTAAAAAGATAAATAATATCTCAGTCTTAAAGTCCACTTAATCTTTAAGAATTTTAAACATTTTATTAGGGGGAAACTATGTCGAATATCCATGATATGGAGTTTTTACAAAAAAAAGTTCAAGAATTAAAAGAGCAGGGCTTATATAAAGAGCTTGTTACGCTTGAAGGGCCGAGCGATGCCGAATGTATTATTAACGGAAAAAAGGTTATTAACCTTTCATCCAACAACTATTTAGGCTTTGCAAATCATCCGAGGCTTAAAAAGGCGGCTATTGAGGCTATCGAAAAATACGGAGCCGGAGCCGGAGCCGTACGCCCCATCATCGGTAATATGAAGATACATGATGACTTGGAAAAACTTTTAGCCGAATTTAAAAGAGAGGAGGCCGTTTTAGCTTTCCAGTCAGGTTTTAACTG